>JAOARW010000029.1 GCA_025210475.1 Carboxylicivirga sp. | reverse complement strand
CGAACAGTATATAGTGTTGTCAATAGTAAAACACCATATAGAAAGGATTATATATGTACTGACCCGAGAGAAAAAAATAGTAATAGCTCACCAAAAAGAGTTGCTTAAATTTGTTTTTTAATAGAGTATATGTATTAGAACATCGTCAAGAACATTGAAAGTGTAATAAAACAAGGCTTTATCGAGATGAGACATAGCACCGTTATGGTGAGTTGAGATGAAGCAACGAAGTGACTTGTTTTGAAGCAATTTCAATGTGTAATAGATTTTCTAATGCATATTGCGGATTTAAGTATTACTTCTTACATCGAACTCACGTTTAAATAAAAATAGCCCAGGAGCAAGTTGCTCCTGGGCTATTTTTATTTAAAGTACGTTAACCTTACTTCTTCTTCACTACCTCAATTAAATCAAGGTCGAAAATAAGTGTTGAGTTAGGGCCAATTTTAGCACCCGATCCACGCTCTCCATATGCCAATTCAGCAGGGATGTATAAGCGCCACTTACTTCCTTCAGGCATTAACTGTAAAGCCTCAGTCCAGCCTTTGATAACACCTGTTACAGCAAATTGAGCTGTATCTTTGCGCTCTACTGAGCTATCGAAAACAGTACCATCCAATAAAGTACCATGGTATTGACACTTCACACGATCAGAAGTCGTTGCGATGGCACCTTTACCTTCTTTTAATACTTCATACTGAAGACCACTTTCGGTTGTCATAATGCCATCTTTCTTTGCATTTTCTTCCAAAAACTTCTGTCCTTCAGCCAGGTTAGCAGCCGCTTTTTCAACTCGCTCAGCATCTTTTTCTTTGCGGATAACTTCCATTACCTTACGCAAATACATATCAGCCGACATCTCGGTGAAATACGATTTATTATAAGCAAACTCATTCATGAAACCCTTCATAAAAGCAGCTTCATCAATTTCATTGAACATACCTTCAAGGTGCTCAAGGTTGGCTTTTTTCATTTCAGCCTTACCTAGCGCTCCTGCCAATTTTACACAAGTAGCTGAATCGACTTCCAATGGCCAACGCTCAAATTGTTGTTTTAGGTTAGCAGCCTGAAGATAACCAAGTGCATAACTCACACTATCGGTTTGGTTTGCAAACTCCATTTTGCCGGTGTTCGGTACCTTAGTACACGATGCCATTACTGCGATAATCAGCGTAACAGCAGCTAGTAGTTTTGTTACTTTCATCCGTAAATTGTTTAGAATATTAAATTATAGTTAGTCAAAATTTCTTAAGGACTTATTTAAGACCGGTTGCAAACGTTCGAGTACTGAAACCGGCCTTTATCGTGAGTCTGAAATCTAAGAGCTTTAAATAAGGCAGGCCTTACTTAATAGCTAAAAGCTCAACTTCGAAAATAAGTGTTGTGTGAGGTCCAATTTGCTGACCAGCACCACGCTCACCATAAGCCAAATCAGATGGAATAAATAAGCGCCACTTACTTCCAACAGGCATTAACTGCAATGCTTCAACCCATCCCTGGATTACACCGTTAACCGGGAATACAGCAGGCTCACCGCGCTGTACAGAACTATCGAATACCGTTCCGTCGATTAAAGTACCGTGGTAATGACACTCAACCTGATCAGTAGCAGCAGGCTTATCTCCGTTACCTTCTGTCATAATTTCGTACTGTAAGCCACTCTCTAAAGTAACCACGCCTTCTTTTTTAGCATTCTCAGCTAAAAAGTCTTTACCAGCCTGAATAGCTGCTTCGGCTTGCTTAGCCTGTAACTCACCAAAAAACTGTTGTAATGTTTGATTAGCTTCTTCCGCTGACATTTGAGTTTCTTTACCTTCAAAAGCAGCTTCCAGCCCTTTTGTAAATTCTGAATATTCAACCGTCTCGATACCTGAAGCTTTAAGATTTTGCGCCAGGTTCATCCCAAGGGCATAACTAATTTTGTTCATCTGATTATTTTTATTAATTGTGTTCTTTATAAAAACCAGCTGCGAAAATACATTATACCAATTGTTATTCAAAATGAGCCGTAAGCGAAGTTGCGATTATTATAAGCAAAAGCAGATTTTAGCTAATGTACAATCGCAGTTGTCTGACTGATTTTTAATATTAGTATCGTAATTGTTGGCTATGCAATACCGTAGTTATCATCCATCTTCTCTATCGAAAACTTAATATTTGTCTTTAAAGCTCTAAACACCTTTAAGATAGTCTCTATGGTAACGTTTTTTGTATTTCGTTCCAACTTAGAAATCTGCGATTTATTCACTCCAATTAATTCACCAAGTTGTTCCTGGGTTAAATGACGTTCTTTTCTTACTGATTTAATCACTTCTCCAAGAACCTCCACCTTAAGCTCGAACTCATAATCATCGCGCTCCTGTGTACCAACCTTCCCCAGATGTTTATCTTTTAGTGCATCCAAAGTCATCATTTTCATCTTCCCCTTCTTGTCCATGATTAACGCGTTTTGTATTTAAAATATTCTTGTCTTATTCTCTCGGCTTTTTCAATTTCTGATTTTGATACTTTGTTTGATTTCTTTACCAAACCATGAGTAGCCACCACCAATGCTTCTATCTTTTCGGTCTTATCCCAGAATGCAAATAAACGATATTGAAGCGTCAAAAACTTTGTCCTGAAATACCAAATCTCTCCTTCCAGTTTCTCAAAAAGTTTTGGATCATTTACATATTTAGCCTTGTCTATATTATAAAAGACTTTATTGCGCGACTTATTGTCTAAACTGTCAATGAAATCAATGGCTTCGTCTAAAAATATAACTTCAAACTTCGGTTTCATGCCAAGTTCCTCTTTCAATACAAAGCTAAAGAATAGTTTCCATATAATGAAACTTTCATGCAAGAGCACAGTTCGTAGCGGCCGTAATCACCTATTTAAATAATAATCTAAACACCTGATAATATCCTCCTAATTGCTGTTAATCATATGCAGGAACACTCAAAACCATGCATCATCAATTAACATGCCTTACTTACCCCCTCGCATCTTAGTTCAATACAAAATTAATGGGAATGGTATAACACACCTTTACCAATTTACCATTCTGCTTGCCGGGTTTCCATGTTGCCATCTGATTTACTACCCTTAATGCCTCGTTGTCTAAAGCCGTATGAACTCCTCGTGCGATAACCGTGTCTGTCACTTTTCCTTCCTCGTTAACAATGAAGGTTATATACACACGTCCTTGTATCCCGTTTAACTGAGCCACTTCAGGGAATCTCAGGTTTTGTGCAATCATTCTTCTTAACGCCTTTTCACCGCCTGGGTATTCCGGTAGTTCGTCAACATAGAAATAATAATTATCCACATACCGCTCACCTGACTCCAGCCAGTTTTTATTGCTGATCATTTGGTTATTGGAGTATGTTTCAATCCGATATATATCATCTGCCGACCGATAATATTTTAGTTCACCTTCCAGGTGCAGAGGGATTAATGTTTTGGAAAAACCCGACTTCTGAAGCTCTCCTTCCTTATTTTTGTCCACAAATTGATAATAGTCGTCTTTATAGGTGTAAACTCTATTGATAATTTCTAAGCCTGATTCTTTTGATCGCGTTTCTAATCTGATCGTTGAATCATTTAATATCTTCGCTACTTGTTTCTCAGGAGTTTTAGACCAACTTCCTTTCTTTTTCTGATAAGTGGTTACTTTGAATTGGCTGCTGCCTGCTTTTGTAACTTTTATTTGTTTTATCGCTTCTGACTCGCTTACAATTTTATTATCGCCATCATAAAATACAACTGTTTCGTACTGACTTTTGCTATTATGTACGAACAATATCGATAGACAAAATAGAATAATTAGTTTTTTCATATGATTAAATTTTCTTTCAATTGTCATATGGAACTCGCCTGAAAAATAATCATCCTCCCGTGTGAGAACTTTTACTCATGGCTCGTTTCATGTGTTCAAATTTATTTTCTGATCGGTATGCAATTAGCGCTTTGTGAGCAGGGGTTTCGCTTTTAAAAATACTTAGAGAACAATTTTACTTTTCAACCACAAATTTGACAAATTACACTAATTTTTAGTTCCGCTGTGCGGAACAATTTGCGTTAATTGGTGGTATTTGTGGTTTAAAACCAATTTCCATGGCTTTGAGAGCAACCATTATTCCTGATGATCTTAATTCTTTATACATCTAATACTAAATCCTCTTGCATTTGGCTGCATCTGATCTATTGTAATATCATTCAGAAGGTAAATGCAATTCGAACCATCGTAAGTTCCTGTACTGGTCCAATAGTAGGCCCAAGCCCCTCCTTTGTCCATAAATTCACCCGGGACAACTTTACCTGAAGGTATACTCGTAAAACCAGTACTATTTGTTGAGGCATAAAACATTTGGGTATCTAAGTACCAGTGGGCAGAAGTTGTTTCACGCAACTTATATCCATATTTTTTATTCAAATAGGGATCCAAATAATCAATCAATTCTTGCCAATCGGCACTACTTGGAACGCGCCAGCCTTCAGGTGCTACGTTTCGAGAATCGGAAGCTGCATACCAATTATAGAGGGCTCCATGAATAGCCTTATTGGATGTGTCATTATCGTAATAGATATATGCACCATAATTAATCTGAAAATGCCCCCATTTATTTAGATCGGTAAGGTGTTCAATGGGATCGCCGTTCTGATACCTTGTTGTTTTCAGGTTTTCAGCCATCCAAACCTGGTCGCCTATTTGAATGGTTTTGTATTCATTGCCATCAATATCGCGAACACTGCCATAGCTAACATCGCTGGCAAACTGTATAAAATCAATAGTTGTAAATTCTAACTGATTACCGTATATGGTATCATTTGCAGTAGTGCAGTAGGCTCTTACAAAGTATTGTTTCCTGGCATTTATATTAGTGATTACACTTTCAAAAGCGCCTATTCCTTTACCATCATTGGTAAAATCATTATCCAGCGTTGGGTCTGGCTGTTCACTCCAGCAAACTCCACGCGATAATACAGGTAAAATCCCCTTATAATTAATCGATCCACCACATACGGCTTTGCTCGCTTCAATACCACTCAGCTCAGCTGTTGTTATTCGTGAATTCTCCAATTCGTCTTGTTCACAACTAAAAATGAAAATCACACTTAGTAATACGGAAATAAATTTTGCTGTTTTCATGGCTTATATGATTTTGGGTTAAACATTTACCATATGGCAAACAATGTTGTGTAAATAAAGCGTATGACAATTAACGAACTCCTATTGTTTTATACTACGGTAGTATGCCACGTTACTTTATTCCCGGATTCTCACTTTATAAAAATTACCAAAGTTTTGACTATTTATTTTGTAATCAGCCACAATTCCATTTTGAATCGAATCAATTGTCACTATAATTGTTTTTTCAGGATGGTAATTTGCGGACGCAATAATTGTGAAAACATAAGGGTTATCCGAGAAACTATAGCTTATGCTGTTTTCAAGTATGATAAAATCAGGAGCTGAGTAATGAGTTTCTCGAATTGCTGATCCACTAAAACTTAGATAAACTTTGGGTTTAAATTGCATACCTATATTCGATGCAAATGTCATTGGAATACCTCCTCCTGTGAGTTTATTCTTAACCATAACGGTATCACCATCCCAATTGTAAAGGAATCCAATAATTGGTTTAGGTTCATTTTCCACAAACTCTACTTCAATTGAATCATGTACTAATATTTTATTATTGCTTGTTAAAAGTCTCAACTTAATATCCTCTCCACCTCTATACCAATTGTTATCTTTACACCTTAGTTTAATACTTTTCTCTCTTTCGCCAGAATTTACATTGATCATTTTTGCAAAATGATATTTTCCGTTAAAATTCAGTAATGTTAAATTCTCTGTCGTGTCTGAAAATATTGATTGTGCTAATTCTCCATTGTAATCTCCATAATCAATATAACAGACAATATTTGAATTATATGTATTGGATAACTCTACATTTAATTCTAATTCATCATTAGCACCTTCAACAAGTTTAAGGCTTTCACCTTGCAGTCTCAATTTAATCTCAGGATAGGTTTCATCTTTTTCACATGAAATTAAGCCTAATATCAAGAAAATTATAAATACTATATTTTGTCTCATTGCTATCATATTTTAATGTGGCGCAACGACTCGGTTATGAAGCGTTGCCTTGTGTTGCGCCTGAAGAAAGCCTATGCTTTATTATCCATTATTGACAACCGTTTTTTATTCTGTTGGGTCAAAACCGTACATAAAAACATTTAATTGTCCGTCGGAACTTTCAAGACCAACAATGTCCATTAACTCTTCATAATAGCAACAAATACGTTCTCTGTCTTCTGTATCTATGTCATTGTAAAATTCTGAGAACCGTTTTAATCCAATTCTAATTTTCTTCTGATATTCACTTTCTGTTGGCTTGTCAGTCAATGCGACTTCCTTAAAATCATCTGCTGATTTATTTATTAATTCAGTCAGAATCGGTAACATGTTTGAATCAGCAATTCCAGTGTAGGATAATTGTGAATCTGCTCCAAATTTTTCCTTCTTCTTAAATTCTTCAATTTTGTTCATTGCATGAATTGTTATTTCTGAATTATCTAATGCTCTGTCAATCTTAATATTTTTTCGGCGATCTTTTTCATGAATGGTTTCAATATATCTTGCTGTCAATAATAATTTATCCGGCCATCCTTCAGGTTTAATTTGATAATCAAGAAATACCGTATCATTTTGTTTCTGATATTTTCCTTCAACACCACCAGCCCCTAATTCAAGATAGAATGTCCCATTTTCATATAGCACGATTTGTTGAATACCTACAACAAGATCATTAAGTCCAGAGTACTTCACTTTTCTCGTTTCACAAGAAATTAAGGTGATCATTGCTATTATAAAAAGTGCTTTTCTCATTATTAATGGTTGTTAACGGATGCGCCTATAAAGCGTTGGCTTGTGTTGCGCCTGCGGTAAGCTATGCTTTATGAGCCATTGTCACAAGCCGTTCTTTATCATTTTTATTGATTCTTTATAAAATTTCTTCCCTTCTAACTTGATGAATTTCACTTCAATATTATTAGCCTCCATAATGGAAGTCTTATGTTCGTCCTTATATTTTTCTGGGCAATAGTAAATTATTCGGCTATTGTGCTGACTTAATTTTTCCAATTGAAACCTTGCTCTATTTGTCAGCAACCACCACAAGTCCGTTTCAACATATCCTAGCTTTAACCCTAAAATATGAATTTCGTCTTTGAAGAAGAAGTCAATCCATGATTCATTAGTTACAATATTTTCTTTTAATCTCTTATGAAGTGATAAAGGGCTTGTCTTTTTACTCTTATAACTAGTGCCAGAAACTGTATAATTTCTAAACTGTTGTAACTGTCCGCCATAATGTTCAAATCCTAAAGTTATGCTTTTAGGAACATTAATCTCTCCGTGAACATGCCAAAATCTTTTATCTTCTATTCGATTATGTCTGTACACACTGTATTTAGTCTCTCTTATCACACCCTTATTTTTAAGAATGTCTGTCTTCTGATTTCCTAATAATCTTTTCTGTAAAACATAGTCATAATTAGTTGTGACATAATCTTTCACGTCTAAGTTTAATAATGCATCATGAATCTCATTAGGCTCAATCTCTCCAATTATATCTGCAATCTGTGATTTAAGTTCGTCTTCATCAATATTGCTAGATTTCAGAGCTTTTAGATATATTTCTTCATAAAGAAGTGGAAATGGCTTTTCAGTCGAAACATTAATATTGTTTCCGCTAATTTTTACAATTCGTTTAAGTAAATCTTCCCAGCTTGTAGAATTATTAATGTTGTTTATATCATTTCCAATAAGTAAAACTTTATTCATAAATGTTTGTTTTTTCTAATGGCTTGTAACTACTCAATATAAAAGGTACTTATACCCGCTTTATATCACCGTGTATTTTCACTTAACCCCAACCCCACAATCCAATGTCGCTTAAGTGCATGCAATTTATCATTAATTTTCATTAACACATCATTATGTTGATAAAACATTTTAAAATACCTGGAGATTTCGCACGTCTATGCCAATAATTCAACCCTTGGGTATTTTTTTCCCTTTCATGTGGCATACTCAGGCTTTCCTGCATCAATATCATAGTCTCCTGTGCTGTTTTCTAGCTGTCCTATGGCTTTTTTAGCCCTTCCTGTATCAATTCTTACACCAATGGGGCATATTTTCGTTTGATTGGGGAATATTCCCGGGGCATTGGGGTTGTTTTAAATACCATTGGGGCGTTTTTCTGGTGTATTGGGGCATATATTCACCCAATTGGGAGTAATAAGAGCTGTTAAATTAAACCCGAGAATTCCGGTTGTTTAATTTTTGAAATCGAATTGATCAGGATAATTGCTTCCTACAATTAATTATTACTGTGCCTATTTATAAATAGTGGTGCTTATAGAATTTTCATCTCGACGGCACTCGATGAACAGGTCGTTTTTAATATCATGCACAACTTACACCGTGTAGATTGAAGGCCCACTCATTTCTGAGTTCTTAATATCTTTCGTCAAAGATCTGGCACGCTCAAAAAAGCCTAAACTATACCCTCCTGTCTCTTCTCTAAGTTTTTAATCGTATCTTCGCGGCAGAAATCAAAACAACTATGACACATAAAGCAGGCTTTGTAAATATTGTAGGTAATCCTAACGTGGGTAAGTCAACCTTATCCAACGAGTTAGTGGGCGAACGTTTATCGATTATCACCTCGAAAGCACAAACCACCCGCCACCGTATATTTGGCATTGTTAATAAACCCGAATACCAAATTGTATTTTCGGATACGCCGGGGGTATTAAAACCTAATTACAAGCTGCAGGAGTCGATGTTGAAGTTCTCCAAGTCGGCTTTAACCGATGCCGACATAATTCTTTATGTGACCGATACGTTTGAAAAACCGGATAAGAATGATGATTTCCTGAGCTCGGTTCAGAAAACAGATATTCCGGTGTTGTTAGTGATCAATAAGATCGACCTGATTGACCAAAGCAAGCTGGATGATATCATGGATTTCTGGAAACAGCAATTGCCCAATGCCGAGGTGTACCCCATGTCGGCCCTGCATAAGTTTAATGTGCAAAACCTGTTTGACCGCATCATCGAGTTATTGCCCGATTCACCACCCTATTTCGATAAAGAATCCATCACCGATAAGTCGGAGCGCTTTTTTGTAACCGAAATAATCCGCGAAAAAATATTGGTGCAATACAAGAAAGAAATCCCCTACTCGGTAGAGGTAGAGGTGGAAGAATTTAAAGAATCGAAGGATCGCATCGAAATAAGAGCCATTATACACGTGGCCCGCGAATCGCAAAAAGGCATTATCATCGGCCACAAAGGTGTGAAGCTTAAATGGGTGGGCATCGAAGCCCGTAAAGATATGGAAGCTTTCTTTAAGAAAAAAGTGAACCTAACCACCTATGTAAAGGTAAGTAAAGACTGGCGCGATAAGGATAACTTCCTGCGTGGCCATGGTTACGAGTTGAAGTAGAGGAAAAGACCAAGGACGGAAGTCGCTTGCTGAGCGGAGTCGAAGTAAGCAAAGACGAAATAGAAGAAAACAGACGGAGGATTGAAGACGAAAGACTGAAGTTGCTTACTGAGCGGAGTCGAAGTAAGTAAAAATAAGATCGAAAAACAGACCAAGGTTGGAAGACCGAAGACTGGGGACGGAAGTCGCTTGCTGAGCGAAGTCGAAGTAAGCTCCAACGAAGTCGAAGTAAGCTCCAAGCAAGTCGAACTAAGCAACGATCAAATAGAAGAAAGCTAATAGAGCCAAAGTCAGAAGCCACGCAATAGAAAGAAAGATATAGATCGGAGGACAGAGGGTATAATTAAAATTGGTGTATAGCAGTAGTTTAATTACCTTTGCCGCCCCGAATACAAAAAGAAGAATCATCATGGGAAATATAGTTGCAATAGTTGGCCGCCCCAATGTAGGTAAGTCAACGCTTTTTAACCGATTAACAGGAACCCGTCAGGCAATTGTCAATGAAGAGGCCGGAGTAACCCGCGATCGTCTTTATGGTAAAGCCTTTTGGAATGGCGTTGATTTTTCGGTGATCGACACCGGAGGTTATGCAACCAATTCCGATGATATATTTGAAGAGGCCATCCGCCGACAGGTAATTATCGCGATCGAAGAAGCCGATATTGTGGTGTTTGTGGTTGATGTTACCACCGGTATTACCGACTACGACGAAGGTGTAGCCGATTTGCTGCGTCGCTCGCAAAAGCCGGTATTAACCGTGGTTAATAAGGTGGATAACAATGAGCGCATTACCGAATCGAGCTATTTTTATGCTTTAGGGTTGGAGCACCTCTTCCCTATCTCGGCCATCAATGGCGCCGGAACAGGTGATTTTCTTGATCAGCTGGTGAAGATGTTCCCTAAAGATGAAAACGAGCAGGAACTGGACTTGCCGAAGTTTACCATTGTAGGTCGTCCCAATGCCGGTAAATCATCCATTATCAATGCTTTTATTGGCGAAGAGCGCAACATTGTAACCCCTATTTCGGGTACTACGCGCGATTCTATTTTTACGCGCTACAATAAATTCGGTCACGACTTTTACCTGGTGGACACTGCCGGACTACGCAAAAAATCGAAGGTAAACGAGGATCTGGAATTTTACTCAGTGATGCGAGCGGTTCGCGCCATCGAGAACTCAGATGTTTGTATGTTGATGATTGATGCCACCCGTGGTTTTGAAGCTCAGGATCAGAAAATTTTCAACCTGATTCAGCGCAACAAAAAAGGTATTGTGGTATTGGTTAACAAGTGGGATTTAATTGAAAAAGATACCCACACGGTTAAGAAGTTTGAAACAATGGTGCGCGAAGCCATGGCACCTTACACCGATTTTCCGATTGTATTTACCTCGGCTACTACCAAGCAGCGCATCCACCGCGCCATCGAAGAGGCCTTGCAGGTATACGAAAACAAAGAAACGAAGATTACAACCTCGAAGTTGAACGAAACCTTATTGCCGCTTATTGATAAGTTTCCACCACCATCAACAAAAGGTAAATTCATTAAGATTAAATATGTAACGCAGTTGCCAACGCATTCACCAACTTTTGCGTTCTTCTGCAACCTGCCACAGTATATTAAAGATCCTTACAAACGCTTCCTGGAAAACAAAATCAGGGAACACTGGAACTTTAACGGTGTTCAGGTCAACATCGTATTGAGGAAAAAATAAAAGTAACGGAGTTTCTTCGTAAGCTTATAATATACTTTCACTGAGCGGGGTCGATGTGATTAACACTTGATTATCAAGGTCAATTATTTTTCATCCCGACTCCGCTCAATGAACTTTCTCCGTTTTCAGACCGCTTCTTTGTTATCTTCAGCTCCTGGCTAATGCCATTTTTTTGAAAACTTTTTGGCTATATTTGCTTTTGGTTCAATAATTGAGGTGAACCCGAAACAAAAAAACAACTCAACCACTTGCTTCATACAACATGAAAGTCATTTTCAACAAATACCTTACTACCCTATTAATAAGTTTAAGTCTGTCTTCGGCGCTTGTTGCTCAGCGTACCATGGGCGGTCCGGGCCAGATGGATCAATCACAAGGCGAAGAAGAAGGAGCCAAAACAGAAAGCATTCCGCCTGATGTGCGTGCCTGGCGTTTAACCGACCATTTTACGTTTAGCGATACGGTGGCTGTTGATACCTTATCAACCGGTTATCAGGTTTTCAATCCAATATTCAAGGAAAGTATTGCTCAAAACTATCTGGGCAATTTAGGTTCGGCCTACCAATCGATGATTTTTGATGAGCAGCAGCGCTACTACGGAAACATCTTTTATAACTCCCTGCTGGCTTATATTCCTCATCCGCATGAGCTCAATTATTACAATACAAAAACCCCCTATGTAAATGTGACCTACCATTTCGGATCGCCCAAAAGGCAATCGGAAGAGTATATTACAGCACTTTACACACAGAATGTAAATAAAGCCACCAATGTTGGTTTGTCGTATCACCTAAGTTCATCAATCGGACAATATCAGGGTCAAAAAGCCGAAAATCAGAATTTCAAATTTTGGAGCAGTTACAATGGTAAGCGTTACAACATGCATACGGCATTCGTTTACACCAAAATTGAAAATCAGGAAAATGGTGGTATAAAGAACAATAATCCCGATATTGATTTTCACAAACTGGATCCATCAGAAGTTCCCATGAATTTTGCGGGTAACAGTTCGGCCAGTGACGCTAATAACAACATCGATCATTTACAATTCTTTTACAACCACTCTTTATCCATTGGTAACATTGATGTAAAAGGAAAGGATTCAACTGTAACGCAGCTGCCGGTCAGTACCGTTTATCACACTTTAAAATACGAACAAGGAGAGCGCCTTTACAGCATCAACAACTTACCTACTTACACAGAAGCAGATAACCCATTCTATAGTGAATCACCCATAGATACCATTCAAACCCGCGATAGTACATCATTCCAGCAAATAACCAATACATTCCAGATTAAATTTAACGAAGAGGCCAACTCATTATTAAAATTCGGGCTTCGAGCTTATATCACCAATGAAGTAATGCTCTATAAATACCCGGGTAAAATAAAAGAGCTGAAAGATGATGATGGCAATAAATCATATCAATATCATACACGCGACACTTCTTTGATCAACACGGCCATTGGGGGTCAGATATTCAAGAACCTGGGAGAAAATTTCTGGTGGAACGCCGGAGCCAAGTTATATTTCCAGGGCTACCGAACAGGTGACTCAGAGATAACCGGAAGCCTTAACTCTCAGTTTCGCGTTGGTAGAGATACGGCCGGATTATTTGCCAATGGAGGCATTTATTTCCAGCAACCCGAATTATTTGAGAACCAGTATAACTCCAATCACTTTCAATGGGATGAGGATTTTAATCAGACCAAAAGCATTCGTATCCGAGGAGGCATGCGCATTCCTACACGACGCTTTGAATTAAGCGGAGGCATTAACCTGATAAATGAACACATTTACTGGCAAAACAACGGCTTACCAGATCAAACCAGCGCCGTATTGCAGGTAATGAACATCAGGCTTAAGAAGCACTTTATCCTGGGTCGCATACACAGTGTTAACGATGCCATTTTACAATACACAAGTGACGAGAAATACATTCCTGTTCCTTTGTTAGCCCTTTACAATTCCACTTTCTATGAAAATACCCTGTTCCAGGTTTTACATTTTCAGATTGGTTTCGACCTAAGGTACAACACCGAATATTACGCACCTAAATACATGCCGGCAACGGGAATTTTTGTTAATCAGCAAGATAAAAAGGTTGGCAACTACCCTTTTGTTGATGCCTTTATTAACCTGCAATTAAAACGTGCCCGTATCTATATCAAATACGATCATGTGAACCAGGGATATCCTGACGAGCCTTACTATTCAAGCTATCAATACCCGGGCAATCCGCGTAATCTGAAGTTTGGTGTTTCCTGGAATTTTTATGACTAACAGTAACTAATTAATGACTTAATCGGTACAAGACATTATCTTTGTAGCTGTTTTTAAACACGTTATTATGCGATTACGAGTACTGATAGGCATATTGGCTGCATTAACACTGGGTTGCCAGGTTAATAGTGAGAAGGCGAAATCAGAAAAATCAAAAGAACAGGTTTCGATTGATTTGAACGACATTGTTGAAAGGGGAAAAATACGTGTTGTTACAGATTATAATTCAACCAACTATTTTGTTTACAAGGGGCGCCCACTGGGTTACCAGCTGGAATTATTGCAGGCACTAAGTAACACTTTGGGCTTAAAGCTCGAAATTGTTGTTTCCAATGATGTTGAAGCCAACTTTAACAAACTACTGAGCGGCGAAGTTGATTTAATCGCCATGAACTTGACCATTACACGCGACCGGAGTCATGAAGTGACGTTTACCGAACCACATTGCATAACTCACCAGGTGCTGGTGCAACAAAAGCCCGAAGAAAAAACCACAGCGCAGCAATTAATACGCAATCAATTGGACTTAGGCGGTAAAACCATTTACGTGCAGGAAAATTCGGCCTATGTAACGCGCCTAAAAAGCCTTGGGAACGAAATTGGTGACAGCATCAACATTGTTGAGATACCCGATTACGAAGTGGAACAATTGATTGCCCTGGTGGCCAGCGGAGAAATTCCATATACCGTTTGCGACGATAACCTGGCCCGCATCAACCTTAACTTTTATAATAACATTGATGTGGAAACAGCCGTTAGCTTTCCGCAAAAGATTGGATGGGCGGTGCGCCCCAATGCATCCGATTTAAAAGATGTGATCGATAACTGGTTGATTAATTTCAAAAAGACCAATCAATACAAACGCATTTACCGCAAATATTTCATCAATAAGCGTTCAACGCACCTGGTTAATTCAAGCTTTCACTCAATTAAAGGTGGTCGTGTATCAAACTACGATGCCATTATAAAGGAAGAGTGCGAGAAGCATAATCTGGATTGGCGCCTGGTAGCCGCATTGATTTATCAGGAATCGCGTTTCCTGCCCGAGGTTGAGAGCTGGGCCGGTGCCATTGGCTTAATGCAGCTGATGCCACAAACTGCCGAGACCTTTGGGGTTAAAGAAATTACCTCCCCCCAGGATAATATTCAGGGCGGATTGAAGTTTTTAATCTGGCTCGACAAGCGTTTTAAAGAGGTCATTGAAGATCCGGATGAACGCCTTAAGTTTGTTTTAGCCTCTTACAACGTAGGTCCGGGCCACGTGGAAGATGCCATGCGCCTGGCTGAAAAGAACAATAAAAACCCGCATAAATGGGATGATAACGTGGATTATTATTTGCTTAACAAGTCCAAGCCATCATTTTATAACGATCCGGTGGTAAAGTACGGGTATTGTCGGGGTGAAGAGCCTTTCCATTACGTTAACGACATTCTGGAGCGTTACACGCACTATAAGAATGTGATAGACGATCAGTAAAAAGATCAGAGTTTTTCAGCAGCGATAAAAATTCACTTAAAATCATGGCGGTTGCCCCCCAGATAACGTAATCATCGATTTTATAAAATGGTGCATCAACCTGTACACCGTTAATTTCGCGTTTAAAGCGATGAATGGTTGAAGGAGATAACAGTTTTGCTACAGGTGCCTCAATAATGGTTTCCACTTCCCTTAAATCGGGTATAAAATCAGGCTGCTGCTTAGTGACACATACCTGTGGATAAACCATAAAATTAGAATTCGGGATATACAAGGAACTTAATTGCGTAATAAATTCAAGCGACGTAGGGGGCACACCTATTTCTTCCATGGTTTCTCTTTGAGCAGTATCCAAAAGCGAACGGTCGCCCTCCTCGATCTTGCCACCCGGAAAACTTACCTGTCCGCTATGTGCTCCGTCGTATTTGGGGCGCTGAATAAGCGGTATATACCATTCCTTGTTTTTCTTGTACAGAAGTATTAGTACACTGCTCACGCGTGCTTTTGTATGATCATGTTTGATGTTGCTGGTAAATCGCACAGATGGTGACATCAGCCGCTGTGCTTTCTGTCCGGGAAGTGGTTTGGTAAGCGCTCTGTATAATAAATCAATCTCCGTCTTCATACCCTTTTCTTTACAATGTAACTGGTATAATCATTAGTTTGTTCTATACCTGAGTTCGATTTAAATTTTAGAACTCACGTTAATAAGTTAATTAATTGCGATGATTATTCCTAGTTATAGGCCACTAAATTCAGAGCATAAAAAAAGGCCGGGCGTTCCCGGCCATTTGTCCCATTTATTAACTTAAACCTTAATTAAGTATTTGACCGGGTTAACTCAACAACCGTACCATCTTTTAGAAAGTGTTATTTTTTTTTCAATCAGTTTTAGCTAAAACCCACCATGACACTGCATAACAAGGAATTAAGACATGTTATTTTTAAGAAAATAAAATATAATTAAATTCTTAAACAAATGTTAAATCCTCAATAAATGTTCGATTACGAACACAAGCCGTCGCATAGCGGACAAAGCATTAATTAAATCGAATAGCTTTAACAGGAAGTATACGCGACACCAGGTAAGTTGGCCCAAGCATCATGGTCATTGTCACCAACAGCACACCTAAATTGAGCAATACCAGATGTACGGGATTGAGATAAATTGGCACGGTTGACAAGTAGTAATTTGCCGGATCAAGCGTGAATATTTGCGTGTATTTTTGAATCAGACACAGGGATATACCTATGGCATTCCCCCATAAAAGTCCACGACCAATTATAAAGCCCGATAAGTATATAAAAACCTTACGTAGCTTCCAGTCTTCGGCACCAATGGCTTTCATGATTCCAATCATGTTGGTGCGCTCAAGAATGAGTATTAACAAACCGGATATCATGTTAAAACTGGCCACCAATACAATTAAAATCAGAATCACATAAACGTTGGTGTCCAGGATATCGAGCCATCCAAAAATCTGTGGCTGTAATTGCTCAATGGTACGATTACGAAGCATAGAACCATCGTCTTCCACCATGGCACTCGTCAGGTAGTAAATCTCTTCATTCACCTGGTGCATGCGGTCAAATTGATCAACGCCTATTTCATAACCGGACACCTGGTTTTCGTTCCAGCCATTTAATTTCTGAATGTGTTTAATATCAACAAAGGCATAAAGCTTATCATACTCCGGAAAGTGAGAGTTATACAAGCCCACAATATCGAAACGGCGCATTAAAGTCCTATTCTGAATAAAATACATTCGCAGCTTATCGCCTACCTTTACATTGAGCATATTTGCCAGCTCGGTGGACAATAATAACTCATCGGATCGTATACTATCACTATAATTTGGCAAACGGCCTTCGGTAAGAATCGATTGAACAAAATCCCAGTTATACTCGTCGCCCACACCTTTAAGCACCACGCCCTGAATCGCATCTTTGGCTTTGATAATGCCTGGCTTGGTAGCAAAGCGTTGCATGTATTCTACCCCATCAATTAAACCAACGGTGGTTTCCAAAGTTTTATCGGTACTAATGGGATTTGTTTCGGGTGAGTAATTGTAATCGTAGCTCATGATTTGGATATGCGAAGCAAATCCGGATATCTTTTCCCGAATTTCGCCCTTAAAACCGAAACCAATCGACAATGATAAAATCATCACGACCATTCCTAATACAATTCCTAAGGTAGCTACTTTTATTACCGGGCCTGCCAGTTTTTTACCGACCAAACCTCCGGAAGCAATTTTTCTTGCTATAAATAATTCAATATTCAATGTGCACGGTTTTGTACAAAGTTAGAAAAAGCACTGATAGTTCAATATGCTCACTTGTAATTCCATGGAAATCGCATTTAATAAAAAGCATAAAAAAAGCCAGAGTATAAACCCTGGCTTCCTATATTTTATCGGTACAAAATACTTATAGTGTACGTCCCGGATAAGCTTTTAATGCAGCTTCCAAAGTATCCAAAGCATTGCCTAAATCTTCCTTGTTAAGTACATAAGCGATGCGAACTTCGTTTTTACCGGCACCCGGGGTACTGTAAAAACCTGAGGCCGGTGCCATCATCACCGTTTGTCCTTCGTGAGCAAAATCACTAAGAATCCACTGACAAAACTTATCCGAATCATCAATTGGTAATTTAGCCACTGTATAAAAGGCTCCTTTAGGCATTGGAGTAAATACGCCTTCAATTTTATTTAAGCCTTCAACCAGGAAGTTACGACGATCGATGTATTCATTATATACTTCTTCAAAATACTCTTGCGGGGTATCCAATGATGCTTCCGCTGCAATTTGACCAAATCCAGGAGGGCTCAAACGTGCCTGACCAAATTTTAAGGCAGTTTCCAGAATTGCTTTGTTTTTAGTTACCAAAGCGCCAATTCGAACACCACACTCGCTGTAGCGCTTCGATACTGAATCAAACATCACCACATTGTTCTCAATTCCCGAAAGGTGCATAGCCGAAATATGTTTCTCTCCATCGTAGCAAAATTCACGATATACCTCATCGGAGAATAAATACAAATCGTGCTTCAAAACAATTTGTTTCAGCTGATCCATTTCTTCCTGAGAATATAAGTAGCCAGTTGGGTTATTCGGATTACAGATAACAATCGCTTTGGTATTTGGTGTAATCATCTTTTCAAACTCCTCAATGGCCGGCAAAGCAAATCCATCTTCAATGCTCGAACGAATTGGCTTAACAACCACTCCTGCCGAAACAGCAAAGCCATTGTAGTTGGCATAAAAAGGCTCTGGAATTATCACCTCATCACCAGGATTTAAGCAAGTTAAAAAAGCAAAAGTAATGGCCTCTGAACCACCGGCTGTCACCAATATCTCATTTTCGTCGACATTGATATTGATGTTTTGATACATCTTAGCCAGCTTCTGTCGATAACTCACAATACCGGCCGAGTGACTGTATTCAACCACTTTCATATCAATATTACGAATAGCATCCAAAGCAACTTCAGGAGTTTTAATATCAGGCTGACCGATATTTAAATGATAAACCTTAGTTCCTTTTGCTTTAGCGGCCTCGGCATAAGGTACCAATTTACGAATTGGCGAAGCCGGCATCTGTTGTCCTCTATCTGAAATGTTAGGCATTATACTATTTTTAAAAGCGATTTTACTTAAGCTTAACTGTTGACAAATTTAGATTTTATATCCATACAAATTTCATGATTTTCAACAGTTTTTTCTCGCCCAATCGCAAGGAAGTTCATCAAGAAAGCATTTCTGTTTTCCTCATCTCAACAGAAACTCTATTTTTGTCCTTAAAATATAAGTCTGCATGCACAAGAAATCGTTAATTATCGTTCTGTTCACCCTGGTAAGTATATCATCCATTGCTCAAATTGTCAGCATAGATAAGCGACGTACTAAAAATCCCAACAAAGGATTTCAAGGCGATGTTAACCTGGGATTAAATTTTGTGCACACAACCAAAGATTTAATGCAGCTCAGTTCTCGTTTTAAGTTGCAGTACAACGACAACGATAATACTTATCTGTTTTCGTCGGACATTGGCTTTAGCCAGGTAGACGACGAGCGCAATGTGAACAACGGTGGATTGATGTTTAAATACAACTACTGGGTGCCGGAGAAAATTATCATTGCCGAGGCTTTTTACCAGTATCAGTATAACCGGGTAAAACAGTTAAAACACCGACACATTATGGGTGGTGGTCCGCGTTTTAACATTGCCGACAAAGAGAAGTTTTCGCTTTTCCTGGTGGCCTACACCATTTATCTGAATGAGTTATTTGAAACAAGTAGCTACGAACGACGCAAGAGCCTGGTAAAATTCAGTTCGATGCTTTCGACCGACTGGAAAATGTCGCAAAATGCATCGTTATCGCATAGCACCTATTACGAACCGGACTACTCCGATCCGGCTGATTTCAGGATCTGGAGCGAAACGCGCTTTAATGTGAAAATCACCAAGAAGTTTTCATTCGCACTGTATCTTCGCTTCGACTACGACAACCTGGTACCACCTGATGTTGATCAATTGTTTTATACCATCAACAACTCCTTCAGTTTGAAGTTCTAAACAAAAAACAAACTTTTTTTAGTTGAGATTGCTGTAACTATTATTGATACTTATTCGCCTTATATTGAAAATATATGACGATGTAAGCGCGTAAATTTATATTTAATTTTAATTATATAAATTTGCATTGCTTAAACCAGTAATCTTAACACTTAACCTATGCGAGAAATTTATTTGTTTGTATTCTTCTTGTTGTTACCTGTTATTTCAATAGCCCAAGGCGTTAGAGGAACCGTTAACGATGAAGAAGGAAACTCAATTCCATTTGCCACCATTTACCTGAAAGAAACCACAACCGGCACCACTACCAACGATTTGGGTGAATACGAAATACAGCTACCCAATGGTCAGTACACCATTATTTTTCAAGGATTAGGCTTCCAAAAAAACGAAGTAAAGGTGCATGTTCAGGATCAATTTGTAACCAACAATATCGTTCTGAAAAAACAAGAATACCGCATTAAAGAAGTCAGGGTATTCTCAGGCGGAGAAGATCCGGCTTACCCCATTATGCGAAAAGCTATTAGCCTGGCCCCTTACTACCAGCGTCAAACCGAGCAATACAAAGCTGAAGTATACCTCAAAGGGAGTTTATTGATGAAGAAAATTCCCAAACTGTTTCAGAAAATGATGGAAAAGGATGAGGAAGCACCGGATATTAAAGTGGGCGAAACCTATACGATGGAATCGATGAACGAAATCGAATTTACTGCGCCCGATAAATACAACCACACCGTTATTTCATCCCGTAGTACTTTCCCCGATTCCAACGACGATGATGTGATGGGGTATATCACCTATAGTTTCTATGAGCCACACCAGGACATGGCCATTTCACCTTTGGCACCCAATGCCTTTTCTCATTACAAATTTATGTACGAAGGTTTTTTTTACGAGGGTGATGTAGCGGTAAATAAAATTAAAGTTATTCCCAAACGTAAAAGTCAGCAAACCTATAACGGGTATATCTACATTGTTGATAATTTGTGGAACATCCACTCCATTGATGTCACCAACGATGCATTTTTCGGAGAAATCAACATCAAACAGGTTTATGCGCCGGTAAAAGAGCGGTCGTGGTTACCCATCAGTCACCGCTTTATTGTTAAGGCTTCTATATTTGGGGTTAAGGCCGATTTCCGTTATGCCGGGTCTGTTAAATACTCCAACATTGCTCTAAACACCAGCTTACCTGTGCCCAATGTTTTGATGAAACAGTATGCAGCCGAAGAAGCGGCAAAAAAAGCGGAAGAAGAACAAGCCCAAAAAGAGGAGGAAATGACACGTCAGCAAAAGAAGATGGAGGAATTGCTGGCCAAAGAAGAGTTGTCGAACCGTGAAATGATCAAATTATCGCGATTGATAGAAAAAGAATCGCGTAAAGAAGAAGATGAAAATGAATCGCTGGAGATCAAAAACACTTACAAGATTACCCATAAGAAAGACAGTACCAAACGCGATTCCAGCTATTGGGAAAGCATTCGTCCGATTCCTTTAACAGGCGATGAATTACGAAGTTTCGAAATCAAAGATTCCATTAAACTGGCCGAAGTAAAAATAGATACTACAAAAACCAAGAAAAAGAGATCGGCTTTCAGCAAGGTGTCCGATGGCTTTTTATCGGGTCATACGTTTTTCGCCAACGACTCCAGCACACGCATTACCTACCATGGCCTGATCGGACTTGGACAAGTTGACTTTAATGCCGTGGATGGTTGGAGCTATCAGCAAAAATTTACCATCCGCCATAAAATTGATTCGGTACGATCAATACGGATCGAACCCATGGTGCAATATGCCTTTGCCCGTGAGAAACTAATGTGGGACTTGAATTCCAGGATCAATTTCGCGCCCAAAAGCCGGGCTGCCATATCAGTCTCCGGCGGTCAGTTAAGTAAAGACTTTAATAGCCGTTATGGTATCGACCGCACCTTAAATATGTTCTCGGCTCTTTTCTTCAAAGATCATTACATGAAGTTATACCAAAAAGATTATGCTGCTATTAATGGTTCTTTTGATCTGATTCATGGTATGCGGGTCAATTTGGCCGCTTCTTACAGCTGGTATCAGCAATTGGAAAATAATACCAATTGGTCGATTATCGACCAGGATAAGGACTACGCACCTAATATTCCACACGATCAATTAGCTCCATCCCATCTGGCTGATCAATCGGATATGTTTACTTCTGTTGCAATAAGCTATACGCCACGTATGCGTTACCGCATGTACAAAGGACGAAAAATCCTTTACGGTTCGAAGTATCCGACTTTCCGGGTTAATTATCAGCGGGGATTAAGCAATGTGTTTGACAGTGATTCTGACTATGAAGTGATTCGCGGTGAAATATCCCAAAGCAAAGAATGGGGTATTTTCAATGCCTTTAACTGGCAGATTGGTGCCGGTTATTTCTCACGCAACGATCAAATGCATTTTTCGCGCTTTAACCATTTTAATACATCGGAGATTCCTGTCAATTTTAAATCGTTTAAAAACGCATTTATGCTATTGGACGATTACCGATACAGCACCAATGAGTGGTATGCCAAGGCACATGTTTCCTACACCACACCTTACCTACTGCTTAAATTTCTGCCTGTATTGAGTAATCGCTTGTGGACGGAAAATGTTTATACAAGCTACCTAACTCAACCCAACTTCAAAAACTATGTGGAAGTAGGCTATAGCATCGATCAGATCTTCCTGATAGGGAATGCCGGTGTGTTTGCCGGATTTGAAGATGGCAGTTACGCCCGCTGGGGATTCAGAGTTGGTATTAACATCAATTAAAACAGAACTATATTTGCAAGTAAAAAGCATTTTACCAATCGGTAAAATGCTTTTTTACTATTATAAGGATGCCCTATTGATTATATCAATCCCATCATTAAAGCGATGGATATCAAAACCAGAAATACAGAAACCAAGAGCTGAATATTACGCATCGTTACTTTTTTAAGCAATTTCTTACCTAGTATAGCTCCTGCAATTGCAGCCAGTGTTGCAGAAACTAACAAGAGTATATTTTCCTGCATATGGGCCGAGGTAAATCGAGAGGCATAAACCGTCAACCTGGTAAAGTCAACCAAACTGGCAATAACAACTCCCGTTGCAATAAAGGCTTCTTTCGACAATCCACTCTTCATAAGGAAAGCCGTTCGTAATGCTCCTTGTATTCCGGTTAGGCCTCCAAAGAATCCGCTTAACACACCTCCAAGTATTAGTTTATCTCTGCCAAACTGAATAGCTTGTGCTGAAGGCAATACTTCAATAACTGAAAAACCGATTAACAAAAGTCCGATGATTAACTTTACAGGCGATATAACATACAGGTTGCCCCACATGGAATATTCATAAATGCCTGATAAATCTGCAATTTGCATAAGCAACCAGGCACCGCCAAAAGCCGCAATAATAGCGGGTATTCCAAAACGTGCCAATACTTTAAAGTTGGTATTACGCCCTACCAATGTAATTTTAAAAACATTGTTTGTAAAATGAACCACACCAGTTAAAGCAATGGCAATATCTATAGGAAAAAACAAAGCAAACACCGGCGCCAGAATCGTTCCTAAACCAAAGCCTGAGAAAAACGTCAGGATGGCGGTTACAAAAGTGATTAATGAAATAATTAGAATGTCCATAATTTCTATTGTTTAATGTTGATACAACAAAATTACAGGACCAACCCACCATTCTCATGGTGCATAAAAGTGTAAAAATGGTACTAATGAAAATACTGTTCGCGATATTGGCGTGGCGTTAAATCAGTGTGCTTTTTAAAGAACTTAACAAAGTTTGAATCATCGGAGAAATATAAAAATTCAGCTATTTGCGAAACGGTATAATCGGTATGCAAGATGTACCTTTTGGCCTCCAATATTAATTGTTGATTAATAACCTCACTGGCGCTTAAATTTTGCACCTTTCTGCAAAGCTGATTCAAATTTTGTGGCGTTGTGTGCAGTCGATCAGCAAATTCACTTACTTTTCTCAATTTGGGAACTTCGTGTGCCAGCAGCCGACTAAAGCGCTCGAATAAGCCGGAATGCTGCTTTTCAGCTTGAAGAATATCGGCATCATCAACCAGTTTTGCAAAAAGAGCCATCAATAAGCCATTTAACACTTCTTTAGTGGCTTCCGCTTTAAATTCACTATCCATCAATGTCAATAGGGAATCATAAAAGTCAACAGAATGCATTTCGATACGTTCTTGTCCCATGAGTTGCATTAAGAGATTCAATAAACGATTATCATGGATCCGATCAAACACCTCATCTTTAAACAATAACACAAAACCTCTGGGAATCGATGTAAATTGCCAGAAATGAAGCTGACCGGGCTTTAAAAAATAACACTCGGGCATCGACATGGTATATCGATTCGATTCAATACTATGAAACCCTTCACCGGCAAATAAAAACACCAGCTCATAATACTTATCATGCTTATGTGGCTTGGTGCGCTTAATCATTTCCTTAAAGCGCGACACTTTAAATAAGCGTGCTTCCAGTTTATCTTTTACAACAATTCCCGAGTTCATATCGATCATTTATTCTTTCTGAAAGTTAAAGACTTTCTTGTTTTCGGCAAACAATCAGCACATGGCACTTGTTAATTTCTATGCCAGTTCGCTATCTTGCGAGCCGTTTTTACGTAAAAATTAAGCAAAATATGATTCAACCTAAAAACCATATACTTGTCATTTTTGGTGCTTCGGGCGATCTTACCTATCGCAAGCTGGTACCAGCTGTTTTCGATCTTTTTGATCAGGATCTGTTACCTGAAAAATTTGCCATATTGGGATTGGGACGAACAGATTTGGGTAACACAGCCTTCCGCGAGAAAATGAAAGATGGCATTAAGCAATTTGCTTTAAACAAGCCCAACAGCGAAGAAAAACTTAATCAGTACCTCGAAAAGCTGCATTATTTCTCATTCGACACCAAAGATCCGGATGAATATTGTTTACTAAAAGGAAAGCTTAGGGAGCTGGACGAAGAATATGGCACCAATAATAATTTCATCTATTACATGGCTACTCCGCCAAATATGTATGAGATTATTCCGGAACAGTTAAGCAAACAAGGCTTAAGCGAAGAGTCGATGGGTTTTAAACGACTGATTGTTGAAAAACCTTTTGGTTATGACTTAAAAACAGCCCGTAAACTCAATAAAGAACTACTTAAGTTTTTTAAGGAAGATCAGATTTATCGCATCGACCATTACCTGGGCAAAGAAACGGTTCAGAATCTTTTAGTAACGCGTTTCTCCAATGGAATTTTCGAGCCCCTTTGGAACCGCAACTACATCCACCATGTGGAAATTACAGGGGCCGAAAACATCGGCGTAGGTAACCGGGGTGGTTATTACGAAGGCTCAGGTGCTATGCGCGATATGATTCAAAATCACCTTTTACTCCTGGTGGGATTGGTAGCCATGGAACCACCTGCATTAATTGATTCAACCAATATACGTAACGAAATTGCAAAGGTATTTCACTCTCTGCGCCCCATCAAAGAAGAGGAAGTTGCTCAATATGCCATTCGTGGCCAATACACCGCCTCGCAGATTAAAGGACAAGCCGTTAAAGGCTACCGTGAGGAAACGGGAGTGGCTGCCGATTCGCGTACCGAAACTTTTGCCGCCGTAAAACTATTTATTGACAATTGGCGCTGGGCCGATGTGCCTTTCTATATCCGAAGCGGTAAAGCTTTACCTACCAGGGTCACTGAAATTGTTATTCACTTTAAAGCAACGCCGCATCACTTGTTTGCCGATGATGAATCGATCTGTAAGAATTATAATCAACTTGTGATTCGCATTCAACCTGATGAAGGGGTGTTGATGAAATTTGGCATGAAAGTTCCGGGTGCTGGTTTCAAAGTACAAAATGTTAATATGGATTTTCACTACAGCGACTTGTCTGATACTTATTTGCCAAGTGCCTACGAACGCTTGCTATTGGATTGCATGCTGGGTGACAGTACCCTCTATCATCGTGGCGATGCTGTTGAGGCGGCCTGGAAGTTTGTTGATCCGATATTAAATGCCTGGAAAAATGACGACAACATTCCTGTTCATGGCTATCCGGCAGGCACCTGGGGCCCCGATGTTTCAGATGATCTGATTGAAGAAGATGATATTACCTGGCGCTACCCGTGTAAAAACCTGGCAAACGATGGTAATTATTGCGAATTGTAATACTTAGTCAGTAGACAGTAGACTGAAGAATATTATTTACTACTGTCTATTAGCTACTGACCACTAACTTCAAACAACTAACTAAAGCACCATGCAAAAGATATTCGAAAGCAAGCAAGATTTGGCTCAACATTTTGGAGAGATATTGTTAAAAGCCAGTCAGGAAAAACCGGAGTTATATATTGCACTTTCGGGTGGGAGCACGCCAAAGGCTATTTTTGAAGTGTTGGCAAGGGATTACAATAAGTCGATTGACTGGACCAGGATTCGTTTTTTCTGGGGCGATGAGCGATGCGTGGCCCCTAATGATCCTGAAAGCAACTTCGGTATGACCCGCGAATACTTGTTCGACTATGTTAAAACTCGTGGTGTTAATATTTTCAGAGTTAAAGGAGAACTCAAACCAGAGGAAGCGCTTGCCGATTACATCAAACAAATAGATGAAAATGTGCCCAAAGTCAATGGACTGCCACAATTTGATGTAATGTTGCTGGGCATGGGCGACGACGGGCATACAGCCTCCATCTTCCCTCACCAAATACAATTATGGAATAGCCCGTCGATCTGCGAATTGGCTCAACATCCTGAAAGCGGACAAAACCGGGTGACATTAACGGGCAATGTCATTAACAACAGTCAGCAAATTTTCTTTTTGGTAACAGGCAGTAACAAAGCAGAAAAGGTGGATGAAATTCTTAATCAGAAGGGTGATTACAAACAATATCCGGCAGCACTGGTTGATTCCGACAAAACCAACTGGCTAATGGATGCTGATGCCGCTAAGAATATAATACACTAGTGGAATGATCCGGGAAACATTTTCAATTTCATCGGTTTCTGGTAAGAAGTTGTTTGCACAAAGTTGGAAATCGTCTAATTCACCCAAAGCCGTCATTGTATTGATACATGGCTTTGGTGAACATTGCTCCCGTTATACTTCGTACATCAAACTTTTTGAACAAGCCAACATCGCTTTTATCAGCATCGATCAGGTTGGTCATGGACATTCGGATGGCAAACGGGGAGTTATTCAATCCTACCAACAGCTATTGGATGACGTTGGCCTATTAACTGACAAAGCCGAATCTCTGTTCCCCGGGATTCCTAAGTTTATTTATGGCCATAGCATGGGTGGCAACATTGCCTTAAATCACCTGTTGCAGCGCAACTTTCCGTATAGGGGTGTTATTATATCATCACCATGGCTAAAATTAAGCAAGGATTTGTCTGCACCAACTAAGCATCTGGTTCATCTTATTAGTCATTTAATACCCAATGTGACCATAAAAAGTGGCCTGAATACCAATTACATTAGCAGCAAAAAGGCTGAAGTGCAGGCTTATAATGCAGATGAATTAAACCACGGGCGCATATCTTTTCGCTTATTAAACAGTGTTATAAGGCAAGGTCAATGGGCTATGAACAACATCCATTTACTAAAGGTTCCAACCTTGCTGCTTCACGGCAGTAAAGACCGAATTACATCGCACCTGGCAAGCAGGGAAATAGCTGCTAATAATCCGAAATTAATCCAATACATTGAGTTTGAAGGCATGTATCACGAAATACACAACGATGCAAAACGCGAACAATTGGCCACTACCTGTATTGACTGGGTTAATAAGCCTATCATTCGTTAACATTACTAATCGGTAATATTATCAAGTACGTTCTTATCAAGAGCCAGAATGATACTAACTGTCTAAAGTATCCTGCTGGCGTTATCAAGCACCCTTCTAACTGTCCCTACCATGCTTCTGTCAATAGCAAGTACAACCCTGACTGTATCTAGTACTATTCTGTCAATAGAGAATAGAATATTGTATAATCGCGAAATCAAAAAGTACACCTTTTCATAATCAAAATGTGGAAAAAAAATAACAGGCCTACTCAATCAGTAGGCCTGCTTTATTAACTCAATCTTGGTATCCTGTGCGGTTTAAAAATCATTCCTAATCCCAAAGGTACAGCTAGCGCAACCGGCAGGTACCTTAATGATGTAGGTGGTATTTTTGTCAGCTCCATTAAGAAAGCATCTCTAATTTGTTTTATTTCTTCAGGAGCTTCTCTTAATCCATCCTGACGGCACAAATTAGGCGTATCTCTCATTACATGAGCTCTACACCCTAATGGTCTTACTGGGTAAATACTACACTTGTTATCAATTAAAAAAGGGCACGGAACCTTGTCTCTGTCTACAAGCTCTCTAAATGCTTTATTAACAGCTTCAGGGTCTCCAACATCATTATAAAACTCATTGAAATAATCAGCCCAACTTGCTACATTAATACGAACTTTGCGCTTGGTTTCGTCATCCATTTTATTGTCGATGAAGTCCGTTATTGGTAGCTCCTCAACGTCTACAATTTCGATTGGTTGAATGCAACAATATGCACAACCTTCACTACAACAATTGGAATATTGGTTAATAAACTTATCCACCGTTGCATGACAGGTAGCAACATGTTTTGTAATTACTTTATACCTTTCTTCCATCCTAAAACGTATTAAGTTGATTTACTACCAAATCAGTGATGCGATTAGAACCAACACCTGTCCGCTTTAAAATTTCATAATATGCCGATTCAACAACTCTATCACCATCTTTAGCATCGCAGCTAAATGTTATGCGTTTGTTGTGTTGTAAATCTACTACATAAGTAGCTTCATAGTTTGTCATGTCGTTATTCTTTCGTCTAAGGTTTAATTATAATTGATAAATGACAGGCCTACTTACTAAGCAGGCCTGTTTTCATATCAGTTTGAAAGATTAGTTTTCATCTCTAATCTTTTGGATCTTCTGAGCTATTGTACTCTTCTTTCTATAGTTATGGTCAACTATTCTATTCCAACGATAGCTATCATTCTCCTTAACCCATCTTAACCACTCCATTAAAGGCTTATCGCTTTTACTTTGGTTACACGCTGCACATGCTTCAGTTGTGGCTACGCCACCTTTAGATTGTGCAATGATATGGTCATCCTGTATATTACGAGATGAACCACAATACGTACATACACTACTCATATTCTATTCTTTAGTATTGCTCGTTATTCTGTAACAATATACAAACTTAGTAGCCTGACTACCTCCACCAAGGCCGCCTTTCATACCTTTTGCCAATAGCATTTTTTCAGCTTCTCGTGCAATATCATCATTAGATGCTGGCCAATAAATCCAGTAACCATTGGTTTTGTCAACATTATGATCTGAGAACAATCTATCTTCAGCGTCCTCTGCAATTCCTGCGTAATAATCACTATAGTACTTACCCGTATCTTTGTTAATGTGAGATAAGATTTTATTCACAATATTTGTGGCTTCCATTAATTATTCGTTTTAAATTTATTTATTCAATTATCTATCACCGTCCAAAGTTTAAACAATCAAAAAAATGTATGCAGGCCATGTATAGAGTTTGAGTTAGTTAATTATATTTGCGGTGCAAAGAGAGAGGAGGCCAACCTCCAACTCGCACTAAAAAAAACAGCAAGGAGATAACACAATGAGTGTGCCATCTCCTTTTTTTTGCTCAAATCCTGAAGATTTGACATAAATAAGCATAAGTATCAGTTAAAACATGGCAGTCAACTGACACTTTTTCGCTATATCATGTCACACTCACCTCATAATCAACATTACCAATACTACCACTACAATCACTCACGTATATCGGCTTATATAGCATAACATCAGTATAACCTGCATTATGATTCACTTTAACCGGCATGTCGTATTGAATGGCTCCTTTCAACGGATTGGTGGCCTCCAGGTTCTTTTCTTACCACTGGCAAAGCTCCAATATGGATGATTTATCAGAAGTGAAATACACGTATGGATGCTCTTTGAGTACATTGAGAACGTCGAGGTAATCAGCCAGGCACCGTAGTTTTTTATATGTCCCGCGTTAAGCATAGCGTCTCGCTACATTTCTTTTCGTTAGGCCTCTAGCCTCTTTGTTAAATTTCTTGGTTTTATATATACACTTGACCGCATCAACGAAACAAGCTATATTAAATGCGACGCAGCGAGACGCTACTCCCAGTACGAGACTATCAGCATAGAGTGCGCATCTTACAATGGCGAGCAATGTTGACAGTAAGGAGTACGATGCAATCAATAAAGAGTATTCATCTATCAATGAAGAGTACATTGTTGTCTATAGAGAGTACACATATATCACGCAAGAGTTGTCTTCTGCTGAAATTACTTTGTCTCTTTCATATATCGACAAATATTTTGACATTATACACTTTACTATACGAATTATGCACATTGACAATGGAATCGTCTACTCGGAAGAGCGCGAAATCCACTCAGATGGACGAAATATGCACTCGGATGATGGAATCGTATACTTGAACAAGAGCGGTGAGCACATGAATATACGAAATGAGCACATCAACAAAAGAATCGTATACTTTAAAGAACCCGCGTTAAGCATAGCGTCTCGCTACGTTTCTTTTCGTTAGGCCTCTGGCCTCTTTGTTAAATTGCTTGTATTTTATACACACTTGACCGCATCAGCGAAACAAGCTATATTAAATGCAAGGTAGCGAGACGCTACTCCTAACGATATCGTACATTTATTACTACAAAGTAAAGGCAAAAGGCATCCAGGTTCCTCTTTCCCGAACCGCTCTGAAACTATTAATCTTTGGTATGACTTTTAAAAGTTCCTCTCGCCTTTAGCTCCATTGGCAATATGCAATCGTATATAAATCGATTAACCGGCACATCAACACCGTATTTCTCAGCCATTTTCACAACAGTACCATTCTGATATTCAATTTCAGAAGGCTTTCCTTCCCACACATCACGAGTCAAGGATGATGTCGAATCGTAAGCTACTGAATCAATAACTGCTATGGTTTTATCAATAAAATCGGCTTTGATGTTCACCCCCTTTTTCTGCGAGACCGCATAAATCTCGTTAAGTAAAGCAACCATCATCTGCCGGGTTTCTTTCAGCTCGCGCAGTTCACCGTAGCTTGTTTTAGTAACGGCCAACAGGCCACTTGTGCAGATAAAAATAAACTTCTTCCACACATCTGCTTCAATGTCTTTTGAGGCCTTGCAGGCGATACCAGCTTTTTGGAAAAGTTCGCTGAGTTGGTCCATTCGCGAAGTAGGCCCGCCTTCCCTTTCGCCAAAAACAATTTCGGGCTTAAATCCTACATGATTCACCACTCCAGGAGCTTCAATCATGCTAAAAATACGGCACAAACCGCCCATTATTTGTCTGGCAGGTATCACTTCGGCTAACTCTTCCGCTGCCAAAACACCATTCTGCAATGGCAATACAATGCTCTCTGCATGTATAATTTGTTTAATCTCCTCACGTATCTCTTTAATCTGCCAGGCTTTTACAGCCGTAATCACCAGGTCGGCTTCCTTAATATTTACAATCTGATCGATGGCTTTTACATTGGTCAGATGCACATCTCCCAATATGCTCTTCACCATTAAACCTTTATCCAAAATAGTCTTTAAATGCTCACCACGCGCCACAAATGTGACATCATTACCGGCCTGCGCCAAGCGGGCTCCAAAATATCCTCCAACTCCGCCGGTTCCAATTATTGCTATCTTCATATATCCTTTTTGCTTATCGATGTTAACAGTAGCTCAGTGTACCTTTTCAACTATTGATTGGCATTACTCACCTCTCACCACTGACTACTGACTAAATTCTAATTAACATGTAAAAATAGATTTATATAGCGTCGGAGCCAATAGCAACTTTGAAAATCTGAAATCTTCCCTAACAAAAAGCCTAAGTCATTGTTATTAACTATAAAACCTGATTCGATTAAAATTTCAAAACTCAGGCTGTAATACCAATACCACAATCATGAAAAAGGCCGCATTACTTATTCTTCCGAGCATCTTCTTATTCCTGACGGCAGTAAACTGCAACGATAGCAAATCCAAAAATCAGGCACCTGAAGAAGTCATACAGTTGTACAACAATTATTGCGTTGGTTGCCACAACGATCACAAATCGTCCTTTGTGCAAAGGCAATGGCTCTTCGGTGATTCGCGCGAAGAAATAATCAATAGCATCAAAATTGGCAGAGTATCATTCGGTATGCCTTCATTTAGTGATGGTTTAAATGAGGATCAGATCAACGCCCTGGCCGATTACATAATCGATTTATCTGAACAAAAGAAGGATAATACACCCCCTCCTGCCGAAGAAGGGGAATTATATGAGAGTGAAGTACAAGCCTTTAAAGTTGTTACGGTGGTCGATGATCTGGATATTCCATGGGGACTCGAATTCTTGCCCGATGGTCGTTTGTTAATATCAGAACGAAGTGGTGATTTATTGGTCGTTACTCCAGGTGAAAAACCGATTAAAGTAAAAAATGCACCTAAAGTATTTGCCAAAGGTCAGGGAGGTATGCTCGATTTGGAGCTTCACCCGCAACATGCAACAAATGGGTGGATTTACATCGCCTATTCAACACCTAACGAAGGTGATAAATCCATTGGCAATACAAGCATCATGCGAGTCCGCTTACAAAACAACCAGTTAATCGATAATGAAGTGATCTTTAAAGCCATGCCCGAAACCAATCGTGGCCATCATTTTGGCTGCAAACTGGAATTTGATCGCGATGGCTACTTGTATTTCTCAGTGGGAGACCGTGGCAATCGCGACCGAAACCCACAAACATTGGACAACGATTGTGGCAAGATACACCGTATTCACGATGACGGACGCATTCCGTCAGATAATCCTTTTGTTAACACCAAAGGTGCCAGCCCTAGCATCTACTCCTTCGGACATCGTAATCCCCAGGGGGTGTGCATGCATCCTGAAACGGGGCGCATCTGGACGGACGAACACGGCCCCAAAGGTGGTGATGAAATTAACATCATTGAAGCTGGCAAAAACTATGGCTGGCCGGTCATTTCATTCGGCATTAACTACAACGGCACCACATTTACCAACGATACAGCCAAAGCAGGCATGGAACAGCCCTTGCATTATTGGGTGCCAAGTATTGCACCATGTGGCATGACATTCGTAAAAGGCGACCGATATCCCAATTGGAAAAATAACATCCTGACCGGATCTTTACGCTTCGAGTATTTGCATCGGGTGGTATTACAAGGCGAAAAAGTAATTCACGAGGAAAAACTGATGGAAGGTATTGGCCGGGTGCGTAATGTGGAAATGAGCCCTGATGGCTTTATTTATGTAGCCATTGAAAAGCCTGGTAAGATTTTGAAAATTGTACCTCAATAATTGTCTATAGAAATGCGCTTGATTGGTATTCTTTATTTGTGTTTATTTTCCATTGTGGCCTGGTCTCAGAATTCAAACAGTTCAAAAGGTGACACAACAGAAAACCAGCGTTTATTTTTGAATGAAGTTACTGTCAATGCGCCATTACGAATTTCGTCCATTAACAACTGGCCCGGAAGTCTCTCATTATTGGATTCTTTGCAGCTGAACAAAGGCAATTCCTACCTATTGTCCCAGCAGCTTAATAGTTTGCCAGGCCTGACGATGCAGCAAGGAGCCTTAAACACCAGTCGCATCACTATCAGAGGCATTGGATCGCGCACGCCATATAATAGCAATCGCATTAAAGCCTATTGGGGTGATATTCCTTTAACCGACGGTGATGGTGTCAGTTCCATCGAAGATCTGGCCTTTAATGACATCAATGGTATTAAAGTGCTAAAAGGACCATCCTCAGCTTTATATGGCGCTGGTCTTGGTGGTGTTATCTTGATTGATTCCTGGTCATCTTTCTCCAAAGAGCAATGGTTAAGGATTAAAAGTGAGGCAGCCGCTTATTCAACCTTCTCTAATCAAATCACCGCGCAACACCAACAAAACAATGGCCTAACAACTTTTTCGGCCAGCCACCTTTCAAGCCAGGGATATCGCGACAACAGTCAATACAAACGTTTTAATTTCACCTTAAAAGGCCAGTCTCAACTCGGCAAAAGCCGTTTGAATTACCTGTACAATTACCGTTACCTGAACGGACACATTCCCAGCTCACTCGACAGCACTGACTTTTATACAAATCCGGAAAAGGCAGCCGACTCATGGGCGGCCATAAAAGGCTACGAAAAGTCGAATCGGCACATTTTTAACATTGGGATAATCACACCTGTTAATCACCCTTGGTATCACCAGGCCAACGTGTTTGCTGTGATTTCAGATTTGGATGAACTGCGCCCGTTTAATCGATTGGATGAATCTAAAATGGCCATCGGAATCAGGGATAAACATACCCTTCAATTTAAAGATTTTAAACTGGAAGCTGGTTTTGAAGCCATGCATGAAAAGAATAAATTATCCTTCCTTGGTGTAAAAGAGGATAACCTGAATTTGTTATTAAATAAGAGTACGATCAATCGTTCTTACGTTAATTTATTTTTCCTTGCTGAAACAAAAATCACAGAGCAACTCTTGATTCAAGCCGCACTTAATGTTAACTGGACAAATTACAACTCAAAAAACAACATAAGCGAAACTCTGAACAGGCATCAGTATTCCACAATTGCGTCACCTCACCTGGGGATTAATTATGAGTTTAGGCCGGGATCAAACATATTTGCTTCTGCTGGTCATGGAGTTTCAGCTCCTTCGGTTGAAGAAGCCCAATTACCCGATGGCTCTTTTAATGAGGCCATCGAACCCGAAGAGGCCTGGCAGTTTGATATGGGCTATCGATACAACTCCGACAATAACAATACTCATGCGGAAGTAACGTTTTATTGGATCAACATGAACAACTTATTGGTTACAAAACGTGAAAACGAAGAGGTATTCTATGGAGTTAATGCCGGTAAAACCAAACACAAAGGTGTCGAACTTCAGTTGAGTCAGTTGATAAAAATAAGCACCAACAACCAGCTTAAAATCACCGCTTCGCACTCACAATCCATCAATAAATTCGAGGAGTTTTTTGACGATGGTATCAATCAAAAGGGCAATCACCTTCCTGGAATTCCTAAGTTCAGCACTTATATCTCAGGGGATTTCACAATCAACAAAATGCTGCTTTCAATTAATTATCAGCACTGGGGGAGGCAATATCTTAGTGATGGCAATGAAAAATTATATCCCGATTTTGGCGTTTTGAATGCTAAACTGACACAAGCTTTTCAATACAATTCTATAAAAGGGAATTTCTTCCTGGGAGCCAATAATATTTTGGATAAACATTACGCTTCTATGCTATTAATAAACGCACCATCCTTTGGCAATAGTGCTCCACGCTACTATTATCCTGCCATGCCTTTTAACCTGTATGGTGGCTTTACAATTGCTCTGTAATCTTTAATATTGCTATCTTGTTGGCGGATTAACGATCCATTGCCCTTTTGCGGGACTTGTTGTTACAATTGAATGAAAATTTATACAGATGAAAAAGTCAATCTCTACCATCCTTTTTTTAGCCTTTTACTTCATTACTCTTGCTCAAACGCCACATGAAAAAACGATCGTTAAGGTTCTTTCCTTTAACATCCTTCATGGAGCAACCACGCAAAACACTTTTGATCTCGATGCCATCGCCAAGGTTATTATTAATGCTAATCCCGATTTTGTAGCCCTTCAAGAGGTTGATTTTAAAACACAGCGGGCCCAAAAATATGACTTAGCAACAGAACTCGGCTGGCGCAGTAAACTCATCCCTCTATTTGGACGAGCCATGTATTACGATGGTGGAGAATATGGTGTTGGCATCCTTTCTAAACACAGCATTGTTTCTTCATTCAATCATGCTTTACCTTATCAAAAAGGCGACGAACCCAGAGCTGCTCTTTCAATTAAAACAGTTTTGCCATCGAAAGACACCATTGTTTTTATGGCCACTCACCTGGATCACAAAGAAGAAGAGGCAACTCGCCTGATGCAAGCAAAAGAAATAGTTCGCATAAGTAAAACAATTAAACACCCCGCTATTTTTGCCGGCGATTTAAACGATATTCCGGGAAGTGCACCAATCAACACCATTGAATCCTTTTGGAATGCCAGTTATGACAAAATTAATCCAGCCCCTACTTATCCTTCTGACAAACCATCGATCAAAATCGATTACATAATGAACGGGCCGGCCAATCGATGGAAAGTTATTAACAAGAAAGTTATTGCCAATACCTTTACGTCTGATCATTGTGCTTATCTGGTAACATTTGAACTTTTACCAGAATCGGTCGACTAATTCAAGACAATTTTCTTTATTTGATTAGAGATTTTTTTCTTTATAATACTTTTAAGCCCAACCAATTACACTACATTCGCTGCAATATAACTTGTGTTTAGCTAATTAACCATAAGCAAGCCAGCTTATTTTAATTCATTCTAAATACAAATACCTTGTGTTAGTTACAACAATTCCATTACTTCGTTACATTTGTGACCCTACGTATATGGCAGACAGAGATTACATAGAGCACGAAGGCATTGTAGAAGAGGTATCTACACAGCTCGTCAAAGTTAGAATTGTCAACGAATCAGCATGTGCATCGTGTCATGCCAAAGGTTCGTGTACAGCGGCTGATTTACAGGATAAACTCATCGACATCTATCAAATTGATAGTGATTTTAAACCCGGACAAAAAGTGATGCTTTTGGGCAAAAAATCGCTGGCTCCGAAGGCTGTCTTATTAGCCTACATCTATCCTATTCTTCTGATTTTAGCAGGATTGGTTACAACTTATTACCTAAGTAACGATGAATTGTTGGCAGGTGGCGTATCGTTGGCCATATTACTGCCGTATTATTTCATCATCTATCTTTTAAAGGATAAACTTAAAAGAACTTTTTCATTTACTATAAAACATCAAATCAACTAAATATGAATGTTGTTCTGATAACTATTATCTCGTTAGGTGTGTTAGGGGCTGCGGCCGCTATCATACTGTACTTTGTTGCACAAAAATTCAAGGTTTTTGAAGATCCTCGAATTGATCAGGTTGAAGAGGTATTGCCAGCGGCTAATTGCGGTGGTTGTGGATTTCCAGGATGTAGAGCTTTTGCGGAAGCTATGGTTAAGTCCGATGATATTTCTGACCTTAACTGTCCGGTTGGCGGGGCCGATACCATGAGTGCCGCAGCGGCTATTTTAGGTAAAGAAGTTGCAGCGGCCGATCCAATGGTAGCTGTGGTTCGATGCAACGGTACTTGCGAAAATCGTCCGCGTATTACCGAATACGATGGAGCCAGTTCTTGTAGCATCGCTTCTTCACTATATGGTGGTGATACAGGTTGTTCAAATGGCTGCCTTGGTTTAGGCGAATGTGTTGACGCTTGTGCTTTCGATGCCATGTACATGGATGAAGAAACAGGCCTTCCGGTTATTAAGGAAGATAACTGTGTGTCGTGTGGTGCTTGTGTGGATGCATGTCCTAAAAACATCATTGAGCTTCGCAAGAAAGGTCCTAAGAGCCGTCGTATCTTCGTTTCTTGTATTAATACCGACAAAGGTTCTGCTGCTAAAAAGGCGTGTTCAGCAGCTTGTATTGGCTGTAAGAAGTGTCAGAAAATCTGTCCTTTCGATGCCATTACAGTTGAAAACAACCTGGCTTACATCGATTACAACAAGTGTAAACTGTGTCGTAAATGTGTAGCCGAATGTCCGACCAATGCTATTCACATGGTTAACTTCCCACCTCCAAAACCTAAGGTGGAAAAACCAGTTGTAGAGAAAGCAGAGTAAAGACAAAGTATGGCGTCCGAAGACCGGAGTCCGAAGACATAAATAGCTAGAGGCAAATAGCCCTGAATGAATTAAAAGAATTAAAAACATTATAAAATAGGAGGACCAATCGTGTTAAAAACATTCTCATTAGGAGGGGTTCACCCGGCAGAAAACAAATTCTCAGCCGGCCAAAAGATTGAGGTCTTGCCCGTTCCCGAGCAAGTTTCGGTTCCTATTGCCCAACATATTGGAGCACCTTCAGAGCCTGTTGTTGCAAAAGGCGACGAAGTAAAAGTGGGTCAGTTAATTGCTAAATCAACCGGTTTTGTATCGGCCAACATCCATTCACCTGTTTCAGGTAAAGTTTTCAAAATCGACGACGTACTGGATGCCAGCGGATACAAGCGCAAAGCCATCATCATTAAGGTTGAAGGCGACGAATGGGAAGAAAGCATTGACCGCTCAGAAGAATTAGTTAAAGATATTACTGCTTCACCAGAAGATATTATCAAGAAAGTTGGCGAAGCTGGTATTGTAGGACTTGGTGGAGCTACCTTCCCGGCTCATGTTAAGCTTTCTGTGCCTCCGGGAAAAACCTGTGATGTATTAATATTAAATGGTGTTGAGTGTGAGCCATACCTCACTGCCGACCATCAGTTAATGATGGAAAAAGGCGATGAAATAATGGTTGGTACACAGATATTAATGAAAGCCCTTAAAGTTGATAAGGCCATCATTGGTATTGAAAACAACAAGCCGGATGCCATTAAGCACATGAGTGAATTGGCTAAAAACTATGCCGGTATTACTATTCAGTCATTAAAAGTACAATATCCGCAAGGAGGCGAAAAACAGCTAATCGATGCTTGTATCGACCGTCAGATTCCATCGGGCAAATTACCGATTGAAGTAGGTGCTGTTGTTCAGAATGTGGGTACGACATTAGCCGTTTATGAAGCTATTCAGAAAAACAAACCCTTGTTCGAACGAGTGGTAACAGTAACCGGTAAATCCGTAAAAAATCCATCTAACTTCTTAACACGTGTTGGAACGCCGCTTAACCAATTAATTGATGCAGCAGGTGGATTACCGGAAGATACGGGTAAAGTAGTTGGTGGTGGTCCGATGATGGGTAAAGCGCTTACATCAACAGAGGTGCCTATTACCAAAGGCAGCTCGGGTGTATTGATTATGCCTCAGGAAATTGCCAAACGACCAAAAATGGAAGCCTGTATCCGCTGTTCGAAGTGTGTTTCTGTTTGTCCAATGGGCTTGTCTCCTTATTTATTAAGCACTGTTTCCGATAAAGCCATCTGGGACAGAGCTGAAGAGGAAAAAATCATGGACTGTATTGAATGTGGATCATGTAGTTACACTTGTCCGGCTGGTCGTCCATTGCTCGATTACATCCGCTTAGGAAAAGGTAATGTAGGACGTATCATGCGAAGCAGAACGAAGTAAATTAGCTGGTTAGTTATTAGCCAGTAGGCAGAAGTGATTTACATGACTTAATCACTTTTAAACAAACTAGAAATAACAAAATTAAATAAAATGAATAGGTTAACCGTATCACCATCCCCGCATGTGCACAGTGGCGACTCTGTGAAGAAAAACATGTATGGGGTGATTATAGCCCTGGTTCCGGCACTGGCAGCCTCTTTGTACTATTTCGGCCTAGGCGCATTAATAGTTACAATTACTGCAATATTGTCGTGCGTATTTTTTGAGTGGGCCATTCAAAAGTTCCTGTTAAAAAATGAATCTACCGTATTGGATGGTTCGGCCGCTTTAACCGGACTGTTATTAGCATTTAATCTTCCGACTAACTTTCCAATTGCCTTAATTATACTGGGTAGTCTTATTGCAATTGGATTTGGTAAAATGTCATTTGGTGGATTGGGTAATAACCCTTTTAATCCGGCATTAGTTGGGCGAGTATTCTTATTAATAGCCTACCCTGTGCAAATGACTTCATGGCCAAAGCCTGTGTTTCAGATGCAATATATTGATGCCAAAACGGGTGCAACGCCTCTTTCAATCATGAAGGAAGGGTTTGCAAATGGTGATTCCATCAGTTCTTTAATGGATCAAATACCATCTGTCACCCAACTGTTTGTTGGAAACATGGGAGGTTCAGCAGGAGAGGTTGCTGCTATTGCATTACTTATCGGCCTGATTTTTATGCTGATACGCAAAATCATAACCTGGCACATCCCAGTTGCAGTTATTGGTTCAGTGTTTGTATTCACAGGTGCTTTATGGCTTTTCAGTGCTGAAGGTAGTAGTGAAATTTACAATACCATTGGCGTTAAGATTCCGGTTATAGAATACATGTCGAAAGCCACGAATCAGTTAGAACCTTTTAGAATGGCAAGTCCAATATTCCACCTATTCACAGGTGGCTTGATGCTTGGAGCCATCTTTATGGCCACAGATTATGTTACCTCACCGATGGCAACTAAAGGCATGATAATTTATGGTGTGGGTATCGGTGTAATCACGGTGGTGATTCGTGTGTTTGGTGCTTATCCAGAAGGTGTTTCGTTCGCCATCTTAATCATGAATGGATTTGTTCCTCTTATTGACAAATATGTGAAACCTAAACGCTTTGGCGAAGTTGTAAAACCAGCTAAAGCCTAACGCAGGAAAAATAAAAATCATGGCAAAAACAGAATCAACGCTTAAAAATATGGTTTTAACCCTGCTGATCATCACTTGTATAGCAGGGGGATCTTTAGGTTTTGTTTATAAACTTACCAAAGGTCCTATTGATGCAGCAAAAGCTGCTAAACAAGAAACAGCCATCAAGGTAGTATTACCAGAATTTGACGAAGTTAAAAAAGATGATTTGGTAACAACAACCAACCTTTTTAAAGCAACAAAGAATGGTGAACTTGTTGGCATCGCAATAGAAGCAACTTCAAGTAAAGGATTTAGCGGCAACGTTAAAATTATGGTAGGATTTAAACCCGATGGAAGCATTTTTAACTACCAGGTGCTGGAACACAAAGAGACTCCGGGGTTAGGTACGAAAATGGCCGATTGGTTTAAACAAGCCAGTGAAGCCAAAGCTGATGAAGCAGAGCCTAAACAGTCAGTAATGCAATGGTTGTTTGGTATTAAACCAGGTTCAGGTGGTGGAAACAGAAGCATTATAGGGAAACATCCTGAGAAAAATAAGTTAACTGTTTCTAAAGACAACGGTGAAGTAGATGCAATTACTGCAGCAACGATTAGTTCAAGAGCTTTTCTGGATGCAGTGGATATTGCATACAAAGTTTTTAAAGAAAACCAAAGCAGCCTGTCGGTTGCTGTAAATACCTCGTCTGAGGAAGGAGGTGCAGAATGAATCAGTTAAATAATTTTACTAAAGGATTTTTTAAGGAGAATGCCGTATTTACGCTTCTTCTGGGTATGTGCCCCACCCTTGGTGTTACCTCATCAGCTTTGAATGGCTTGGGAATGGGATTAGCAACAACTTTTGTGTTGGTTATGTCTAACCTTGTGGTTGCGCTAATCAAGGACTTTATTCCTGATAAGGTACGAATTCCTTCATTTATTGTGGTAATTGCCACTTTCGTTACCATTGTGGAAATGACCATGCAAGCGTACGTACCTGCTTTATTTGAGTCATTGGGATTATTTATTCCTTTGATTGTAGTAAACTGCCTGGTACTTGGTCGTGCGGAAGCTTTTGCTTCAAAAAACAACCTTATCTCTTCAATAATTGATGGATTAGGAATGGGACTTGGTTTTGCAATGGCTCTAACTATTTTGGGTGCTATCCGTGAAATTTTGGGTAGTGGTAAAATGTTTGGTGTAGCCATATTCCCTGAACATTATGGTATGCTGGTATTTGTTTTAGCACCAGGTGCTTTTATTGCACTGGGATACCTGATCGCTTTTATTAACCACGTTAAAAAGGAGGCTTAAACTATGGAATATATATTAATTGTTATATCAGCCATCTTTGTTAACAACATTGTACTAAGCCAGTTTCTTGGTATTTGTCCGTTTTTAGGTGTATCCAAAAAAATATCAACTGGTATTGGCATGACAGGTGCCGTTACTTTCGTAATGGTCATTGCGACTATTGTAACATTCTTCATCCAAAAAGCAGTATTAGAACCATTTGGTGTAGAATACCTACAAACTATAACCTTTATCTTGGTGATTGCTTCACTGGTACAATTGGTAGAGATTATTTTGAAGAAAGTAAGTCCTCCATTATATCAGGCCTTAGGTGTTTTCTTACCGTTGATTACAACCAATTGTGCAATCTTAGGTGTAGCTATTCTTGCTCTTGGTCTTGAGGACACTAACATTGTTAAATCAGTTGTATTCGCGATGTCGCACGCCATTGGTTTCGGATTAGCATTAATCACTTTTGCTGGTATTCGCGAACAGTTGGATCTAATGGATATTCCCAAAGGTATGAAAGGCACGCCAATAGCATTGGTTGTTGCAGGTCTTTTAGCCTTGGCATTTATGGGATTTGCAGGTATTGTGTAAAGAAAAATTCACCTACCATATAGAAAGAGAAGTTCAGTTTGAGCTTCTCTTTTTTTTATTTTAATGTTCGCGGAATAACAAAACTAAAGCGTGTTCCTTTATCCCTTTCTGACTCCACTTCCACATGACCACCAAGTAATTCGACATAGGCCTTTGTAATCGCCAAGCCAAGTCCTGTACCACCTTTCTTTACATCAGAATCTTTAGCCTGCCAGAAACGATCAAAAATAAAATCAACATCATCAGCATCAATACCAATGCCCGAGTCCTGCACAAATACTTCGATAGCCTGATTGTCAACCACCTGGTAGCCAAAAACAATTTCGCCTTTAGCTGTAAACTTAATGGCATTCGAAATCAGATTGGTTAGTACCTGCTTAAGCTTTACCTCATCAGAAAAAATCTCAAATTCAACATGGTCATTCGTTTCTGTAACTAAATCAACACCTTTCAGCCTGGCCATCTCCATAAAAAAGTCCTGCAGGTCATTGACCAAATGCACCATATCGAAATAACCCGGGCGAACATCTATCTGTCCCGATTCAATTTTTGAAATATCGATGATATCATTGATAATATTCAACAACTGACTGGAGCTTTGATGAATCAATCGTACATAATCGCGGCGATCATCCGGCGTTAATCCATCGTATTGCAAAAGCTCTGAAAAGCCAACAATGCCATTCATCGGCGTTCGTATCTCATGTGATAGATTTGCCAAAAATGCCGACTTTAAGCGGTCACTTTCTTCTGCATTTTGCTTTGCATCGCGCAGCTTTTTTTCCAACTGAACGTGCTCATGAATGGTTTTGGCTAGCTTCAGATTTTTATACCCAAGGGTTGAAAGCTCCACTGTTAACACACTAAGCAGATTAAGAATCTTCTCGAAATGATCGGGTGCCACTTGGGTAAGGTCTTTAAAATCATCAATAATCTCTTCCTTGTTAAGCCCCAACCCGGAAGTATACTCGATTAGATGTTTAATGTTCAAATCTTCGGGTCGCATCTGCCCGATCAACCAGTTACCAATGTGATGTCCATCGACAATAATGGGTGCTGCCGCATCAATAAAACCACATGATAAACAAGGGCTGGATACTGGTTTTAAAAGCTTCTTAGCCATTTCACCCAACTGCTTGCCACTTTCGATGCACATCTTCTGCCCTGCAGCTGTTGAGCGCACCTTCGTACAAATCTTATTGGAAAATGATACAGTGGTAATCGGCTGCCCTTCTATATCGGTGATCAAAGAAGAAATTCCAGTTGCAAAAGCAAATGCATCCTGCATTTTTTGAAGCTGATCCAACTCGAATACATCCAGCAGTGCCAATTGACTACTATCATCCAAGGGATGCACCATCGTATCAATCTCTTTTTTCAGAATTCGCTGGCTATGCATCAAGGTACTCACCTTTTTTTTATGATCGCTCACATCTCTGAAAATGGCAATAACCAATCGCTCATCACCCCGCTTGATACTATTCAGACTAATTTCCGTATCAAACTCAGTTCCGTCAAATCGCCTTAGCCGCCACTCAAAAATTTGCGGATAACCTTTCTCAGCTTCATTGATATAGACATTGGCATAAGTGGGCGACTTACCATCCGGTTGCACCATTGCCGACAACTCTACGACGCTTTTGCCTATAATGCTCTTACTTAAGGTACGCATTTCCTTAGCTGCCTTGGCATTGGTATCAATACATATGCCATTCTTAAATATCCCAATGCTATCATTTGCCTCATCGAGCAAGGCCTGATACATATTACGATTATCCTTTATTAGCTGTTCATTGCGAACACGAACAATAAGATTGGCAAAGGTTCGGGCCAATAGTTTAAGGTTTGACACTTCACTCTTTGTCCAATGCTTTTGCATATGAACATGGTCCAGGCCGATAAAACCAAGTGGTACATCGCCTTCACTAAAAGGAATGAGTAAGATAGATTGGATCCCTTCCTTGGCAAATTCCTCACGCTCTTCAATGGCACTTTTGGGCAACTCATTAATATCATCCAGACAAACCAGTTCCATTTTAAGCAACCGCTCTTTCAAATAAGGAAATGAGTTTATCGGGATATCCTGAAGTTGACTAATGTATGGCTCCACAATCGGCGCACACCATTCATTGATGTTGCTTTTATACTTGAGGTCGCGGCTGTATTCAAACACATAACTCCGGTCGCATTCAAAATAATTACCAACCATCATAAGAGATTGATCGATAATTTCGGGAATTTCATCGACATTAACATTGGTATTATATGCCAAAAGTTTATCAAGCATATCCCGATAGGCAATCATGTTATCGAGTTTCTGTAAGCTTTCTTTAGCCAGGGTATTATCCCGAAATATAACAATCACCAATTGTCGCCCCTTCTCAACTAACAATTGCATATGAGCCGATAACCATCGAATTTTACCTAAGCGAACCGGCCAATGAACCAAAATTGGTTCATTGGGCTGCAATAGCTGAATCAGCTCTGCCGCCGCCTGCTCGTTAAACTTATCGGCCCGCGTACAAAATTGCCGTAAGGAATATTGTTGACCCTCTTCGAAATTGAAAAAACGCACAGCAATGTCATTCATCAACACAACATCAAAACTGCTTTTATCAAAAGCAACAGCAGGCTCCAAAGCTGCCTTAATAACCGTGTTTACATCTTGATGTTGAATTGACATATCTGCTTATTATTGACCTTTAAAGTATTAAATAAATTAAGCACTGACAAACTAAGCTTCATCACGGATGCAATCTAGGCCTTTAGCCAATCAAAAACAAGTTAAATTTTTCGATAACTATATAAATAGTCATAAAACTATCAAAATAATTTGCTGACTATATTTATAGTCATATGTTTGTAGCAAACATTTGGGAAATGATTGAATTAACGAAAGCAGAAGAGCAGGTAATGCAATACCTGTGGAACATTGAAAAAGGGTTTCTGAAAGATATAATAGAACAATACCCCGAGCCTCGCCCGGCCTATACCACAATATCAACTGTTGTAAGGGTTTTGGTTAAGAAGAAAGCCATTGGCTTTAATACTTACGGCAAGGTTAATGAGTATTTTCCTTTGGTTAAAAAAAGTGAATATACTAAAAGGTATATGTCAACTTTGGTACAGAACTTTTTCAATAATTCACCCAAACAATTCGCATCCTTCTTTACAAAAGAAAGCGAACTCTCTGTTTCTGAATTGGAAGAATTAAAGTCATTGATTGATCAGCAAATATCTAAAAAGCAAGAGTAATGGATGTACTCCTTGGCTACCTTATAAAAAGCTCAGTGGTTTCAGGTATATTTTACCTGATTTACCACCTGACATTGCGCAATGAGTCATTTTTTACACTCAGCCGGATGTATTTACTGACAAGTGTTGTATTCGCTTATCTATTCCCATTTATTAAAATAGATCTGACGACTTATACCAGTGAACCTACTACTATAATAAATGCCATTCATACTACGGTTAACCAATTTACTTTTATGGAAGAGCCTATGATCAACAACGAAGTTGCCACAAGCCTCGCTCCTGCTAAAGAATATTGGTGGTTAATACCATTGGTAATGGTGTCATTTGCTTTCTTATTCAGATTTCTCAAAAACATTATTCATCTTTGGAAAACCATTCGTGCCAATGAAAAAATAAATCACAAGAAATTTACGCTGGTACTTTTCAACCAGCATTACACTTTTTCTTTCTTTCGTTATATCTTCATTTCCCAAAATGTTTGGCATTCGCCCAATGGAAACAGCATCATCGATCACGAACTAAGTCACCTGCGACACAAACACTCGCTCGACCGCATGTTTATGGAGGTTTTGTTGATTATCTTTTGGATGAATCCCTTTATTTACCTATACCGAAAGGCTTTAGAAGAGGTGCATGAATTTCAGGCGGATGCCGATGCAACTCAAAATAGCCCACTAAAGGACTACTTTAATTTGGTTTTGCAACAGGCATCGCACAACCATTATTCGCCTCTGATGAGTCCTTTCAGTTATAAACTCATCAAAAAACGAATTAAAATGGCAAATTATAAATCAAATCCAGTTAAACGCTTATTAGTAGCTTTACCTTTCATTGTTGCACTTTTAATCATATTTGGTTCAGCAACAATAAGCCAAAACACAATAACACATTCAAACGAAAAGAATTATGCATGGCCAAGTGACAACAGAGCACATAATACTATTATTGTCGACATGTATAAGCAAAATAACGCCAGTTCTTTAGTCACTATAAATGAAAAGGCAGCACTTAAACAGAATAATGTTTTACCAATACTTATTAATGCTAAAGGACAAATGTTGGTAAATGGTAATCCTGGCAATGTTAAAGCAGTAAAAAGCAGCGTTAAAAGTTTTATGAGTTCAACAAAACCAATTAATGGCAATTCCCCTGTTATCTTCTTAAAAAAAGATGTTGACACATCCTACGATTTAGCCAACCTGGTTTTAACTGAAGTCAATTCAGCAATTACTGATTTACGTAATACAATGGCTAAAGAAAGTTTTAACACATCATTTTCCAATTGCAGTGTTGAGCAAAAAATGGAAATTGAAAAAGCCTATCCAATACAAATTGTTATTGCTCCTTCAAAGCATGTAAGCAATAAGTCAAACGACGAGTCTCTATTCCACTCCCCTATCAGAAAGGAAGATTTAAATAAAGTTTCCTCAGGTTTTGGTATGCGAAAACACCCCATTAGCAAAAAAATGAAGATGCATAATGGAGTAGATTATGTGGCACCTCTAAATACCAAAGTTATGGCTATTGGCGATGGTGTAGTTCGAAAAGTGAACCTTAACTTTGAAGTAGGCAAAGGGCATGGACGATTCGTTATCGTCGATCATGAAAATGGTTATTCCTCCTTGTACTCACAACTCAATGCCTACAAAGTAAAAGAGGGACAAAAAGTAAAACAGGGCGATGTAATCGGATTACTGGGCAGCAGCGGGATTTCTACCGGACCACATTTGCATCTCGAGATAAAAAAAGATGGTCATTATGTCGATCCGGAATCGCTTATTAACTAAGAAACTGATTGAATTTTATTTCTAATTCCCTGAAAGAGCTCTAAATGGGCTCTTTTTTTCGAACATTTTTTAAAGTTGTGCGTACTACTTTTACACCCGCCACATTTTTAAAAGTTCGAAGTGTTGATAAGTAATGCGGCACGTTTTTTGGTTTAAAGAACTGAAAAATTATTTTTGGTGTCGTTTGGTGAAAGTTGAAAAAGAGTGAGATTATGAAAGTGAGCTTTTATACGAAATTATTATCTGTATCCGTTGCTGTTGTTGCCATAGTTTTGGTATCACAATTATTTATACATTCGTCGGAACCGGTTACCCAATCAGGTAACACAATTAACAAAGAGAGTAGCTATGCTATTTCCTCTCTCGACATTCCTCTTTCCATCAATTTTGCCGGAGAAGAAGCGCCAATTAAACGTATGGATGTAAAAGAGAGTTTTGACCGCGAACTGCTGGTTAACACTTACTGGCAATCACAAACGATTTTGTTTATCAAGCGTGCCAACCGCTATTTTCCAATCATCGAGCCAATCCTGAAAGAACAGGGTGTTCCCGATGATTTCAAGTACTTATCATTAATTGAAAGTAGCTTTATGCCGCGTGCCAAATCGCCAGCCGGAGCAGTTGGATTATGGCAGTTTATGCGTACCACAGCCCGCGAATATGGCCTGGAAGTAAGCAAAGAGGTAGACGAACGTTACCACATCGAGAAATCGACTATTGCTGCCTGTAAATACCTCAAAAAAATGCAGGAACATTATGGTAGCTGGACCTTGGCTGCTGCAGCCTATAATGCCGGTCGTACAGGAGTTAACCGTCAATTGGACCGACAAAAGGTAGATAGCTACTACGATTTGTTGCTGGGCGAAGAAACTGGTCGTTACGTATACCGCATACTGGCCATTAAGGAAATTCTTTCCAGACCCGAACATTATGGATTCCATGTAAAAGCAGAAGATTTATACCCAACCATTGATGTGATTGACTACGACATTAAATCAGGAGTTAAAAACTTTGCAACATTTGCGCAAAAATATGGTACCACCTACAAAGAATTAAAAGATCTTAATCCGTGGTTACGCGAAGCTTACCTGACTAATTCAAATAAAAAAACATACACGCTTAAATTGCCCAAGCACGCCGAAGAAATAATTAACAAACCGGCTGAAGCAAAAAAAGATAGTTTACCTGAATAATGTATTGAGTTTTAGATTCAGGGTTTTGGAATTAAAGTTCAGAGTTTTATGATTTGTGTTTAGTCTTTTACCCTGCACCTTATATTTCGCATCTTAATTCTTCCTACTCCTTAAATCATCTGATTCGAACTAATAATTATCTTTGCTTGTTCTTAAGTTGATGAAAGTGAAAGATACAAGTACCCTTGCCTCTGAGCAGATAAATGAAAGCGAGCAAATAGATGTATACGGTGCCCGTGTACACAATCTACAGAACATTGATGTAACTATTCCGCGAAATAAATTGGTGGTGGTAACCGGCTTAAGTGGTAGTGGTAAATCGTCTTTGGCCTTCGACACCATTTATGCCGAAGGACAGCGTCGTTACATCGAAACATTCTCGGCTTATGCCAGGCAGTTTTTGGGTAACATGGAGCGCCCCGATGTGGACAAGATTACCGGCCTGAGTCCGGTGATTTCCATCGAACAAAAAACGACAGGTAAGAACCCTCGTTCAACGGTTGGCACCATCACTGAGATATACGATTTCCTGCGCCTGTTTTATGCTCGTGCCGGAGAGGCCTTCTCCTACCAAACAGGGGAAAAAATGGTCAAGTATACCGACGATCAGATTCTGGACTTAATATTGGACCAATTCAACGGACGAAAAGTATACATTGCCGCCCCTTTGGTTAAGGGACGTAAAGGTCATTACAAGGAACTATTTGAGCAAATTCGCAAGAAAGGCTTTCTACATGTGCGTATCGACGGAGAGATAAAAGAGGTAGTGCATGGCATGAAGGTAGATCGCTATAAAACCCATTTTATTGAAATGGTGGTTGATCGTGTGGCCGTAGCTAAAAAAGACAGTAAACGCCTAAAGGAAAGCATCCGCCTGGCTATGCAACATGGCAAAGGCATTATGATGCTGGTTGACAAAGAAACGGACGAACAGCGTTTTTACAGCCGTCAGCTGATGTGTCCCAGTTCTGGTATTTCCTACAACGAACCTGCCCCTCACTCCTTCTCGTTTAACTCGCCGCAGGGAGCCTGTCCGAAGTGTAAAGGATTGGGCACAGTGGATGAAGTTGATTTTGATAAGATTGTGCCCGATGCCAGTTCAACCATTAAAAAGGGAGGAATTGCCCCATTGGGAAAATATAAAAACAACCTGATATTCTGGCAGATTGAAGCCATCGCCGAGAAATATGGATTCACCCTGAATACAGCCATCAAAAATATACCGGAAGAGGCTATGGATACCATTTTACATGGCTCCAGTGAACCTCTGACGCTTAAAAACACGCCACTTGGCTCTTCATCGAATTACTATCTGAGTTTCGAAGGTGTTATCAAGTACATATTGGAACAACAGGATAACGACACTTCCATGAAGGCGCGCAAATGGGCCAATCAGTTTATTAAAAACTCCAGCTGTAGCGAGTGTAACGGTCAACGCCTGAATCGTGAAGCACTGCATTTTAAAATAGACGATAAAAACATTGCCGAATTGGCCGACATGGACCTGGGTCTTTTGCACGAATGGTTCCAGGGGTTGGAAGATCGCATGAGCGAGAAGCAAAAAACCATCGGCTACGAAGTACTCAAAGAAATTCGTAATCGTTTGGGTTTCCTGATCAATGTTGGTCTGGAATACCTCTCACTCAACCGCAGTGCCATGACTCTATCGGGTGGTGAGAGCCAACGGATTCGTCTGGCTACACAAATTGGATCGCAGCTGGTTAATGTGCTTTACATTCTTGATGAACCAAGCATCGGGCTTCACCAGCGCGACAACCACCGTTTGATCGATTCGCTTAGTCAGTTGCGCGATACGGGTAACAGCGTGTTGGTAGTAGAACACGACCACGACATGATGATGGCTGCCGATTATGTGGTGGACATGGGCCCCCATGCCGGACGCCATGGTGGCGAAATTGTAGCCCATGGCACCCCTATGCAGATACTGCAAAGCAACTCCTTAACGGCCGATTACCTGACGGGTAAAAAGAAAATTGCTGTACCCAAAGAACGACGCGAAGGCAACAGCAAAGTGCTTAAAATTACAGGTGCTTCGGGCCACAACCTGCAGAATGTAAGTGTGGAATTTCCTCTGGGAAAACTGATTTGCGTTACGGGTGTTTCGGGTAGTGGCAAGTCAACACTTGTTAACGAAACCCTCTACCCCATCCTGAACCAACACTTCTACAACGCCGTAAAAGATCCCCTGCCGTTTAAAAAGGTGGAAGGACTCGAACACATTGATAAGGTGGTGGATGTGGATCAAAAGCCATTGGGACGAACACCACGCTCCAACCCGGCCACCTACACCAAAATATTTGACGAGATACGCAAGCTTTTTGCCGAGTTACCCGAATCGAAAATACGCGCCTACAAACCCGGCCGCTTCTCCTTTAACGTGGCTGGCGGACGTTGCGAAACCTGTAAAGGTGGTGGCGTACAGGTAATCGAAATGAACTTCCTGCCTGATGTGATGGTGGAATGCCCGGATTGTGGAGGCCGACGCTACAACCGCGAAACCTGCGAAGTGCGTTATAAAGGAAAATCCATCAGCGATGTGCTGGACATGACCATCAACCAGTCGGTTGAATTCTTCCAACACATTCCGAAACTATCGAAGATACTTAAGACCCTGCAGGATGTTGGCCTGGGATACATCACACTCGGACAACCATCTACGACACTTTCCGGTGGAGAAAGCCAGCGGGTAAAACTGGCAGCCGAACTGGCCAAGCGCGACACCGGTAAAACCATTTACATACTGGATGAACCAACCACAGGTTTGCACTTTGAAGACATACGTGTTTTACTGGATGTACTGCATCGCCTGGTAGCCAAAGGCAACACCGTATTGGTAATTGAACACAATCTGGATGTGATTAAAGTAGCCGACCATGTGATTGATATTGGTCCCGATGGCGGCCGCTTTGGTGGCAAACTGATCTGTGCCGGAACACCAGAGCAAGTAGCAAAAAACAGAAAAAGCTATACGGCTAAATATCTAAAGGAAGAGTTAAAAAAATAAGGGCAATAAGCCTTTCTTATAAAAGAAAGAAAAACTAATTTAAACTTATCCCCAAAAAAATACTGAAAGTCAAATAATTGGCGTATGTTTGCATCCTTATACATTTACAATTGATATAAAATGAGTAAAGGAAAAGTAAAATTCTTCAATGAGTCAAAAGGCTTCGGCTTTATCTCTGATGAAAATGGTAAAGAACACTTTGTACACGCTTCTGGATTAGTTGATGAAATCCGTGAAGGAGATACCGTAGAGTTCGATTTACAAGAAGGTCGTAAAGGCTTGAACGCTGTTAATGTGAAAGTAGTATAACTATATAATATTTTCTATTACTGTACTGTAAAGAGGAAGTCCTGATTGAGGGCTTCCTCTTTTGTTTTATGGTCAAACGATTACCAACTGGGGGTTAATGGTCTTTTCAGAACGTTTATCAACCTAACTTTTATGCAGTATCAAACATCCCCAAACAATTATATTCTCATACCCCAAAAATTAGCTCTGTATTTTTTACTATAATATTGCATTTCAAACGCGTAACATGTCTTTTTAAAATTGAAAAAAGCTACTGCATACTTGCAACAGCTCATTTTATATCTGAGGTAAGGGCTTGCATGCTCGCAATTGCTTTTTTGAAAATAAAACAAACAGTTACAAGCTTGAAACAGTAAAAATTATAATTTAGCATAAATCAACTACTACAGGATAAACTCCTCACCATCAATTATACAATAAACTCACAACCATAATGAAAAACCTATTAATCCTATCGATTTTACTAATTTGTTTACCTGCTCAAAGCCAGAACGAGACAATAGCTTCCAAAACTACAGCTGCTAAATTTGAACAACTCTACAATGCTGATCAATACCAGGAAATATTCAATCTGTTCTCGGCAAATATGCAACAGGCCTTGCCGCTTAATAAAACAAGCGAGTTCTTAAGTGGATTAAAACGCCAGGCCGGAACGATTAAAAACCGCGAATTTCTCCGATATGAGCAGGGCATTAGCGCTCTGTATAAAACCCAATTTGAACGAGCCACATTTGCTGTTTATATAGCCCTTGATAATAACAATAAAATCAATGGTTTATTTGTAAAACCATATACAGAAAGTAATTATCCGGTGCTTAAAAGAAATCTTTCTGAGCTCATCTTACCCTTTAATGGAGAGTGGACTGTAGTATGGGGTGGAACCACCAAAGATTTAAACTATCATGTAGAACACCAGGCACAAAAGGGCGCCTTCGATTTTGTGATAACCGACGAAAAAGGAAAGTCATATGCCTCCAACGGTCAAAACAATACCGATTATTATGCTTTTGGAAAAGATATAATATCACCTTGCGATGCTGAAGTTGTTTTGGTTGTGGATGGTGTAAAAGACAACAAACCAGGAGAACTGAATCCAATTTATGCACCTGGCAATACCGTTATATTGAAAACCGCCAATAAAGAATATTTGTTTTTTGCCCACTTTAAACAACAAAGTATCGTCGTTAAACAAGGGCAATTAATTAAACAAGGCGATTTATTAGGCCGCTGTGGTAACTCCGGAAATTCATCTGAAGCTCACCTGCACTTTCATATTCAAAACATCGAAGACATGAACAAGGCCACAGGTGCTTCCTGTTTTTTTCAAAGCATAATGCTTAATGACACAATCACAAAAGATTATATGCCAATTAAAGGTGATAAAGTTCGAAACAATTAACACTAATCAATAGGCAGAAATGTATCTGAATTTAAGCAAAATAACAATGAAAGTAACACACCTTATAACCCTCTTATTCGTTATCTGCATAAGTCTTAATGGACAAGAGAGTCATCTCATCGACTTCTACCCATCGACCTGCGACAAAAATGAGGATGTTACGCGCTTAAACAAAAGGGTGTCGGATATTTTTATTCAGAACGATACTTTGTATTTAACCTTGACTACCATAGCCAATTGTGGCTTAAATACCGAGCAGTTAAAAGCTGATGCCATCTACTTTAACGACACATTGTATCTTTCGTTTGAACAGCCTGAAATTATTATTGACACACTTAATACCGGTGAAACTGAATACACCTACAACTTATCGATGGAGGATTGTGATTGCTGTTTTCAGTTTATGTATGTGGTAAAGGACATTCCTCACACTTCAATCCCCATTAAGCTGAACAAGCAAAATATTAACTTTTCTGAGGAAAAGTACAAGACCCATCATATCCGCTATCAAATCCATAATGGAGATACCATTAATTACATTGATAAATATGGATTACATCAAGGCAAATGGCTATTCTACAACCAAAGCAACCAACTTATTAATAATCGTTTCTACAGAAATGATACTATTGTTTTTGGCACCGATTTAAGATATGACGATAAGCAAAAGCTCCTGTCAAAAATCGAGTGGATCAACAACGAACCTTGTCTTTATTCAGAATTTGACCAACACGAACAACTCATTGGAAAGTGTCTGCTTCAATCCGATCCATCCACTATCACACACATCGATACAATAGATAATCAAAAAGCAGTGCTTATTGTAGAACTAATGCCCGAGTATCCTGGTGGAGAAACCGCATTATTCAAATACCTTGCAGAAAATATTAAACAGGATACTAAATGCATTGAGGATTTCCAGACTACTGTCAATGTCAGCTTTATTATTGACACCTTGGGCAACGTTCGAAACACAACCATTGTTAATCAACATCCTACATTTAAACTCACAGAATTTGAAAAAAATGTCTTTCAGGTTATCAAGTCAATGCCCAAATGGAAACCCGGAGAACATCAAGGAAAGAAAGTTCCGGTTCTGTTTCACATCCCAATCAGAATAGATCCTCAATTTAATTTGTAGAAAAAAGGATCGCCTCTAAACAAAGCGATCCTCGTATAAGTATCAGTTCCTTTCCTTCTGTGAGGTAGCGAACTGCTATAGATTCTGAAGAATAAAATCAGCCTTCATGTGGTACAAGTGATTGTACACATTTCCACCATTCAAGAAGTGATTGCGGTTTGGATAAACAAAATAGTTGAATTGCTTACCGGCCTGCACCAAGCGGTCAACATATTCCATGGCATTTTGGAAATGCACATTATCATCGGCCGATCCATGAATCAGGAACAATCGTCCGCTTAAGTTTTTAACATGGTTAATAGGGCTGTTATCGTCGTAGCCGTTAGCATTCTCCTGTGGCTTACGCATGTAACGTTCCGTATAAATCGAATCGTAATAACGCCAGTTGGTTACCGGAGCAACAGCAATACCAATTTTAAACACATCTGACTTACTCAGGCAAAGCGAGCTCATAAAACCACCAAAGCTCCATCCCCAAATACCAATACGATTCGCATCCACATAATCCAGTGAACCCAAATATTTGGCGGCTTCAATCTGGTCGTCCGACTCCAGTTTACCCAGTTTCATATAAGTACACTTACGGAATTCTTCCCCTCGTGCACCCGTTCCACGCGGATCAACACAAGCCACCATATAACCTTCAGATGCCAGGTACTGCTCCCAGCCAATGCGCCAGGTATCTTTCACCTGCTGCGAGTTAGGGCCACTGTACTGCACCATTAATACAGGGTATTGTTTTGAAGCATCGAAATTCAAAGGCTTTACCATCCAGCCATTCAGGTCGACACCCTCTGAAGTTTTGAAACTGAAAAACTCCTTAGGACTGATGGCATATTGTGCTACTCGATCTTTTAATCCTTTATTGTCTTCCAGCACACGAATCTGCTTTCCTTTACCATCGTGCAAAGTAACCAGTGTTGGCGTAGTGGTGTTCGACATATAATTGATGTAGTATTTAAATCCTTTGCTAAATACGGCGCGATTTGTTCCTTCGACGGTTGAAAATTTCAGAGATTTCTTACCATCGGTGCGTATGGCATATACCTCGCGCTGCATTGGTGATTTGGCCGCAGCCTGGTAGTAAAACATTTTGTTTTTTGCATTGTAGCCCAGGTAATCGGTCACATCCCACTCACCTTTAGTAATCTGACGAACTTTGCGGCCGGCCATGGTATATAAGTAAATGTGGTTATAACCATCCATCTCACCAACATATACAAAATGCTCACCATCTTCCATAAACTGAAGGTTGTCTAATACATCCTGTTCCACGTAACGTTCATTGCGATCACTAAACACAGTATTACAAACGCCCGAATTGGTATTGGCAATCATCAATTCAAAAAAGTTTTGATGACGATTCATACGCATAATTCCCAACTTGCCTTCTGTTTTTGTAAACAATACCCGCGGAATATAAATATCGGTTTCTTCACCAATATCCATCGTTTTTGTGGTGCGGTTTTTAATATTATATACATGCACACTTACTAAAGAATTATCCTCACCTGCCTTTGGGTATTTAAACTTATACTGTCCCGGATACAAGCTGTATTCTTCATAAGTAGGGAACGAAGCTTTATAAATCGGGAATGAAAACTCTTTTACATTGGACTCATCGAATCGAATAAAAGCGATCTCTTTACTGTCAGGCGACCAATCGTAGGCCTTGTTAAAACTAAACTCCTCCTCATACACCCAATCAGGTATACCGTTTAATATTTTATTGTACTCGCCGTCGGTTGTGATGGCGCTTTCTGTTCCAAATCGCAGTTTCACCAAATACAAGTCGTTATCCCGTACAAAAGCTACCATTTCACCATTCGGAGAGAATGACGCCACTTGCTGCTTTCCTCCTTCTGATAAAGGCTTGAGCTCGTTATACTGAATATCATAAACGTAATAATCGGCCTTAAATGAATGACGATAAATGGTTTCGGCATTTGTGTAGATCAATATTTTTGATTCATCGCCATTAAACTCATATCCTTGAATTCCTTTAATATCGTATTCTCCTTTCATCTCTTTATCGAGATCGAAAACAACGGCCACTTTTTTACCGGTTGCATATTGATATTTCACAATTCGCTTACCTTGCTCCAAAGTTGTATAATGAATACCGTCAGTCATTGAGCGTAGTCCACGCACCGAACGGGCATAAAAAGTTCCTTTCTGGGTTATATCTTCAAGAGATACGGTTTGTTTCTGGGCAAATACCGTTACAGAAAGCAACAGCCCTGCCAGTAAAATGGTTAAATGCTTCATCTTTAAATTATTTATCTTTCAATTTGTTTCAATTTATCTTAGAGTCAAAACTAATAAAATACACAAGTACAAAACAATGGGATTTGACAGCATTTTTAATTTACCATTAATATTGCTAAAAAAAAGCTTCACCTTTCAATGCTTTCAGGCGTTTTATTTATCTTTGCATGTTTTTTAAAATCTAAGCGATAGAAGCATGATAAAAATTACCTTTCCAGACCAAAGTGTCAGAGAGTTTGAAGCAGGCGTAACTGGTTTAGAAATTGCGCAGAGTATTAGTCCACGTTTGGCTAAAGAAGTTTTATCAATTACGGTGAACGACACCTTAATGGATTTAACGCGCCCTATTACCACGGATGCAAGCATTAAACTTCACAAATGGGACGATGAGGAAGGAAAACATGCATTCTGGCACTCATCAGCTCACTTAATGGCCGAAGCCATTGAAGCTTTATATCCGGGAACCAAGTTTGGTATCGGTCCAACCATCGAAAATGGTTTTTACTACGATATCGATACAGGCGATAAAGTGATTAAAGATTCAGATCTTCCTAAGATAGAGAAGAAATTTAAAGAGCTGGCCAGTCAAAAAAATGCCTATACACGAAGTGAAGTTTCTAAAGCTGAAGCTTTGGATTATTTCACCAAGAAAGACGATGAATATAAGCTGGAGTTGATTAACGAGTTGGAAGACGGAACCATTTCTTTCTACCAACAAGGTAACTTCACCGATTTATGTCGCGGGCCGCACTTGCCAAGTACGTCGCCTATTAAAGCCATTAAGTTATTAAGTGTTGCCGGTGCCTATTGGAGAGGTGACGAAACACGTAAGCAGCTGACACGTATCTACGCCATTTCATTCCCTAAAGCAAAGTTACTTGAGGAATACCTGGTATTGCTGGAAGAAGCCCAAAAGCGTGATCACCGTAAGATTGGAAAAGAGCTGGAATTGTTTGCTTTCTCTCAAAAAGTTGGTCAGGGTTTACCATTGTGGTTGCCAAAGGGAGCCAAATTGCGTGAGCGATTGGAGAACTTCCTGAAGCGTGTGCAGGTAAAATATGGATACGAACCGGTTATTACGCCTCACATTGGTAACAAAGAGTTATATGTTACTTCGGGTCACTATGCGAAATATGGTAAAGATTCGTTCCAGCCAATTAATACACCGGCCGAAGGTGAAGAGTTCTTATTAAAACCAATGAACTGCCCTCACCACTGTGAGATTTACAAAACAAAGCCTCGCTCTTATAAAGATCTGCCAATTCGTTTTGCCGAGTTTGGTACCGTTTATCGTTACGAGCAAAGTGGTGAGCTTCACGGTTTGACAAGGGTTCGTGGTTTTACTCAGGATGATGCCCACTTATTCTGTCGTCCGGATCAGTTGAAAGACGAGTTCAAAAAAGTAATCGACATTATATTATACATCTTTAAGGCGCTCGACTTTAAAGACTATGTAACCCAGGTATCCTTGCGCGATCAGAACGATCACTCAAAATACATTGGTACAGAAGATAACTGGAACAAAGCTGAGCAGGCCATTATCGAAGCTTGCGAAGAGAAAGGCATGAACACCATCGTTGAATATGGCGAGGCAGCTTTCTACGGTCCAAAGCTTGACTTTATGGTAAAAGATGCCCTTGGTCGCAAGTGGCAGCTGGGTACCATTCAGGTTGATTACAACCTACCGGAGCGTTTTGAATTGGAATACATCGGTAGCGACAACCAGAAGCACCGACCAGTTATGATTCACCGTGCACCATTTGGTAGTATGGAACGTTTTGTAGCGGTACTGATTGAGCACACAGCAGGTAAATTTCCATTATGGTTAACCCCTGAGCAAGTGGTAATTTTGCCAATCAGCGAAAAATATAATGATTACGCAGAAAAAGTTTTAAATTTCCTAAATAATTCCGATATTCGTGCCGTTCTTGACGACCGTAACGAGAAAATAGGTAAGAAGATCAGGGACAACGAGTTAAAGCGCATTCCATACCTTCTGATTGTGGGAGAAAAGGAAGCTGAGGAAGGCAAAATTGCCGTTCGTAAGCAGGGAGAAGGTGATAAAGGAGCAATGTCGCAGCAAGATTTTGTTGATTTTATTAACCAGGAAGTAGAAAAAATGCTTTCTGAGATTGAAAAATAAGTATTAATTAATCAAAGGAGGGTTTAACAATAGCTAGACCAAACAGAAGACAGGTGCGTCCGGTAAAACAGGAGCCTGCTCACAGAATTAACAGGAACATTAGGGTACCCCAGGTACGCTTAGTTGGAGACAACATCGAGAACCCGGGAGTATATCCTACAATGGAGGCCATTAAGATTGCTGATGAAATGGATATGGATTTGGTAGAAATTTCGCCAAACGCTGATCCGCCAGTTTGTAAGATAACGGATTACCAGAAATTCCTTTATCAACAAAAACGCAAGCAAAAGGAGCTAAAAGCCAAAGCTGTTAAAGTTGTTGTTAAGGAAATTCGTTTCGGCCCCAACACTGATGATCATGATTATCAGTTTAAATTAAAGCATGCCGAGAAATTCCTTGGTGAAGGAGCTAAAGTAAAAGCTTTTGTATTCTTTAAAGGTCGTTCGATCTTATTTAAGGACAAAGGTGAGATTTTACTTTTACGCTTTGCTCAGGATTTGGAAGAGATTGGCAAGGTAGAGCAATTACCAAAGTTAGAAGGTAAGCGCATGACCATGTTTATTGCTCCAAAGGTAAGTGCTAAGAAAAAGTAGCTTATTTTTTATAACTAAATATATAGGAATAATGCCAAAAATGAAGACAAATTCCAGTGCTAAAAAGCGTTTTACGATCACTGGAAGCGGTAAAATCAAGAGGAAGCATGCTTTCAAAAGTCACATCTTAACAAAGAAGACTACGAAGCAGAAGAGAAATTTGACCTATGCTGGCACTGTTCACAAAGCTGATGAATCAAACATCAAGCTATTATTGAACATGAAGTAATAGAATTTTTCAAAGAGAAAGAAAAGATTTTTAACCAGAGTGAATTAGCTGAAAAGATTCCCAAAGGGGGCGCTAACCATTCGAAAATGATTTTAAAATGCCAAGATCAGTAAATCATGCAGCGTCAAGAGAGCGACGCAGAAAGCTATTAAAGCAAACCAAAGGTTACTTTGGACGTAGAAAAAACGTATGGACAGTTGCTAAAAACGCATACGAAAAAGGTCTTTCATACGCATACCGCGACAGAAAGAAGAAAAAGAGCACATTCCGTGCATTATGGATTCAGCGTATCAACGCTGCCGCTCGCTTAGAGGGTGTTTCATACAGCAAATTAATGGGTATGTTACACGCACAAAACATTGAAATCAACCGTAAAGTTCTTGCTGACCTTGCTATGAACCATCCGGAAGCTTTCAAAGCGATTGTTAAAAAAGCAACTAACGCTTAAGAATTTCTTTTAAGTTATGATATGAGAAGGAGGCCAAATGGTCTCCTTTTTTATTGCCCTTCTTCTTCTACTCTTAATCTCCACAAGCCTTATTACCTAAGACTTTCGCTCTTCCGATTAAAAAAAGATTAAAAAAAAGTGCATTTATACGTCACAAAACACAACCTTTAAAAGACTTATAATAAAGCACGATTTTTTGGACAGTTTCGAAAAGATATACCATCAATATTATAGTACAACCTACCGAATAGCCGTTAAACTACTGGGGGCGTCCAATTCAGTTGGCGATGTCATACAAGACGTATTTATCAGCCTCTATGAACGCCGCAAGGAGCTTAAGCTGATTAAAAATCCGGGAGGATGGCTATACCGTGCAACCTATTATAAATGCATTGATTTTTTGAAGCAACAAAATCGCTTTAGCAATCTTGAGCATATTGACAGAGCTGCCGACGAGAGTAAAAACATCGAACAAAAAGAAACCAGTAAACTGCTTATCCGGGCCCTCAATAAGCTGAATGAAAAAGAGCGTCTTTTGGCCATTTTATACAGCGAAGGATTATCTTATAAGGAATTGGCAGAAGCAACAGGAATACCGTTTAATTCCATTGGCAAAACGCTTTCAAGAACCCTTAAGAAACTGGAAAAAGAATTAAAGGAGGAATACCATGAAATGTTATAGCGAGGAAATACTGCAGCACTTTTATGATGGAGAATGCAAGCCCGATGAGCAAGTCGGCATCGAAGAACATTTAGTAGCTTGCCCTAGCTGCCGAAAGCAACTCGATACAATTGCTGCTCGCTCTACTAACATAAAAGAGGCCTTTAATACGCTCATCACCAACAAGGATGAGCCGATTGAGATTCCGGAATTTATAAAACCCATGGAGCGGCAGAATAACGGGCGTAAACATTTGGTTTGGTTGGCATCAGCCGCCTCAGTCATTGGATTTATCATATCGCTTCATTTCATCCATCAAAACAATAACAGTGCATCCGTCTCCTTTTATCAACCTATGGAATCAAGCATTGACGCCAACCAAACCATCAGCGATCAGGAAATCACCATGCAATATATTGATGAGAGTGGTAACATTCTCAACCTCGATTCGAATCTATTTTAATTAATCGAAAACATTAAAGCTTAAATACTATAATTATGAGACAATTATTTATTTGTTTACTCCTCTTGGGCTTTATAAGTGGAAGCAATGCACAAAAGCTATTGGATATATATAAAGCAGGAACCGTAAAACTAATACCTGATGCGGGGTATGCCCAGGGCAATGATTGGAATACTGTATTTGAAACCTATAACGACACCATCTACAACACCCCTATGGGCAACCGCAAATCGCTCATCATTACGCCGGATGGCTCCGTAGTTGTTAACCATGCTTATCGGAATTTTTACAGTAAATTTTCACCAGATGGCCAATTCGTTAATGAATTTGGCGTAAGCAATACTAATGGTCGTCGTTTTAAGAAAACCAATCACATTGCAGGTGTTGTCAACGACAATACTTTTTATACTGGCCTGGATAACATGGGCAACATGCTGTGCTTCGACTTTGAGGGCAATTATAAAAAAACACTGAAACTGGATTACATGACCCGTCAGATGCTGGCCCTACCCAATGGCAAAATAGCCGTAGTAGGTTGGGTAATTTGGGCCAAAAAATTCAGAGATTTTGTAGCCATTGTTGATTATGAAACCAACGAAGAAAAGATTATATGGGAACATTTCACCAACCGGAATGACGGCCCCGGCACAGGTGGCTACTCAGGTACACAGTTCCATTATTCCTATAATTTTAAAAAGCAAGGTGCCGTTTCCTTCTCAACCATGCCTTTTAGCAGAGCTTTAGGAATTAAAGCACAGCCAAAACTGGCCTGCATCAATAACGAACTGATTGTAGCCAACCCAACCAATGGCGAGTTGCAGATATTTGATTTAAATGGTAACCTGCGTTCCAAAAAGACAATGAAACTGTTGAGCAACGAAATTAGCATCGAAGAACAGAAGAAAATTCAACAGAAAGCCATTGATAAACTAAAGGGTTTGGATCCACTTCGCTTTGCAAAACTCCCTTATGTTGAAGAAACAGAAAGCAAAAAAGTACATCATTATTTTATCAATGCACTTGAAAAAGATTTAAATAACATTAATCGGACGATTAAAAAACCATTCTTCTCTACTTTAATACAAGATTCTGATAACAACCTGTTGTTCTTTGAGTTTCCTGATCAAACAAATGCTAATAAATTCAATGTCTGGGTTTACAAAAATGGCGGCGAATTTGTTTGTCAGAGTAGCTTTGTTTGCGATGACTATCAGTTACAAATAAATCCGGGTAAAATGGTATTTCACGATGGTTACTTATATGGATTACAAATTTTAAAAGAATCGAATGGCATTCCGTTACGCTTAACACGCTTTAAACTAAGCAATCCTTAACAAGAATTTAGTTTGAATATTTCAGGGTAAATCGTTATTAATAAAGCTCGACACTGTATTGCAGGCGGGCTTTTTTTTATGTCACCATCCAGAGATTACCGCATTATTACTATCTTGTGTGCCCAATTTACAATTATGAAGCAACTGAGTCTTACAACTACCATCGATATATTTGAAACGGCTAAAGAAATGTCAGCAAAGGAACAAGAGCTTATTAAGGCAGCCGAAGAGGCTTGCAAAAAAGCATATGCTCCTTACTCTGAATTTAATGTGGGCGCAGCTGTTCTATTGGAAAATGGTGAGCTTATTACGGGCAGCAATCAGGAAAATGCGGCTTATCCATCCGGTTTATGCGCCGAACGTACAGCCATTTTCTACGCCAATGCACAATACCCTGAAACCCCCGTTGTTTCAATTGCTATCATTGCCATGAATAAGCACGGCATCATTAAAAATCCCGTAGCTCCATGCGGGGCTTGCCGTCAGGTTTTACTGGAAACAGAGCTCCGTTTTAAGAAAGCTTACGACATTATTTTGGTTGGCCAATCATCTATACAAAAAGTAAAAAGCAGCAAAGATTTGCTGCCTTTAAGTTTTGTTGGTGAAGGATTATTAAAATCCGGAGAGTAATAAACTATCCATTCACATTTCTAAATTCCTTCCACAAGTTTTCTGTCTCTGGCGTGCGAGCAATTATTGTAATTGGCTCCTTCTTTACGGGGTGTTCAAACTCAATTTTGCGTGCATGCAAAGAGATACTGCCATCTTTGTTTGAGCGAGGGAATCCATATTTTAAATCACCACGGATTGGGCAGCCAATTTTAGCCAATTGACAACGAATTTGGTGATGACGACCTGTTTCCAGATCCACCTCCAGCATATAATAGTTCTTTAGCCCCGATACCAATCGGTAATTCAAAATCGCTTCCTTTGAACCATTACGAGGTTTTGGAAAAGCGTATGACTTATTCTTCTCCGAGTTCTTAAGAATATGATGCACCAGTCGACCACTATCTTCGGTTGGCAATTCGGCTACCAAAGCCCAATAGGTTTTCTTAATGGTCTTCTCCTGAAACATCTTGTTTAAGCGACTCAAAGCCTTACTCGTGCGGGCAAAAATAACCACCCCACTTACCGGACGATCCAAACGGTGAACCACGCCCAGGAACACATCTCCGGGCTTATCATATTTCTTTTTGATATACGCTTTAACACGATCACTCAAAGTCTCATCACCGGTTTTATCACCCTGCACAATATCGGAAGATGACTTATTAACCGCAATGATGTGGTTATCTTCGTATAATATATCCAGTTTCTTCATTTTATTTAGCCTCTGGCTGCTAGCCGCCCGCCAATAGCGATTCACAGCTTAATTATTCTACTATAATTTCTAGTCTCTTCTCTCTTCTCTCTTGTGTCTTCTGCTTCTATCAATATTGCTCACGCTCATTAGGGAAATCAACACTTTTCACATCCGAAATGTAGTTACCAACAGCACCGCTTATTTCTGCAAACAGGTTGTGGTAACGACGCAAGAAACGTGGTGAGAACTCCTGATTTATTCCAAGCATATCGTGCAATACCAGTACCTGCCCGTCAACCTGGTTACCGGCTCCAATTCCAATAATCGGAATTTTCACTTCTTTGGCCACCTGACCGGCTAAAGATGCCGGAATTTTCTCCAACACAATGGCAAAACAACCGGCTTCTTCCAATATGTGAGCATCTTCAATTAATTTCTTTGCCTCTTCCTCCTGCTTAGCCCGAACGGTATAAGTACCAAATTTATGAATCGATTGAGGTGTTAATCCCAAATGCCCCATAACCGGTATTCCTGCCGATAAAATACGCTGAATCGATTCCAAAATCTCAGCACCACCTTCCAGCTTCACGGCATCTGCTGCCGTCTCTTTCATGATGCGGATAGCAGAAGTAAGTGCCTCTTTCGAATTACCCTGATAGGTTCCAAAAGGCATATCCACTACAACCAAAGAACGTTGCACGGCACGCACCACCGATGCTCCATGATAAACCATCTGATCTAAAGTAATTGGTAAAGTTGTTTCCCAACCCGCCATTACATTGGATGCTGAATCACCTACTAATATTACATCAATTCCCGCACTATCAACAATCTTAGCCAATGAATAATCATAGGATGTTAACATGGCAATCTTTTCATCACGCATTTTCATCTCACTCAATACGTGAGTCGTCACCTTTTTTCGTCTTTCCTGAGCAACCGACATAGTGTATTTAATTTTATTACTCCTAACGAGTAATTATATTTTATAACATTTTTTGATGTAGCAGCTAATATTCTGCACATCACAGCCTGCAAAGTTAATAATTTGTTATGAGCATCTGGTAATTATCTTTACTCATTAAGCCCATTTATATTTACAGCTTAAAAATAACAGGTTTGTTACATGCCTACTTTTCAAAAGTATTGACTAAATTCGTGATAAATTCTACCAACCAAATTTTATGAAATCACGCATAGCCCTTTCAGTTTTTACAGTGATATTTATCGCTGTATCATTCGTTCCTCAAAATGCCCTATCGCAAGCTTCTCTGGCAAAACCAGCAAAAGAAGTCTTTACTGATACACTGGTTACGTCCAAAGTCCAATTAAAAATTGGCGGACAACTAAAAGTCAATGGCATATACGATTTTAATGCCCTGCAAGACAGCGAATCATTTAATATTTTATCCATTCCAACCGGTAATGAGAACAATACCTCACCGCGCTTTAGCCTGGGTGCCAGACAATCGCGCTTAAAAATGGATATAGCTTATAACACCGAAAAATATGGTCCCATCAGCTCTTATTTTGAAGGTGATTTTTTTGGAAAAGGCTATCTCAGTTTTCGCCTTCGTTTCTTTTATGTCGACATAAAGAATTTTAGAGTCGGACAGGCCTGGTCCTTATTTGTTGATGAAGCAGCCTGGCCCGATGTAATTGATTTCGATGGGCCTCCAACGGGTGTGTGGGTTCGTTCAGCTCAGGTGCGCTACACAAAGCAACTCAACGAAAATAGTAAAATCGCCTTTGCTATCGAATCACCCCAAGCTGAAATTACATTGGTTGAAGCCCTTGATACGACCATCAACTCTACCTTTCAAGGCTTCCCGGATATCACCACTCACTGGAATAACACTGGAGATTGGGGACATGTGCAACTGGCTCTCATCTATCGAAAATTAAATTACCTCTACAATAATAAAACCTTATCAAATCATGCCGGAGGTTTTGCATTATCAGGACATCTCAACGTTGGTAATAAAAGCAAAATTATACTTCAGGCTGCCGGTGGTAGTGGCATAGGCAGTTACTTTGTTTCGTTCAGAGGCGGGGGCTACGACGCTGTTACGTCTTCTGATGGAGTACTCTCCAACATTCCGGTTTTTGGTGGATTTGCTGCCTACGAAACTATGCTCAATAAACAGCTAAAAACAACACTCGTTTATGGTTACACCCATATGTCCACTGACATAAAAGAACTACCCGGTGATGAGTTTTGGGGACATTATGCCTCAGCCAACTTATTTTGGCGACTTGACAAAAAGATCACAGTTGGCTTAGAAGGTCAATATGGTAAAGTGCATGATTTCTACAACCAATCAGGTAATGCCACCCGCTTACAGTCAATGTTGTTATTTACTTTTTAATTCTTCGGCGCCAACAACTGGATTTTAACAGCAGATTTAATTACATTTCATATTGCTTGACCGTGTAAAGCTATTGATTACCATTTATTTCTTTAACTAATAAAGATAGCAGGTGGTAAAAAGCCAGCTTTTATCCCTTTTTGCAAAATGTAAAATCTTATGTCAGAACATGGGATTTTATCAATTTGTATTAAACGATTATTGCCAACATTTGCCACTAAATTAAACTTACTGCACATGTCAACCACAAAACTAGACGCCTTGCATTACCACGAAAATGGTCGTCCGGGCAAAATCGAAGTTGTACCAACCAAACCCTACAGTTCACAACTGGACTTATCACTGGCCTACTCCCCCGGCGTTGCGGAGCCTTGTAAAGAAATCGAAAACAACATTGATGATGCCTATCGCTATACAGCCAAAGGAAACCTGGTCGGCGTTATTTCCAACGGAACGGCCGTTCTCGGATTGGGCGACATTGGAGCAACTGCCGGCAAACCGGTGATGGAAGGTAAAGGCCTGCTTTTTAAGGTTTTTGCCGATGTTGATGTTTTTGACATTGAAGTGGATGAAAAAGGTGTGGATGAGATGGTGAAGGTGGTAAAAGCCATTGCGCCAACTTTTGGCGGCATCAACCTGGAAGATATAAAAGCCCCGGAATGTTTTGAAATTGAAACACGTTTGCAAAAAGAACTTGACATCCCGGTTTTTCATGACGATCAGCATGGAACGGCAATCATCTCGGCCGCCGGCTTATTAAACGCCATCGAAGTAGCTGACAAAAAAATTGAGGACATCAAGGTGGTGGTGAACGGTGCCGGTGCATCAGCCATTATGTGCTCAAAGTTATACATTAGCCTGGGTGTCAAACCTCAGAATGTCTGGATGCTGGACAGCAAAGGTTTGATGACTAAAATACGGAATGATCTGAACAAGTATAAGCTTGAGTTCGCCCAGGACAGTGACCTCACCCAGTTAAGTGAAGTAATTAAAGGTGCTGATATGTTTCTGGGCTTGTCGAAAGGCAATATCCTGAGTAAAGAAATGGTGAAAAGCATGGCCGGTAATCCAATTGTATTTGCATTGGCCAATCCTGTTCCTGAAATCAGTTACGAAGATGCGATTGCCGCGCGACCTGATGTGATTGTGGCCACGGGACGATCCGATTATCCTAACCAGGTTAATAATGTACTGGGCTTCCCGTTTATTTTCAGAGGTGCCCTGGATGTGAGAGCCAAAGCCATTAATGAAGAAATGAAAAAGGCCGCTGTTTATGCCCTGGCCGAACTGGCTAAAAAAGACGTGCCCGATCAGGTTAATGCCGCCTACAAAAGTCAGAACCTGAAATTTGGTAAGGAATACCTCATACCCAAACCACTCGATCCCCGTTTGATTACCGAAGTTGCACCTGCTGTAGCCAAAGCGGCCATGGAAACCGGTGTGGCCCGGCTAGACATTGCCAATTGGGAGCAATACAAGATTGACCTGATGAAACGCATGGGCATCTATAATAAACTGGTGCGCGACATACGAACGAAAGCCAAATCGGATAAAAAACGCATTGTCTTCTCCGATGCCGATAATTACCGGGTATTAAAGGCCATTGAGGTGGTTCGTTCGCAAAACATAGCCGAACCCATATTACTGGGTGACAAGAAAAAAATCGAGGAAATTGCCCTCGAAAACGAATTAGACATTAAAGGCTTGCCCATCATCGACAACAAAGCAGCCGACCAGGAACAAAAACGCCAGCAATACGCTGAGCTGCTTTACCAAAAACGTCAGCGTAAAGGCCTCAATATGGAAGGCGCCTTGTACCATATGCTCGATCGTAATTATTTTGGTATTATGATGGTTGAAACGGGCGATGCAGATGGTTTTATCGGCGGCTATTCTAATAAATATGCCGATACCATCCGACCGGCACTACAAATATCAGGCACCAACAATACCCTGAATCACATTGCCGGCATGTACATTGTAATGACCAAGAAAGGTCCTTATTTCTTTGCAGATACTACGGTTAATTACGAACCCTCGGGCCGAACATTAGCCGACACCACTCTGCTAACAGTAAATGAGGTACGAAAATTCAACATGGAGCCGGTGGTGGCACTAGTCTCCTACTCTAACTTTGGCTCAACCCGCGATGGCAGTCCTAAGCGCGTTCGTGGGGCAGTTAACTACCTGCACGAAAACTACCCCGATTTATTGGTGGATGGCGAAATGCAGGCCAATTATGCTTTTAATGCCGAACTAAGAGCGCAACGCTTCCCATTTTCCAAGTTGGGCAACAAGGAGGTAAACACAGTTATATTCCCGAGTTTAAGCTCCGGCAACATCGCTTACAAGATGATGCACGAGTTGGGACAAGTCGAAATAATTGGCCCTATACTCTTAGGCATCAGAAAACCCATTCATGTACTTCAGCAACAAAGCTCGGTTCGAGAAATTGTTGACATGGCGGCTATTACTGTTGTGGATGCACAAACGAAAGAAGATAAGATCATAGAATTATAATAAAAACGAGGATGACCGGTAAATCAGATCGGTCATCCTCGTACTATATTCAATTATAATTTTAATCCAACGCCTTAAAACTGCTTTCTATCTCAGCAGAAACACGGCCCATTACATCTTCAAAACAGTCGGTTCCGTTCACCACTGCCACATCATGTATCTCTTTATACTTTTCAATTACTGGTATGGTTTTATTGGTATGATCTTCCAATCGCTGAACAATCTTGGCCGTACTTGAGTCATACGGCATGGCCTGCTCGGTCTTGCTACGACTATCCAATCTTCGAACCAACTCCAGGGTTTCCACATCCAATTCAATAATCTTATTGATGATGGCATCGTGTTTTTGCAACAAACCATCAAGAATGTATGACTGAACCAAAGTACGCGGATAGCCTTTAAAAATAAAACCCTTCGCATTTTTGGATTGCTTCATTTTACGCTCTATCAGCTGAATCACAATTTCATCCGACACCAGTTGTCCGTTCTCATAATTCTCCTGCACCTGCTTACCTAGTTCTGTTCCTTTAGATATTTCCTCATCCAGCATATCCCCCGTTGAAACGAACTCAAGATTATACTTTTCGGCAATGGCGCGCCCCAAAGAGCCCCGCCCAGATCCCGGCGATCCAAATAAAACAATATTCAATTGCTTTTTCTCCAACTCCTTGTTAACAGCTTTTCGTATCTCAGAAGTTACTTTCTTAATTTTCTGAACACCATTAATCGCTTTATAATTTCCTTTTTCCTTAAAGAAATCAAGAACAGGCTTGGTCTTTTCATCGTATTCCCGCAGGCGATTACGAATCACCTCATCATTATCATCCAATCGCCCCGAAGTTTCACCCCGCAGTAATAAACGCTTAACCGACTCCTCTTCGGGCACTTCGATACTGATCAACAAATCCAGCTTGGTATTCAACTTAATCATTAATCCTTCGAGAATATAGGCCTGCACAAAAGTTCGCGGAAAACCATCGAACAAAAAACCATTGGCATCGGGGTTGTTTTTAATGGTCTTTTCGATGATTTGTACAATGATTTCATCAGAAACCAAACCACCTTGCGCAATGATACTTTTTGCCTCGAGGCCAAGTTTTGTTTCTTCAGCTAACTCTTTCCTTAATATATCACCTGTGGAAATGTAGAAAAGATTGTACTTTTTAATAAGAAATTCTGACTGAGTACCTTTACCCGCACCCGGAGGTCCAAAAAGAGCAATGTTTAGCATAGCCTTATTTTTTAGGATGTACGTGATTAAAATGAGTTAGCTGAATATATCAATTTTAATCGAAAGCGACAAACTTACAAGACTGATAGTTACGATACCTGGGAGGCGATGGTTAAATCAAGAAATTTTGAAATCGAAAAATAAACGATTTGTCTTTTGTCATTAATATGGGTGCTATATGATTTTTAGTGGGCAACTTAATTATTGATTTATAAGCGTCGCTCTAGCCGCGTGGCTTATACTTTAGGTGCTATATGAAATACAGTGGGTAGGTAAATATCTATTCTCATACTTCTGTCCTTAAGCCGGACCATTGTCATTAAGTTAAGGATTTTTACAAATTCTTATATTGATAATGATACCTGCGTCTTCTATAGACTTTCCGCTCACAACTTCGCTCATCTCTTATCGGTATTAAGTTCATCCTAATGGAGTTAATGAGTTTTTCTATTAGATTAATTTCTCCGAGATGCCGAAATAACGATACCAGATTATCTCGCATTTTGGATATGGCTATTGTGACACTCACTTTATAATAATGCTTCTGTTTCTTTAGCTCTCTTTGTGGCATATAAGAAAATATTGCAGCCAAATTTGACAACATTATCATTGCATGAAACTCTTGCATAATTGACTGTACCGAATAGCCTGAAAAATCCTCCAACCTCAAATGATGCTTATCAACTTTATATGATTCCTCCACTCCCCATCGCAAGTTATATAACTTCTTAAAACAACTGTGTGGGTATAATGATTCATCCATTAGTGAGGTGATTAGCACTTCGTCTTCTCCTGTTTTTAATCTTACCTTTATCAACCTTAGTTTTATTGGCGATGTATCTAATCCTTCTGAATAAAACTTCTTTTTCAGGTGCTTAGGAACTTCCAACGTAACAACTCTTTCTTTGTCCTTAGAATCAATCAACTCTTTGGCTACAGTCCAGTTCCCAACAGCCATCCTACTGCAAAAATTAATCCCGGTATCAAGAAAGGTTCGAAATAACTTTAATGAAGGATAACCTCTATCAAATAATACCAGATCATCTGTTGACATTTTAGCCATGTGTTGTATGGCTAGTGCACCTTCTCCTTCCTTTCTAGTTGTTAATACAGCATCTATTGCTATTCGATTTAAAACGTCATAACATTTGGAAAACCGCGATAACACAATGCTTTTTTCACTTCTTCGGTGAGAGTAATCCCCAAACTTAGCTATTGTTTCTGTGTTGGAAGGCAGAAGAACTTCAGAACCATCTATTGCAAGTAGCCGGTGTTTCTTCCATTTATGACACTTATAATTCTCATAGAAATGTTTTACTGCTATATCATTGAGTTCTATAAATGCTTCGTGGCTAATCTTCTTTCTTGCCTGTGTAAATGCACTCTTGGACACAAATTGTTCCGTGATCATTGAGTCATTATATTGCTTGAAAAATCGATCTAACTCACGCTGTAAGCTACTTTGTATTGAACCTAGAATAAACAGGCTTAAAGATTTGAAAGTAAAACTTCTCTTTCTGGTAAAAGCACTTTCCACAGTTTTATGCCTCAATATAAACTCCTCACTTGTTAACTTTTTATCTATCAAATTGATAAGTTTGGCATGGTTTTTCTAAAATCTGCTCTCGAATATTTGGTAAAATATAACTCATAATTATCTATCATTTAATACATTAGCTACCTTAAAGATAGCAAAACTAGTCGTAATGCACGAATTAACAAGCACTTAAATCTTAACTTAATGACATTGTTTAGCCGGACAGGCTTTTCATTTTTGGCATGATCCAAAAACGAAACAAAAAGATCTAGGCTAACTTCAAAAAGACATTGCTATTATTAATGATACTAACTTCGGCCGGGTGATCTTCGAACAAGTTCTCAGCTTCCCGGTCTCCATAAGTAACATTTGCAATTTCAATCTCTTTTTGCCGTAGGCCAACGCAGTACAACGCAATCAAAAATCATTATCCACCATAAATCATACGGAGCCATCAAATTTCTAAAATCGATTATAAGGATTTCGAGGATGCATCATGGGCATAAAACCCGGCGTTGGATTATAATATGTTGGATGCTTGCTAACACCAAAGGAAACCTCGGCACTAAAATTATCAGAAAATCGATAACCCACGTAAGTAGACGCACCAAAGTTATTAAATCCCTGAAGTTGCGATGTGGAACTTTCGGGCATATTGGTATTTAAAAATACCGCCGCTCCGGCATACCATTTCTCATTAATTAAATAGGTAGCCTGCGAATAAAGTCCAAACTGGATCATGTTCTCGTCCAAAGTAAGCTTTGTTGCATCTTGCCCCCAGGCCGGTATATTATAATAGTTGGTCCGACTCATATAAGGCATAACATCCAACTGCAGTTTTTTAAATGGCATCATCGACCAACGGGGAGAAACGTAAGTATTAAAACCATACATCCCTTCAAAATTGGAGAAAGCACTTAATCCAACACTCACGCCGAAATCCACCGGTTTAATAGAATCCAGTGATACTGCCAATTCCGGCTCAGGATTACTTACAGAGCTATTAAGGTCTATCTTTTCCTGTGCACCAATACCATTTATAACAAAAAAAACTCCGATTAAAAGAACTATTCCGCGCATACCTATCAATTTATCGAGCAGTAAACATACAAAAATCGCACCACATTGTTACAATAGATAGCTAAAGATGAAACATGAAGCTCTGGTACATTTTTCATTTTACTGCTATTACTCACGCTCCCCCTATCACTAATCTTTTTATTTGTCTTTTTTATTACTTTTTCATTCTTCCACCCCCATTCCATGTTCTAAAACATAGTGTCAAAATCACAAATGTGACATACATCATCAAATAGCAATACGAGTATTAGCATCTTGCAAGCGTGAAAATTTAAAAGAAGACAACCATGAATATATCAGTTACTTTAAATCCGAATCCACTTGTACGGTATTTGCAAAAGCCTTCTTCAGCGTTTACCAAAGAGGACATCATAAAATACATGGAGGCCAACGAAATCAGAATGCTTAACTTCCGATACGTTGCCGAAGATGGCCGCTTAAAGAGTTTAAACTTCGTTGTATCCAACCGCGATCATCTGGATGCCATTCTATCGGCCGGCGAACGCGTAGATGGTTCCAGTCTTTTCTCTTTTATGGAAGCTGGCAGCAGTGATTTATATGTAGTACCACGTTACCGTACCGCCTTCCTGAATCCTTTCTCTGAAGTACCTTCGCTTGAAATATTGTGTTCTTTCTACGATCACAAAGGTCAGGCTTTGGAATCGGCTCCTGAGAATATCTTGCGCAAAGCACATCAGCATTTTATGAGCTCAACAGGTATGAGCATGAAATTTTTGGGAGAACTGGAATACTACGTTAACAGCGAGCGCAGCAGTAATTTCCCTGCTTCGGATCAAAAAGGTTATCACGAATCGGAACCTTTTGCCAAGTTTGAAGCCATGCGCAAGGAAGCACTTAAGTTAATTGCCCAGTGTGGTGGACAGATTAAATATGGTCATGCCGAGGTGGGTACTTTTACAGCCGGTAATGAGGCTTACGAACAGCATGAAATTGAATTCCTGCCAACCGATCCGGAGTTTGCAGCTGATCAGATGCTGATTGCCAAGTGGGTATTACGCATGCTGGCCGAAAAATTAAATGTAGAAATCAGCTTCGCACCAAAAATCACTGTTGGAAAAGCTGGTAGTGGCTTGCACTTCCACATGCTGGTTGAAAAAGATGGCAAGAACATTATGCTTAGCGATAACGGTCTGAGTGAGGTGGCCAAAAAAGTAATTGCAGGTATTCTGGATACAGCCGATGCACTAACGGCCTTCGGTAACACCATTCCTACTTCCTACCTGCGTCTGGTTCCTCATCAGGAAGCGCCAACCAATATATGCTGGGGCGATCGCAACCGATCAGCATTGGTGCGCGTACCTCTGGGATGGACAGGCGGTGTTGAAAACATGATATTCGATGCCAATCCGGGAGTTGAAATTAAGCCAGCACCTACCGACAGCAAACAGACGGTTGAGTTTAGAGCACCTGATGGTTCTGCCAATATCCATCTGACCATCGCCGGCCTGATTACTGCCGCTGAACATGGTTTAAATTTACCTGACGGACTGGAACGAGCTGAAAAACTATATGTTAATGGCAATATCTTCCATAAAATGCCGGAAGGCGGCCTGGAACAGCTACCGACTTCTTGCTACGAATCTGCTGAAAGGTTAAGTATGAAACGGGATGTTTTTGAAGCGAACAACATTTTCCCACAGCGCGTTATTGAGCACACCATCAACAAACTAAAACAGTTTGAGGATAAAGACCTGAGTGAACGTCTGTATGGAAAGAACGATGAAATACGTGAGTTGGTTTTAAAATACATCCATTGTCAATAAGAAACCAAAAAACATACATAAATCCACATTGCACCAGCAATGTCTAGTATTTGCACAATTAAACCTATGAGAGCCGGAGAATTCGTTTTCCGGCTCTTTGATTTCAGCGATTATAGTATCTTTATCGCCACCTTAAAATAATTACAATGGCACATATCGGCACACTTAAAACACTGACAGAACAGTGTAATGATTCTAAATTAACCAAAGCCTTTGACTATCTGGCAAACACGAATCTGGATGAGATTTTCAAAAGCCTTAAAGACGGTGAAAACACAGTTGTTAAAATTGATGGAGATAAAGTATTTGCCATCTTTCAAACGTATGAAACCAAAGACCTTTCGCTGGCTAAAATGGAAGGGCACAAAAAATACATTGACATTCAATACATCCATAATGGTATTGAACAAATTCTTTACTCCCCTATTCATCGAATCGTAAAAGAAGATGATTATGACAAAGAAAGAGACCTGCACTTTCCAAAGGTAGCCGATTACTCATCCTTTCGCTTAACAGCAGGAATGGGATGTATTTTATATCCAGAAGATTTACACGCACCATGTATTAGTGTGGATGCTCCATCTATTGTTGAAAAAATTGTGATTAAAGTAGCTGTGGAATAACTTCTTACCCCATAAAAATGATATAAAAAAGCCCGAAACAGCGTTCTGTTTCGGGTTAATATTATCGGCCGTAAGTACGGTTATTGTTAATCGTCCTACTTATTAATTTAAACCAATAGTTTGCTGATGAGTTATTGGCTGCAAAGGAAAAATATTTTTCTATTGTAAATCATGATATTTATCACATTTGTTTTATATATAAAATAAATAACATCAATACGATTCCCAACTCATTACCACTTTGAAGTTTTCCAAAACCAGGAATAAGTAAAGCTAAAACCGTCTCCATCGTATCCCGGATTTAACTCAAAGAGATAATTATTGGACTGATGGAACTGACCGTAAGAAAAACGCAGTTTATTTTTGTTTATAAAAGTATACTCAAGCCCCAATTGGGTAGAGTGATTAAAGGTAAAATTAGTCCCATTATAGGGAAATGACTTAACTCCATAAAACAATCCGGTTCCGTACTCCAAATAAGGGCTGATACGTTTTTTACCAAATAAATACCAGCGATAGTACGTCATCAAACCAGCCCCCATTCCAAACTTATCCTTCGAATCAATACCGGGTGTGCGATCATTCCATTGCTGCATATTAAACTCAGCCGCAAAAGCAAACCAGTTTGCTACCCGGTTTTCCACACCAAAGTTCTGAAAAAACACGTTTCTAAAACCCCAGAAATGCTCATGATTCATCCCTACACGTGCCTGATAATAATTCAGGTTTTCGCCATTCTTAAAAAGCAATTCGGTCAATGCGTAAGACACTACAGCTCCTCCCATTACCACCGCAAACGTTCCTTCGTTAGTTAAAGTAAGAGGACTCTCGGGTCCAAATCCCGGTATTAAAGGCCAGCTGGTTTTATTACTTTGTGCCCTCACAACAGTCAGGTTCACAATCATTATTACGATTTGTATTATAATAACTTTTCTCATACATATCTACTTTTGTGATTTTGCTAAACTGAAGTGTGTTAGAATGGGATAATGATCTGATATATAAGGTACTCCAAAATCCTCTGTTATCGTTCGAAAAGCCAATGCATGAGCATTTTTATAGAAAATGAAATCGATGTTCCACTTTAATGGCCATTTACCAAAAAAATTAAACGACTGCTTATTATCTGTATGGTTTGCAAAACGACGGGAACTGAAGTAGTTATCAACAATTGGTTTTAAGGCCTTATTTCGGATTAGTACATTTAAATCACCCGTAATAATCACAGGAGCATCTTCACCAGCTATTTCCTTAACCTTTTTTACAAGTAACTTTCCTGATTGTCTCTGCGCTGTTTTCCCTTTGTGATCAAAGTGTGTGTTGAATACAAAAAATTCCTTTTCTGTTTCTTTATTCTTTAGCTTCGCCCATGTTACAATTCTATAACATACAGCATCCCACCCCATCGATACAACATCCGGAGTCTCACTCAACCAGAAAGTATTGCTCTCAAGTAATTCATAGTTTTCTGCATGATAAAAAATAGCATTATACTCCCCGCTACTGTGCCCATCATCACGCCCAAGGCCAACATAACTGTACTCCGCCAAGCTTTCATCCAAATAATTCACCATGTGGTGCAACCCCTCCTGTATACCAAACACCGAAGGCTGCGTTTCCCTGAACATTTTTATGATTGCCTCTTTGCGATTACTCCATTGATGTTTACCATCGGCCGGCTCATCATACCTTAAATTAAAAGACATAACGCTTAGATCATAATCTGATCTGTACACAAAAGGTTCAACCTTTTTACATGCAGGCAATAGCAAAGCCAAGAGCATTGCCCAAATACAAAACCCATTTCTCATTTGTTAGATTCTAACTGTTAATTCCCCTTTTTACCCTACATTTTTGATGCAGGTAGAATATTGACGCGGTTTAAATGCTTGGGTTGCGTGGGTTAGTTAGAAAATTACAAATTGTATTGAAAGGTTAGAAGTTTATTCTTCTATACGATAAAATTTATTGACTAGCGAAAAGTACCAAGCTCTTGCCTAACAAACTTATTTTATAAAATAGGGTAAAGCTTGGGAGCTTTTTATAAGCTAAACTTGTATTAAATCAATCGCCTGTACATCTTTATTAGAAGTTATTGGTTCAAACCATTGTTGGCAGGCTTCTCATTCATTAGCCTTTGGTACTTTTCTACAAATTGCCCAACATGATAACCATCAACCAGGGCGTGGTGAACATGAATGGATACCGGCATAGTTTTAACGCCATGCTCATCGGTCATTTTACCAAATGTTATTTTCGGACAACTATCCGGTAAAGTAAATGAATAGCCATTTGCTTTACAGTATTCGTAAGCCATACCACAGTCGATTTCTGTTGTTACTCCCCAAAATGGCTCTTCAAATTTCGTAAAGAACTTATAATGTTCTTTGCGCTCCCAGTTCTCTACATCGAGTCGTTTTTTCATAATAGGTGGCGTTAACAATTGATATTACCTGCAGATATGATTCAAATCTAAGGATTAATAAAGGCAAACAAAATAACTGTAATATTACCGTGAAAATAAAAAATCACAAACAACTGACATGCTGAAACATAAGCTCATTTCACAAAACCACTAATTAACATATAAAAAACAAAAACAGAAGTTTTTTAACTTTTTGTCACCATTTCGTGGTAAAATGATGTTTTTTGGATGCTTTTTAGCTAAAAAACAAGGTTTTTTTGTGATTTTCTGTTTTTTATCGATGCTTATTCGGGATTGCTTCGACACATGGTCGATACATCTTCGGTACGCGCGCATAGCGAAGATGGTACGAAGCACATACGAAGCTATATCAATGCTGTATCGAAGAAGCATCAAAGTGAGATCGATAAAAGTAATTCGACAATCGAAGCCGCTTGTAATAGCAAATGTATTACTCTGGTGAAAGATGAATAATACTAATGATCTAAAAAATGCAAAAGAGCCGACTCTCGCCGGCTCGCCAATGTTTTAGTCAATAGTTTGTATGGCCCATTTATTTAAGAATGGTGCATCCAGCGATGTTGTTATTACCAGGTAATTGTCATCATGATTATTATAAAATGCATAAATTGGTACGGCCTCATATTCTTCAACTTGTCCATTATAGTTGGAATGGTAATTTTCGAGTGCCAAGGTCTTTTTATACATTAAATTAGTGGCATTAATAATTTGAACTGTTGCTCCTTTAATTTCATTCCAGTCCTTCTTCGTATCTACAATAATAAGCTCACTCCTATCAGCAGCATCGTCAACATGGGTAATCACTTTTTCGTAATTATAAGCTTCGGATTTAACTATTTTTCCGGCATATTTAACATCTTGAGATTTGTCGTTTGCCGTCGAAAATGTATTCCCTGATGATGTAATTATTCGCTTACCATCATCAGTTATCCATAAATCACTCCCCATACTATAATCGCCATGATACTCTGAATCGTATTGATATTTTGCGGCTTTTGAAGAATCAATGGTCCATTTATAAATATCTTCCGGAGAAACACCCAATGTTAAAGAATAGATGTTATTGGTTTTTGGTTGAAAAACTAACTGCAGTTCGTTACTAGTGGAAGCACTGGCATATCCATTCACATTGCCATTATTCCTATTCACACCGGTTATTGATGGGGTTTCCCAATTATCATTTTTTAATGACACATAAGCAAAGCCATCATTGGATACCAATATATCGCGACATTCAACATTTACATACCATTGATTAATCAATTGCCTGGTCGTAATATCAAAGAATGAGACCATCGCATCGTGACCAACCGCAGCAATTTTACCATTGGGAGATATAGAAACACATTTGGGGCTCGATGGCAAAGGCAGACAGAGTGTATCTTTTTCAACAATGTCATAGAATGATATTAATAACGGATCACTTGCTACTGTAACAAGCATTTTTGTATTTGGATTATAATCAGCATCAATAATATTATGCTCTAATCTCATTTTACGTTCTTTCTGATAATGAATGACAACAGGCAGATCGATTTCCTGATTTGAATTGGAAACCTTTATCGATTCCGATATCTGATCTCCATCACTTAAATTTTCCTCTATCAGTTTTAATTTAACCAATGCGCTATCTCCGGCCTCAATCTGATATTCTTTATCCTCAAGGGACATGTAGGTTTCATTATAAGCCAGTTTCGCGTTAGTTTTTACATTACCGTGATTATAAATGTAAAAACTGTACTCTGTAACAAATGGCGCAAAAATAATTTGCTCTTCATGTACTACAATTTTACTTTGCTCTGCTACACTCAGATCAACAGGTATTTTAATTTGCTCACTGGCATAATCAACATAGATGGTATCCTTATATTCACCAGGAGCGAGTCCCAAAATATTACATGTTATTTCAGGTTTTACCGTATACCCAACCTCCAGAAAATTACCATATGTATATTCTGGTAAGATCAACCAGTCACTTTTACATCGAAGATGATAACTGAGTTCGCAATTTCCTTCATTTTTAATTTCAAGCGTCAAATTGTCTGTTTCAGGTAAAAACGATAATGCAGCAGGTTTAACACTTAACTTTGGCTCGCGATCAACGTACATAACCACAGATGCAGAGACCGTTCCTGCATTATTTGTTAAAACATATATTGAATCTTTATAAACACCGGGTTTAAATCCATCTTTATTAACCGTCACCACATGTTCAATAATGTTATCATTAATTGAGCCAGACTGTAAATCAAAATTAATCCATTTAGAGTCGGTTATTAATTGATAATCGGTTTTTTGATGATTTTCAACGCTTAAATAAATCTTCTTTTGCTCATCGCTACTGCTGAAAGAAATCTCAGTAGGTTTTAAATACACTTGTGGATCAACGTATTCTTTTATTATCTTTTCTTTCTCACATGCATTAAATACTACGAGGATGCATGTTATTAAAACGAAAAAAATCTTTTTCATAGCTTGTTTATTCTATCTACGGATTAGTTTATGTAAAAACATTCGAAGTTATAAAACAATGCTAAATTTTCCAATTATTAACAATATTTATGATAAACTCTTAAGATCAACTATCCCCGAGGCAAGTCTACGGGGTATTTCGGCGACTTTATTTCTACTATCGCAGAAAACCCAGTTCTCTTTATTAACCCCTCTGGCCGACAAATCATCCATTTCCCCTGAATTTCAAGATATAAGAAGTTGACCCAAAGGCAACTTTCTGGGAGTTTTATTGATTAAACTAATCGATCAGCAGGAAACTTCAGTTGCATCGCAACTCACATACCACTATAAGGCTACCCATTAAGCTTAATAAAGCTAAAATCATTATACACCTGCAATTTTCTATTTCAATCTTTAATACAATTAATTATTAATATCTCAATTTACATATTGATACATCCTTACTTAAGACACGCAAAGCTCTAACAAACGAGCTATTATTGGTTTTTTCAGATAAAAAAAGGCCGACGCTTGTCGGCCCTTCCACTTGTTTCAGGGTAATATCCTAATTTTACAGTTTACTTTTTGTCTTCAAAAGCTTTCCTAAGCTTTCTCCCAATAAGGTTAATCAGATAAATGTGATTAATATTTTACTCCTTATCTTTAATATAATTCAGAGCTAAATCAGGTTTACAGCAATAATAATCAGTAGTGGTTCAGGAACTGAAATATCACCTTTGATGGTGTATAGTTTAGCGCCTGCAAATTCAGAGATACTATTGTTATCGTAAGAATAAACTTTTACCCCCGCAAACTCTGAAATACTACCGTTTGAGGCGCTGTATATCTTATTACCTGAAAAATTAGATAAACAGTCCGATTCCCAAGTAAAAACTTTATTATCAGAAAAATCAGTTATATACTTCCCATCAAATTTTAAAACTTTATTTCCAGCAACCTTAGATAAATACATTCCATCCCATTTGTAAAGAGGTCCACTTGCAAATCCTGATATGACAGCTTCGCCATTATTGGCTTCCTTACTTCTTTCTTCAGGCTTAGTAAATGAGTTCATCGTCTTTTGGGTTTCATCTCTGTAGTCAGCAGCAGAGCGGAAAGGTGCTCTGTGTTCACTATAGTCTTCATCCTTAGATTTGAATGCATTAGTCTTAATATTTCGTATTCGTCTTACAAAATAAAATCCATAAACAACTACTAATAAAACAACGGCAAATACTATTTCACTGGTCGAAAATGATGTTTGAATAGAAGAATCTGTTTTAGGATTTATTTGCCAGTTAAATAATCCACCTATCACTACAAAAACAACCATTCCAATTAATACGATATATTTTCCATTTTTCATGATGACAAAATTAAATCAAAAATCAATTCTGCAACTATCAATTAAACAAACAGTCTTCAACACTATTACAATCACAGTAAAAGTTATTGGTGCATTGAAGGTGCTGATTAATTAACACACTTTGTTCTTCTTCACTCAAACGGTTCCATATTTTATAAGCGCCATATAAACCCTTTTGACGTAAAATTTTAAATGGGCAGTTGTTATCTTCAACATCGTAGGGACATTTTACTAATAATCTGGTATACATTTTTTGTTTTTTATCAAAGAGCCTATTCTCGCCAACTCTTTTTCTTGTTTAAAGCGAAAACAATTACCTAATCCATTAAATTAGAAATCATAAATTTAAATGACTTAAGTATGATGATTCTTTTTCCAATAAAACAATAACAGTGCAAATAACACAAGTATAAGACCTCCACAAAAAACTATTGTTGTACCAGGTAAATGAGGTATTTTGAGAATCATTGACGATATTAGGGTGAGTATTAAAAGAACTGTCAAATATTATAAATAAGATTCTTTTCATATTTAAAATCCTTCTAAACCATTTAATAAGTCATAAATCTCCTCAGAAGATGGGCGAGGTGCATTGGCCATTACAATCTTACCTTTTTTATCAATTAAGATAAAGCGAGGAATACCATTCACATTATATTCCTTCATAAATTGCTCATCACCACCACTGTTTAATTGAATACCATCTAACTTTTGTTTCTTAAGTTCTTTCTTCCACGCATCTATATCCTTATCTGTTGAAATACCGACAAAATGGATATTTTTCTTCCGAAACTTCTTCTTTAAGCTTTTTAAGTGAGGAATCTCCTGCTTGCAGGGTCCACACCAGCTGGCCCATAAATCGATATAAACATATTTACCTTTTAGGTCATCTAACGAAACGTGATCCCCAGCTATGTCTACGTAGTTAAATTTAGGAGAATCCTGACCTTTCATAACCTTACTGTATTTACCTACTAATTCATCTATTACCTGTATTTTTTTATCGTCTTTAACATTTTCAATAAATAAATGCAGAAGCTCTTCAGCGCCATCAATACCGTGTAAATTAATGTAGTTATACACCGCATCATAAATAATTGGCTCTTTAAATGAGGTAGTTTTAAATCCAGACGCCAAGCGCGCCATTTTTGTACAAAACTCTAATTGGCTTTTTGAGTTCTTTACTCCTAAAGCTTGAATGGTTTCGGTGATAAAAGAATTATAAGCAGTCAAATGCATTAATTCAGGCTTGTCTACTAATAAACTTTTTAAGCGAATAAAATAGGCAGGCGAAGGCTCATAATTCGGATTGTTTTGTGCTTTGGCCTGATATGTTGGATAATACAATAAAGACCGGTTGATATTATAAGTAATATTTTCTTTTTGAATGGTTTTAAATTCAATCGGCAGTTCCTTATTCATTAAATTATTCTGCTGATTAGCGATTACTTCATCCACTGTTTCTAAAAATCCTTTGAGATCCTTATCCCAGTCGCTTCTACTTAAGCCCTCAGCATTTAAATAGTCTACAAGATATTGATTGATACCTCCATCGTCACATGTTATTTTTAAGGCTCCAGAGGCTGTCAAGTCATTCGATAGCTCTAAATCAATACCTGGGGTCAGATATATATCTAATTTCACAAACTTACCATAGGCAAAAGTGGCAAATTGTGGTTCGTCTATACTTATTTTGGTTAATGCGCTACCATCATCATCTAATTCCATTGAATATGCAACTTCACCAACATGAAGCCTTACTATTTTTTCTTTGTGATGCTTAATATTTACCTTAAATATTAATGACTGAGCTTGCGTTGTCAACGCTGTTACAAGAGCGATGACAAGTATAACTGTTTTATACATGATTGGTTGATTTAAAATTGGTATAATTCTATTGTAAATAGAAAATAAGGCCGGTCACGAGACCGGCCTCCACTTGTTAAAGGGGTTAGTATTTATACAAGTTATTCTGCTGGTTCAACAACAGGCTCTTCTACAATTACCGTAAATACATCATTTACAATTTGTGTGTAACCTTCATTACTAATCTCCAATGAAACCAAATAACGACCAGGAACCACATCATTATCAAATGGTATTTCAATGGTACCATTTCCTCTTACAGTGGCATTATTCAAAAAGCTATTAACATCGCCATTCTCAATCAATTTTATTTCTTCAAAACTAAATTGTATAGGATTGGTTCCTCTAACACCCTCGATGGGGGTTCCTACCCAAGGTTGCATTTTCGTTGCCCGATAATAATCGTCTCCTTTAATATATTGCTGAATGCCCCATGCTTCAAGCTGCTCTGGGGTATACCCAAAACTAATATAAAGATCCCACGTTGGGTTAACAGATTCAATCTCTAATTCGGCCCTTACTACTAAGGAATCAACGGTGTATCCGGCATTTGATGTCACTAAGTAACCGGGTATTGTGTCTTCACAAGCTGCTAAGCCAACTACTACGGTGAGGATATATAATAATTTCTTCATCATTAACATTTAAAAACGTCCAAGTACATAAGAATAATTCAAAGAATGCACCACCCCATTGTCTGGTTGAATATCTGGTGAAGCCAGTGGCATATTTTCATTCCTATCAAGAGAAAATATAAGCATCACTGTAGGTCCGGCATTTGGTATGTCAGCATAATCAGTGCGTTCTAAGTAAGTTCGGAACACATTGTCACCTAATGAAACCAAGTCGGTATAGCCGGTTTGGTTTTCATCGAATATTTCATATTGGGTATCACGATACGGGAATGATGCTTTTAAATGCTTCCCTTTAATAATGTGACGCTTCAACCAATATTCACACTCTTCAGGTGTTAAATCCGTCACTACTTCTTTATCCTTATCCCACAAAAACCGCTGAATACTATACGAGGTAATGCCAAAGAATGTGATCTCAGGATACTCAGGATCGGAACCTTTAAAGATATCCTCCATCCCGGCATGTTTGATCATCTCCACCGTCAATGCCCAATTCTCATTATCCGATTCGAGGTATTGCAACATATTACCATCGAAAAAAGCATTCGCTACACCTGTATCAAATACATCCTGTTGTGTTTCGCACGACATTGTTGTCAATGCTATAATAGCTACTAGAACTATTTTAATATTTTGAATATATTTTTTCATTGTTTGTTTATTTAAGCGTTTAATAAACGCGAGTTACTATTTGCGTTTGCTCCAATACACATTCTGCCTCATCAAGTCATTATTTGCAAAAGGCCCATCATCGTAGGGCGCAAAGAAGGCTCCATCGGTAAAATCACTGATCGATGCTGTTTTAAAGTTGCCCAACAAAAATTCTCGCACATAGGATTCGCCCTGACGGATAATTCGCGGATAACGCTCATCTTCCAGTATAAACTCCCGATCAGCTTCTTTAAATACCGCCATTTGTACATCACCTTCAAACTCTGATGACTCATATAATGGTGCATTTGAGCGTCGTCTAATTTCATTGATGTCTTCAATGGCTAGATCATCTTTGTTTAATCGTACCCTGGCTTCAGCTCTGAATAAGTATATCTGAGATAAACGATAAAGAATATAATCAGAGTGCAGACCCAAGAACGAACCATACAAAGAACCAGGTGTCAAATCAATTACTGCATCCCGGTGTTTGTATGGAAAAGCTACAGAGCTAAATGGTAGCATCTCAGGGGTTGGATCATCCAAATGATAAAAGAAGGCATTTCTTCTTTCATCTTCAGGCTCATACATATCCTTAACAAAATCAGATGATAATTGGAAAAGCTTTGACATAACATTAGCTGGCTGTTCATCTGTACGAACAGGCCATGAGTATGTAAAGAAAGCAGCCAAAGTACTAAAGGATGCCTCAGAGGTATACCCTCGTATTGGCAGTTGATAGATGGCCTCGGTGCTGTTTGATTTAAAAATTTTCTCACAAATTTCTTCAGCAGAGCCTACCAGTGTATACTCAGTCGACGAAATAATGTCGGTACAAGCTTTCTCTGCTTTGGTCCACAGCTCTTGCTGATTGATTTTATTTTGATCATCTGCCTTTAGAAACCATTTGCAACCCGCCTGCCACAGGCATAACTCAGCAAATAACGCATTGGCCGTTCCTTTGCAGGCCACATCTTTACGACTAGCTGATGCACCATCTTTTGTTCGCCACTCACTATACTTTGGTAACAAAGCCACTGCCTGCTCTGCCATATCAATGGCGTAAGCATTCACATCTACCATTGGAGAAGGTGCCACCGGTGTTAAAATAATATCATCTTCAACAATAATACAATCCAAATCTTTGAGAGAGTAACAAATACATGTAGGCTTTGCTAAACAATGCTGTTCCTTTATATAGCTTGTACCTATCTTCAGCCAATTCAATATCCTCAATGGCTCTTAACACCATATTACTCATTGCAATAACCCTGTATGATTCATACAATGGTAATTCTATATAGGTATCATCTTCAAGCTGGCGGTAACGATCAAGCGGCGTCTCCACAGGGAATGGTAAATCACTCAGGTATCCTCTTAAGTATGGATACATGGAACCATTGCCAAGGTATTTCCTGATATAGTATTGAATTGAATTAACTGCAGCATCCAGATCATGCTCTGTTTGCAATGCATTATCAAAAGTAACCGAGTTTTCGGGTACCACCTCAATGGCATCTTCACAAGCAGTAAAGCCCAATGAGAAAAATAGTAATATATAAATAGCGTACTTCATGTGTTTAAAATTTTAAAGTTAACCCTAAAGTAAACTTACGAGCCAATGGATAATTAACTCCATGATCAATACCAGAACGTACATCAACGGTTTCCGGATCAGTACCTGAATAGTTAGTTACAGTAAATAAGTTTTCGCCGGATACGTGTAAACGCAGGTCTTTAACTCCAATTTTATTGCAATATTTATCGCTCAAACTATAGCCGACCACGAAACTTTTTAGTTTCATCCAGTTAACATTCTCCACATACCGGTCAGTGTATTCCAAATGTTTAAAGTAACTAATGTCATCTTGTAATACAGGAAAAAATGGATTTGTATCACCTTCTTGTTCCCAATAATCATATTTATTCAAATCATGCAATATAGGGGCAGATCCTATAACGGATCGTATTGGTTGCATATTAACAATATCTCGCCCAAGTTGATAGGTGAAGTTCAAAGCTACATCAACATTTTTATATCGAAAATTCGTTGTAAATCCACCTGTTAAATCAGGTAAAGCACTCCCTAAATACACAATATCATTATCATCAATCGTTCCATCTCCATTTTGATCAACATACTTATGGTCACCCACTCTGAAACTATAACTCGTCTGCTCAAAGCTATTTAATGGATAACTGACACCAGAACTTGTGTATACGGTTGGAATCTCATCCTCTGTTTGATAGTAACCATCCGTTTCAAAGCCATATATCCCGTTTAGCTTCTTACCAATAATCTTATATGGATTGGTCGCATATTCACCTGGTAATAAGTGACGATTCACTGTTAAGTCCTCATTGTTATAAGTGCTTTTTAGCATGTTCCAGTTTCGGGCTGCATTAAAAGAAAAGCGTAATTCCATATCATCCTTACGGATTGGCGTGTAGGTGATTTGCACTTCCGCTCCTGAGTTGGAAATGGCAGCCGCGTTACGCCATTGCAAGTAGTAAGAATTATAAGCACTACCCGTAGAAATGGTACCTGGCAATAATACCGGGAATAATAAATCATCGGTATTTCTTCTATAATAATCGGCTGAAAGGCTCAACTTATAATTCATTAAATCAAGATCAATACCTAAGTCAATTTGCTCTGTTTCTTCCCAGGTTAGATCATCATTGTACAAGCCTGTTTTCCATTCCGGTTCAATGGTCGGGTTACCAGCATAAGCCTGGCCAGCTTGTAATACACCTAAGGCTAAATACGGACTGGCAAAGTGCTTACCCGACATCCCCCATGAAGCACGTAGTTTTGCAAAATCTAACCATGATGCCCAATCCATAAAGCTTTCTTCTGAAAATACCCAACCTGCTGAAGTGGCTGGGAAATAGCCCCACTTATTATTCTTACCAAACACTGATGCTCCATCAGCTCGAATACTGGCACTAAACAAATACTTCCTCTTGTAATTATAATTAACACGACCAAAATAGGATAACAATACCTTCTCTGTCATATCCGATTGATAGCCTTGTAATGGCACCCATTGCGGAAAATCTTCAGTTCCAACATTGATGATGGTAGGGAAATCTTTCGAAACATACTTTATGTAGTCCGAGGGCGAGTTCATCGCATAAGCCGCACTGCTCAATGTTTGGTCATACTGATACGACTGTCCTAATACCGCATCCAGATTATGCTGATTAAAGCTCTTTTTATAGGTCAGTAAGTTTTCATTTAACCAACGAACTAATTTACCTGAATTCCCCTGACTGTTCGACCACCCAAACGGATTCATATAGGAAGGTTCAAACCGATCCTGCACCGAGTTTGAATAATCGACTGCCAGCATGGATGAGAAACGAAATCCATCCAGTATATCGTAATCCAACTTGAGACTCGACAGCATACGATAGTTTCTATTCTTTTCATCTACCCCGCGGTAGTGCTCTAAGAGCGTATTCCAAAAATCAGTTCCTTCACCAGGGAACAAAGTTGATTGTTCATAGGGATTACCTGGAACGACCTCTACAGATCCACCTCCTGAAGATGTCCGACGACGCTGACCGTATGAGCCATTAATCGAGAGTGCTATCGCTAGTTTTTTTGTTGCCTGTACTGAAACAAAAGAGTTGACATCGATTCGCTTATAACCAGTCCCTACCACTATACCATCTTCATCATAAAAACCGGCTCCAATTCTATAGTTTACGTTGGAAGTTCCTCCTGAAGTGGTCAGTGTTGCATTTGTTACCTTACCACTCTCGAAGTAAACAGGAAAGAAGTTTGTTGCATTATTATAAAATGTATTTAAACTATCCTGTACACTTCCTGCATAGGCTGGAGGCAGATCACTTGTACGATAAGGATTAGGATCATACCACCCGTTATACCGGTTATCAGATCCACGATATAAATAAGATTCGTACAATGAAGACGGAAACCTGTATTCTTTTAATTCCGGATCGTATAACGGGTACATGGTACTGGCATGACGGTCGTATTTAAAATGACGTTCAGCATTACCTATCGTTACATCTGGTAATCTTGGAAGAATACTATGGGTTTGTGAAATTTTAAAATCAATTTGTGGCTTTTGATTCGTTTGACCTTTCTTGGTGGTGACGATAATTACTCCATTAGCCGCCCTTGAACCATACATGGCCGCAGCCGATGCATCTTTAAGCACCTCAATACTTTCAATAATCTCCGGATTGATATCGGCCAATAAACTGGTACCTGTCACATCTGATGTTGTACTATTCATTGGAATACCATCAATCACCCAAAGAGGATTTGAAAAATCGCGACCTGCCTCCACATCTAATGAGTTATAACCGCGGATTGTAATATTAGTACCACCTCCTCCAGGCGCGCCAGTGATATTGGTTACATCCATACCTGCCACTTTACCCTGCAATAGAGTTGAGATATTTGGCGCTGGCACATCCGCTATTTCACTGCTTTTAATACTGGAAATCGATCCTGTCATTTCGCGACGAGTTGTTGTTCCATAGGCAACAACTTTTACTTCATCAAGGCCTTCTACCTCTTCAGTCATTTTTATCTTAACAGGAGTGCCAACAGTAAAAAGTACTTTTTCCAATTTAAAACCGATAAACGAAATACTTAAAACACCATTATCATCCGGCACATTCATTGTAAACTCACCATTGGCGTCGGTGATGGTTCCGGTATTATAACCTTCTAATATCACATTAGCTCCCGGAACAGGCTGTCCTTTATCATCAGTGACTTTACCGGAAATTACTTTTTCCTGCTGAGTAGTTGTATTCGGTTTTATTACAATAATGTTATCCACGATTGAATATACCAAATTAGTTCCCTTCAGACAGGCATCCAATACCTCACTTACCTTCCTTTCACCCTGCAAATTGATATTATATACCTTACTTATTTGCTCATCCTTGTAGAGGATATCTACACCGCTCTGCGCTCGAATCTCGTTTAATACTTCCTTTAAAGTTGATTGCCGGAAATTAATTTTCACCTTCTGTTCCTGCGAAAATACAGAGGCAGATAAGTGTAAAGTACCGACCAACAATAGTATTGTACTAAATTTCATGATCAACAATGTTTTCCTCAGCCGGGCACGTGCGGGTACCCAAACCGATTTGCGTTTAGATTTAAAATACATAAATTTGACTTGTTAATTAATGAACTTGGTTAACACATTACAGGTTGGCACTCTCTCACCTTTGCCAGCCTGTTTTTTTTATTTTATAACGATCTGATTTTCCTTTATTTCAAATTTTAATCCTTCAATAGTTTCCAACGCCTGTAAAAAGTTATGCACATCTTCGTACTTACGCACTCTTCCGGAGTAGGTAATTGATTTATGTTCAGATTTTTCAAAAACAACATCGCAATCGTACCATCTTGATAGAGTCTGCATTATTGATTCCAATGATTCGTTCTCAAAATAGTATTCTCCGCGTGTCCAAGCAGTTATCATCGAAACATCTACCTGTATAAGTTGCATCTTTTTATTCTCGTAATCAAAAGCCAGTTGTTGTCCCGGGATTATTTCCACCGGCTTAAAGCTAAAAATATCCGAATCAGCACTGGCAACCCGCACTTTCCCCTCTTCGAGGGTTACATTCAAAAATTCGCTATCGGCATAGGCATCCACATTAAAGCGTGTACCTAATACCTCTATGTCTACCCCTTTAGCATTAACGATGAAGGGTTGATTGGCATTATGCGCCACATTCAGAAATATTTCGCCCGATTCCAGTACTATTCGGCGTTCATCATCGGTAAAAACGGTCGGAAATATCACCTTGCTTTCAGCATTCACCATAAGCTGGGTTCCATCGGCCAAGGTTAATGAGTATTCGTTTCCTCTTGGTACCACCAAAGTGTTTAGTTCACTTTTTTTCGTTTGAAGCTCAGAAGTATAAACCACCTGGTTATTTCCCTTACTTAATCGGGCGCCTTTTAGGTCAATAATCTCCAATTCATCCAAGCTATCCACCTCAATAATTCCTTGCTCTGTCTGAATCACTACTTTGTCCAGATGAGTCAATTCATCTACTTTTTCTGAAGAATCGGTCAGCCATAAAGCAATGGATACTGATGCCATTATTGTAACAACAGCAGCAAGTGCAACAAATTGTTTCCAGCGAGGAAATCTGATTTTCGGGCTTGCCATTTGTGAACTTAATCGTTCCCAGGCCATCTCTACATCAATCCGTTGATAAGCTTCAACTTCCTGAACTCTTGAATACACTTTTTTATATTGCTTATAAACAAGGAGATTTTCTTCCTTACTGATTAACCATGATTGCAATTCTGCTCTTTGCTCAGCATTTAAATGCCCTCGCAGTTCCTGATGAATTAATTCTATTATGTGAGGATGAATATCCATAGATTTATTGCTTGTTTATTAGCCAGACTAACAAGTTAAGAAATAGGGTGTCGTAATTGAGAGATTTTTTTATTTTTTTTGAGTTTACCCTCTAAACCATTTTGGAGGGATTATAATAGCATTTTAAGTTTTACCCTCTATATCTCCCTAAAATAGGGAAACTAAATTGTTATGATTGACAGCTTGCAAATCAACACTATCCAAATCCCCCATTTTAGGGGATTATAGGGGTAATAGAAACTCTTACATACCCTTTGACACTTCTTTTGATGAAAGACTGTATTCTAAAGTATTATTGAAAGCTAACCATCATTTAGGAAGAATTATGATTACATTTTAAGTTATATACTCTTTTTCTCCCTAAAATAGGGAGACTAAAATGTGTTGATGGACAGCTTGCAAATCAACACTATCCAAATCCACTAATATGGGAATTATAGGGGTAATGAAAACTCTTACATACCATTTGACACTTCTCTTGATGAAAGGCTGTATTCCAAAGTATTATTGAAAGCTAACCATCATTAAGTAAGGATTATAATTGCATTTTAAGTTTTACCCTCTTTATCTCCCTAAAATAGGGAGACTAAAATGTATTGATTGACAGCTTGCAAATCAACACTAACCACATCCCCTATTTTAGGGGATTATAGGGGTAATAGAAACTCTTACATACCATTTGACACTTCTCTTGATGAAAGGCTGTATTCCAAAGTATTATATTAAAGCGAACCATCATTAAGGAAGGGTTATGATTGCATTTTAAGTTTTACCCTCTATATCTCCCTAAAATAGGGAGACTAAAATGTATTGATTGACAGCTTGTAAATCAACACTATCCAAATTCCCCTATTTTAAGGGATTATTGGGGTAATAAAAACTCTTACATACCATTTGACACTTCTCTTGATGAAAGGCTGTATTCCAAAGTATTATATTAAAGCGAACCATCATTAAGGAAGGGTTATGATTGCATTTTAAGTATTACTCTCTATATCTCTCTAAAATAGGGAGACTAAAATGTGTTGATGGACAGGTTGTAAATCAACACTAACCAAATCCGCTAATATGGGGATTATAGGGGTAATGAAAACTCTTATATACCCTTTGACACTTCTCTTGATGAAAGGCTGTATTCTAAAGTATTATCGAAAGCTAACCATCATTTAGGAAGGATTATAATTGCATTTTAAGTTTTACCCTTTATATCTCCCTAAAATAGGGAGACTAAATTGTTTTGATTGACAGCTTGCAAATCAACACTATCCAAATACACTAATATGGGAATTCTAGGGGTAAATCAATATTTCGAATTGAACTCATTGTTTAATTGCCTATCAATAAAAGCAATACAACCAGGTGTAATTTATCGTTTAACAGGCGATACGATTTCTTTAACTGCGACTTAATGGTATTTATTGAAACGCCCAGTTCATCTGCAGCTTCCTGGTACTTAAGCCCTCCAAGAACCACCGCATTAAAAACATCCTGACATCCTTTGGGCAGCTCTGCAATGGCTTTTTTTACTTCCTGTATTTTCCGGGCTACCTCCTCTTCATCATCTTCCTGTATGTATAAATCTTTTTGCCAATCAAAGTTTATCTCTTCAAGATGGTCGGGTTGTTTCTTTTTTAAATAGGTCAACGACCGGTTACGAACAGATGTAAAAAGATAACTCTTCAGGTTATTAACATTACTATGGTCGATGCTATCCCAAATATTCATAAAAATATCCTGTACTAAATCTTCGACTACATCAATACTATCGATGTATTTAGCCCCAAACACGCACATGGGACGATAATAGCGATCAAACAACAGTTTAAAGCCACGTTGTTTATCCTGTTTTAGAGTCGATATGATTTGTTGGTCTGTGGTCACAATGATTTTGGATATAGCGCCAAAGATAGAAAAATACAACAATTAATACATCTTATGGTGTTCCTGCGTTTAGATGATATAGCACTACGGTCCAAGAATTATCCTGGATGTTAAACATTAATTTCTTTTTAAAGTTTTATTTTTAAAGCCAGTAGGATAAATTAAAACTATACAAACGTGGATTTATTAACACAAACCGTTTTAGGAGCCGGAGTTGGCGAATTAGTATTAGGTAAAAAAGCCGGCAATAAAGCCATTTTATGGGGTGCTGTTGGGGGACTTATTCCGGATATGGATGTTTTATTCACCTCTTTTTTTAATGAAGTAGACGGTTTGTTTGTGCACCGTGGCTTTACTCATAGTTTGTTTTTTCCTTTTATTATCGCACCAATCATGGGCTGGTTAATTCATCGCATTCATCAGAAAAAGATGGATATCAGCTGGCGTAACTGGAGCATGCTTATCTTTTGGGCCGCCTTTACCCACCCACTGTTAGATTATTTTACGGGCTATGGCACGGGTGCCTTCTTACCGCTTTCTGTCTATCGAGTTGAGTTTAACACTATTGCAATCATTGATTTATTCTACACCATCCCGTTTATATTGACCTTATTGATAATTCCTTTCTTAAAAAGAACAGCACTATTGAGGCGAAGGCTGATACTTGGCACCGTTTTTATCAGTTCGTTTTACCTGCTTGGGACGGTTGGGAATAAAATATATATCAATGGTGTGTTTAAAGACGCACTGGCCGAGCAAAAAATCTCCTATGATCGTTTTAAAACATCGCCCCTGCCATTAAGCAACTTTTTATGGATGGGAATAGCCGAAACAGAGACAGGCTATTACATGGCTTTACATTCTAATTTTGATTCGGATATACCAAGTGAGTTTGTCTATATTCCGCGCAATGAGAAATTACTAAAATCGATTAACGACAATAAGGATTTGCAAAAACTTATTCGCTTTACCAAAGGTTATTATCATGTTAACCGGGATAAAAACGGATTGTTCCTGGCCGATTTGCGCTTTGGAAAAATGGGCTTGCAGGAAGATGCCGATTTTGTGTTTAAATTTTATCTAAAAACTCAGGAGGACCAACTGTTGGTGCACCAGTCTGATGAAACGCGAAGCCTTGAAGGAGATGCTTTTTCTGCATTTATCGAGCGCATCAAAGGCATATAAATGCTTATCGTTCCATCTGTAGATACAATAAGGACGTTTTAGCGGCCATAATAAAATCGTTTTGGTGTAAACCTTCTATTTTATGCGTCCACCACAAAACCGTAAGGGATGAATACTCAACTATGATTTGTGGATGGTGATTATCTTGCTCTGCCAATCGGGCTATGGCGTTGGCTAGATCCATGGACTGGTTAAAATCATGTGTTTTAAATACCCGTTTTAATTTTTCAATATTGGATTCCTGAATCAATTCCCATCCCTTTACTTCGGTCATAAATGAGTTTATTTCACTTGCCGACAAGCGATGTGCATTAGCATTGCAGGCTTCACATTTTTGCTTTGATAAGTGTTTCATATTTTAGCCTTTGCTTGTTTTCAATTATTATCATCTTTATCTGTTAAGCCAGAAAAGCATGAAGCATTAAGGTTTGATTATCAAGACGATACTATACTCGCGTAATAATCTGCCAAAATACACGCATTTCAATTTTTAGATACTAATAACGTTATTTTAGGCAGTATGTGTCAAGTGCACAAAAAATAAGTTTGAAACCATCAAATAAAAAACAGGTTCCGAATCAATCAGAACCTGTTTTTATTGACTCCAAATGATATTTAGTGGGTATATTTTTAAGTATTATGCTGGGGTTTTCAACCCCAAACCCCGACTTCATTTTTTCCATGATGAAAAAACGGAAGCAAAAAAATCTTCGGCTATGTCTGCTTACACTCATAAAACTACGGTTATATGACGAAATCGTTAAACTCGCTACGCTCAAACATAAACGATTCAAAATCGTCATATACAACCTTGTTTTATGGCTTACCAGCCAAGGCCGTTGGGGAAATAATTGAGCCTACCAACTCTAGTCCATATTGAACCTGTTTTTATAAGTTATTATCCTACTAAACCAAAGAATACTGTATATGCTACTACCTGGTTAGTATCACCCTGCGGCTGGCTACCTGCTTGCCATTGATTAAATATCGAAAGAAATAGATACCCGGCGTTACCTTTGAACCAGATGCACTTGTTCCATCCCATAAAACCGAATAGTTATCCGGTTCCTGTGCATTATTCACTAAGGTATTTATGAGCTGACCCGATAAGTTATAAACATATAGCTGCACCTGTGCTTGCTTGTTTAGTACATAATCCATCTGAACCTGCTCCTTAAAAGGATTCGGATAAGCCTGTCCTATGCCGCCATGGGCTTCCAGGGCCTCAAGTCCGTTATTTACATCCTTTTTTATGGTAACTGTCTGCGTGTTGTTTGCTTCCAGATTAACTTTTACGTAACAGGTTTTATAGCCATTAGCCTCTACAACTTGTTCCAAAGTTCCATTTTCAACAATGAAATGATCGATATTACCCGGCATTTCAAACTTTACAAGCGTATTTGAAAAGGACTGGTTATGTTTGTTCGAAATAGTGGCGGTAAGCAGGTCGTGACTACCATTGTTCTCATCACTGTAGCTTACCTCAAGATTCTGCTGATGATTTTGCGCATAGAGCGTATGCAAAGGTGTTAATGCACCATTATTCACCCTGATAACCCGATATGCCTGAGTTTCATCACACACATTGTCTGTACCAATATTATAGGGGTGCGTAAAATCATCTGTGTTTTTATGGGTATGTCCCCAAAGTGCCATATCAGCACCCAGTGTTGCCAAATCCAAATCGTGGTTAAAATCGAAATGATAAAAAAGTACCTTGGTTTTATTTCCGGCAGCAGCCAGGTCATTTTCGAGCCAGTTTAGCTGCGACGAAATAAATCCTTTATCTCCATACACATCATGCATATAAGCATCATAATTATCGGATGATTCCAAGCCTACGAAATGAACATTCCCATAATCAAAGCTGTAATCGTGTACATAATACTCCTCCCTTTCAGGCACTCCATTGGGATGGTTCCATCCAAAAAAGCGCCACCAATCTTTACGTGCCGTACCTTGCACGGGAGGGGTAGCAACCCATCCTCCTAAATCGTGATTACCAGGCACCACATATACCGGCACTTCAAATTCCTCCAAAAGTTCAATGGTACGGGTGTGATTACGCAAACACTCAAACTCTTCCATCTCACCTTCGTTGATTAAATCACCGGTAATTAAAACAAACTCAGGTTGAAGTAAGTTAATATCATCAATAACTTCCCGCAGATCATCCATCTCCGTATTATCTTCCTTATAACCCTCTTCGCCCCAAAATGTATGTCCCAACAGGTGTAAATCAGTAATCTGAATAAAATAGTACTCATCTTTATACTGCTTAATCACCTTAACAGAATTGTTAGTAACATCTGAAATTCCACCTGATGCCCTTACATGTAAATCGTATAATTCATAAAATTCAACTGTTGGCACAAGGGCCTGAAGTGTCCATTTCTCAAGATGACTATCATAATCAGCCTGGGTAATATTTAAATCGACCACATGATTGTCGTAAATTAGTTCGGCATCCCAATCAGTTGTTGATTGAGGTGCAAAACATTCGATATTAAGCACCTCTCCCGGCTTTACAATCGAAGGTATATTTAACAATGGCCTTTGCACCACTGTCACCATATCGGCTTGTGGCGCATCGCAGGCCACATATGAGCAAAACAAGTTACCACTTTTCAGGTATGGATGGTTGTTACCATTAATACGGCTGGATGTAAACTGTAAATTAGCACTTCCGATTTTCAGTGGCTTAAATTTTAATACAATCAGTTGCTTGGTATCGCTACATGATACATTACCACTGAAGGTAAGGTTTATATTTCCTGGGGTTGAATGGTCATTGATCACATCTTCTGGCGATATTGCTCCATCTGTTGAGTAGCCTTGATAAGAGAAGCTAGTTGCATCATAGGTCATATTCAGCTCGTAGGAATTAATATCATCCGTTTGACTGAATAACGTCACATCAATGCTTAAATCAACACTTTTTTTACCATCAGCATCCAGATCATCAAAGGATAAGATAAATCCTCCCTCTGCCGAAACCAAGTCTTCTCTGTTGCGTGGTAAAAGGCAAACACCATAGTATTGAGCAACAATTCCGGTAACCGATTCAAAAGGATAATTTAAAAACAATGGCACTCCATCACCCTGAGCATTATAAATTCCGGATCGAATAACGCATTGACCTGAACCACTGTCTACTCCCCAGTTACCATATGTATCATAAGTACTTGTCACCTTACAGTCCGTAACTTTAACCAGAACACCTTCATAAGCTTCATCATCCACTCTGATTGAACTGATTTCAGCACCAGGCGGTAAGGCATTGGAGGTACTCAGCACATCAAATGAAGTAACACTTGTTATTTCGGTATATCCCTTATACTCATATACTGTACCTCTTAAGCGTACCTTATCTCCAACGCTTGGCTTATTGCTAGTATCATAAATATATATACCATTCCAGGCTCCTCCTTCTTCTGCTGACAGATAATAGCGACCACCTTGCACATTGGCCACCGTAACAATTCCCTCGGTTGTTACTGCTTGTCCTGCGTAAGGAGAAGGATAAGTCCAGTCAGCCCCGGCATCCGTGGTGTATTGGATATCGTATATTGAGATCTGGCTCCACAATAACATCGGAAGCCAAAATAAAATCAGTGTAAGACCGTTCTTCATTTATTTTCTGTTAAGATTAAGGTATATTCCTTTCTTGAAAATACCTATCACCAATCGAATCGATTGGTAAAATTATTCTGTACTTCTGCCGCAACTAATGTTCGGGACTAGTAGTGGGCATTGACCTATGTAATCAGCAAAATGGCTTAGCTTATTTGGTGATACATTTGGTACTAGATGGTATGATTATTCTACCTCTAAAAAGGTTTTAATCGCACCCAGGTAATAATCGTTCCAGCCTTCTATAATATCCTCATAGGCTTCATCAGGGATGTTCGTATGGAGAAGGTCAACTTGCACTTTACCTCCACCTTGCGGGAAAAATTTCAAGGTCACAATTGACGGTTCGCCCTGCTCTCCAAAATACCATTCCTGAACAATCTTTTTTTCCTCTTCAACTTCTAAAACACGTCCAACAATATCGCCCTCCCACAGTGAAAATTCGGAGTTGGGCTCTTTGCTCATCACTGCCGGATATCCACTCCACAGCTCAATGGTAAAAGGATTAATAAATGCAGCAAAAGCATCTTCCATTTCTGCTTTAACTTTAATGCGCGTCTTGAAATCTTTGTACATGGTGTTTTCTTCTTTTTTGCAAAGGAAGGGAAAAAAGTGGAGATGAAGATGACAAACGTTCTTTAGTTTTAGACATTACAAAGGTATATATACCTCTACCTCTTTGCGAATCTGATTAGCCTCTTCGAATCTTTTGCGGGCAATGTGGTACATTAAGCCTTTAAACTTACGGGCATTGTATGAACACATTTCCACACAACGAGCGCAGGCAATGCACTTCTTTTTGTTGGTTTTCTTAGGATTCTGAAGATCGATTGCACCCACCGGACACAGACGGGCACAGGCTCCACAAAAATTGCAATTGGAATTGGCTTTGGCAACAATTGGCACCTCACCAAAGGGAACGTTGGGATGCTGGCCATTTAGTTTTCGTTTACCATAGGCTGTTAAACGGGAATGTTTCACACTCTGCTTGCCAAACTGGCGGGCCTTATCCAGGTCCTTCTGATCTGGTCGCCCCTTTCCTACTTCCTGGAAAATAGAATGACGCGCCACAAACGCGCCTGAGCTGATCGGGGTAAAACCGCAATCGCTGCACAAATGTGTCAACTCGTCCAAAGTATACTGATAATCGTTATTTCCGTACACACATGTCACTATCGTACGGGCGCCATTGCCTTTGATCTTTTTCAGGTAATCACGGGCCAGTTCAGGTACGCGTCCTGAATAAGCCGGTACGCCCACCACTGCAATATCAGTTGCTGCAATGCTTATATCCGTTTGAATACCCTGAGTGATATCATGGATTTGCACAGTTTCAGAAATCCCAGAAGCAATGGCTTCAACTACCTTCTTCGTTGACCGGGCCGGACTAAAAAAAATGGCGTGAACATTCGTTGGACTTTGTTCCCTAGTGCCTGTTTGCTGTAACATTTAATTAGCAGTTCGATTTAATTGCATCAATAATTACGCTACAAAATTAGGGCTTCGGTCGCCCTGCAAAAGTGACTAAAATCACCTTCAATGATGTTACAAAACACATAAACGATAAGAGAAAAGTTGCAACCATCTACCTTTAAAAAGCCAATAGCTACTAGCTGATAGCTATTAGTAATCGGTCAAAACCTGCTCCATGAGCCCAGTCGAAGGGCGTTATAGTTTCAGAAAATTGAATCTTGAGTAAGGCACATGTGTTACTAAGTTCTAAAATTTAAATCGAACTCAGCATAGCATTATTTTCGTGTATAAAAGAACCTGCTATTGCCTGGAGCAATGCAGGTTCTTAGTCCAAGCCTTTCTGATAAACACTAGATTCCCAATGCTTTTATTAAGTCGGCCACCCGATATAAATGAACTTTTGAGATATCCTGCATTTTCTTACGCAGTACCTCGTGCTCCTTAAAATATTGATGATCTTGTGTTATTGGAAAATCCTTGTTGTAAAACTGCAACTCATTTTCCTGTACTTTAATGCGGTTGCTCAATTTTCGCAGTTGTTCGCTGTGCTCATCCAGCACCATCAACTCCACCGTATTTAGCTCCGAAATATACTGCTCGTCCTTTACTTCTTCATTTCTGTTTTTAAGTATCTCTATTTCTTTCACAAACAGATTCAGACGATTTTTCCACATCTTATACTCAAAATCCAGATCGATTAAATTGATTTTTCCCCCTTTCATAGTGTTCGGCCTTTAATGTTAGCTTAAAAAAGTTAGGGAAAAAGAAATACAATTGCATCTTTATTGGAGATTATCTTCTTCGTATCCCGCACAAAAATGAACCACTCAGGTAGAATCTGCTGACTTTCAATTGTTTTAAATCAGATACAAATACAAACAGTTTCAAAGGTTTAGTACAAAAACTAAATCTCTCTGTTAAAATCTTTTCTCAGTGCCTCCGTGTTGATTTTTTTAAACCTTAATTCGTATTATTATAAAATTATAAGAGGTGGATAAAAGCCCAATTATCGAAACCACTCCTCCATATCCAACTCGGGGACTTCACTGTTTTTTAGAATCGGCACCTCTGCCCATAATGCATCTGGATAATACTGATGAAGGTATTGCTTAAGTACTTTTGATGAATCTTTAGTTATCTCCGGCTCAGTAACCGGATAATGGTTATAAACCAAACCATAGAGGGGGATACTACGTTTTTTCATCACCTCCAGCGTTAACAGGGTATGATTGATAGAACCCAAGCGTCCGGATGTAACCAGAATAAGCGGAAAATTATGTTTCTGGATATAATCAGCAACAAGTAATTCAGAATTAATGGGTACCATCAACCCTCCTACTCCTTCAAGCAAAATGGTTTCATAGGATTGTTGAATGGTAGAGATAGCTTCATCAAGCTTGACCTCTTCAATGGTGATGCCTTCCATTTCTGCAGCCAGATGAGGGCTGGCTGGAAATCGAAATAAATAAGGGCAGGTCAGCCCCTGCTGATCTTCGGGAAGCCAGTCGATATCCATTAAACGCCGATGTGCCAATAAATCGTCTGAGCGTTCTTCACAACCCGTTTGCGACAGCTTCATGGTAATTACATTCTCACCTTTTTCTTTTAGATACCTGGCCAGAAGGCCGGTGACAATCGTTTTGCCGGCATCCGTATCAATAGCTGTTATAAAATAGGTGCTCATATTATTTCTTTTTAAAAATCATTAAATAAGGATGATAGGTAAGCGGATAACCTTCCAACTGAAGGAACTGATCATAGTCCGCCATAAAAGCCTGCATCTGCCCTTTGCTCCAACGGCAATGGCTAACACTGTTAACACCGGTATATCGCATGTGTTTCAACACTTCCATTGGCGATTTAAACCACATGTTATGTTGCCATTCTTCAAAAGCCACCAATTCGAAATACGGTGCCGCCAATTCTCGAATCTGCTCTTTAGTCTTGTAGGTAATTCCATTACCAGTCAGGCACTTAATCTCTTGGTAATTATCAGGCCCAAAGGATGATAACACCAGATAGCCACCTTCATTAAGTGCGGAATGTAGTTTCTGAAAAAAGTTCCCAAGATGATCGATCCATTGAATGGTTGCTCCCGACCAGATGCTGTCCTGCCCAGCAGGAAACTCGATTTGTTCCACATCGCCTGCAATAAAGCGGGTTTGCTGTACCTGCGCATCGATCAAAGGCAAAATACTCTGATCGGCATCATCCACCAAATCATTGTATGTGTAGGTATCTACCTCAAAGCACTTCATTATCTCGTTGGTTAGTAAACCAGTACCACAGCCAAATTCCAATAGCTTTTTCTGACTGGCAGGAACATGTGCTTGTGCCAGATTTGCCAATCGAACGGCCATATCCTGCTGTACCTTTGCGTGCGCATTATAGGTTGACTGTGCTGAGCGAAACCTTTTTTTTAACAAGCATTTATTCACTTCCTGCTTTCTTACAGCGATGTTTAATTCCGTCATTAGGGTATTATTTTAAACCGATAATTTCCTTCCAATCCTGAAAAACATAAAAGCAAAAATGCCCTTGCTGCATTTCAATCAATTTAGCCTTGCCTTGCCAATAGTTCGTTTGGTTAACGGCGGAGAAAATCAAATCTTCTTTACTAATAATGGCTGTCTGGTAAAAATCGTGCTTTGGCTTTTGCACTTTAAAATGTTCGAATAGCAAGAATAATTCATTCTTTACCTCATCGAAGGCCCGCAAAGGATAAGCCGCTTCAAACCTTGACCAATCATCCCGGTTGGAAAACATGCGACGGTGGAATTTTTTCAGATTCTTATCCGATAAACCCGATAAAGTTCCCAATGCAATGGGAGTCGGTATACCATAAGATCGATCTACGGGATGTAAGGTGCCATTGATAGCCACCGTATTTTTCAGTCGATCTTTTAAGGGATATAAAGCTATTTGTGCCACCCATACGCCAAAGGACCATGCAAGCAATGAAACCTCGCTGTAGTTATCCATGGCATTTTCCACTTCCAAAGGAAATGTCAGGTTGCTGTAATCATAAAGCATCACCACATCGTAATCCTCGCTTGGGATGGTTTTAAAAGCCTGCTCATCGCAGCTCCATCCACCGAAAAACAGAATAAGTTTTTTCGCGTCTTTTTTATGTAACCAACTATGTTTCATCAATACTCTTTTTTATAATCGGGAATACTTTGCATGCATTGTTCTAATTGCTCCTGCTGCATATTAGCCGTTAAGGAAATACGCAAGCGGGCTGTATTAATCGGCACCGTTGGCGGACGAATGGGCAAAACCAAAAATCCCTGCTTCTGAAGATGATCGGCCAGCTGAACGGCAACTTTATTATCACCTACCATCACAGGCATAATATGGCTCTGATGCACGATATAACCTTTCGACCTCAAGGCATCAAACAGATAGGCTGATAATGACCTTAATTGCTGGCGTTGAGATTTGAAGCCGGGTATTCGCTCCAGTATAAAACGGGTCCAGGCCATGTTTACCGGCGGCAGTGCAGTGGTATAAATTAAGGTGCGCGCTTTATTTACCAGCAGTTGTTTTAGACCGTCGTTTAAAATGGCAAAAGCCCCCACCGAAGCATAAGCTTTACCCAGGGTTCCAATCAGGATATCGATCTGATTTGTCATGCCTTGTTGCTCACACAAACCCAGCCCTTCGTCACCTGAAACTCCCACCGCATGGGCTTCATCCACGTAAAGGATACAGTCAAATTTATTTTTAATGGCTACCAATTTTTGCAAATCACTCAAGTCACCATCCATGCTAAATACCGACTCAGTAACAATAAAAACCCGCTTATAAGACTGGCGCTTCTTATTTAGAATTGAAGCCAGTTGCTCATAATCCATGTGATGATAGCGTAGGTGATCGGCCTGACACAAACGAATGCCATCAATGATGCTGGCGTGGCACAGTTTATCGGATAAAATCAAATCGTGCTTATCGGTCAATGCCGGCAATATGCCCATATTGGCATGGTAGCCGCTGTTAAAAAATAAGGCTGACTTGGCCTTATAAAGACTGGTCAACAGCCCTTCCACCTCATCGTACAATTGGTTATTACCCGTTAATAAGCGCGATGAAGAAGCACCAAACATCAATTTATCGATGTCTGTTTCTTTCAAAAAAGTCTGTTTTACTGCCTTATCATTGGCCAAACCCAGGTAGTCATTTGATGTCAGATTCAAAAGCCGGCGTCCCATGTAGGTACAATAAGCACCTGCTTCCGGCCCAATAGTTTTCAGGCTCCGCAATTGTCCTTGCTCCTGCAGGTGCTTCAGTTGTTGATCAACATTCATTTCTCGCCCTCCTTGTTTATAACCTGCCATACCGCATCACACAGTTTAGCTATTTCGGCGTCGGTGATTATAAATGGCGGCATCAGGTAAACGTTTTTGCCAAATGGGCGCACCCATACACCCAAGTCAACAAAGTGCTTTTGCACCACCGCCATATCAACTGCCTTATTAAGTTCAACCACACCAATGGCACCAAGGCAACGAACGTCTGCAACATTTGGCAAAGCCTGGCATTTTTCGAGGCCTATCCAAAGCTCTTTTTCAATGTGTTTTACTTTAGCCTGCCAACCAGTCGATAATAATAAATCGATGCTGGCATTGGCTACTGCACAAGCTAATGGATTTCCCATAAAAGTAGGGCCATGCATAAACACCCCGGGTTCGCCCTTACTGATGGTTTCTGCAATTTCGGTTGTTGTTAATGTAGCTGCAAAGCTCATATATCCGCCCGTAATGGCCTTGCCTAAACACATAATATCCGGTTCAATTCCCGCATGTTCGCAGGCAAACAGTTGACCCGTTCGTCCAAAACCAGTGGCTATCTCATCGGCAATCAACAAAACCTGATAGCGAGCGCACAATTGGCGCATTCCCTTCAAATAATCAGCCGAATAAAACCACATGCCGCCTGCCCCCTGCACAATGGGTTCCAGAATTATTGCTGCCAGCTCCTGATGATGCTTTTTTAGCAGCTCTTCCATGTGAGTCAGATCATCGGCAACATCCTTTGAGCCATATTGACAGCGCGGTTGGGGGGCAAAATACTGAATGGGTAAAGCTTTGTTAAAGATATGGTGCATGCCGGTATCCGGATCACAAACCGACATGGCATTCCAGGTATCGCCATGATAACCGGAACGAATGGTTGCAAACTTTGATTTATCGCCCTTTTGGCGGGCAATCCAATATTGCATAGCCATCTTCATGGCCACCTCAACGGCTACTGAGCCCGAATCGCAATAAAACACTTTTTGAAAGGCCGGAGGTGTTATTGCCACAAGCTTTTCGGCTAATTCAACAGCCGGCTGGTGGGTTAATCCGCCAAACATGATGTGCGACATTTGCCCCATCTGTTTTTCAATGGCTTTATTTAATACCGGATGATTATAGCCATGAACAGCAGCCCACCACGAAGACATGCCATCAACCAGCACCCGTCCGTCTTTCAGGTGAATTGAACAGCCCTCAGCCTTTTCAACCGGAAAAACTGGTAAAGGATCAGTCATCGAAGTATAGGGATGCCAGATATGCTCGCGGTCAAATTCTATTAATTGGTTTAGATCCATTGTTTGTGTTTTCTTCAAAATTGCACCTGTGTTCCTAAGGGAGAAAATGAAAGAATACTAACGGTTTCTGTTTTAGGAAAAATCACTGCTAATTATAAGTTATTCTCTACTAACTGATTCTAACAGCTCATGATCCAAGCTAAAACCGGCATTGTTAAAAGCCGTTTTGTCCTGATTGATATTGGTTCCAATGGTTGTTAAGTAATCGCCAACCAGAGCGGCACTTACACCGGCTTTTAAGGCTTTATCCTGAATGTGGCTAATCAGATTACGTCCGCCAGCCAGACGAATATTGGCTTTGGGATTGATAAAACGAAATAAGGCAAAAGTGCTAAGAATTTCTTCATCAGTTAAGGGTTTTGTGGCCGATAACTCTGTTCCTTCAACGGGCATCAGCACATTTAAAGGAATGGATTCTATCTCCAGCTCATTCAAAGTAAAAGCCATCTCAATGCGTTGTTCCATGGTTTCTCCCATGCCGATAATACCACCCGAGCAAATGCCCATACCTGCTGCTCGCGCCGCTCTGATGGTCCTTATTTTATCTTCCATGGTATGTGAGGTACACACTTCCTTAAAATAGGAGGGTGCTGTTTCGATATTACAGTGATAATGCCCCACCCCCGATTCTTTTAGTTTATCCAGCTGCGATCGGTTTAACAAACCCATTGAAGCACAGAGGTGAATCGGTGTTTTTTTCTGAATATTTTTATACACCCCACACAACTTATCCAAATTGCCGTTGGAAATTGAGCGTCCGCTCGTAACCAATGAAAAACGGTATACCCCTTTACTGGCGTTTTCCTCGGCCAGTTGCTCAGCTTCCTTTAAATCAACCAGCTCATACTCTTCCACATTGGTTTTGTGAAACATGGATTGTGAACACCACTTACAATTCTGCGTGCATTTTCCCGATTTGGCATTCATGATTGAACACATTTCCATAAAATCACCTTTGAAATGCTGACGTAATTCATCGGCTGCCTCATACAACGCCTGCTTATCTTCCAAATCAATCATCGCCAAAGCCTCGGCTTGTGTGATGGAGCCACCCTGCAAAATCCGTTCTTTAATTTCCTGTACCATACCTCATAAAAATAAAAACCGCCAACAAAGATTTACCCTGTTGGCGGTTGAATATTATTCTACATTTTTTCTTTACATACGCAGTCGCATCCGTCTTAACAACCAATGCCAATAACAGTTCTTCATTGATCTCATCCAAACTAATCTCATCCTCCTCTATTCCTGAATTTACAGCCTGTTTTAATAGCAGGTCTATTTGGAAAAGCAACTGACCAATCCATTGCAATAAATCAACCGATAAGCGACCGATGTGCACCACATTGCCCAATGATCCGAAAATGGCGTAACCCTTACGGCTCCATTTCTTAAATACCCTTACGGATTGCTGATTACTATTTTGAGATAAATAATTCACAGCTGCAAATCTAACAGATATTTTTAAATCACAACAAGCGTTTATTATTGCTTTGCAACCAATAGCGTCCTAAACGATTAACAATGTGAGAAGAATTTTAAGTATCTCAAATTATCTTTGAGTTGCACAACAAAAAATGTCTTCTCACATGTTAAAGATAAACTTATTCTCTCAGATTATATCAAAGTTAGACCGT
>JAOARW010000028.1 GCA_025210475.1 Carboxylicivirga sp. | reverse complement strand
TCATGTCGCAAAGATCACACCTTAATTCATCTAAAATTCACAGAAAGCTTCTTGGTTATCAACATACAGCTGTGATTTTATTCACATTTCCTTCGATAAAAGATGATTTTGAAAAAATTGGAGAACGTGAGTAGTTACGAAATATCTCCTTCCGGAAAGACGGTTCTCTTCAGATTTTTATAATCGGATAAATTAGGCGTGTACAACCTTAAGAAAACACCATCGGTACCATTAATAATTTTAAATTTACCTTCTGTGGTAGAAAACTCAGCCCAGTACAAATTTGAATGGTAGCCTTTAAATTCTGGATAATCCCAATTCTAGCCAGGAATAATCTCATTGTATTCTTTTTCCCAATATCCAAGCTTTACCCCTTTCATCCGGTTTTTCCAAACCCGATAAGGTCCATCGCCCAGCCAACGCACTGATTTCATTTTTTCTTTGGGGTAACTCCAATTCATCCCAAGTACCTGGTGCTCTCCGTTAATGCCATTATTGTAGGTATAGTTCAATTTCAAAAGTCCACCAGGCAACATCTCCCACTCTATTGTTTTTATTTTTTTATCGCCATATGCTATCAAACGACTTGACTTTCCTTCTTTTTTTAACTCCACCTTTTTTATCTCGTAATCAAAGGTTGGTAACGGACCATTGCTAAATGATAGCTTACTGCCGTTTCGCTTAACAGATGTGATGCAGGCGTTCTGCTTATCAAATTCCACTTCAACATTACCTGATTTAAAACGATAGATAGTGCTCAGCTCATCAATAAATACCTCCTGATTATCAACAGTTTTAATTATGCGACTGGCATAATCTGAAGGCCAGCTGACCTGAAACGTTTTCGTCAGAATGGCTTTATCCTTCTTGTCGAAAACTGTTAAGCGAACCATATCGGCCTTTTTAAATTGATCAGGCTTAAGGTTAACATATCCTAAATAACCCGGTTCCACATCGGGTCCCTTATTGGTTTCTTTTCCGAGAATCACTTCTTGTCCCAGATTGACATCAAATCGAATAAATTCCCATTTAAAGTTAGTCTCTTTAAGATTGGTATAGATATACCTGTTTTCTATTTTCAAACGCCCATCACTAAACGGCGACAGATAAGTGTTTTCAACATTAACTGGCGACCAGACATCTCTGATTGTATAAAAACTTCCTTCTTTTTCGCGATATGGCCCAACAATTCCATCAGGTGCAAAAAAGCCGTTGCAATCAATTTTACCGTTTTTATCAGTTCTCAGCACGCCCTCATCTGTAAAAACCCATAGGAAGATTCCGGCAAAATTGGGATATTGGCTAAACTGATTCATGGCATCTTCCAGGCCTGCTCCACTTCCTCCATCAAACATACCATGCAAATATTCTGTTGGAAAGAATATATCGCGCGAATGAATAAAACAATTCACCCCAAAATGATAATTTTTATAATGCTGCGTATCCATTCCTTCGTGCAATGCCATTGGATGAATCACCTTGCGCTTTTGAATATCGTATTTGGCAAAATCATCATCCAGTTCGGTATTCCAACCACTTTCGTTCCCATTATCCCAAAGAATGATACATGGATGATTCACATCTCGCTCCACCATTTCCTTAACCAGCTTTTCGCCCACTTGCGTGTCATAAGCCGCTTGCCACCCGGCTAATTCATTTAATACGAACATCCCCATCGAATCGCATACTTCAAGAAAATGCTTATCCGGTGGATAATGCGACATGCGAACTGCATTCATATTCATTTCCTGCATTAATTTCACATCGGCAATACTTAACTTTTTCGAAGTGGTTCGACCGGATTCGGGCCAAAAGGAGTGACGGTTAACCCCTTTCATTATCACCTTTCGATTGTTAACATAAATGCCATCATGCGGTCTCACTTCAACCGTTCTGAAACCAAATTGCTCTGTGACTGAATGCAGGATCTTACCCTTTTCGATTAACTCAAATCTGGCCTTGTAAAGATTTGGCGATTCAGGATTCCAGGTTTTTGCTTCTTTCAACAAAGTACTGATATTAAGCGATGCAAGGCCATTAAAACGCTCGGTATGCAAATGCTTAAAATGCTGACCATCCTCTGAAATACTCACTTTCACCTCAGCTCTTTTTAACACCTTGTTACTCCTCACATTGGTAGTAAACTGTCCACCCATACGGGCATCAATGGCAATGTGCTCCAGGTGTGTTGCCGGTTTAATATTCAGGTAAACGGGACGATAAATTCCGCCAAACACCCAATAATCGGCTTTTCGCTCTGCATTATTAACCGATTCGTTGGCTGATGTTTTATCAACCCTAACTTCCAGGGTATTACTATTGCCATATTTAATGAATGCACTTATATCGTAGGAAAAACGATAAAAAGCTCCCTGATGACGGGCACCGACCTTTGTACCATTCACTTTTACTTCGGCATCAGTCATTACACCTTCAAACACCAACTCCACAACTTGCTTGCTGTAGGTCTTGGGTACCGTAAAAGCTGTTTTATAAATACCATGCTCATTACTTTTCTCCTTATCCTGTCCGTAGTTATAATTACCAAAGCCTTGTAACTCCCAACATGAAGGCACTTCAATCTTTGACCATTTCTTGCTGTTCATTCCGTCGCTGCAATAAAAATCCCATTGCTTTGTATTATCGTTACCGGTTCCGGTTAAATAGATTTGTTGTGTCTGTTGTGCCGCGCACAATGCAGTTAATGTCAGTATTAAAATGGAAAGTTTAAATTTCATTTTCTTTAAGTTTATCTTCGTATGACAGATAGCTGGTCCAATTAAATGCTTTTGATTGCAACAATATCTTAATTTACAAGTCTGCTTGTGCAGGACATAACAGTCAACTTTACATGATATTTCAATTTTATGTACAAAACGGATTAATTTACATGTCTCGCAGCTTTATTTCAGTCTCAACTCCTCATCAGTCCACTCACCTACCGGTGTTGCCAGCACGTAAGAATAATCCCGATCCTTACTCTCCCAAACAGCGGTATACAACACAGCTCTTTTTTCATCGAGTCTTAAAAAATGCGGTCTCTCCCGGCGATGAATCGTATCCGTAATGCCATCATTAAAATCGATGGCTAATGAATACATGGGTTTCTGACTATTGAATTTTAAGCCATCGGTTGAGGTAGCATATCCGCCTGTGTTAAATCGATCTTTAAACTTATTGTTAAAAATCAGGTGATATTGACCATCCATTTGCCAAACATATGGATCTTCGGCCAGCTGATCCAATATTTGTATGGCATCTGATTTGGTATAGCTCCCATCGTATGATGGTGCCTGACTTACAAATAATTTTCGTTGTATATCTTTATAAAACAAGGTATAGGCACGATAATACAAATTAACCGATCCATCCTTATGAATTACCGGACTTGGATTAGTTGGGCAATTGTTCATCATATTGATATCCAAAATGGTTTGAGCTTCACTCCATGGCCCATCTAAGTCATTGGCAGTTTTATAATTTATATAGCAACTATTTAGCGTATATGGGGCTTTCCAACCCCTGGGTGTTATTCCTTTCCCCTCGCAATTGATTAAGGAATCTTTTAATGTGGGTTGGCCAATGTAGTACAATACATATTTTCCGTTGGGCGCACGCCTAATGGATGGATTGTGCCCCATGGCTTCAACCACAGTTTCCTGTGGTTGAAAGGGGCCAAGGGGATGTTTTGATGTAGCATGTATAATTTCACTGTTATGCTTCCAGGTGTTAACACCACAATTATTACAAAAAGTTGTAATAAAAGCATGGAACAAACCATCATCGCCTTTTATCACTGAAGCTCCCCAGTAAGATTTATCAGTTTCTTTTAAGCCTCCGTCGCGGGGACTCTCTAGAAGTTTAATTGTGATTGGTTGCTTATAGTCCTGCCCGGATGAAGCAGAATCGACCCGGCACGATAGAGCCATGATGGCAACGCTGCACAGCAACCCTAATTTATATATGGCACAATTGATCATTCCAAAACATTTTAGTTTTAGTTCTTCGTTAAAATCATTTGTTTTATACTGGCTGGTTTGTTGATGGCTGTTTGATAAATATTTATACCAGTATCAACTAAATCCAATCAGGCAGTAAAATTAATTTGTAATAACTATAGTCTCTCCCTGAGCAAGCTTGATCTTTTCCTCTCCCTCATTCCAAACAATGCTTTTTTCACATGCATTATTGGCCTTAATGCGAGCACACTTTAACTTACCATTCTCCCAGGCAATATCCACCAATAGGTTTCCGCGTGCTTTTAGTCCTTTAACATGACCCGTTTGCCAATTTTCGGGCAGGGCTGGTAACAATCGGATAATACCTTCTTCGTGTGATTGCACCAGCATTTCGGCAATACCGGCTGTTACCCCCAGGTTGCCATCAATTTGAAAAATATGTGGCGGGTGCAAATCAAATAAGTTATTTGTAACCTGGTTAGCCATCAATTGATAAATATTTTCTTCGCATTTTTCACCGTTTTTTAAGCGGGCAAAGAAGTTAACTGTCCACGCGCGACTCCATCCGGTTGCTGCTCCCCCATGACTCAAGCGATTTTCCAATGTTTTTCGTGCGGCGTTATACAAGTTTGTGTCAGCTTCTGTTATTTGATTCATTGGGTACAAAGCCAATAAATGAGACACGTGTCGGTGACCTGGCTGAGCATCTTCATAATCCTCAAGCCATTCCTGAATGGTGCCATCAGCTCCAATCTTTATTTCAGGTAAACGGGCCATTGCCGCTTTAATTTCTTTTGTTAATTGCTTCTTTTTAAGGATATATTCGCTTTTCAGGCAGGCATCAAATACAGCCCTTATAATCTGAAAATCTATTGCCGCACCTACTGTATTCCTCAGCTTTTTGCCAGTAAGTGGGTCAATGTAACTATTTTCAGGCGAGTAAGAGGGTGCTGTTACCAACAAGCCATTTTCATCTTCTACCAAAAAATCAAGTATAAAACTAGCTGCTCCTTTTATGACAGGATAAGCACTTTGCTCCAAAAATTCCTTATCCTGATTAAACTCGAAATGACGCCATAATGCTACAGACATCCAGGCACCAGATAAGGGAAAACAATACCCATTGTTAACTTGAGATTCTTCGAATGAACCGGAAGGTGTTGTCCGGCCAAAAACATTCGTACAATGGCCTGCCATCCATCCATCTGAACCAATGAACTTTTGCGCCGTTTCTTCTCCACGCTCAGCTAGCAATACCATGAAATTATTCAAAGGCTGCATGGTTTCAGACAAATTACACAAATCGGCTGGCCAGTAATTCATTTGCAAATTAATGTTCAAATGATAATCAGCTTCCCATGCCGGCCACTCATCCTGACTCCATTTTCCTTGCAGATTAGCCGGTAAAACAGCTTTACCGGCCGAACTTGATATAAGAAGATAACGTCCGTATTGAAATAAGAGTTGTGCCAGGTACGGATCTTCTTGCCCATCGCGCAAAGCCTTTAAACGCCTATCGGTAGGAATCGTATCCTGTTGTAATTGGCTTAATTGTAACTCAACACGATTGTACATCTCCGAGAAATCCTCTTGGTGCTTTTTCTTTATGGCAGGGTATGTCGAACTAAGCACATTCTCAATCTGCCTTTTTACTTTAAGAGTCGGGTCGATACGATCATCGAAGTTGAGCTTATAAAGTTGATAATTCGTTCCGGCAGAAACAATGACCGTAAAAGCACTTGAGTTCGTAATGCTCAACATTGAATCATGAGATTTAACAGTACCATCATCAGGAATAACTTTAATCAAGCCGGCAAACTTCATGTGCATACCTCCCTTACCTGATCCTCCCCGGTTATCATCGTAACCATTGGGATCGTCAAAAATCTGCCCCAAAATCAAAACTTCATCCTTGTTATAATCGACCAGCACATCTTTGTAGCGTTTGTAATTTAGGTCACAATTAACCTTCTCGCCATCCATACTTTCAAAGCGATAGACCAAAACATCCTGATCTTCCGACACAAATGTTTCGCGCTTAAAACGGTTCCCTCTGATCTGATATTCAACGCTTGCAATACCTGTTGCCAAATCTAAACTTCGCTTATAATTTTTAGCTCCGCTGTGGTTAAACTTCAGGTATAAATCACCAAATGTTTGATAAGGTCGAAAAGATGTTGGGCGAACAGCCAGGTTATCCATGGCATAATTAAAGGCCTGATCGAATTTCTTTTGCAAATTAAGTTCCTGAAACTTCAGGAAATGCTTTTGAACATCCTCGGGATAAGGATTTTCGGGGCAACCTGCCCATAAACTCTCTTCATTAAATTGTATGCGTTCATTCTGAACATCGCCATGCACCATGGCGGCCAATCGACCGTTTCCAATTGGTAAAGCTTCGTACCAGCTGGCAGCCGGTTGCTTATACCAAAGTTGTTCCGAAAATTCTTCCTTTTGTGTGCAGGCGGTGAGTTGTAATGCTACATAAGCTACAATCAAATAGATTACTTTTTGCATACCTTTTTTAATTGAGGTTATTATATATGTTAGTTAAAATCCAATTAGTTAGCTAATAATAAATTCTTAAATAAAATTGCCCGTATCCTTATTGATTAACATAGCAAGTTATAAAAGTAAACGGGCAACAGGATCATTATTAAATCAATATAAATATATTACTTGTCTTTGATTTGGTAATACAATTCTGCCATGGCAATAAACGGATCGTGTCCCAGGTAATCACGGCAAGGTATATTAAATTGAGTATGTGGTTTACGGGTAACTTCCATCTGATCGCCTCCATGCGGATGATAAAACTCCCAGATGGTACCGGTTTTATCGAACTGCCTAGCTGAACAATCCAACGCTTTTTTAAGTATCAATTTAGCCGCATCGTAGCGTTCATATTTAATACATCCCTTAACCGCCCAAAAAGTCATGGAATTCCATGCCGGTCCGCGCCACATTCTGATTTCGAAATTCGGATCGCTCATTGAAACAGTCGTTAATGGATGCTCAGATAGAAAATGCTTTGGGTTAAGCATAAATTCATCAATGAGATAATCGGCCCGTTCTTTGGGACACGCACCCACAATTAAAGGCCAGAAATTCTCAAAAACCAAATGCTGCTGTTTAGGCTCATTCACCGCCCAACTATCAAAGTAGCTCTTAACATGATGATCGTATAGCTTCTCATTAATATATCTGGCCAAGTCGTTTTTTTGATCGGTGTAAAAGGCTTCATCGACACCTAATTCTTTGGCCCATTTACTGGCGTAAACATATAACTGGTAAACATGACAAGTGGCATCAACACATGCTTTTTTTCCTAATTCGACATTGTAAAACCGTATGCCTTCATCGACTCCACTTTCCCATCTGTGGTTTAAAATATCGTTGTAATAGTAACCTTCCTCATCATCGGCTTTTCTGGCATTTTCGAACCAGGTTAACTGACGTATTAAGGCCGGAAAGAAATCTTTTAACACATCTTTATTGCCTGTTTGTTGCACGTACTCATCAACAGCCACAACCCATACAGGTGGATGACCTGCTAATCCTCTTTCACTGTTCCATCTGACTTTTGGACGGTTTAAGGCTTTGTTGGGAAACCAAAAACTACCCGGAATCATGCCATAAGGTGTTTGGTTTTGGATATTATTATACAATTGATCAATGGCGTGCTGAGGATCGTACACCAAGGCATCGAAAACCTGATGAACAATATCCCAGTGACCGAAAGCTGGCCCATAACAATAGCCCGGCCCAATTTCTTCCCAGGATCGATCAAAAGGATACTCTGCCGGATGCGTACTTTCCTGATGCAATTTTAATGTATAGTCGAGCATGGCTTGCCAACTGCTATTACTTTCCTGCTTGCCCTGATCACAAGCAAAGCAAAAGATTAAAGCCACAGCAATGAAATATTTATAAATACAGCTCATGTTTTTTCTATCCGTTAATTATACAAATCGTTTAATAATTCCATATAAAGTGTACAGCTCCATCCAAACTCGTGGATGCATCCCAATGATTTCTTGCGTGGCAGCTTTTGTGGTGATTTCTCTGCCATTGGATCAAAAAACTCAAAGATGGTTCCTTCTTTATGGTACCAGTGACTGATTTGCTGAACCGTTGCTTCAGCCAACTTTCGAGCCTCCTCTTCTTTACCGTAATTCTTTAATCCTTCGTAAGTTAAATAACTGTAGTTAATCCACACAGGTCCGCGCCACATATTCGAGCCAAAGCTTGAATGTGTTTTTGAGATGGATGGTCCTGGCAAGGGTGTCCACCATTTATTATTATCGGTAAACTCTTGTATTAATGCTTCAGCTTGTTTAGACGAGGCCACATTGGCAAACAATGGTAAAAAAGAAGAGATCGCTTCCACATCAGACAGCACACCTGTTTCGATGTAACGATCGTAGTACATCTGCTTTTCTTCATCCCAAAGTAATTGATTAATCTTTTCTGAAATAAGCTTTTCTCTTTTCGTAAAATCTGATGCTTCAGTTTCTTTGCCTAATAAACTGGCAATTTTTGTGAGGTAATGCCATTCGTTGGCAACAAAGCAGTTAAAGTCAACAGCATCCATATATTTTCTCTGATCGAATCGGGGTGAGTTATCCATGCCCGATTCATCACCGCTATGCCATTCCATTAATCCATTCCCATCGCGATCTCTATTTTTGTAATTCCAGTCGAGGTAAGCTATTAATTTCGGATAGCAATATTTTAAAAATTCAATGTTTTGACTCTTTTCATAAACTTTCCAGCACGCAAAGGCCAATACTGGTGGTTGGGTAATGTCGCTGGGCTGATAAGGTGTGGTGCTAATGGTTAAAAATCCGTCATCGTGTTGTACCGATAACATAGCCTTTATGGCTTCTTCGGCCCAAGTATTGTCAAAATGACGCAAGCCAATGGCATGAAAACCACTATCCCACAACCACATTTTTTTATGAGGAGTACGATCAGGTGTTGTCCACTGATAATCAATTATGCCTTGTGCAGTTTCGGTATTACCGCGCATTACACTATAAGCTTTCAGGTAGGTTCTTGCCAACTCCTCATTTGGAATCCAATCCAGGTTCACATCTTCATATACTTTTGCCTGGGTACTCAATTGCTCGTCGAACCAATTGGATTTTAAATCGAAACTGGTCGATTTACCACTATAAGACATGGCCAAATCAAAACTTATTTCGAAATCATCATCATTTAATGAAATCTTGTCACTATAAATTTTTCCATCGAGGTACGACCATTCTCCTTTATGCAGACTAAAGGCTGTTAAGTACTGATCGTTTTTATACACCAATCGGTTATTATCCCATTTCCCATCCTTCAGATAAGGATGGTTGATGATTAATTGAATTGGTTTCTTATTTTTTCCTGATAACTGAAGCTTTCCAACCATTCTTGATCTATCGGCATGCAATAAGCTAAAACTTACTGCTACCCCATCGGCGTATGCGCAAACATCAATTACATTACTGGCAACAATTTTACAGGATAGACTGTCGTAACTATTGGCCGTATTATTTCCCAGGCTACTATATAGCTTATCACCAACTTTCAGATCGATCCAAACAGGTCGGGAATTTGTAAATTTTTTGTGCGATAAATTAGTCAGGTAATGATCATGATTTCCAATTCTAAAACCTAATTTATCGGGAATAATTACACCCGTAAAAGGCTCTTTAAAACTGGTTTCTCCTTCCAGTCCACTATATGCAAAGATTTGTTTGGCTCCCCAAACATTCGGATAAATGTGTTTAGGTGCTCCAGGTATAATATTACCCTTATTGGCTTCTGTTATACAAGAAGTAAACAGAGCACAAAATAAAGTAGCACATGCAACTAAAAGGAAAATAGTTTTCATCAGTTTAAATATATTTTCATTTGTCATAACTAGTCCCGCCTGGTGGGATGGAACTCCCAAATCAACATGATCACTTGTACGTAAATTAAGATAATCAGATTTGAATGGTCGTTTCATTTTGTTTCGAATTAATTCTTAAAAATTAAGCACCAAAGGCATGACAGAAATAGCCCAACCTTAACAGGTTGGGCATTTATTATTATAATCAGAGCTTTATTGATCTGTCCTGTTATACATTTTCTATATCCCAGATTTATCGTCTGGTCTTTTAACATTACGCTTTGGCTCTTATAAACTTGATTTATGCAATTAAATCGTTAATCAAGTAACTTACATCTCATATAGTTAAAGAGTTCCTGAATATCACGAATTATCACAGGTGAGGCTCCACAGGTTAAATTAACGACTGCAAATAAAGGTGCCACATCAAATGTTAAATCCTTGTTCAGTCTCATTAAATCCTGTCCCGCATATAATCTTGCATTTCCATTTAAATAATGTAATGAAACTCCTACAATATTATTATACTCTGAAAACCGTTCCATCGTCTCCCCTCCAACTACAAATTATAATTCTATTATAAATCACCGATCATAAGAAAACCATAGCCAACAAACCTATTAGTATCCCTTATTTTGTTCTAATCCAGGTGTTGAAGTAACTTGCTCTTCTGGAATAGGATAAACCCTGCGAGTAACATCTGTAGATGTTTTTTCAGTCCAGGCATCTTCCCATGTTCCAAATCGAATTTGATCTGATCTTCTCATGTACTCCCAGTAGAACTCATAACCACGTTCCTTGTAAACTGCATCAAGCGTTGCCTCATCAATTCCAAAACCAGGCTTCCTTGCTTCACGCACTGCATTGATATCAGCTAAAGCACCTTCTTTACCTGAACGAAGTTTTGCCTCGGCACGCATTAGATATAGTTCTGCTAAACGAAATACCGATTCATCTACACCTGAATATTTCTTATTGCCAGCACTTAAGTCAACATCCCATTTAGCACAACGTACGCCTGAAGAGTGCTTTTTCGCTACCAAATTTACTTCTTCTGTATGGATAGCTAACGTTCCATCTTTAGGACTAATTAATGGTATAATGTGATACTTACCTTCCTCATTTGTTACAAATTGCCCTTTACTATCTCTTTCTACGCCATACTGCTGGCCACGTAAAAATCCTCTGTTTAATTTGTAATCCTCCGGATTAATCCAACCTTCTTCACTTGGATAATTTTCTTTATAAAAACGTGGATCTGAAGTATCCCATGTCGATAAGAATTCAGTGACAGTACACGCTGCATCAGATCCTTTAACGGATGGGTGCAAATAAAGACCACGTGAAATACTGTTTGTTGTATTATAGCTAACACCATTACCCATTCCTAAGTAAGATAGTGTTGTTTCATTCTTTACAGCAAAAATCAGCTCTTTGTGATTCTCATTATCAACACCAAAAATCGAGAAGAAGTCTTCTGTTTCTAATTCGTAGTTTCCTGAACCGATTACTTCCGTTGTCAATTCAATCACCTTTTCCATATCAGCATTATCAAAATTGAAAGAAGCTGCATAACGATCCAGATACACTGCTTTATTCAAATATAAACGTGCTAAAAGTGTTTTTCCCGCATCCTTAGAAAATCGAATAGCGTTAGGACTGTTTGGCAATGCCGGCATCGCTTCTTCAACGATCTCAATAATCTTATCAATGGCTTTCTGCCCTGTTAAAATTTCAGGATCAGTATTGAAATTCACATCTTTTATATCACGATATGGCACTTGCGACCACAAATCAAGTGTTTGTAACATATAAAGTGCAAGCAAGCCTTTTGCTTCTGCTTCCACACTGGAACCATCTTCGAGCAAGGATATAGCTTGAGCGGCACGAGCCATTCCTGTCATTCCACTGCGCCAGGTGCTACCAACATAACTATGAGTTGTTGACCATGAATGACGCTGTAAATCCTGAAATGTACCTCCATCATACCAATCATTAATTCGTGTTGGAAGCATTGCTTCATCTGCGGCATAACAATTTAATGCGAAAAGGTTACGCTGTCCGTAAAAATATCTCAATTCAGCATAAACCGGAGCGATTAAACTTTCTGGTGAAGCATTATCAATTAGACTTTGCCCCAAAGCTTCGTCATAAATCTTTTCTTCGATATCACAAGAAGAGATCGCCAGAATTATAACTGTTGCTATTAATAATATTTTTTTCATGATATATCTTTCTTAAATATTATTCACTTTAATTAAAAATTAACACTCACACCAAGCAAGAAAGTTCTGGCTTTTGGATATGCTGAATAATCAATTCCATAAACATTACCACCTTGTGAGTTCACTTCCGGATCGTATCCCTTATAATCTGTTAGCACCCATAAATTCTGACCTGTAACATATAATCTCGCATTTGATATCCATGGTGTTTTATCGAAGGACAAATTATAAGCTAGCGTCATATTATTTAATCGTAAGAAATCTCCGCTCTCAATATATTTGCTTGAAGTTTTAGGAGCTTGTGCCGGGCTTTCATTTTTATCTAAGTAACCCTTATTAATGTTGTTACCATTTTGACCTAATGATGCTGCACTGGAGAATGCTCTGGCTGTATTATTAAAGATATCTACACCGGCTACCCCATTGAAGTTTAGGGTTGCTGTAAACTTTTTGTAGCTTAAATTTGCACCAAAACCATAGGTTACATCAGGAAGTGCGTTACCAACTATTTCACGCTCCTCAGATAATTTTTCAACACCATTTTCATCATACCCTAAGAAACGATACATATAAAATGAACCGGCCGATTCTCCAGATCGATAAATAGAAGATGTTTCTCCGGTTGTTCCAGGTCCAAAAACACCCCCAAGACGAATATCATTAGCCAGACTTGAAACATTGTTTTTCAGGAATGATACGTTTCCTGATATATCAAGACGCAAATCACTGCGGCTAATTGTATTAACATCTAAAGCTAACTCAATACCTGAGTTTTCAATCTCTGTGTCAACATTTGTATAGATCTTTGAGATCACTGATGGCGCTGGTGCTGCTATTTGAAGAAATAAATCAGTAGTTACTTTCTTAAAATAATCAACCGTACCAATTACACGACTGTTAAGGATAGCAAAATCCAAACCTATGTTAGATTGTGTAGTAACCTCCCATTTTAAGTCAGGATTTGGCGTTCGAGCCGGTACTATACCATTCACAACAGTGCTTCCTTCAAAAGCATACCCGGTACTTAAATTACTTGTGTAAGACCCTTTCGTCACCTTCTCTGGTACCGCCTGATTACCTGTTTGTCCCCAACCTAAACGTACTTTTAGATTATCAAACACGTTTAAGTTCTTAATGAAATTCTCTTCGCTCAATCGCCAGGCAAATGCTCCTGATGGGAAATAACCATATCGATTGTTTTCACCAAATACGGATGAACCATCAGCTCGTAATGATGCGGTAAATAAATATTTGTCTTTAATATCAAAATTTAATCTACCAAAGAATGATTGTAATTCTCTTTCGCTATACCAAGAATATAGATTATCAAAATTAACCCCAACTCCTATATTGTAAATAGGGTCAATTTCATCCGTACTCAATCCCGATTTCTTTGCAAATGAACCCTGATTGACTGTATTTTGGTACGAGTGACCTAATAATGTAGTCAGCTTGTAATTATTAAACGACTTTTTATAAGTTAAAAAGTTTTCTACCAATTTAGTTTCTACATCAACACGATGCAATGCAATGTTTCCTACAGAAATTTCACCGCCAACATCTACATTAGGTATTAAACGGGCAGCTCTATTTACATTCGAATTCTGGTAACCTAGGTTCATTTTATAGGTTAATCCATCTAAAACAGTTAGCTCTGCTGTAAAATTTGATAATAAATTCTTCGATTGAGCAACGTCTCTGAATAAATCTAAATAAGCTAAAGGATTTGTTGTTGTACCAGCCATTGGTGCCAATGTGCCATCGGCAAGGTATGGCTTGGATGTTGGATTAGCTCGTAAGATCGACGTAATCAGGTTACCACTTGCTGTAGATGACCCTGCCGTTGCCTGACCTTCATCATTCATTCTCGCAGCTGTCATATTTAATTGTAAACTTAGGCGATCATTCAATGCCGTTGTTCCAACATTAAAACGTCCGGTAAGTTTATTATGGAAGGTTGATTTAATAACACCTTGCTGATCTAAATAACCAATAGATGCACTATAATTTGATTTGCCTTTTCCACCTGAAAAAGAAATGTTGTGATTTTGAGAAATCGCAGTACGATAAATCTCATCCTGCCAATCGGTATCGGCATTAGGATCATCAATGTAGCTATCCGGATCTCGCCCAATTAAATTACCCAAACGCGCTGTTTCCTTTTTATATTCATCAGCCGATAATAAGTCAATTCTGTTAGCAACATTTGAAATACCTACATATGAATCGAACGATACACGCCCCTCGCCACTCTTTCCTTTTTTGGTTTCAATAAGTATAACACCATTTGCAGCTTTTGTACCATAAATTGCTGTGGCTGAAGCATCCTTTAAGATTGTCATGCTTTCAATATCCTGCGGATTTATGAAGTTAAGTGGATTTTTAGCACGTGAACCACCTAATCCCCCAACGCTGGTTCCTGAAACATCGACAGCATCAATTGGAACACCATCTACAACAAAAAGAGGTGAACTTCCACTACCTATTGAGTTTACTCCCCGGATGTTAATATCTACAGATCCACCAGGTTCACCTGAGGCTGTTACAATATTTACACCTGCAACCTTACCTGTTAATAATTGCTCCGGTGTACTTACAACTCCAGAGTTAAAATCTTTAGCAGAAATAGACTTTACGGAACCTGTTACATCACTTTTTTTCAATGATCCATAACCTACGGCCACTACTTCATCTAATCCAATTACATCGGCTTTTAAAACTACGTCGATTGTCGTTTGCCCTTCAAAACTGATTTCCTGCGTACGCATTCCAATGAAAGAAAACACTAGAACAGACCCATCTTCTAAATTGCTCAGGTTGTACTTTCCATCAATGTCTGTAATTGTACCTTGAGTTGTGCCTTTTTTAATAATCGACACACCCGGAATAGGTACATTGGATTCATCCATCACTGTACCCGATACTACTTTGCCTTGTGCATAAGAACTTAAAGTTCCAAGGCAACAGCAAATTAGCATCATCATTACATGTAGTAATCTTACTTTTTTCATGAGATTTAAATTGTTAGTTTTAACATTACAGTTAATTAGCTGTACTCTTTAGCTGACTTACAATTGCTTCGTTGTTCCATCATGATAAATTTGCCACAATTGAACAACTCCGTTTTGCAATTTTACTTTTATAATTCCCTTTCCTGGTTTTAGGCGCGCCCATGCCCGTCCGTTTGCTAACTGAACTTTACGGGATGCTTTCACCAATCCCTCATCCGCGATCAGCTCACCCTCACCAATGTATTCATATTCAATCCAATCGCGCGAATCCAGACAAACCACACCATTTTTATCTTTCACTTCAAACTCAAGTTCCCAAACGGCTTCTTTAGTATCCAACTTCACTAAATCGATCTTTTGGGGTGCCTCCCATTGTCGTACTTCATACCATTGAGTTACCTCGTCTTCGATAACTGTTTTGCCTTTCTTCGCAATAACTCTTATGTGATTATGACCTGACTTGAATTTTACATTCCATCTTAAACCGGCAGCCGGAAAATCCTGGCTATCACGCTTTCTTTTGCCCATGCTTGTGCCATTCAGAAAAAGCTCTGCCTCATCGCAATTGGAATAAACTTTGACCAATTTTGTTTCTCCTTCTTTGCCCCATCGCATTGGCCAGCCATGACCATAAATGCGTGCCATCGGTTTTTCACTCCAATACGATTGGAACACGTAATACGACTCTTTAGGAGTCAGGTCGCGTTGCACGAGACCTTTTTGATTAACATAAGGAATTGGATTGTCCGGTCGTAATGGCGTACTATAATCTTTAAAAATCCACTGCGCTGTTCCTGTCAACCAAGGCATGGTCTCCTGCTCCTTCAAATGCCAATCCATTACATTGCAAATGTATGACTCCGACCATTCGCCATCTTTCGACGCCCGGGCAATACCACCTTGCATAAGGAAATCACCATTGCGCTCGTCGGCACCGCCCCCAACCGGAATCTTCTCCAATCCCTGGTCTGGATTTTCAGAATGACGGTAAGCATGTGAACTACCTCCCCATTCCACATGAATAAACTTTGAAACCTTATTCATTTCTTGTTCCGACACATTTTTATACTCGGTATATTTTCCTCGATACCAGCCTGCCCATATGGAAGGTGAATAAACATCAACCACATCTGAACAAAAGCTACATCTTCGGATAGCAGTTAAACGACTATCGTCGAGCTGGTGGGATAAATCGTGAAGCTCTTTCATAAAGCTTTTGATTTTTGCTTTATCAAACTCCTCGAAATCACCAGGCCAATCATTTTCATTTCCCAAGCCCCACAATATCACACTAGGGTGATTATAATGCTGATGAATCATGTTGTGCAACATCCGTCTGGACTGTCTCTTGTATTCTTCACCACCCAGGCCTCCGCGGCACCATGGAATCTCTTCCCACACCAACAATCCCAGACTGTCGCACAAACTCAACACCAGTTCTGATTGCTGATAATGACCTAAGCGAATAAAATTACAGCCCATATCCTTTATCATTTGCATCTCTTTGCGAACAAGAGAGTCGGGCATTGCCGCCCCATAGCCAGAATGATCTTCGTGGCGGTGTGTACCGCGAAGCAAAAGTCGCTTGCCGTTCAAAATAAAAGGACCTTTTTCGGTAAACTCAAAACTTCGAAAGCCAAACTTAATATTGGTATTATACTGCTTTGTTCCTTTTGACAGGCTTAATTCAGCCTGATACAGAGCAGGTGATTCGGGTGACCATAGACGTGGTTTTTTAATGTGAAGCTCAATTTCATCATTACCCGCTTCAAACACTTGATTAGCCACCACTTTGCCTTTAGAGTCCTTGATCTTTACTTTAACAACTTCGTCATTAAGAACCTCAACATCGCCTAATTCAATCTTTACATTTCCTTTTTTGAAGCCATCATTCAGTTTTGGTGATATTTTTATATTTCGCAGTTTATTTTGCTCACCAATGTACATCCACACATTGCGATATATTCCTCCATATAAATTAAAATCAGACATATCAGATGGAATCATTTGCAAATCGCGTGAATTATCAGCCCGTACGATTAAATAGTGTTGTGTTTTACCCAAGCGCTTGCTTTCCTCTTTTAATGCCTTTGTAATATCTACCGACCATTCGTCATAGCCGCCGATATGTTCACCAACCAAAACCTGGTTAACAAATACTTTTGATTTATGTCCTACTCCTTCGAAATGTATCGTAACATTATCATCGCCAAAAGTTGCAGCATCAATTTTTTGACGATACCATGCCGGTCCCTGATAATATTTTACGTATGGATTGGTTGCGTCCTTTTTATTATAACAATGAGGCAAATCAACATCCTGCCACGTTATCGTGCCGTTAAAAGGTTGCTTGATCGCTTCCCATGGTCCACCAAGGTCGCCTTTTGTAAATTGCCAGTCCTTATTTATTAATACCTTTTGAGCTTCAATATTACCAGCGAAGAAAAGAACAAAAACAAGGCCTATAATTAGCTTGTAATTACCTTTTAGCTGTTTGAAAACAGAAGGCACTTCCGTTAGTAGTTTTGATAATATAATTTGAATTGCGCACATAAGTTGTATCTACTATTGATTGGTCAAGGCTTTTTAGTAATTCAATTATTTATAGTAATCCCCCTAATGAATTTCTCTCCTAACCACTCGGTTTATTTCTATTCAATTTTTGACACTACGAATATGGCATTGGAAAACCTATAAATTTTGCATTCATGTTGCATAAACAGTCTCGTAAGTCGCAGATTACAACTCATGTTGCATTAGTGCAACATTTATTATACTTTGAAAATTGTTTAATGTCTATTTTTGTCAATCTCAGTTATTAAATAACACAAATGTTGAATACAGTTAAAACAATAACAGGCATCTTCATCCTGCTGTTAAGTGTACAATTAATACAGGCGCAACCATATTTTAGGAAAATTAGTCCGGATGGTGGATTGACATTTCGTGCAATACGCACAATTGAAAAAGACGTTTATGGCATCATCTGGCTGGCCACTGAGCATGGATTATTAAGATACGACTCAAAGAACTTCACCAGCTTTAATCACATTAAAAACGATTCGTTAACAATCCTGAATGATAATGTTACGGCGATTGTTACAACACCCGACAGTTGTTTATTTGTAGGAACTGACATAGGATTGTGCCAATACGATTATAAAAGGAATTCATTTCGCGAGCATGTATTATATAATAAACAGAATCAGGTCATAAAATCGCCCCATATTTCCTCGATTGATAAGGAATCATCAGGTAAAATATGGTTAATTGCTGACGGTGAATTATATTACATCGACAAGGGTCAATCGAAAAAAATAGATAATTCGCCCACCGATTTAACGGAGGTTTTTGTTGATAACAATATTGCCTGGCTAGGAAATGAACATGGCGAGATTTTTACCATTAACCTATTTACTTATTCCATAACCAAATTTACCCAAGGCAAATCAAAACGAATCGAATGCCTTTATCGAACTGATATGCAACTTGTGGTTGGTTATTACAAGGGAGGAGCCCAAAAATATAATCTGAATGCTGAACTTATTAAAGAATACGTGTATACCAATGGTAAGCAGTGGAGCATTGAAAATGCAAATGTAAGGGATATTATTTCAGATATGGATGGTAATATTTGGCTGGCTACCTTTAAGGGACTTTTTATTGAGAAGAATGAAAAACTAATACGCTACTCGCCGGAAACCAATACCGAGATCCCACATACCTCTATGTATTCCTTTTATAGAGAAAAACAAGGTGCTATTTGGATCGGAACCTGGGCCGGTGGATTAGCTTATTCGCACCCAAGCGATAATCGAATCACAAATTACAAACACAGCGAAAACAGGGGCACACTAACGAATAATGTGGTATCATCCTTTGCCCAAAGAAAAAATGGAGCTATTTACATCGGTACTGAAGTAGGTGGTGTTAATCGTTTTAATAAAGCATCCTCTACATTTGAGCCCATTCAGCTATTACTCGAAGATGACATTGCCTACAACATTAAAGCTCTGGCAACAGACAAAAATGACAACCTTTATATCGGAACTCTGAAAGGCTTGTTTGTGCACAAGGCTGGTTCAAATCAGTTTCAACACATCCACTTTGGCAGTAAAGATGGTAAGCACTTAAGCGGAAACAATGTATATTCGATATGTGCTACGGATACAGGAGTTTGGTTAGCAAATTTTGGTGATGGTATTAATTTTTATAACCCAAACACGCAAACCATTCACTATCTTGAAGACACATACCCTCAACTGAATATCAGAAGCATCGGTTTCAGGCACGTTATTGAGGCTAGTAATAAAAAACTCTGGTTCGCTACCAACAAAGGCGTAATTCGAATTGATCTCAAAAATAAAACTTTTAAACTTTTTAATTCGCAAAACTCAAGTCTGCGGGGCGATAACATTTTAAATCTGTTCGAAAGCCAATCGGGTGAAGTATGGATTGGAACACAATCTCATGGCTTATCAATTTACAACCCGAAAGAGAACACCATTATCAATACGCCTTATTTAGATGTATTAAACAACAAAGATGTTTGCTCGATAATAGAAGACGAAAGTAACAACATCTGGATTTGCACAGACAAGGGACTGTACGTTTATAATCAATCAAATAACAAAGTACGCCACTTCACAAAGTATGATGGTTTACAAAGTAATTTATTCAATCCACAATCAAACTTCAGGGATCAGGAAGGAACATTGTATTTCGGTGGTACCAATGGATTTTCAACAATTGATCCATCATCACTTAACACAAATACAAGTCCCCCCGATGTCATCATCAACAACATCCTGATTAACAACAAAAAGAAAGTGAGCTTTTATTCCTTATTTGATCAGGATGGACAAAAACATCTTCAATTAAAACACTCAGAAACATCTATCCGCTTCGATTTTTCAGCCAACAATTATCTGTTACCAGAAAAAAATCTGTTTAAATACCGTTTAAAAGGCCTTTCGGATGAATGGATCGATGCCAACAATGAAGGACGTGCGGTATTCACAAACTTATCGGATGGCAACTATACCTTCGAAGCCAAAGCATGCAATAACGATGGCATTTGGAATCAACATCCTCTTCAAATACAGATTTCCATTGCAACGCCTTTTTGGCGATCAGAATGGGCCTTTATTATTTATTTCATCGCCCTTCTGGTAATTATTCGCTTAATCTATTTGTTTTTTAGAGAGCGTGAAAACCTGAAAAAGCAAGTATTACTGGAAAAAATAGAAAAAAAGAACCAGGAAGATATGAACGAGATGAAACTTCGCTTCTTCACTAATATCTCGCACGAATTCAGAACGCCCTTAACACTAATCGCAGGCCCCTTAAAAAGTCTTCGCGAATCGGAAGCATTCAAAGGTAAACCGGCCGAATACCTGAACATTATCGACCGCAACTCTAACAGACTACTAAATCTTGTTAATCAAATACTTGACCTTAGAAAGGTAGAAAAAGGGAAAAGTATCCTGAATGTTACATCCATCAATGTAAAAACCTTTATTGAAGAAAGGTATTCCAACTTCCATCAACTAGCAGAAGAAAATAACATACAATATAGCTTTATTTTTGAGGGTGAAGATCATCTAATTATGGATGCCGATAAAGAAAAGCTTGATAAAATCATATATAACCTCATTTCGAACGCCTTTAAGTTTACGCCAGAAAACGGCACAATTACCATTAAAGCTGGTTTACATCCACTTTCTGAAACACACAAATATGCCAATCAATTACGTTTTGGTCAGGTGGATACCAAGCAACTCATTAACATCACCGTATCAGATACGGGCGACGGCATTCAAGGAGGTGATTTAATACGGATATTCGATCGCTTTGAACAGGGACAAAACAATGCCATTGGAAGTGGAATAGGCCTGGCCTTATGTCAGGAGTATACCTATTTGCACCGGGGCGATATTACAGTAAAAAGTTCACCATCTAAAGGATCATCATTTCAGATAAGACTGCCTCAGAAGCAATTGGTACAGAAAATGCTGACCAATGAACCTGAACAACTAAACTCAGCAAGTCTCCCTTCGCTTTCAGAACCAATCGTGCTTGAGCAGGAAGATAAGCCTGTTGTTTTAATTGTCGAAGATAATGCCGATATGCAACTTTTCCTCGATGATCTGCTTTCACAGGATTTTCAAACTGTTAGAGCTTCCAATGGTAAGGAAGGACTCAAAGTTCTAAAGCACCACCAGATTGATTTGGTACTTTCGGATGTGATGATGCCTGAAATGGATGGGCTGGAATTTTGTAACCACATTAAATCCAATCTGGCAACATCACATATTCCGGTTATATTATTAACGGCATTAACCGATCGGTCCAATAAACTTAGTGGTTTCGATCATGGTGCAGACATTTATATCTCTAAACCCTTTGACAAGGAACTTTTAATTAAGCAGATTAAGAACATTATCAGCCATCGTGAGAAACTGCGTCAAAAATTTGGACAGGCTCAACTTGACAACCAACAACCTCAACTCGGAGGATTGGATAATTACTTTCTTAATAAAATAAATGCTTTAATAGAAAGTAATCTCACCAATGAGGAGTTTACAGTGGAATTTCTGGCGGCCGAAATTGGACTGAGCCGTAGTCAGCTTCATCGAAAATTAAAAAGTATGACAGGTAGTACAACAACCGAATACATTCGAACGGTTAAACTTAAAAAAGCCGCAGAATTATTGAAGGATGGAAAGTACAACATAGATGAAGCATCCTATATGTCCGGTTTTTCATCTCATTCGCATTTTTCCAAATGTTTTAAGGAACTCTATAAACTCTCTCCTAAAGATTATAAAGCCAAATACGCCAATTAGCATCTTTATCTTGTGAGGTTTTAATTACTCAAAAACATTCATTCTTAATGAATTAATCCTGACAATACACACTCTTCTAATAAAGCTCTGATTTAAATATAGATAAAAAAGTGTGTGCGCACACACTTTTTTATCTATATTTGCATGCAGGAATGCAACAAAACACAAAACATCAAAATAAAATTAGATGCAAGCACTAAACAGGACAAATCACATTGCGGCTAATGAATTATCAATAAAAGCATTACAGTTTGGCGAAGGAAATTTCCTAAGAGCTTTTGCCGACTGGATGATTCATAAACTAAATCAATCAGCAGGCAACCATCATGGCGTTGTTATTGTACAACCACTCGAAAATGGCATGGTTAATATGCTGAATGATCAGGATAACTTATACCATGTGCTATTACAAGGAATTAAAGATGGTCAGCCAATACAGGAAACGGAACTAATCGATTGCATCATCGATGCCGTTAATCCTTACAAGGCTTATGAAAGTTATAAACAATATTTCCTTCACCCCGATTTGGAACTTGTTATTTCCAATACCACGGAAGCTGGTATATGCCGCATCGAAAATGAAGATATACACGCGCAGCCACCAAAATCATTTCCCGGTAAAGTCACACAATTGTTGTACCAACGCTACTTGCATTATAAAGGTGATACCAGCAAAGGATTAACGTTTTTTTGTTGCGAACTAATCGATAAAAATGCCACAATTCTAAAAGAAATTGTGCTCGAATTAGCAACTACCAATCAACTGGAAGAAAACTTTATTAAATGGGTTAACGAAAGCTGTTGTTTTTGTAACACTTTAGTTGACCGTATTGTAACCGGGTTTCCTAAGGATAACATTGATGAGATACAATCGATGCTTGGTTATAATGACAATTTGGTTGTTACCGGCGAATATTTTCATTTGTGGGCCATTGAAGCACCGAAATCTGTTCGCGAAAAGTTTCCTTTTGATAAAGCTGGATTAAATGTTGTTTGGCTGGAAGATATGACCAAATTCAGGGATAAAAAAGTACGAATTTTAAACGGATCCCACACTGCCCTGGTTCCTCTGGGACTTCTAAGCGGTCATCAAACAGTTAAAGAAGCTTTTGACGATGAGCTTATTTCAAGCTTTATTAATAGTATGGTTGCCAATGAGGTGATTCCAAATATAGAAGGTGACAAGAAAGCACTTGCAACTTTCGCCGACGAAATTCTCGAACGCTTTTATAATCCATACATTCGTCATTTCTTAAAGGATATCTCACTTAACTCTCTATCAAAATGGATGACCCGTGATTATCCTTCTTTAAAAGACAGCTATAGGCAAAATGGCAAAATTCCTGCTAAGCTTTCATTGTCGCTAGCGGCTCTTATCGTATTGTATAAAGGCAGCTATAAAACCCTTTCGATTACAATTAATGATACACCAGAACATGTTTCCTTTATTCAAAACGAATGGGCCAATCTCTCGTCATACGAGGCTCTTACCCACGCCATTCTTTCCAACGAAAGCATCTGGGGACGCAACTTATCAAACATTACCGGCCTCGAATTAATTATATGTAAATATATCCGTGAGATTATGGAAAACGGAATCGAATCTGCCATAAAATTGGCACAATAGAATGGGCATGAGTAAATATTTACAAATACATCCGGGTGATAATGTGCTTGTGGCACTTCAAGCCATTAATAAGGGCGATGTTATCGATTATCAGCAAAAAAAGATTACTGCTGCCGATAACATCCCCCAGGGTCATAAAATAGCTATATCACAGATCAATGAAGAAGATCATGTTATTAAGTATGGATATTCCATAGGTCTGGCGAAAAAGGTAATTACTGAAGGCCAACACGTGCACACCCAAAATGTTAGAACAGGTTTGGATGAAAACCTGAAATACACTTACAATCCCAAAGTAAAATCATTAGACATAGCAAAGGAAGATCGTTTTTTTCTGGGTTATCAGCGAGCTAATGGCGACGTTGGAATACGCAATGAACTATGGATTATACCTACTGTAGGTTGTGTTAACGGACAAGCCAAACTAATCGTTGATCAATTAAAAGCAGAAACCGATACCAAACATATTGATGACATTCTGGTTCTGGGTCACCAATATGGATGCTCACAGCTTGGAGGCGACCATTTAAACACCCAAAAAGCATTGGCTGCAGCCATTAAGCACCCCAATGCTGGTGGTGTTTTAGTGCTGGGCTTAGGTTGTGAAAATAACCAGGTAAGCGAGCTACAAAAAATTATTGGCGAATGGGACGATAAGCGGGTAAAATTCCTTGTTTCGCAGGAAGTGGAAGATGAAGTTGAAAAAGGATTGGAGATCGCTCTCTCCCTGTGCGACGAAATGAAAAAGGACCATCGAAGCGAGGTACCGGTTTCAAAGCTAAAAATTGGTTTAAAGTGTGGTGGAAGCGATGGCTTTTCGGGAATTACAGCCAACCCTCTTTTAGGACGATTTTCGGACTGGCTAATTGCACAAGATGGAACATCTGTACTAACCGAAGTGCCAGAAATGTTTGGTGCTGAAACAATCCTGATGGAGCGCGCTCAATCGAATGAGGTATTCTGTAAAACGGTGGATCTGATTAATGGATTTAAAGATTATTTCAGGGCCAGTGATCAACCCATCTATGAAAATCCATCTCCCGGAAATAAAAACGGTGGAATTACGACGCTTGAAGAAAAATCTCTTGGATGCGTACAAAAGGGAGGCGATGCTGTTGTTAATGACGTCCTTAACTATGGCGAGCGTATTAAAACACCGGGACTTAATCTGCTTTGGTCTCCTGGCAACGATCTTATCGCCAGTTCAGCATTGGCATTATCCGGGTGCCAGATGGTATTATTCACCACCGGGCGAGGTACACCTTTTGGCAGCTTTGTCCCTACAATGAAAATTTCCACCAATTCGAACTTATATAATCACAAACGTAATTGGATGGATTTTAATGCCGGCGAACTGGTTGACGGTAATAAATCCATGAATCAGCTGAAAGATGAATTCATTGATTTTTTAATAGAAATTGCCAACGGGAAACAACTCAAACACGAAATTACCAACTTTAAGGAAATTGCTATTTTTAAAAGTGGCGTTACCCTATAGATCTAAATACTTTATAATGGAAACATTAATTAACGACGATTTTTTATTATCAAACGAAACAGCTAAAAAATTATACCATGATTTTGCAGCTGACCTTCCGATTATTGATTATCACTGTCATATTCCCCCTCAGCAAATTGCCGAGGATATCAACTTTAAAAACCTGACTGAAATATGGTTATATGGCGACCATTACAAATGGCGGGCCATGCGTACCAATGGTATTTCTGAAAATGACATTACCGGTAGTGCAAGCGATTGGGAGAAGTTCAATAATTGGGCGCAAACAGTGCCATACACGCTTCGCAATCCTTTGTATCATTGGACACACCTGGAACTAAACAAACCTTTTGGCATTAAAAAGTTATTGAATAAACAAACAGCCAAAGAGGTATGGGACGAATGTAATGCCAAGTTGCAAACTCCGGGATTTTCATGTAAAGGTCTGATCAAACAAGCCAATGTGGAGGTTATTTGTACCACCGATGATCCGGCCGACTCGTTGGAATGGCACCAAATGATTAAGGACTCGGGATTTGAAACCAAGGTATTACCATCGTGGAGAGCTGACAAAGCCATGGCCATTGACAACCTGGATGATTTTAATGCTTATCTGCAAAAGATTGGGGAGGCTGCGGCTATGGAAATTAACAGTTATAAGCAATTGAAAGCAGCACTGCAAGCACGTCAGCATTTCTTCGAACAGATGGGTTGTAAATTATCCGATCATGGATTAGACCGCTTTTACTGTGAAGATTTTACAGAATCGGAAATCGAAACCATCTTCAACAAAGCCATTAACGACAAGGCTCTAACCGGAGAAGAAATTGCTAAATATAAATCGGCAGTATTATACGAGTTGGCAGTGATGGATCATAACAAAGGATGGACACAACAATTCCACATTGGAGCCATTCGAAACAACAACTCTAAGATGTTTAATCAGTTGGGAGCCGACACCGGTTTTGACTCCATTGGCGATGATTTGGTTGCCAAAGATATGTCGAAGTTCTTAAACCGACTGGCAACTAACGACAAGTTAACCAAGACGATTTTATATAACCTGAATCCCGCTCATAACGAGGTCTATGCTACGATGTTGGGAAATTTCCAGGATGGTACTGTGGCTGGTAAAATCCAATGGGGTTCCGGCTGGTGGTTCCTCGATCAGAAAGATGGCATGGAAAAGCAAATTAATGCCTTGTCGAACCTGGGCTTGCTAAGCCGATTTGTTGGTATGCTTACCGATTCACGAAGCTTTTTGAGCTACAGCAGACACGAATATTTCCGCCGCATACTATGTAATTTGCTTGGACAAGATGTGGAGAATGGCTTAATCCCGAACGATATGGATCTGCTGAAAGAATACGTTGAGGGAATTTGTTATTACAATGCCAAAAACTATTTCAATTTCTAAGTGACAATTATTTTTCTTTTATGCAATAATTGATATAAGTGAACACCGGTACCCCGCCGGTGTTCTTCTTTTTAGTTGATATTAAAACACATATGCTTTGTTTAAAAAATACAAATTCTCTTCTCTAGTTTATTTAAGCCCTCAATATCATCCACTTAATTTACATCCTTCCTTAGCTTTCAGGTCTTTGATGTTAGAATTTTTAAGTAATTCTTTTAACTCCTCACAAAAACTGTATTTTTGCACTCCGAAAAAATCCAATTTTTATGGCGACTTCCAATTTAAATGACATTGGTGAGTTTGACTATTTGTTTAGATCATACTTTCCCAGGCTACGTGCTTTTGCGTGTATTCTGGTTAAAGACAATGAAATTGCGAAAGACATTGTTCAGGATTCATTTATAAAAATTTGGGAAGAGCGCTTTCGAATTACTTCATCTACTTTTGAAAACTACCTGTTTAAAACCGTTCGCAATCGGTGTATTAACTACATACGCGATCAAAAGCTGAAAAATCAAAAACTGGAAGATTACTATCAACTGGAACACTACGAAGAGATTTACAACATTGATTTCATGGCCGACGAGCCATACCTAACCGTAACTGAAGAGTTACAAAAGCAAATCAATGAAGCCATCAATGACTTGCCCAAACGTTGTCAGGAAGTTTTTATTAAAAGCCGTTTTGAAGGTCTGAAAAACAGGGAGATTGCTGAAGAATTAGGCATCAACATTAAAAATGTTGAACGGCACATTTCAACAGCACTGAAGAAATTAAAAAGTCATTTCGGGAATAACCCTGGTATACTTCTGGTTATCGAGATACTTTACAAGATCAATGCATAAGGTCTTGGCCACAATGCCAAGTTGAAATAACTCATAGGTGAGCACAAAAACTATCGTAATTATTGATTTAAAAACTGGCTCTGACTATCAATTCCAGAAAATTTAGTTTAAGCTTACAATTTTCCAAACCCATATCCCACTAGCATTGTGATCCTTACCTACAACAATGCAAAATATTTTGAAAAAAAATTAAAAATAATGATGGGTATTGATGATTCATCGTGTATTACCATCAGAATGCATAATTCATGGATAAAATTAAAATCTTAGTCGAAAAATATTTAACTGGTCAGTTATCACCCGACGAGGCTGCGAAACTTAATAATTGGCTGTCTGAAAATGATGCCAATAAATCGCACTTCGCTGAGTTAAAGCAACAGTGGTCACCCTACGCTTATAAGGATTCTGAACTTGAAGAGGTGTTGCAGAAGGCCAAGCAAAAAGTCTTCGAAAAGAAAACACGCCCTAACTATTTCATAAAAATTGCAGGTTATGCTGCTGTAGCTCTAATAGCGCTCCTGATAAACTTTTTATTAAAGCCAAAAGAAACAGCAGCCCCCAATGAAAAGATGTATTCTGCCATCACGCAATACGGTGAAAAGAAGGTTGTAAAGCTACCAGATGGCTCAACCGTACATATGAACGCCGGCAGCCGAATCGATTACAATGCCAACTTTAAAGAAAAACGATATGTCAAACTTACGGGAGAGGCATTTTTCGAGGTGGCCACAAATAAAAATTTATGCTTTGAAGTGGAAACGAAAGACTATGATGTTGTTGTGCATGGTACACGATTCAACGTTTCTGCTTACCACAATGAACATGTTCAAACCAGTCTAATAGAAGGAAGCATTAGTATCCGTCACCAGAATAAAATAAAGAAAATTGTTCCGGGAGAAACGGTGCGGCTAGAAGGACAAGAACTGTTTATCGAAAGGGCTACAAATGTGAAAACTACTTTTGCCTGGACTCAGAACCGAATTGTGTTCAATGCCCTTCCCTTCGATCAGTTGATTCAAAAGCTTGAAAGATGGTACAATGTGAAAATTACAGTTGATGATGATGACTTAAACGCAATTATATACTCAGGAACCTTTAAGAATAATGAAACACTCAGCCAAATTCTGGATGTTCTATCATTAAGCGAAAATCTTAATTACAAGCAAATTAGTAAGGATGATTACATTATCCGGAAAAATAAATAGCAATTAAAAACAAAAGCAGAAGCATGAGCCACCATCCTTCTGCTGAATATTAGATTATTAATTAAATAAACTAACGACAATGTAAATTTATGAAAAGAAAAATGTTTTACAAAAGGGGTAAAACCCCCGATTGGAGAAAAACCTGTCTCATTATGAAGTTAAGTGTCTGGTTGTTATTCGTTTTGATAATACCGGTTTCTGCCACCAGTTATTCTCAAAGTAAGAAATTAACACATGCCTTTAAAAACTCTTCGCTGAAAGAAGTATTTCAATTAATTGAGGAGGAGCTTGATTATTCCATTGTTTATAAAGATGAATTAATCGGCAACCACCTGTTTAGCGGGCATTTTCAAAATGCTAACGCACCTGAAGTTTTGGATCGGGTATTGGAAGGAAAGCCACTAGCCTATAAAACTGTTGGTGAAATCATCCTGATAATTCCGAAAGGTAATGAGCAGGTGCAGGTGCAAAATGTTATTACCGTTACTGGGACTGTTACGGATGCCTATGGCGAACCATTACCAGGTGTTAATGTCTACGACAAAAACAACAGTACCAATGGGGTAATAACCAACATCGATGGGCAATACACCATCACAGTTAAAAATGAGTCTATCTTAAAATTTTCTTTTATTGGTTTTGCCGATCAGGAAATTGAGGTGGCCGGTCGCACATCTATAAAGGTAACTTTAGTTGAGGAAACAACTAACCTTGAAGAGGTGGTAGCCGTTGGATATGGCACCATGAAAAAGGCCAATTTAATCGGTAGCGTTAGTAAAATTAACAGTGAAGCCATAGCTCAAAAGCCGGTTGCCAATGTAACACAGGCACTACAGGGAGCATCGGCTAACCTAATTTTACAACAGCCTACCATGGAGCCTGGTACCAGCGCCAGCATTAACATTCGTGGTGTAAGTACCATGAATAACAACAGTCCTTTGGTGGTAATCGACGGACTTGTTGGTGGCGACCTGAATAGCCTGAACCCAGCCGATATCGAAAGTGTATCGATATTAAAAGATGCTGGTAGTGCAGCTATTTACGGATCGCGTTCGGCCAATGGTGTTATCCTGGTAACAACCAAAAAAGGAAATAAAAAAGGTAAACCAACGGTAACAGCTACTGCTCAGGTTGGTATTCAGGATGTGAGTTATGAATTCAGACCTGTGGCCGGTTACAAAAATGCCATGCTGCGCAACGAAGCGTTGGCAAATGTAGGAAGCGCTCCATTGTATAGTCCTGATCAAATCAGAGACTTAAAAGAAAATGGTGACAGCGAGTGGTTTCTGGATCAGATTTTACGCAATGCCATGCAGGAAAATTACAGCTTTAACATGTCTGGAGGTAATGATAACTCTACTTACATGGTATCGGCCGGTTACATGAATCAGGAAAACAACTTTGTGGGCGATGACTATGGTTTAAAGCGATACAATTTCCGCATGAACATGACCAATGAGTACGGTAAGTTTAAGCTGATCACCAACATGGCTTACTCCCGTACCTTGTACAAAAACCACACCACCAGCACCAACAATTTAATAGTGGATGCATCGCGTATTCCTAATTACTATTACTATCAAATGAAGGATGCCAGTGGCCGATATTACATCAACGATGTACTGACAGAATTTAGTCCTTTAGGAATATTGGAGGCCGGTGGTACCCACGAAGAGTCAATTGATAATTTTACGGGTAACACCACGGCAGAATTAAGTTTGTTCGAAGGCTTTAAACTAAAAGGTGTTTTTGGTGCTGATATCAGGGCGATTCACAAAATTCATAAGGTACACCAGGTGAAGTTTTATAGCAGTCCCGAAGCTACTGAGCACAGTAGTTCTTATGGTGCTGAAAGAGCTACCAACGATGACAATGAAAAAGCTTTGTTTTTGAATTCTCAGATTATGGCTCAATACAATAAGAACCTGAATAACCTTCATGATTTCTCGATATTGCTTGGCGCATCCAACGAATCATACACACGCATGGGTAATGGTATTCGTACCAAATATACTGATCAGGATTTAAATATTCCGGTTTCTGAAACAGAAATTATTGACGGTCCGGGTGGCACTTATACAACGCCTCAAAGCACTACCGAACGTAGTCTATATTCAGCTTTTGGTCGTTTAAATTATGAGTTAGCTCAAAAGTACCTGGTTGAATTAAACTTCCGTTACGATGGTTCAAGTAAGTTCCACGAAGATCAGCGTTGGGGATTCTTTCCTAGTGCCGGTTTAGCCTGGCGTGCCAGTGAAGAAGGTTTCTTGTCGTTTTATCGCGATAACATTGGTAACCTGAAACTTCGTGCCTCTTATGGTATTTTAGGTAATCAAAACGTTAGCGATTACCAGTATCAAACAACCTACAGTGTATTCAACAACGCTTATGGTTTTAATAATACGGCTGTTGCCGGTACCAATTTCTTGTTTGCCAACCCCGATTTAACATGGGAAAAATGTAAAACGCTTAACCTTGGTGTTGATGCTACATTCTTCAATAATAAATTGAGTGTTACAGCTGATTATTTCAACAAGTTAACATCCGACATTTTAATTCCACCGTCGGTACCGGGAACTTACGGCGGAAGCGTACCTGTTTATAATGCCGGCGAAATGCGTAACCAGGGATGGGATCTAACCATCGATTATCATCTGGCTAAATCAAACTGGCGACATAACTTTAGTTTGAATCTGGGCGATTCATGGAACGAGGTTGTTAAGTACGAAGGCGGTTTGCAGATTAATGGTTACGATCAAATGCAACGCGTCATTAAAGAAGGCCTGGCCTACAACAGTTACCTGGGTTACAAAACCGATGGTTACTTCCAAAACTACGATGAGATAAAGAACAGTGCCAAGCCATTAGGTGCCCAGGTGGCTCCGGGTGATGTGCGTTACAAAGACAAAAATGGTGATGGTGTTATCGATGATAAAGACCGTTACATACTTGGCAATGCTTTTCCTCGTTACACCTTTGGTTTTACCTACGATGTAAAATGGAAAAACTTTGATTTCAGCACGCTTATTCAGGGTGTGGGTAAACGCGATATGTTCTTACGCGGTGAGTTGGTTGAGCCTTTTCACAGCAATTACTCTTACGTTATGTACGAGCACCAGATGGATTACTGGACACCAATTAATACCGATGCCAAATACCCGCGTTTGACTGCTCCGGGTAGCGCCAGTAATTCGAATAACTATGGCTACAGCTCCGACCTTTATTTGTTCGATGCCAGCTACATCCGCTTAAAGAACATTACTGTGGGGTATACATTGCCTAACAATCTGACTTCGAAAATTGGTGTTAAAAGTTTAAGGATTTATGTTCAGGGCAACAACCTGTTGACCTTATCAAACCTTGATTTCTATAATCCGGAATCAACGGAGTTTAATGGTAATATGAGCAATGGCGGAGCCAATAGCGGACGTAGCTATCCAACTTTGAAGTATTACGGTGGTGGTATTGATATCAAATTTTAAGAAAAGACAATCAAGAAGCTATGAAACTAAAATATTTTATTGCATTTAGTTCAGTTATGGCCCTCCTGCTTAGTTCTTGTAACAAGCTGGAACTGGCTCCAACTGATAAGTTTACCGAAGCCAATTATTGGACAAGTGTCGATAAAGCACAGATGGTGCTCAACTCGGCTTAAAGTCAGATGATTGACAGCAAACGTTTCTTCTACAACGAAGCTCTTTCAGATAACGCTTATGTTGGTCGTGGCGACCAGGAGAGCGTGAATGCCATAACTCAGGGTAATCACAACCCTTCAACCGGACGCTTCAGTGCACAATGGAGCTGGCATTACAGGGGTATTAAAACCTGTCATGTATTTTTAGAAAACATTGATCGCGTACCGGACGCCAACGAAGCTGTCATTAACCGCTTCAAGGCCGAATGTCGTTTTATGAGAGCCTTTCATTACTTTTATTTAACCAACTGGTTTGGCGATGTACCGTTTTTTACCACCGACATTTCATTGGAAGAATCAAAAGTTATTAGTCGTACTGATAAAGCAACCGTGCTGAAATGGATACACGAAGAGTTGAAGGATATTCAGCAATACCTTCCGGTAAACACAAGTTTGCCCGCCGAAGAGAATGGGCGCATTACAAAGGGCGCAGCTGTAGCTTTAAATGCACGTGTATATCTGTACAACAACGACTGGACCAATGTTGTTAGCGAATGTGAAAAACTGATGACCTCAATCGATTTTGGCGAATATCAGTTATTTGGGTCCTATCCGGGACTATTTGAACCAGAGAATGAAAATAATGGAGAAGTCATTTTTGATTCTCAGTTTGTCCCATCAAAGCGCACTTATGGCTATTTATTTGATCTGGCACCACTTTCTGTTGGCGCACGTTTAAATGACATGGCCGCCACTCAGGAACTGGTAGACGAATATCTGATGCTGAATGGTAAGTATATCAATGAAGCTGGCAGTGGGTATGATGAAACAAAGATGTACGAAGATCGCGATCCTCGTATGGGTGCTACATTGGTTTATCATGGTTATGAATGGACAAAGCCAGATGGCAACAAGCAAACCATTTATATTGAGCCTAATACCGCTCCTGATGAAAACAGTCGCCGGGATGAATATGTGGCCGGTTCCAATTCTACCAGCACAGGTTATTATCTGCGCAAATACTATGATAAAACCAGTGAAGAAAACTTCAAAAGTGGATTAAACCTTATTTTGCTTCGTTATGCCGATGTGTTAATGATGTATGCCGAAGCTAAAAATGAGTTAACACAAATGGATGAAACGGTTTGGAATTCTACCTTGAAAGCCATTCGCACACGAGCTGGATTCACCGATGATTATGCCTTGAATTTTAACAGCAGCCTCGATCAGGATGACATGCGAAAGGTAATTCAAAAAGAACGTCGTGCTGAATTTGCAATGGAAGGTCTTCGAATCTATGACATCAGAAGGTGGCGATCAGCTGAGACCGTATTAAACGGTTTTCCGCATGGTGCTAAATATGGTGACATCTCGGTTGATAATGGCTACATCCGCTTAAACAAAAGAACCTTTAACAAAAACAGAGATTACCTGTGGCCTGTACCACTTTCAGAAAAGGATAAGAATCCGAATCTGGGACAAAATCCAGGCTGGTAAACAGACACATGTTAAACAAAGAGGTAATGGCTTTAAAGCTTTGCAATTACGCAAAGCTTAGAGTCTTACATCTCTACACAAGGGATCGGCATAAGAATGAACAACTTATCACCCCTGAATATCAATCATTTAATTGATTAAACAAACAAAAGAACAGAATTAAGTTATGAAATCAATTTTAAATAGAATAACCTACTTGTTTCTTGCTTCAGTTGCACTTTTTGCCTGTAGCGAAGACACTGAATTCAATACAAAAGTATCGGCTGTAAAACAACTATACACACCTGTTGCCGACAAAGTAATAGAGTTGGAAGCCAGCACTACAGCCACTTCTCTTTTCGAATGGGAACAAGCAAAAGCCGAGAATGGCGGTTTAGTATTGTACGAAATCGCATTCGACAATGCTGATGGCGACTTTAACAAGCCTCTTTACACGTTAACTTCAGATAATAATGGCTTGTTTAATCAGGCAACCGTTCCTCACAAAACCTTAAATAAAATCGCTGAATTTGCAGGTATCGAGCCTGGTCAGACTGGTGATATCAAATGGACTGTTTTCTCTACCAAAGGATTAAACGAAGTAAAAGGCGAAGAAGAACGCATTGTAAAAATTACAAGTTTACCTGGCATCTCAAATCCTCCTTCTGAATTGTTTATCACAGGCGAAGGAGCAGAAACAGGAACAGATATATCAACAGCTCGTCAGCTAAAATCGCTTGAAAAAGGGGTGTTTGAGATCTACACACGTTTAGAAGCTAATAAAGACTTCTATTTTGTTGATAAAAAAGAGGATGATGCCAAATCATATGGGTTCAATGGTAAAATAGTAGTTCCCGAAGCAAGAGGTCAAATTACTGAAACTGGTGTTTACAAAGTATACCTTGATTTAACCATCGGTGCCTACTCTATCACCAAGGTTTCTAAAATTGAACTTTACTTCTCTCCAAAAAATGAATATTGGGCTGAGTTGGCATATGAAAACAATGGTGTTTTCAAAGCTGAAGATGTAAACATTGAATTTAAGCAAGAAGGCTGGGGACGCGACGAGCGTTATAAATTCAAAATGACAATGATGAAAGGCGATGAGGAAGTTATCCAGTGGTTAGGTAGCAAAAACTCAGATAATAGCCGACCTCAGGCCGATGCCCCGGAATCGTATTTCTTCCTATATCCGGTTAACAACAGTCAGTACGATTATTCATTCAAGTTTGCTGATAACATCGACTATAGCCGCAGTGATGTAATCATTTACATGCAGGGAGAAGGTGATTATCGCCACGAGGTGGTGTTTAAATCATCAACTAACTAATCAGATTGTAAGCTTCCCAATTTCAGTTTTTCTGGGCCTGGGAAGCTCATCTTTACCATACACAAACAACATTACACAAGTTAACACAGGTATTAATTCAATTAAAATGAAATATTACACACTATTAACATTCGTATTGTTCTTATCCCTTACATCATGTCAAAAAGATCAAACCATCGATTTTGATGATGAAGAGGTTGTAATCGACTGGAGCGAAGCAGCTGATAAAAGCACGAGTATGCTTTTGGAGCAGTTTTGGAATTCGAGGGACTTTTATTTCAACTACGATAACGGTGGCAACACTGACTTTCATTATTGGCCCAATGCACATGGACTTAATGTTATTTTGGATGCGCACGAACGCACCAAAGACGATTACTACAAAACCTATACTGAAAATTGGTATGTGGGCGTACCACGAAAAAATGGCAACGGTTGGTTAAATCATTTCTACGATGATATGGAATGGAATATCATCGCTTTAATGAGGGCTTATCACCTCTTCAACGATCAAAAGTATTTGGATGCAGCTATGCAAATGTGGAATGATACCAAAAATGGCTGGACAGAGCATAATGGCGGTGGCATTAACTGGAATAAAGATCAGAATCCTCAAAAGGGAGCTTGTTCCAACGGACCGGCAGCCATTATTGCAGCCCGTTTGTATCAAATCACAAAAGATCCGAAGGATTTAGAGTGGGCTAAAAAGATATATGAGTGGCAAAAGGAAGTATTGGTTAATCCAAATACCGGAGCTGTTTGGGACCATATCAAATACGATGGTGCTATCCAAACAAGTTGGTTATTCACCTACAATCAGGGAACTTATCTTGGTGCCGCTTACGAGTTGTTCAAAATTACAGGTGAAACACATTATCTGAATGAAGCAATCAAGGCAACAAACTTCACCTTAAGTAACCTCATCAATGCCAATGATGGTCTGTTAAAAGATGAAGGAGCCGGTGACGGGGGCATATTCAAAGGTATTTTCGTTCGATACTTTGTGCAAATGATTATGGACGAAAAACTGCCTGAACCGGATCGCCAGAAGTACCTTCGCTTTTTAAAGCACAATGGCGAAGTAGCCTGGTTAAAAGGGCGCAACGACAATACAGGATGCTACAGCTCATACTGGAACAAGAAACCTGAAGCAGTTGCTGATTACACTTCTCAGTTAAGTGCCTGTATGTTGATGGAAGGATTGGATTTATTACAGCGTAAGGGTTTTATTGATGCTAAATAAACATTTCTTTATAAGTGGCTTACTTGCGATCTCAATGTTCTTACCTGCCTGTCAGTCTGTGATTAAAAATCAACATCTTAATCAGGCCGAATGCCTGATGGCCTACATCATGGACTATTACAGAGCTAATGACGATTACCTGATGAATGAAACATTTCCGAAACAGGTTAATCAAATGGCTACTTATTTGGCAAGTGAAGATACATTACAGGGAGAGCGGGTAGCTTATCTTTGGCCGGCATCCGGAGTGTTGTCGGCCTATATTGCCTTGTATCAAACCAGTCAATCGCCCTTTTATCTGCACCAATTGGAGGATAAAATCATACCAGCGCTTAACCGTTATTACAATATCGATCGCCCCTATCCTTGTTATCAATCCTATTTAAAAGAACATGAAGCCGATGCTTTTTATGATGATAACATCTGGATCGCGATTGATTATTGCGAGTTATATCATTCAACAAATAACAAAGCCTATCTCAATCAGGCTATCCAGCTGTGGGAGTTTATTTACAGTGGATGGGACGAGCAAGTAGGTGGCGGAATCTATTGGTGTGAGCAAAAGCGAAAAACTAAAAACACCTGCAGCAATGCACCTGCAGCTGTATTGGCGTGCAAATTATATGAATTAACCAAGGAGCATGATTATTTACTTAAAGCACAGGAAATCTATAAATGGACAAAGGATCATTTACAGGATGAAACAGATGGGCTTTACTTTGATAATATCAACCTTAACAATAAAGTAGACACTCGAAAATACAGCTATAACAGTGGGCAGATGCTTCAAGCCTCGGTACTACTCTACCTAAATACAGATAGCATAAATTACCTGAAAGAGGCTCAAAGGATAGCTGCGAGTGCCTATAAACACTTCACTACAACACACCGCGACGGCGAACAAAGTATTCAAATTTTTAATGGTGCCAACAACTGGTTTATATCCATCTTGTTCAGAGGCTACTATGCCTTGTACCAGGCAGATGGTAACACAAATTATATCAATGCCATTAAAGATAATTTGAACTGGCTTGACCGTCAGCGCATCGATGCCAATGGCCTTTATGAGCAAAACTGGATTGATACCACCCAAACCAATGCTCACAAATGGTTACTGGATCAAACATGCATGGTTGAAATAAAAGCAAGAATAAGTAATTATTAAATCTAATATTATGGAATCACGACGAACGTTTCTAAAAAAAAGTGGTGTGGCCATGGCAGGTTTAACCTTAGCCGGCACAAGCGAATTATTCGCAAAGAGACAAGAAAGCATGATGTACATCACTAAACGTCCTGCTGTGTCCGACAGGAAATTTGTATCCAAAGCAGTCGATAAAACAATCGATCAGGCTAAGAAACACATTAAAGATCCAAAGTTAGCCTGGATGTTCGAGAATTGTTTCCCGAATACTCTTGATACAACTGTTGAGTACGAGATTAATAATGGTAAACCAGATACTTTTGTAATCACCGGCGACATTCATGCAATGTGGTTACGTGATTCAACAGCTCAGGTGTGGCCTTATATGCCTTTAATGAAAAAGGATAAGCACCTTCAGAGCATGGTTGCCGGGCTTGTTAATCGACAAACCCAATGTGTTATAATCGATCCCTATGCCAATGCTTTTAACAAAACCGCTGAAGCTGGCCACTGGATGAGTGATCATACTGATATGAAAGAGGAGCTTCATGAGCGTAAATGGGAGATTGACTCCTTATGTTACACAGTGCGTTTAGCTTATAACTACTGGAAGCAAACCGGTGATACCAGCGTATTTGATAAAGACTGGCAAAAAGCGGCTGCACTAATTCATCAAACTTTTGTTGAACAACAGCGCAAAAATGGATTAGGACCTTACAAGTTTGAGCGAAATACAAACCGTCAACTAGATACCTTATCAAATAATGGTTACGGTCGTCCGTTAAAGCCTGTGGGACTAATTAACTCTTCATTCCGCCCGTCCGATGATGCAAGTACTTATGGATTTCTGATTCCTTCCAACTTATTTGCCATTACTTCATTGAGGCAAATAGCCGAAATATGCAAGGAAGTTACAAAGGATAACGAGCTTGCCAAAAAATGCCAGTTTTTAGCGGATGAAGTAGAGGCAGCAGTTAAAAAGTATGGAATTATCAATCACCCAAAATATGGTAAGGTTTATGCCTTTGAAGTTGATGGTTTTGGTAATGCAACCATTATGGACGATGCCAATGTTCCAAGCTTATTGGCACTTCCCTACCTGGACAGTATAGATGTTAATGACCCGATTTATCAGAATACCCGACGTTTAATCTGGAGTCAGGACAATCCATATTTCTTCAAAGGAAAGGCAGCCGAAGGTATTGGAGGTCCACATGTTGGTTACGACATGATTTGGCCAATGAGTATCATTATGCGTGCCATGACCAGTCAGGATAAACAAGAAATAGCCTGGTGCATAAAAACACTGCGGGATACTGATGCGGACACGGGATTTATGCACGAGACTTTTCACAAGGATGATCCTAAAAACTTTTCACGTTCCTGGTTTGCCTGGGCCAATACCTTGTTTGGAGAATTAATTCTAGGGCTTGTGAATGATAAGCAATACGACGTGCTTCCATAACTAAAAAATTGAAAAAATAATCAGTTGGCATGGAGGTGTTTATAACAAGCTATGTTTTATATCCTGCTTTTGTAAATGCCTTCACTCCATTTTTTTAATCATTATAACTAACATTTAAAACATTTTTTATGAAAAAATTGATTTTTACCCTATTAACCCTTATTGCAACTACGGGTTTTAATGTTGCTAAAGCACAACCAGGTAAATACCTTAGCTTTGATCCGAATAACAACAACAGTTTAGTTGAATGTGGCGTTATTAGCGAAGACTATAACAGCTTTGCGATCGAAGCCTGGATATCATTAGCATCCTATAAAAACGACAACTACATCCTATGTAATGAAGGATGGGGCGATGGTGGTTTCGGATTGGTTTTAAGAACCTCAGAGGATGATGATCACAAAAAGTTATTATTAAAAATAGGTGCAAGTGATGGTTGGAAAAGTATCAAAAGTACCAATGAGATAGCATTAAACACCTGGACTCATGTGGCTGTATCGTTTGATGGAACTACATTTAAAATGTACATCGACGGCATTGAAAATGCTACAGCCACATCGGACAAGGGCATCAACAAATCAACAGAGAAATTTGTAATTGGCGAAGGAGCAATGTGGAGAGGTCGTCGTTTTGACGGAAAAATCGGTGATGTTCGATTTTGGAATATCGTTCGCACCCAACAAGAGCTAGCTGATCACAAAGACAATTATCTGGCAACTGCCCCTAATGGCTTAATCGCCAACTGGAAGCTGAACGAAGGCAGCGGCGATGCTATTAACGAGCTAACCGGTAACTACAACGCTACTAAAGGTTCGGGCACAACCTGGGGTGTTTCAACTGCAATTGGTGACAATACCAATGCTGACAAGAGCTTTAGTGCTTTTTATAACGAAACACAAGAGTTAATTACCCTAAGCAACAAATCTGACAAAACTGCCAAATTTCAGTTAGTGAACTTATCCGGTAAAGTTGTTAGAAAGGGCGAACTTAATGCCGATACCAATAAAGCCATTGGCACGAACGGTCTTTCGAAAGGCGTATTTATTGTTATTATCCGTAACGAGAATGGCAGCTTTAGCCAAAAATTAGTTTTGCGATAAGCCTGTTAGTTTAATTAATAAATGAGGTTGTTTAATCATATGATTGGGCAGCCTCTTCTTACATTTTAAATGGCGTTAAACCAAGCTCAATTACCCAACCATCATGCTTTTTTTAAATTCATTTGGTGTAAGTCCGTAGAGTATCTTAAACTGCTTGGATAAATATTTAGGATCATTTAATCCAACCTGATAGGTTACTTCAGAAATATTTAAATTGCTATTTGTCAATAGAATTGCGGCTTCAGTTAATCTTATTTTACGAATAAACTGGCTGGCTGACATAGCCGTTGCTGATCTGATCTTCATGTATAAACAGGAGCGACTGATTTTCATCTGTTTACTTAAGGCCGATACGTTAAATTCCGGGTTACTATAATTATCCTTCACCAAGCGGATTACTCTATTTAAAAATAGATTACCAACCTCTTGATCACCACCAAGCCTTTGTATCAGCTTCATTTCCGCAGTTTTCATCACCAGTTTTTGGTTCCGAATTAAACTGTTTGCCTGATCAATTAGCAAATGGGTATTAATGGGTGCACACAGTACAGCATTATATCCTGCTTTTAATAGGCTTCGTTGTTTATCAATATCCCATGTATCCAATAAGGCGATGAGCGATAGTGAAAACTCATACTGGTCGTTTCGAATTTGTTTTACAATCTCCAGCATCGTATTTAAATCACCATTTACAATCGCAATATCAGGCTGCTCCTCAATCACTAAAGATAAAAGTTCTTTGGGGCAACTGGTACATTTTAAATCAAAATTGGCCTTTAATAAAGCCTTCTTGATTGAATTTATGGTAAGTCCTTCAAATAAAATTACTTTTGGCACCTTAAGCTAGTATAAATCCAAATATTCAAATTATCAATAACACCCAAAGGCTTATAAAAACCTTCGGGTGTTTGTTTAGGGCTTATTTAAAAGTTGTTAGGTTCATCGGCAGAAGTATCCCAGAATATTCGATGGTTCTGAGTATTATTTGCTGTTGGACAAAGTTTATTTAGCTCTACTTCATTATTAATGTATTTAATCCGCTTAATAAATTGTCCTTCCGGAACTTCGATACTAGAAACAAATAATGGCAAATCCAGTTTCGGATAATCTGTTCGACGTACAATTGACCATCCTTGTCTTCCCTCCGGGTAACAAGCCAACCAACGCTGGGTTATGATTTGTTCAAGGGCTCCTTCTTTGTCTTCTGGTGCATCAGGTATAATGGCCAATCCATCAATGTATTCATCACGCGCCTCGGCACCAATCTTCCACTGATCCATATTTAGCTTAATGCCCTCTTTGTACAAGTCATTTATTGAACGCTCGCCAACTGTCCAGCCGCGTAACTTGGCCTCTGCCAACATCAATTGACATTCGCCACTTAAAAATACTCTGTAAGAAGTATGACGGGAAAAAGTTTCGCGATTTGCACGACTATAGTCGTTAAAGTTTTTGCTATTATTCACATTATCACCATTGGCAATTCCGTTATATCCTCCTGCCTCATCCTCAATCTCTTCGAACCATACCGGTAAACGAGGATCAACAACTGAACCTGTGGTTTTTAAAATGCGTTCCATTGATTTACTTAGACCATTTTCGCCCCACCTTGGATAATTAGCCAATTCACATCCCCAATTATCATCACATGGGATATAGGCATCATCATCAGTTGTCATCATAATTCCATCTGCTACAGCTGACTCGAATTCTTGCTTAGAAAATGCCGCATCAACATTTACCATTCTTAAAGCTAACTTCGCTCTTAAACTGTTGGCAAAAACCTTCCACTTATTAATATCACCTCCGTAAATAACATCGTATCCTGGCATAGGAGCTTCCTGACCTTCCGTTTTAAAAGAACTCACTGCATCTTTTAATCCGGCAATCATATCACGATAAATCTCTTCAGCATCATCATAGGGTATATCTCTTAAATCTGTGCCAACTTGCGAATAAGGAATGTCTCCCCAGGTATCCACCATGGTTGTTGTTGAAAAGTAATACCAAATACGTGCAATCTGATAGGTGTTATTGTATTTATCATCTTCATCAGCGAATGCTTTGATATCATTGAAGTTTTTAATTATCCAATTGATGTAGTAATTCTTCCAAAGATTTAATATCCAACCATCGTGATGTTCATAATAACCTGAGTTAAATGTAGGATGATGATTAGCCGCATATTGGGCATATAAATCATGGTATAAATTAAAACACACCTGATAGTTTGCTGCAAATCCGTAAGTTTCCATGCCTAAAAGGAAAAAATCTGGCGAATCAGCCTCCGTTATTTGTGTAGGCGAAGCATTCATTTCATCGAAATCATCTGTACATGAGATAACTCCCGATACAATAAAAAGTCCAATAAAAAAATATAAAATATTCTTCATGTCTCTTAGATTATTTCGTGTATTTAAAATGTTAATGATAAATTAAATCCGTAAGTTCTTGCAAACGGCACACCTGCAAAATCGCATACCTGACCACCAACTGATCTGGTTCGGAAACCTTCGGGATTTCCTGGTGTATCTTTAGATAAATAGCCTAAATTACGCCCTACCAAACTAAACCTGGCCGATTGGATATATTTGGTTTTACTAAGTAAACTATTGGGTAAGCGATAACCCAACGATAATTCCTGAAGTTTCACATACGAAGCTTCGTATAAGAATTCTTCTGCCACACCGCTTCTGCCACTTACATGTCCATAATAAGCTTCCTTGCTTATTAGTTTTTCATTTTCGACAGTTGGATCATCCAATAGAACACCTTCAACAGCAAACATCTCACGATCTTGAGTGACTTTAGCTGTTCCAACCTCAGTCATCAGCGATTCTGTCAGGCTAACAATATTTCCTCCTGACTTAATATTGATCTGTGCACCCAGTGAGAAGTTCTTATAATTGATATCTGTTCTTACTGAACCAATCCAATCGGGAGTAATGTTACCAATAATCCCTTGCTCACCTTCAATAACAGGTAATCCATTTTCATCAATCAAACGGTTACCATTCTCATCGCGCATGTATCTTCGTCCCCATATTTCGCCAAACTCATGGCCTTCGATTGCCCGCACAGAAGCGATGGTCATACCACCCATATTATGGTTCTTTAAATGATTATGCATTCGCTTCACTTCACTTTTGTTTTTACTCCAGTTTAAAGTCAGGTCAACACTTAAGTCATTTGTTTTAATAGGCGTTGCATATAACATTACCTCAAAACCTTTATTGGTAATTTCCCCGGCATTAATGCGTTGACTTTCCCAGGTACTACTCCAGGTAGTTTGTATATCCAGAATTTGATTTTCGGTACTGGCATTGTAATAGGTAAAATCTAATCCTAAACGATTTTCTAGCATTTTTAAATCAAATCCAAATTCCATGGAGTTGGTTTCCTCCGGTTTTAAATTTGGTATTGGTTTACTTTTGGGTTGCTCTAAGCCCACTTTTCCCTGAGGGAATCGGCTTTTTGTTTTATATGCAGCTGTAAGCATATACGGATCAGTATCGTTACCAACAATACTATAGCCAGCGCGTAGTTTTGCAAAAGTAATTGCCTTTGGCAAGTTGAAACATTCGTTTAATATTACACTGGTTGTAAATGACGGATAAAAATACGAGCGATTATCTTTGTTTAAGGTACTTGACCAATCATTTCGTCCTGTTATATCAACAAACCACCTGTTTTTATAGGCAAACTGAGCTAATCCAAATACACTATGCAGTTCTTTTTCACTTACACTGCTAGTAATTTTTTGATTGGTTCCGTTGCCAATAAAAAAGGCATCCTCAAAGGCTAATTTACCACTACGAAGGCTTGTATTTTCGCGTCTGGTATACATCCTGTTAGCACCACCAGATACACTTATATTGATATTACCTAACTCTTTACTATAAGTTAATAAAGCCTCGGTGTTATCTTCTCTGAAATCGCGCTTTGTATTGCTATATGACTGATCATGATCCAGTAATTCATCACCATAGTTGCTTGACTCTGCCACTATATCATAAAAATCAAGACCTTGAGTTAGTTTTAGTTTAAGGTTATGCATTAAATTGAAAGTCACACTGGCATTTCCAATAATGCGGTTTTTACGTTCCTCATTATCGCCTTTATTCAAAATAAAATATGGGTTAGCAACATTCGCATCAGGATTTGTATAGTGTTGATGTAATCCATCCTCATCTTTGTATAGCTCCAATTCCTGTGTTCTAATCGAAGGAGGTGTTCGAATTAAATTATAATAAGCACCATAAATACCTGTGCCTGGCTGATTCTCGCTTATATTTCGAATGTAATTCACCTTGGCATCCATGCTGATAAAATCATTCAGATCGCCAGAAACTCTTGCCGAGAAATCGTATTTTTTAACCTCGTGTTTTTTACTGATACTTTCCATATCATTGTAACCAATGTTAACGCGCGTTCTCAACTTATCGTTACCACCCTCAATACCGAAATTATGCAAATGGCTAAAACCTGTTTGATAGAAATCTTCTATTTTGCCATCATTATTTTTCATTTGGTAATCTGGTCCACCTGTGTAATTCGGAATCATTTGTCCAGACATTTCAGGTCCCCAACTCATTAAAGTGCCATCATCAAATACACCACCTTTTCCCTGACCGTATTTCGTTTGAAATTCATTCAGCTCATGTATTTTGTCCACAATAAAGCTACTGTTATAACTTACACCAATGCCTTTGCGGTTTTTTCCCGATTTCGTAGTAATTAATATTACCCCATTGGCTGCACGTGAACCATATAAGGCACAAGCATTGGCTCCTTTTAATACAGAAATCGATTCAATATTTTCAGGATTGATATCCTGAGCTGCCCCAGCACGGTCAACTCCACCAAACTCACCAGCTTCTCCATTGGATTCATCATTAATTGGCACACCATCCACAATCCAAAGTGGTTCATTACTACGACGAATCGAACTATTACCGCGGATTGTAATTTTTGTACTGGAACCAACTCCACCGGCACCTCCGTCTATCTGTACACCGGCAACTTTACCCTGCAGTGCCGAGTTAATTGAAGGATCGGATGTTGTATTTAACTCATCGGCACTCAGTTGCTGCATGGCATATCCCAAAGCTTTTTTCTCACGTTTCATTCCCAGCGCTGTTACCACAACTTCATTCAAACCGGTTGATTCATCCAGTAAAACAATGTCTATGGTTTTGCGCCCGGATGTTTGGATTTCCTGCTTTTCGAAGCCAATGTAAGAGAATACAATCAGTGCATCAGATGATGACAAGCTTATTTCGTATTCTCCATTGATATTTGTAATAACACCATTGGTGGGAATTTGCTGCTCAAAAACATTTACACCAGGCAATGGCTCACCATGCATATCTGTTACCTTACCTTTAACTTTAAATGCCTGATTTGCCTGCCTGTTATTCTGATCTTTCGAAGGCAGAATTATTACCAGCTGATCATTTATCTTATACTGCAAATTGCTATTATTCAGCACATCCTCCAAAATCTGAAAAAGTTCCTGATTGTTGGCTCGGTAGGTAATTGCTTTTTCGGAATCCAAATCTGCTTCACGATATAGAAACGAGAAACTGGTTTTTTGCTCCAAATCTTCAAAAACCTTGTCAATTTTCGTATTCTGGTAATTAACCGATAATTGTACCGTTTGGGCATATGATTTTGCCATCACATGCGACAGACTGATTAGTAATAAAATAGCAGTAATTTTCATTCTTCTTAAGAGTTTACGGAACAGCGTATTGCTATGCCGCAATTGCGATTCATACTTTTGTTTCATAAATTTGTTTTGAAATTATTGTTTAATTTTACTCATAGAGGGGAGATTGATCTTGCGGACGTCTTCCCTTTTTTCATTTATTCCATGTGATCCTATTTTATAATTACTTTTCTAAATTCTTTATTATCATATTGAAACTCTAAAAAGTATTGCATGGCATCCAACACCTGAAATATTGTTTCCTCATTCTTAAATGCTCCAGTGAAATTGTGTTTCAGCAATCTTTCATTTTCAACGATTATTTCGACTCCATACCAGCGTTCCAAACGCCTTACTATTTCAGCAAACTCAACTCCTTCAAATACCAGTTTATTACTTTTCCAGGCAACTGCTTTTTCGGCAGCTACTTTTGTCTTTCTAAATTTGCCGTCCTGATAGCGTAATTGTTCGCCGGGTTCCATCATAATTTGCTGATCGCCTTGTTTTACCTCAACGCATCCTTCTACCAATGTCGTTTGTGTATAACTGAAGTCATCATAACTCATTACATTAAAGCGGGTGCCATGAACGACTATATTGAAATCATTGGTGACGACTTCAAATTTGTTGAGGCTATCCTTCTCCACCTCAAAATATGCCTCGCCTTTTAATCTTACCTGACGTTTATTTGAAAAATCGGTATTAAACTGTATTTCCGAATCAGCATTTAACCATACTATCGAGCCATCGGGTAAGACAGCCTTGGATTTTTGTCCGACCAAGGTTTCTATCTGACAATAAGCTGGATTATTTAAAGTGTTTGGACTGAATGCGAGATCAAATAAACTTTTAAGCAATATACCCAGAAGTAAAACGGAGGCGATTTCTAAATAACGTCGCCATCCCATATTGAAAGTATTTCGAGTCGCTCTTGATTGGTCATGCGAATTAGGTAATATTCGCTGTTTCGTTTCGGCCAATGCCATTTCGAGTCGGCCAATATCGATAATATCGGGCTTATTGCTACGCACATAATTCTGAAAATAGCTTTTGTTAGCAGTTGACTGTTTAATCCAGTCTCCTAACTCTTTTTCATCATGTACCAATAATGAACCATTAAGGTAGCGCTTAAGTAAATCTTCTTTTTCTGAGTTTCTTTGTTTCATATTCTTACCTTCTGTAAGAGATACAAAATAAAGCAAGCCTTACCCATCATCGATACGTAAGTTTTTTCAAAATATTTTTACATGAGACTGTAATACAGACAATAAAAAATCAGCACTCCTATCTCACCACCGAATTTTTGTTTGAATTTTTTGAGTGCTGTTGAAATGTGTCTCTCAACATTTTTGATACTAATATTTAAGCGCTCGGCAATTTCCCTGTTTTTAAGGCCCTCTTCCCTACTTAGGGTAAATACTTCTTTACAACGTGGAGGAAGTTCTTCCATCAAACTATGAATCTCTTCGCGCAATTCTTCCTCAATCATTTTTGTAGGTTCATCTTTCAGGAAGTCAATTCGATAAATTTCCTCCATCCACATCGAATCCTGAAAGTGATTTAGTTTTTCCTGAAGTAACAACTGCTTTTTGAGGAAGTTAAGGCATGAGTTACGCACACATATAAATAGATAATTTTCCAGGGTTTCCATTTTTACCTCACCTTTCTTCTCCCATATATTTATAAAAGATTCCTGTACGATATCTTTAGCAACATCTGCATCTTTTACAAAGCGTCTGGCATAGGCATCCAGTCGTGGAAAATACTGCCGAAAGAGCTGATCGAAATTCTGTTCGTTAATGTGTGAAATTGCTTCTAACATATAACCATTTAATACATATACAATTATATAAACAACATGTATCCGGTTAGGAGAATTAATTGGTTTATACCAACCTGTATATATCTTATATATACTGGACAAATATAAAAAAATATATTAATGTTGAATTAGAAGATTATTCTTTCCTTTTTTAGTTTTGCTGCACTAAAAACTTAATGAATAGATTTGTAAGTTTAGCCTGTTGGTTAAATCGAGTAGGTAGGGGGATTGCTCCCCCGCCCTCTCACACCACCGTGCGTACTCTCGTACACGGCGGTTTCAAGTTAATTTTGCAACAGAGCGTAATTATTCGACATATCATACAAACCTAAATCTTCGAACCATTT
>JAOARW010000027.1 GCA_025210475.1 Carboxylicivirga sp. | reverse complement strand
TTAGAACTTAATCGTTAAAATCTTTATCAATCCGTTTTACAAGATTTTCTCTTAATCGATCCAGAAAGGGTACCGGGTTCTTTTTGCGGTTTTTTATATCTACATAGGAACGATAAATCTCTAAATCATCTATATTGAATAATTTACTAATATCTTCCGCAAGTGCATTAACATCTACATTTCCATGGTTAATACTACCTGATTCAACTAATGCGTAGATTAACTCGGCTGCTGCAATCTTTTTATCGGTCCAGTCATACCGTGTTTTTCCGATAGCCTTTTCAAATGTAAATTGCTGATTATTAAGAAGGATTTCCAATTTATTGATTTCTGTTGTCAAATAATCAATAACCATTTCATGAGCCTTGAAATCGGCAAAGAGGTAATCATGACTGGTGGCAAAGTTACTGTCTAACATTGAATAAGGATGGTGACAGTAATCCTTTGGTCTTAAATTACATCGTATAAAATATTGCTCATCATGCTGCGTATCATCACTTTTGTAATAATAGTAGTATCCGTTACGGTTGTGCAAAAATCTTTCTGATTCTTCGATCTTATTCTGTAAATACTTTGAGATACTGCTTAATGTGCCTTTCGGGCGGACGTTTTCAATTTGTTGCAGGTAATAGAAAAACAAGAAATAGCCCATTACATTGGGCTTTATATACTTAAAAAAGTAAATTTCTTCCTCTGTACTAGACAATCCATCACGTAAGACCACCTCTCTTAAATCATGAATACAAGTTATGCTAATTTTCATCCCTTTCTCTATATCAAGTAATGACATAGCTTGACTGATAGCAATAAAATTTATATCCTTTTTGAATTGCTCTAAAATATTTTCAAATGCTCTAATCATTTATATTTTCTACCATAATAGCATAATATACTTATAACCAACTATTCTTTAAACTCCTTTTTACTCCTACTCCTAAACTAAATATCGTGTGGTATTAAATAAACTCTCCATAAATGCCAATTTACTTTGCTAATACACAAAATGAATTCACCTTGATAGAGCATATAACTGTATTTTAAACACTCAAATAGTGCTAGCAATAATTTAGCATTGAATTTAGGTATCCAATATATAGTTCACAGCTTCCTGTGTCATACTAGCAGCTGAAGCAATAAACTCTTGTTCACTTCTAAGTTTCTTCAACAATCCTACAATAAAGTCTACACTATTATCTATGGTGGAATTTTCAATTCCGTAGATGAACCAAGGTAACCCACCTCCCAATATTTCCTTCATGAACGAAACCTATCATTAAATTCCCTTGAATACCCAATATTTTGAAGTCGTTTAAAGTCAAGAATTCGTATATTTTTACCTTCAAAAACCAACAAGTTATCTATACTAAACTCTTTACATGTTCTTATTACTGATTCTGCCGATGCTCCAATTATACTACCTATTTCTTTTCTGGTTAAAGGAGATTTAATCAAATTGTCATCTGTATAACCAAAAATACTTATCAACCATAAAATCGTATTAGCTACTTTTTCCCTTACATTTTTACTTGTAAGCACTACTATTTTATCTTGTGTTTCATTTAGTTCTATATTAACCTGTTTCATCATATTAGTATAGAATGAAGCGCTTGTATTGACCAAATCTTTGAATGAACTACCATCGATATACAAGACCTCGGCATCTCCAATATAACTTGACGTTGTACAAGTATATTCTCCACACAATAGTGATCTACTGCCAATTATTTCTCCCGCTTTTGCGAATCGAATAATTGACTCTCGCCCACGATTATCCACTTTTGATTGCTTAACGATACCTTTTAATATAAGTATCACATAATTAATTGAGCAATCTTGATAATAAAGAATATTGCGTCCTTTCATTTTTCGATACTTCGACTTTTTTAGAAGTATATTTAATTCTTCATCTTTTAATCCTCGAAACAGGTCAAACTCATTAACCACTTTTTTTATTACTAGTATATCGTCAATAATATCATTCATTCCTATTAGTGTTATTAACACACAATTAATGGTTTATATCGGCAACAATTTCCCCTAACCAATCGCTATCTCCATAGCATCTTCTCCGTTTCGTCATTGATACGAAACAAATAGATACTACCGGATTTCCTTTCTTTTAAAAGAATTGTATTAGATTGAGGAGACACATTGCCCGATTGGATCAATGTGCCTTTTAGATCATAAATGTAATAGGTACCATTATAATTACCTCGATATTCTACTGTTGTGTGATCTTGTTGTCTCCACACTTTTTTTTACATCTTTATTTATCGAAGTAACTATATTGATATCATTAGCCCTGATTTCGGCTAATTTATCTTTCAACTTTAGTTCAAAATCATCTACAACATTGGCATATTCATTTTTATAGGCCAAATTGGTATATTGTTTCGGATCATTTTCCATATCAAACAATTCAATACCATCTTCGGCGTTTTCTCCATATTGGATGTATGCCCATTTTTCCGTACGACATAAAAAGGCTTTACCTCTCAAGGATACAGAGAAAGCCATATCGCGAACTTTCTGCTCAGGATTATCCAATAAATTAATCAGACTCTTTCCCTGAATGTTTTCTGATCGTTGAATACCTGCCAGCTCTGTTAAGGTGGGATATAAATCCAACAGCTCAGCAAATGAATGACAAGTGGCAGCTTCTTTTCCCGGAACTTTTATAATCATAGGAATTCTCACCGACTCCTCTTTAAGGCTCACTTTCATCCAAAAATCGTGCTCTCCAAAGTGAAATCCATGATCAGATGTAAAGACAACTATCGTATTATCCTCTAATCCTTCTTCTTTCAAAGTTCTTAAGACCTTTCCTACTTGCGCATCCATATAGGAAACTGAGGCATAATATGCGGCCACTGCCTTTTGCTGCTGCTCAAGCGTCATCTGCGCTTTTTGGCTGGTTATATAATTGATCCCTTTTTTAGGGATGTCATCCCAATCACCATCTACCTTTTCCGGTAATACAATTCCTTCAAACGGATACGGGTCGAAGTATGATTTGGGAGCCACAAAAGGTACATGGGGACGAACAAAGCCAACAGCCAAAAAGAAAGGTTCGTCTTTGTGTTCCCTGATCAGTTCACAAGCTTTTTGTGCCGTTCGCCCATCGGCGTGCACCGAGTCGTCACCATCAGCTTTGACAATTGTCATCTTATTACCGCCCCTTATTGGCAAAGTGCCATCCGGATTTCCTTGTACCAATTCTCCTTCACCGGGTGCCAGCCACTCTGGTCCCTGACTATTATATTTCTCCCCCCATGAAGCTGGATCATCTGGACCATCTGTTCCTTCTTCAATATCTTTTGGAACCGCCATATGATATATTTTGCTGACACGTGCGGTATAATAACCATTTTCCTTAAATAACTGAGAAAGAGTTTTGCGATCAGGGCCTATCTTCTCTCTCCCGCTCGTATAGCCAAAGGCCTTAGTTGCATGAGGATAATAACCATTCATCAGGCTGGCACGTGAGGGGCCACATACCGGGAATTGACAATATGTTCTTGTAAAACGTACACCTTCATATGCCAACTTATCGATATTAGGTGTTTGACAAACCTTATTTTCGTAGGCCGAGACAGCTGTTGCTGTTAAGTCATCAGCTATAATAAACAATACATTTGGCTTTTTTTTATTTTCTTGACAGATTGCTATATTACACAAGCACACCAAAACTGCTATTGCTCCAAATATTCTCATATTAATTATCTTATTATTTTTAATGCGCTTGTCTATTTTTGTTTTTCCTAGCTTTTCTAGCCTCTAATGCCTTTTGAAGAAACTCTTGATTGAGCGCATCATTGTCACCATATTTTGTCCTTACCTGATTTAGTTTTTTATGCATCATTTCACGAATAACTTTGTATTCGGGTAGCGTATAAATATTGTTAGTTTCGTGTGGATCCTTTTCTAAATCATAAAGCTCCCAGTTATCTTCATCGTAGTAGAAGTGAATTAATTTGTAGCGTTTTGTGGTGATGCCATAATGACGATTAACATTGTGCTCGCCAGGATACTCATAAAAAGTATAGTAAGCAAAATCGCGCCATGTCGAATCTCTATCACTAACTAGATTGCGAAATGATTCTCCCTGAATATCTGATGGAATATCAATGCCAGCAAAATCCATAAAGGTTGGTGCAAAATCAAGGTTTTGAACCAAAGCATCTATAGTCGTGCCAGGCTTAATTGATTTCGGATATTTCATCAACAGTGGTGTTCTGAACGACTGTTCGTACATAAAACGCTTGTCGAACCAACCATGCTCGCCAAGATAAAAACCCTGATCTGAAGTATAAACCACAATGGTATTTTCATCCAAATCATTTGCTTCGAGATAATCTAGCAATTTACCAACTCCATCATCTACTGACTGTATAGTACTTAAATAATCACGCATATAGCGGTTATATTTCCATTTAGCCAATGCTTCCCCCTTTAGGTTTTGTGCTTTAAATTCGGCAATAATTGGCTCATAATGTTTGTCCCACGCAGCTCTCTGTGCACTATCCATCCGGTTGTATAAATTTTGTGCATTCCTTCTGTACCGACCTTTTATCTCTCCTTCCTTATCCAGCATCTTCAGGTCGTAGCACAAATCCATATCCTCGGCAATACTCATTTTTTGTTTTGCTGCTGAAGGTCTGTTTTTGTAATCATCATTAAAGGTTTGTGGCAACTCAAATTCTGTATCTTCAAATAGTTCAAAATACTTTGGTTCCGGCATCCAGGTTCGGTGTGGTGCTTTCGGATGATACATTAAAAAGAATGGCTTTTCTTCTTCTCGGGCATCTAGCCAATCTTTCACCTGATTCCAGATAACATGGGCACAGTAGCCATGGTAACGCTTCTTTTTACCGCCTTCCTGAATAAAGTCAGGGTTGTAGTATTTACCTTGTCCCTCCAACACACTAAAATGATCAAAGCCCTGAGGTAGTCCAGGCATGTGAATTTTTCCGATCATAGCAGTCTGATAACCCGCCTTTTTAAATTGTTTGGCTACATTATCCTGTCCCCAGTCAAAAGTACCGCTATTGGCCAATCGCCCGTTAACAAAACTATGCTTACCGGTTAACATCACCGCCCTACTTGGACTGCAAATAGAATTGGTAACTGTTGCCCTGGTAAAAATAGCACCTTCATTGGCCAGCCTGTCAATATTTGGAGTTTTATTTAATGTTCCTCCATAAGCACTAATAGCCTGATAAGCATGGTCATCACTCATAATAAAAACAACATTGGGTTGTTCTTTCTTAGATTCCGTGCACGATATCAACACTAAGGCTAAGATTATTATTTCTAGATACTCTTTCATGGAACTCCTTACTTTGTTTTTTTCGAATAAAATTTCTCCTTATGCTTTTCAGCGATGACTTTCAGATTTGATACAACATCAGGATGTTTCTCAGCCACGTTATTTTTTTCATAAGGATCTTCCATCAGGTTAAAAAGAGATAAGTCAATTTTTCTATTTTCCTGTACTCCGGCTTGTCCATCTCTTCCTCCTTCAATAATTGTGAGATAGCCATGAGACATGTGCAATTTCCATTTTCCATCTCCACTAATGACACTTTCAAACTTGTTACTTTTTGAAATAGCATAGTATTGATGCGGGTTATCAGCCTTATTATCACCAAGCAGAATTGGTGTAATATTCTTGCCATCAATCTCATTTTCCGGCAAGCTTACCCCTGTCAGGTTTGACAAGGTTGGCAACAAGTCAATTGAGCAGATCAATTTGGATACAGTACTTCCCTTCTTAATTAAAGGAGGGTACTTTATTAGACAGGCGGATTTCAAACCTCCGTCAAACGATGTTGCCTTAGCTTCTCTGAAGGGTGTTACACCTGCGTGCTCACCATAAACAGCCCATGGGCCATTATCAGATGAAAAAATAATGACGGTGTTCTCTTCATTACCTGTTTCTTTAATCTTGTTAATCACCTCACCAATAGCCCAGTCTAATTCCATCATTACATCAGCATATAGCCCCTGACCTGATTTTCCTTCAAACTTATCGCTGCAAAAAAGTGGCACATGAGGCATTGAAAACGGCACATACAGGAAGAATGGATTTTCTTTATTACGGTCTATGAAATCAACCGACTCCTGGGCGGCCCAGGTGGTTAACAACTTTTGATGCTCAGGCTGTACCTTTTCGATGGTGATCTCGTTATTTTTCCAATAACGTAATGGCCACTGTCCCCAGTATTCAGGATTTGTCGCATGATGCTCCCACATATCGTTTGAATACATTAAACCTGCCGATTCATCAAACCCTCTTGCAGCAGGTCGTGTCTCCGGTTGGTCCCCAATGTGCCATTTACCAAAAATAGCTGTTCGATAGCCACCTTGCTGAAACATTTCGCCCATGGTTGCAAACTTTGGGTCAACCCCTTTGGCATTAGGGCCATGTGCACCAAACATTTTTGTTCGGCCTGGATAACATCCGGTTAACAATGCCGAACGTGACGCTGAACAGATGGCTTGTGGCACATAAAAATTTGTATAACGGCAACCATCATCAGCTAACTTTTGCACATTTGGGGTATTATATGATGGCGAACCAAAAGGTGAAAAGTCACCCCATCCGGAATCATCTAAAAAGAAAATCACCACATTTGGTTTTAAAACCTCACGTTGTTTCTTGTGGGTATTACAGCTTAATAATATTAAGAAAAGTACTGGTATAAGTATTCTAGAATACATAACTAGTTATTTAATAAGAATTGCAGATTAACTGACGGCTGAGTCCCTTGGTATGGCCCATCATTTTTATTGTTTTTGTATTTGGCAGCAGTGTATAAACATATTAACTCGCCTTCTTCATTAAAAAGTAATTGTGGGCGTTCAATATTATTCAGCTCAACTTTTTTTCCTTTGGAGGTGATATATTCTTTTAAACTAACCAGACGGTTTGTAGCTGGTTCCCACCCATTAATACCATTTTCTGAAGTAATAAGTGCCAGTGCTCCAAATTGAGGTGCCAGTACATTGTCTTTAGACCAGTTTTTAATAATTGCATAATATCTGTTGCGGTTTTTATCATACCAGAAATAAGGATCTTCGGCTGCATATTTTGCATCTTCGAACACGTTTCCTGCCAGAAAAAAAGGACCATCAGGTGCATCTGATTTGGCTATCCAGTGTGTCATATGTCCCTTTCGGCCACTTCGGGTCGAGTACGACTTAAACATCATATAAAATTTTCCATCATGTCCCTGGGTAACCGAAGGGTTTACTGCACGATGAAAGGTTGAGATATTATCCGGCGCGACAATAGGTTTTTCAGGATGTTTAAATTTACCTGAAATCAAATCCTGAATACTTTTACTTTTAATTACACCAATGCATTGCCCCCCTATTAAGCCCTTCCAATATGAACTATCCGGTGTTTCGGTGGTAGCAATATAGTAGAGATAATAATTGTCATTAAACTTTTTAATGTGTGGATTATGGGCATTGTATTGATTCCAGACATCCTTTTTACCCGTCCCCTTCACAACAGTGCTAACATAATTAAAAGGTCCGTTAGGATTATCAGCTACAGCGCAAGCTATTTCTGAGTATTTAAGCCAACCTGACATATTTTTAAAACGCCCCTTATCTCCCTCTTCACAATCAATACAGTCAGCGCTCCAACGAGCATAGAACATATAGTATTTATTATCTTCCCCTTTAACAACAGAACCACCCCAAACATACCAGCCTTCTTGCTGAAGGATATTATCTTTTGTAAGATGTGGTAACCGACCTTCAAATGTCAGATCATCTTTTCCTGCTTTGTGTACTGAACAAGAAATATAGATGAACACAATAATGATTATTATTCCAATTTTTTGTAACATATTTTTTAGTTTAATTATTCCAAATAATTTCAAAACGCGCCAATCCTTTATTGGGTGCCATACATATGCCCCAGCTTGGTCGAGATAATTGTTCTCCATTTAAATCCGGACGATAGACTCCTATTGCACGAATTTTAAACTTCGGTTCAACCATAAGATTTAATGGTCTCACTCCATTAAAGTTGAAGTACTCATCTGACTTATAGTATTTGTATTTGCTCCAACCAGTGCCGAAACTACCAACACCATCTTTCTCTAACCAAACAACCGCCTCATGTCCCCGATGCAATGGAACAGGATGCTTAACAAAGGGACCATCAGGTGTCAATGCTTCAGCTCTCATTAAAAATGTATTTTTACCACCTCTTATTGGTTTTCCTTCCTTTTCATGCCTGGCAAATCCTTTATAATAGAGATATACTTTCTGTTCTTCTACCAAAAAAGCTGCATCATCAACTAAAAAACCGTCAGGTGAGTTTAAGCCTACACCAGGACTAAGCACCGGATTGGTAATATATTTTAACCATGGACCATCAGGAGAATCAGCAACAGCCATTCCTATTTGTGCCTGAGAGTGCTTTCTTACAAAAGGATAAGGCATGGCCGTATACGCCAGGTAGTATTTCCCTTTATAGTGTAAAATATTGGGTGTATACACACCAGTGCCATCCCAATCATCTGTTGAACCTTTGTCTAGAGCCTGTCCTTGCTCTTGCCAGTGTTTTCCATCCTTGCTTTTGGCATACCAAATTGTACCTGCCCAACCTTCTGGATAACCTTTATGATCTTTTGAGACTTTAGTGTACCACATGTAATACTCACCATTAACCTTAATAATATCGATTGGATCGCGACGCATAACACCAGGACTACTCAAAAACAAATTCGTTACTTTAAACTCAACTGGGATACCTTTTTGCTCTAAGAATCCCTCTTGTAAGACACTGGACCAGTTAAGGTTATCTGGATTGTTATATATCAATGCTACTTTTTGAGAAAACAATACAGTAGTATTAAATAGCAGATAGAGTTGGATTAAGATTTTCATTATTTAAATTATTAATGCTACCAGGTAAACGAGATTCTTTTTCCAGTTTCTTATCGAACTGATACATAATTGATTTCAAGCGCTCAACATCGCCTGGTTGTTTCTTAGCCAGATTATATGCTTCGCTTATATCCTCCTCAATATTATACAATTGAAAATCACCTTTTACTGATATCAATTTCATCGCTCCTAATCTTACTCCTTGCAGTATTCCTTTTGAACTATAATAAAAGAAGGGTTCTTCCTTTAACACTTTGTAAGGCTCTTCAAATAGGTCAGTAATATCTCGTCCATCAATTATTTTTTCGGGTAACTGCCCACCCACCAATCTAGTAATTGTTGGTAGAATATCCATGTTCGAAATATACTGGGTACATGTTTCTCCCTTTCCAATTTTATCAGGCCACCATGCAATTAGTGGTACGCGATGTCCTCCTTCCCAGGTCGATCCTTTAGCTCCGCGAAGTGGCCCTGAAGATCCTCCTTTGGTTTTATAAATGCTCCAAGGACCATTATCAGACGAGAATAAAACCAAGGTATTTTTATCCAGTTTATTCGCTTTAAGTGCCGCCATAATCTGACCCACGCCCCAATCCAACTCTTCCACAGCATCTCCATATAAGCCCCTCTTACTCTTGCCCTTAAATTTATTTGAGGCATAAAGCGGTACGTGAGGCATTGGGTATGTAAGGTAAATGAAAAATGGCTTTCTCCTTTGTTCTTTAATAAATTGAACCGTTTTGTCCGTTAGTTGACAGGTCACAACAGATTGGTCCGGATCAAGATCCAAAGTATCACTTTGAGAGATCAAAGGCAATGAGTAAGCATATTTATTATTGCCCATTAATACCTGTTCCTTTTTACTCATATCATTGCTGAAAGGAAAACCCCAAAACACATCAAAACCATGCTTGGTTGGTAGAAACTGCTCTTGATGCCCCAAATGCCATTTACCAAAACAAGCGGTTTTATATCCTTCTTGCTGTAATATTTCGGCAAGTGTTGTTTCATTGGAATTTAAGCCTATTTTGCTGGTTCCTCGCAAAACTCCTTTGTGTAATCCCACCCGTTTGGGATAACAGCCAGTTAGCAATGCCGCTCTTGATGGGGTGCAAATATTAGCAGCAATATTAAATTGGGTAAACTTCATACCCTCACTTGCCATCTTATCCAAATGTGGAGTATGGATAGTTGGATTACCATAACAGCCCAAATCGCCGTATCCTAAATCATCAGTATAAACAATGATAACATTCGGTAATTTGGCTTCTTGAGCACTTACTATAAAACCAAACAAAAGTGATAAGGTGCTAATTAAATATACTTTAACCATTACATACCTAGTTTTTTACGGATATTTTTAGGGATTGAATTCTTATGTACAAAGATGGTGGTTGTTTTATAAGCCACATAGGTTTCTGACATGTATATATAACCATCGTATCTACTATTGTCCGTATTCCACGAATTCTTTATTTTATAATACAAGTTTCCATTCTGGTCCTTTGCCATTCCAACCATGTGCATGCCGTGGTCATCTCCAGTTGTATAATTATCAAATGCCTGTTGCCGCATTTCCTGAGTAATATTCTTTTCCGGCATAATATCGTTAAACTTATATTTGCTTTTTGAACCACCCGTTTCCCATCTTGAACGCTCGGTGCCAGACATTTCTTTCAAGTTGATATCAGGAACTGCGGCAACTTCCTCCTTGTGTGAGAATCCCATTTCGCTTACATCACCGGCCCAGGCTACAGTATAACCAGACTCCATCGCGTTTTTACAAATTGCGTTAAGGTCATCCATTGGCACATTATAAGATGCATCCCACAACCAGTTATCCGGTATCTCCAGTATTACTTTTGAATAAAACGGATGATGATTAAAAGACGTGATCGAAACATAATCGTCTGCATTAATTTTTGCAACCTGATCTCTAAATTGTAGAGGAGTATATTGTTTTCCAGAATATTCAAAGATTTCCGGAATTTCACCCAGGTAGGTATCCACTACCGATTCAAACCCTTTTTGCCATACTGTTGTTAACTTTTTGTTTCGATTTTCGACAACAACATCTAAATAACTTTTCAGTATTTTATCTAACTCACCATGCACATGAGCATCTTCACCATAATTTAAACCTGAATATGATGACTCTGTGATTAGTCCAAATTTCTTTATTGTCCAAAATACATCTGCGAATGCTCCTCCTGCTCCAAAATTAGTTTTGCTATGCATTCTTATATATTTTTCCCCTTTATAGTCATAACAATGATGAACGACAAACATTTCAGATAAATCCAGTTCCGCACCTCCCATGCGCATAATTTCTGATTCTACAAATGAAATACCTGAAAAACTCCAACAGGTACCAGTACGGTTCTGGTCTTTTACTGAAGTGTTATCTAAATCAATAAGTGTTGTAAACTTATATCCGTCATTTTGGGCAAAAACACCAGTAGACAGAATAATTAGTATTGCAATTAATAGGTTTCTCATATTCTTGTTTTTAATGGAATGACCATATTCCATGTATTCTTAAAATTCCATGCTTTCTCTCCATCTCCTGTAGCTGCAAAAAGATGCGTAGGTTGACCATCTTCAATTAAAAGAAATGGCCTCTCAAAATGATTTTGATATGTTCGGGAACCGTCATTCCAAAGAATATTACGACTGTAGGCTTTGACCTTATCAAATAATGTCCAGCTAACCCCATCTTTTGACCAGGCATGAACTCCACCTCCTTCCTCTCCACAAATCAAGCCACTACGATCTTTCATAATCGCTTCGTACATTTTTCCATTCCACCATACGAATGGATCTTCAACATCAATTCTGTTGTTGTTTGTTGTTTCAAATCTGAATATTGGCTCTTCACTAAGACGATTATATGGTCCCATAGCATTCGAGGCACTCGTAACTCCTAACAACAAAGGAGGCACCAGGGCTTTTGCAGAACTTTTATACATTAACAAAATATCTCCGCTTTTAGTGTTTACAGCTGGTGCTGGATTAGAAGTAATTGAAGCGTCCCAAAAGCCTGTACGAGGTTCGATAATTGGTTTATCCAACCGCTTCCAAGGACCAAAAACACTATCGCTAACAGCAACACCAAGCCGTTTATTTGACCATGCCTCTTTAAATCCACCTTTTGGTTTATTATTATCTGTTGGAACTGGAAAGTTATAAGTCGTTCCAAAATAGTAAAGCAGATACTGATTTTTGTATTTAATCACTCGCGGATTATGTGTACATAGTCCATCCCAATACTCTTTACCTCGTATAGGAGTCACAACTTCCTGAAAATCATAAGGTCCTTCAGGTGTTTTACTAACCGCTCTTACTATTTGTGAGTTCGTCACCCAATTCCCAAAGCCATATTTTTTAGACCATCGTGAGGCAAACATATGATAATGTCCATCCTCTCCTTTAATAACAGAACTACCCCATATCCAATAGTCAGGGTCGTAGAAACCTCCACCTTTAACAGCTGGCAATAACTTATTGGCAAAGGGCGAAGCCTCCTTTTGTTCAATTTTATTAAAGACAGAACACCCTGTAAATGCAGCAAAAGTGCCTCCCCAGAATGTTCTATTGATAAAAGTTCTTCTGTTCATTTAATTATTATTTTTAATTTCTACAACAAACGGCAGCAATGTTTCCATACCATTTTTTCCTTTTTGATAGTACCAAGCCATTAATTGCCCCTTTACTTCAGGGATAAAAACGTCTTTCATTTGCAGTTCTTTAACGCCCGTTTGAGCATTATTAATTATATAATGAACCGCACCAATTTGAATTTTCAGCTGACCTTTCTTTTCTATTGGCTCAAAAAAATGAAATTCAATATCGTAGTTTGAGGCCTTTGCAAATTCAACTTCCCAAAAGGCAAAAATCGTTTGTTGATTCCATACTGCCTCCATGCCAAATGCATCGTTCCTATTTAAAACGGTGTGTTTCTCATACTTTGTACCTATAATTGCCGGAATTGCTTTTTGAAGATTAGGTGATGTCACCATCTCATTGTACCAGTCATCTAACTCAGATCTTAAGTCCTGAGCTATTGATAATTGTTCTTCAACAATATTTACCTGCTCATGCGGATCGCTCGCTAAATTAAAAAGCTCAAACGCCGATTCGTCTTCATTATAGCTGTTATTGGCAACCAACTTATAGTTACCTTTTTGAACCGACATATTATGATACTTATTAATGCTACGGCGTGTCCAGTAGTTAAAATAAGCCCTTTCTCCTCCAACACTAGCCGCTTCATTGTCTTTACATTGTGATAGAAAACTCACGCCATCCACCCTTTGTTCATCTTGGACTTCAGCACCACAAAAGTCAGCAATCGTTGGAAGTATATCAATATGTGCCGTAAGTCGGTCAATATCTTTGTTCTTGCTAAATTGATCTGGAAAATGGAAAAAACACGGCACTCTAACACCTCCTTCATAAACCTTGCTTTTCTTGCCCCTAAGGCCTGCCAGATAACGATAATGCTGAGGCCCGTTATCCGTCATGAAAATGATTAAAGTATTCTTATCCAGCATTTCTTCTTTAAGGGCGGCACGTAATCGTCCAATGTTATCATCAATATTATTAACCATTGCATAGACCTTACGGGCAGCCTCTTTATCATTTTCACTCATTTCAACTGGCCTCGTACCATCTGGAAGAGCTTCTGAAGGGTCAATATCTTTGTACTTTTCGTAATACTCTTTAGGTACTTGCAGTGGGGTGTGGGGCGCATTGTATGATAAGTAGATAAAAAACGGCTTATCGCCATGAGATCGCAGGTAATCAATAGCAGCGCTTGTATACACATCAGAACAGTAACCGCTGGTTTGAACAGGCACACCATTGTGCATTAAGCCAGGGTTAAAATAAGAACTATCTTTCTTGTCATAATTTAACCAATCTCCTGCCTGACCAATTCCACCAGCTAAATGCACCAGGGACTCCTGAAAGCCCTGATCCATAGGACGCGTAGGATAATTATCTCCCAGGTGCCATTTACCAAAAATAGCTGTTTGATAACCAAATTCCTGAAGTAGTTCGGCAATCGTTATCTCATCTGGCGACATAATTGCACCACCATTATAAGTATCCCTTACTCCTGTGCGCAGCGAATAACGACCAGTCATTAAACTTGCCCTAGTTGGGGCACATACCGGAGAAACTCTAAAATTATTCAAGCGTACACTTTCTTTGGCCAGGTCATCAATTTGTGGGGTTTTAATATGTGGATTACCATGATACCCCAAATCACCATAGCCCTGGTCATCTGTCATAATCAAAATAACATTAGGCTGCTGATTTTCTTGAGCCTTTAACATTAATGTACAGATGCAGAATAGAAATAAAAGTCTAAATCTCATACTTATAAATTATTTTTGTGAAAAAATACATTTGATGATATGTCTTGCCTTTTAAAGCCTGGCCCCTTCCATTGTGCATCTAATTCAACACCATCTGAACACTGGTAATAATTCAATCTAAAGTGATGCAAGCCTTTACTTAAAGCAATGGTCGTTTGTTGTTCAAATGGTTTTGATTTACGTCCGTCACTTTCGAATTGTTCTTCGCCATCAATAATAAGCTGGCAGCCATCATTGGCCAAAACCCAAAATTGATATTCCCCAGCTGTTGGAATATCGATATAACCTGTAAAGTCCAAGGCAATCCACTCATTGCGTTTTATCACACTTAAATCGGGTAATTTAGTAACTCCTTGAATCAATGGCTTCTCGATCTCAAAATCATATGCAGAGCGGTATACACCCTCATAATAATCGTAGAGCAAGCCTTTCTTTAATAAATTTTTCGAGAGCTCAATTGCTTTTGATGTTTGTAGCTCGCGTGTTGCCACATTGCTTTTACCACCATTCTCAAGCACGCTAATCATCTTTACTGCCGTATTGGTATTAATATCAAATGGTCCATCGTACATCAGTGCAGAAGTTGAAGGAACAGTTCCATCTAATGTGTAGAATATCTTAGCCCCGGCATCATCGCTATTCATCTCTACCTTATAGATATCTAAAAAGAAGTTAGATGGGTTACTCAAATAAGGCATACTGGCTGTTCCTACAACCTGTTGTTCTTCAGGGTAATCTATCAGTACTGTAGTATTCGGCACATCCCCCATTTCAAAGGTCAATTGTCCTCCGTCAATTATATCTGCATGATAGAGCAAAGGCTTATTGTAGTGCTTACCATTCAATTTAAGACTTTGCACATATTTTTCTTCACTGTTTTTTGCTGTAATAACAAATTGTTGGCCATTGCTAAGATTCAACGTGACCTTATCGAAAATAGGGCTTCCTATCTCGTAATAATCTCCGCCGGGGCATACAGAATAAAAACCCATAGAACTCAATACATACCAGGCCGACATCTGTCCGCAATCTTCATTTCCACAAATACCGCCCGGTGTATCGGCATACAAATCATTGGTAATATGTCGTACAATCTCCTGGGTTTTCCAGGGTTTTCCAGCGTAATTATACAGGTATGCCATATGATGACTCGGCTCATTGCCGTGTGCATACTGACCTACCAGACCTGTAATATCAGAATCATCACCCAAATGATGCTCCATCTGTGTCTCAAACAATTTGTCTAACCATTTTCCCAAAGCAGCTTTACCTCCAAGCAGGTCACTTAAACCTTTCAGATCGTGTGGTACAAAAAGGCTGTATTGAAACGAATTGCCTTCAGTGTAATTGTATCCCGGCTTTGTTGGATCAAAATCAGTTACCCAATCATGAGTATCTGTCTTACCACGCATAAAGCCTACCTGTTCATCATAGATATGTTTGTAGTTAGAAGCTCTTCGCATAAAGTATTCATAATCGTCCTGCTTATTCAGAGCCTTGGCGACCTTCGCCACACACCAATCATTATAAGCGTACTCCAGTGTTTTTGATACACCTTGACTGCTTTTATTTGATGGTACATAACCAAGTGTGCGGTACGCTTTAAGTCCACGTTTATCAAGCATTGCCGTTTTCTTCATTTCGGTATATACCTCTTCTAAGTCATAATCCCTGATTCCTTTTTCCCAAGCATCAGCAATGATAGAAACAGCATGATAACCAATCATACAGCGTGTGTCATTGGAAGCTAATTCCCACATTGGTAATTCACCATATTGTTGACTTTTGTGTGTTAATGATTTAATAAAGTCATTTGCTCGATCTGGTTCCAGTATTGTTAATAGTGGGTGAAGTCCTCTAAACGTATCCCAAAGTGAAAATACAGTGTAATTGGTAAAACCATCAGCCTTTCGGATAACTCCGTCCATACCCCGGTATTGTCCATCCACATCCTGATAAACATTTGGTACGATAAGGCAATGGTACAATGCAGAATAAAAGTTGCGGCGTTGAGCCAATGTACCACCTTCGATCATTACTTTTCCCAACTCTTTTGTCCACACATCGGTAGCTTGTTTTAGAGCTTTGTTGAAGTTGAGATTAGCAGCTTCTGCCTGCAGATTTCGCATAGCTCCATCTGTACTTACATTTGAGATAGCCACTTTCACTTCAACCGCTTCTTTGGCATCCACATCAAATTTAGCCACAGCCTGCAATGCATTTCCATTAACAAGCTTTTTCCCCGTAGCTTTTTTATCATTAAAAATGAGAAATTCTTTGATTGGTTTAGAAAACTCCATAACAAAGTAAACACGCATATCACGAGCCCAGTTGGCTGAGCGGCGCACTCCCTTTATCGTATTTTCATTTACATATTCAATAGAAGCTTCCAATACCGGGTCGCGATGAATTAAATCTAATAGGATACTCAACTCGCCCGCTTTTTCGGCAGTATAACGATGAAAACCCACACGCTCGGTTGTTGTCATCTCAGCTTTCACCTTATAATCATCCAGACGTACAGAATAGTAACCCGGATAAGCCGTTTCTGTTTCATGACAAAAATGAGAAGCATATCCTTTAGTTTCTCCCTTTGACCAAGGCTCTAAACTAACTTCCCCTGTTATTGGCTGCAGCAGGATATCGCCGTAATCGGTCACACCAACACCAGAAAGGTGCGTATGACTAAAGCCTAATATTTCTTTATCGGAATAATGATAACCACCGCAACCATCCCATGAGCCATCATTACGTGTATCCGGACTCAATTGCACCATACCAAAAGGTAAGGTGGCACCTGGATAGGTGTGACCATGAGAACCTGTACCTATGAATGGATCAGCATAATCCATCGGCTTAATTGGGATTTGAAGTTGATAAGCTTCCCACAGCTCTTCAATGGTAACTGTCTCACCAATAGCGGCTGTTAACCCTTCGTTCCAGGTCCACTTTTCCAAATCTTTTGCCGATTGATTGAACCTGAAGATAAATTCTTCACCATACCTTTTACGCAAGTACTGCAAGAAATAGCCTGTTGTAGTATAGCCATCTGTCCAATGTCCACCCGCTTTCTCAGGTCGCATATGCTGCCCAAGGTCGATTCTTACAAAGTCGGCCATTCCTTCAATCATTGAGAAATGGTCAGTCCCTTTTTTATAGCCACCTGCATTTTGAGGTGTATACTGATATCCGTGCGTCAGTTCGTGAAACAATACCCCTTTTAGTTCAAATAGAATATCCTTATCACTATTTCCATCCTCTTGATACTGTGTTGCAATATAATCTTGACTGAAACCAATTTTAATGTGCTCAAAGTTGCCTCCTTTAGCAGCCAGGCCTCGCATGTTTTTAACAGAAATTGTAATGGTATCCACATCCTGAAACATTCCCTCTCTTAACTGCTTCCTCGAAAACAGCTTTTCAACTACATCGTTGGCACAATCTAAAACAAAAGCCTCTGGATTTGGGATAGATTCCATAAAAACCTTTGCCCCCGGGTGTGATTCATCTTCAATATTAACAATAATCACTGGGTTTGAATACTTTTTATTGAAATTACAAGCTCCAAACAAAATGATTGTTAAAAATGCTATTGCTGAAATTCTCATTATATATTTAATTTATTGCTGATTCACATTAATCAATTCAATAGATCTTTTTGCAAAACGTATTCCCATTTCTAAACAGCCATTAGGTACAATCATATGCAAATCATCTTTTAAAAGTTTACCTTTTCTGTTTACTCCATCATTCAGGTCGTCTGTATTTACCCACGTAAATCTGACATTTGATTCTGCTACTTTTACTTGTGCTTTTCTTATTTTTTCCCAATCAGGGTATTGATCCTGTTTTTGGTTTAAAGCAAAATCATTCAATCGTCCTATAACAAAATTGATATCATTACGTCCTAAATCTGTACAAAACTGCTGATACAAGCGTAAAAGACTCTCTTCATAAACATCACCGTTCCCTTCTTCTGCATCACGCTCTCCTTGCATCCAGAGCAGTGTAATACTTGTAATACATTTTCCATTGATTGAATCCCTGACTTTCTCAATCAAAGTGTCGTAGTAAAACGGTTCATCAGCCTTTAATGCTGCTCCTGTTGAAGATTGCCAACCTTTAACCCAGCACCTGATAGGTTTGCCACTCCAAGCTCCTTTAACAACGATAAAATTACCTGTACCGAATGCCTCTTTAATTGTTGGATTGAAATATTTATGAGGCTTTAATCTCACCATATTTGATTGCCCAGAAAGAATAAATAAATGTTTCCCTTGACCTGTTGATGTGAGTGTTGAAAAGAATATATATATAACTATAAATAATATCTGATTCATTTTCATCATATAATGCATCAATTAAAATAAAACGTTACAACTTTAGCTCTTTTTTAGTTATCAGAAACACTGCGTTGTTTGTCCAGTTCTCTTTTTAATTCATCTACAATAGCTGGATATGTGTCATGCAGATTAATTAGCTGTCCTTTATCATTATCCATATTAAAAAGGAGTCCTTCTGTTTCAAAATCTGCATATCCTCTAAGCGCTTTATAAAATTTCGGTTCATTCCAATGAGCCCCGGTATTGCTATTGATATACAACCACTTTCCTTTTCTTATCGCCCACTTGTCAATATAGGTGTTGTGTATTAAGGTTTCACGCTCATTTTCTGAACCTTCACCTATCAAGTGAGAAGCAAAACTATAGCTATCAGGTGCAGACGCATTTGGCAGAGTCGCATCTGTAAGTTCACAGATGGTAGCCATCAAATCACTTTGAGACACCAATTTATTGGAAACCTTTTCTTCTATCCCATTTCTCCAGGTAATGATAAACGGAACATGATGTCCTCCTTCCCATACATCACGCTTAAGGCCTCGGTATTCTCCAGAACTATAATGTCCGTATGTCTTTGCTCTATTATAAGCATACGTTTCCGGACCATTATCCGAGGTGAAAATAACAATGGTATTATCCCCAAAGCCATGCTCGTCCAACAAGGACATTACCTGACCAACCACATCATCCGTTTGCACTACATAATCACCATAGCCCCCTGCCTGACTAGTGTTATGAAACTTCTTGTTGGGTATTATTGGTGCATGGGGCGAAGGTAGAGCAAAATAAAGAAAGAAAGGCTGTTCTTTTGATTGCTTCGAAATCCATGCTTTTGCTTTATTGGTCAGGGTATTTAATATTACCATTGGATCCCAATCTTTTACCATCGGACCGGGTCTAAATTCCCAAGATCCTTCCGCTGTTTTCTTATATCCTAAATCCAAATTCTGAGTTGGAATTTGCAGTAATTTGTCATTTTCGATCCAGGCATAAGGTGGGAAGTTAATGGTTCCATCACCGAAGTAATAATTGAATCCTCTATCTAAAGGACCACCTGATATTATTCCTTCACCCCAGTCGATATCAGCACATTGATAGTATGGAATATTTTTATCTTTCTTTTTTATCAAACCCGATGGTTCTCCTTTAAATTCCCAGTCCCATCCTAGATGCCATTTACCAATACAAGCAGTGTTGTAGCCATTCTTTTTCAACACCTGTGGTAGTGTTATATCATAGTCTTTAAACATTGGTGGTTCAAACGACTTTACAATATTATGCTGCGTCCTCCAATGATATTTACCTGTTAACAGCGCATACCGGCTGGGAGAACAAATGCCTGAAGAACTATGTGCATCGGTAAATCGAACACCGGTTTCTGCCAAATTATCAATATTAGGAGTATGAATCTTTGAGTTGGGATTTTGGCAACTTACATCACCATATCCCATATCATCGGCATAAATAATAACCACATTGGGCTTTTGAGCAGTTCTGTTTTCACACGAAAATAAAAACAGTATCAAAATAATAGACAAAATATACTTCATCATTTTTTATAGAAAATATTAATATAATTTGACTTAATTAGGCCTGTAATCCAAACTCTTACCCCACTCAGAAGGACGCCTCCCCATTTTGAAAATAACGGTACCTCCGTTTTTTATGTCGTCATGAGTGAAATAAGACTTGTTCCACTTTTTGCCATTAAGAAACATTGATTGGATATAGATATTTTTAGACGATAGGTTATCGGCTTTAATAAGCAGCTTGTTACCACCCATATTCACTACTGCTTCTGACACAGATGGAGATCCAATAATATACTCATTAGAACCGGGACAAACCGGATAAAAGCCCATTGAAGAAAATATGTACCAAGCTGACATCTGTCCACAATCATCATTACCACAGAGACCATCGGTCTTATTAAGATATTTAGTATTCAATATCTGATGAATCCTTTCTGCTGTTTTCCATGGTTTTCCAGCCCAATTATACATATAGGCGACCTGATGGCTAGGTTCATTGCCGTGCACATAACATCCCATAATGCCTTCACGTGTTACGTCCTCAGTTTTTTCAAAGTATTTATCAGGCAACTCCATGGTAAATAGCTCATCCAATTGTTTGGTAAATTTCTCATCACCACCCATTCCGGCTATTAAACCTGTTACATCGTGAGGCACATACAACGAATAATTCCACGAGTTACCTTCAATAAAACCCTGATGGTGTGTTTCTAAAGGATCAAAATCCTTTTTCCACGAACCATCATGCATTTTTGCCCGAGCAAAACCTATGTTGTCATCAAACACATTTTTCCAATTAGAGGCTCTGATAGTAAACTCCTTTTCAACATTCGAATTTCCAACAGATTTGGCAAATTGAGCTATGGTAAAATCGTCATAGGCATACTCTAATGTCATGGATGAACCAACTCTGCTTGCTTCGTATGGTACGTAACCTTTCTTGATGTACTTATCTAAATGATCATAGGCCTTATAGTTAGCACTAGAAACACATGCTTCCAGAGCTTTTTCAGCATCAAATCCCTTAATTCCTTTTTGCCATGCATCTGAAATAACAGGTACAGCATGATAACCAATCATACACCAATTCTCGTTTCCAAAATGACTCCATATTGGTAAAATATTATGCACACTCTGATCGTAGTGTGCCAACATAGAGTTGATCATATCTGAAGTACGCTCCGGTTGTACCAGGGTTAAAAATGGATGTAATGCACGATATGTATCCCACAAAGAGAATACAGTATAATTTGTGAATCCTTCTGCCTGATGAATATTGTGATCCAGACCTCTGTAGCGCCCATCTACATCCATATACTCTACCGGATTAATAAAAGTATGGTAAAGAGACGTATAGAAAGTGACTTTCTTTTCTTCAGAGGCCTCTATTTTTACTTTCGACAACTCTTGTTGCCAACGCTCTTGTGTTGCGTTTTTGGTAGCTTCAAAATCAAAATGAGGTACTTCTGCCATTAGGTTTTTTAAGGCGCCTTCGGTGCTTACCGCTGACAGGGCAAACTTTACCTTAACCTGTTCGCCTTCTTTGGTAGCAAAATCAAAATGGGCTGTTAGATCTTTGCCCGACATTTCCGGGAAATTATTCTCCATATCAAAGTCGCGCCAGAAGCCATTATACCTTTCTTTAATTTCGTTCTGACAGCCATAGTTCTCGATTGGTTTTGAAAAAACCATAGCAAAATACAGGTAGTTGGTGCGCGCCCATCCTTGTGTAATCCGGTAACCAGTTACCAAGGTATCGTTTTCAACACGAAGGTGCGACCACAATACTTTACCCTCGTAATTGTAGATGCCATGCCCCATATCTAAGATAATATGCGAATCATTACTTTCAGGAAAAGTGTACTGATGAAAACCTACATGTGTAGTTGCCGATAACTCAGCCTTGATATTATAATCGTCCAATTCTACTTTATAATAACCCGGTGAGGCATCCTCTGTTTCATGACGAAACGCAGAACGGTAGCCTTCAGTTGTATTTTCAGCAGTCCCCGGCATTAGATTTAACTGACCGGTAGTGGGCATAATTAAAAAGTCGCCCAAATCGGAATGTCCAGTACCACTAAAATGTGTGTGGCTAAACCCAACTATTGAATTATCTTCATATTGATAACCAGCACAATAACGATATACTTCTCGGTTGTATTTCCCCTCCCCGGTATAAAACATCTGGTTGTCGGTATCAGGGCTTAACTGAACCATTCCAAAAGGTGCACAAGCACCCGGAAATGTATGTCCCATCTTTTCGGTACCGATAAACGGATCAACATATTGGGTTAAATCTACTTGTTTCTGTGCCATTAATCCTCCTATAACACTATAAATAATTCCAACTATTAAAATTGTTTTCCTCATATATCTTATTTTTTCTTTTTCTTTCTCTTTCGCTCAATCGCTTTTCTTTGATAGGCTTCTTCCTGAATAGCATTAACCGTTTCCTGCATTTTATCTTTATCGTATCGACTTAGAAAAGCATTCAATAAAGGATCATTACTTTCTCTTAATGACAATTCCATTAACTCTTGCATTTTTCTTATCTCGGGTACGTAATCTGGATCATCAATAAGATTATTTAAAGCATCCGGATCATTCTTAAAATCATAGAATTCTTCAACAACACGATTACTAAATAGGAGAACTCGTTTATTCACCAGACTATCTGTCTCTGCATATTTTTTCATTGCTTTCCAGGTATATCCGTGTTGTGATTCATTTTTAAATGCCTTATCTCCATCAGACCAGGCATTAAAAATATAACCATACTGTTCATTCTGTACACATCGCATTGGAAAAGTGCGATAACCTGAAGTCATGTAAAATTGGGTATATACGTCTTTTCGACCTGCCTGTTTTTTTCCTAATAAAACATCTTTAAAAGAGAAGCCATCAAGTTTATTTGGAATAGGCAAGTTAAGTATATCTAAAATGGTTGGAAAAAAGTCTTTTCCTGAAACGAAATGCTCGTTATCTATCGTTCCAGGCATAATAGCACCAGGCCAACGAACCAACCAAGGTGTATTGGTGCCATGTAAATAGCAATTAGTTTTTGCAAAAGGGAAAGCCATACCATTATCAGATAAAAACATCACTACCGTATTATCTGCAAATCCTTCTTGTTCGAGAGCATCCAGAATACGTCCTACTGTTTCATCACATCGTTTAACGGAACTGTAGTATTCAGCAACTTCCTTTCTTACCTGGGGAATATCAGGTAAAAAGCCTGGAACTTTTACTTCTGAAGGGTCATATATTTTTGCCGGTGCTCTAATATCTTTTTCGCCCCATCTTTTAAGTTCGTCATCGCTCCCCGAAAATGGACGGTGTGGATCATGAGAATTGGCCATTAGGTAAAAGGGTTTACCTTCTGCTTTTGCCTGTTTAAAAAAATCAACTATTGAGTTATAATAAAGTTCCTTATCTCTTCCCATACCTAATTCCGGCATATCAATCTTAACATCCCAGGGAGTATCATAAGTTGGAGTTGAGTGTTCTACCTTGCCAATGACACCTGTTAAAAAACCATTAGCATGAAGGGTATTGATGACGGTAGGAATATTTTTTGAAGTATGGTAAAAACCTTCAATACCACTGTTGTGTGAATACAAACCTGTTGCAAGGACTCCTCTTGATGGTTGACAAACCGCAACATTAACATGCGCATGGTTAAATCGAATACCACTTTGCGACAGTTTATCAAGGTTAGGTGTTATATTTTTCAATGTACAACCATATGCGCCAACTGAGCTACAATTCAAATCATCGGCTGTTATAAGCAATACATTTAATTGATCAGGTGTTTGAGAACATGCAAACAAGGATAAGCTTAATAAGCTTAAATAGACAAAGCGAATCATATATATTTTAAGTATAAACAGGTATAATCGTCATAAAAGAAGAGTAAATGACTTGTAGTTTTTTGGGGTAATGTTAATAGCAAGTTTTTTGCGATGTCTGGCTGGAGATGACAGTTCCAATTACCGTCACCTCCCAAATCCAAACCTCTATGAAAAGTCACTATTTTTTAATAGCCTTTTGAACGGCAATCACTTGCCCTTTTTTATCGATACAATTAATTAAATAAACTCCTTTTGCTAAACAACTTACATTAACACCAGCTAATACATTAGGTGACGATAAAACCTTATCCCCTGCAATGCTATAAATATCAATAGTAGATACACCTTTTTCTTTTACAAATAATAGATCTGTCATTGGATTCGGATAAATCGCATTGGAAGTTACCTTAGCATCTCTTATGCCAGTTGGAACAGAAGCACCAGTATAAATATCAGATACTTCCTGTGTCGTTAATTCTTTTTCGAAAATGGCAATATTATCATATGTTGTTGGTACACTTTTGGTAAAACCTTTATAATACCATGGAACAATATTAGTGCCTGTTACTGTAGTTCCATCTTTATCTACTGGCGCTGTCCCGTCTGTTGCCGTTATACAAGACAAACCAAGAACCAATTTTGTATCAGTTAACTCATGAAAGAAAAGATCAGTTCTTTCTGATGTTCCTAAGCTTTGACTTCCATCACTTAATGTGCCGGATAAAATTGCACCATTTAAATAAATTTTTCCAGCACCATTGCCGTCAAATGTCAACACCAAATGATACCATTGATCTTGCTTGAATGCTCCAACTTCTGTATCTAATGTATTTGATCCATCAAGCCATGCAGTGATCTTTCCGCCACTATCCTTATTTTCGTCGTAGGCGGAAATTCTACAAATCTGATGCTTCCCAAAACCTGGGCCTCTTTCAGTTATCGAAGTTTTACCTGTCGGCCAAGTACTATTGCGTGTGCCACATATGGTAACTAATCCATTATTTCCCGCCGGATTAGATTCATATTTTACTTTAAAAGCTATTGAAAATGCCTTGCTAAAATCAACAGCATTATTGTCTATTTCAATACAGCCATCCCAGTCGACGTAGGCCACTTTGTTTCCACCTTCATCACGTATCTCATTAGTAATTAGAGGCAAACCAGGAGTTAAATTACCCTTTATTGCCACAGATGAATATGGTCCATCTACGAACGTAATACCTGGAATATCTGATGGAATCTTTCCATCTTCAAAATCTAAATATTGCTTAGCTGGAATGGTCTGAGCGCTAATCAATAGGCTAAGACAAGCCATTAACATTAATAATGTAGTTTTTTTCATAACATTTAGCTTTTATTAAAATTAGCATTGAGATTCTCCGGGTATTATCGAAACAATACCCGGAGAAATCTTATTGTTTTATTATCTTTTTGGTTAATAAGGACGTTCCTACCTGAACTGAAACTAAATACATTCCCTTATCAAATTCATCAAAATTTAATTCAACCGAATTATTTTGCGTTTTTTTTGAATAGATCATCTTTGATGTCATATCGAAAATTTTTATAGATACATCATCACCCTTTGCATTCTCTAGTTCAATTTTGACTGTCCCCGTAGTTATCGTTGGGTATAATCTGAAATTACTTGTCGTTAATTTTTCATCATTAGTTGGTGTGCCTGGGGTAGGTACAATCAAACTTTCAACTAAGTCCGGAATTAAGCTCTGTGTATTAACAAATACATTTTTACCAAGGAATTGGCTACTGGACTGATTCTGATAAGAAAACAACAGGTTATCCGGCGACATCAGACTCACGCTTGGATATGCTATCTCAGGTAGTTGATCATCGACATTTTTATCAAAAACAATATCGTTATTAACAAGCTTACCGACAGCAAACCTATTAGAGTTTGTGATACTCCCGTTCGACCAAAACAATATAAAGGCATCATTCGTAAGTGCGACACCATCCATATCGTAATTACTGCATCCATCAGGGTTAAATATGTATGGATCGCTGAATTGAACTAATGCATCAATACCGGCACCTGATACCTCACCTAGCAGGCTATATCCATAATCCTTAGAGAATTCCAATACATTGTCAACTCCATAATTGATAACAAATTTATTATTTCCCAGACCGATTGCTTTTACTCCACTTAAATCCAGACTACTAAATGTGTAAACTGGTGATAATTCAATAGAGTTATCTACCATCGTACCAACAACATACTCGCCTTTTGAGTTATTTACACGATTAATATAAGCAATAACAAACTGAGTATTTGAAATTTTAGCTATTGACAAATCAGACGCATCAATTCCTTTCATTGATATTGGTAAAAAATCGGAAAAAGCAATTGTTGTATTTAAATCCCCGGGGCTAATTGAAGCAACCTGATGGCCAATTTGATTATCCGTTTCTAAAGATTCAGATTCGTCATTATTGTAGGCCATTAAAAACTGACCATTATTTAGGTTAATTGCATCGAAACCATTGACTCCAACGATTCCGTTCGCACCAAAAACATATTCATTCCCTAGGTTCAGTACACCATTCTGTAACGTTCCAAACCGCGCCACATTTGAACCTGGATTTTTATCATCCTCATAAAATAATATAAATGAATCTGATGAATTACGAACAATTTTTAAAGGTACATCCAAGATGTTTTCTTTTTTACTTATTGCCAGTTCATCATCCTTAATATACTGTGAAGTACGATTTACCCCATCGATAGATAATGTACCATAACTAACAACTAAAGGATTACCATAAGATATTGTTCCGTTTTCAATGTTTATATTACGAACCTTGGTTCCATCACTACCACTATAAAATACAACAGCATTCTGCGCATCAAGGGCTACCGATTGGATATAATAGCAACTTTCGTCTCCACCAAAAGTTTCGGGTACTGATAGCGTAACACTCTGGCCCCATATTAATGAGCTAATGGTTACAAGTAATAATGTTGATAATATTTTGTGCATGTCTTTATTTTTTTATTACTGTCATTTTAATTTCGTTCCATCATGACAAGTGAAGATTACCAATACCGTTATTGGTAATCTTCAACTAACTTACTCCACTACATTGAATAAAATATCAATCGTATCAGTTTCTCCGTTTACATCAGTCGCCTTAACAGTTACAATACAACTACATGCCTCCGTTGGCTGACGGAAACCCATAAGCATTTTATCTTCTAACATTATCCAATCCTGCACATCTCCAATTAGCTCATAAGTAATAACTTGTTCGGGCTCACTTGCCAGTTGGGACACATCAAAGGATAAGTCTTCCATATGGCCAACACGTACATCCGATATTATCTTTTCCTCATCTACAAATATTGGTAAGGCTTCTTTTGTTTTTGGCGCATAAAAGCAAGGATTTGTGAAGTCGTATCCTTCTGTTCTTTCAGCGTAAAATCTTGCCCAAATAGGTTTATTCATAAATTCAGGCAATATTTCAAATTCAATTAATCCGTCTTCCGGACTACCAAATACCCGACCGTTACTGCTTTTTCCACAATTCCTTCTTAAATAATCAACTCCATTGATATCAAGCATCTGGATATCATTGCCCAATTCATCTTTTGTGTAGATATAAATACGGAATGGAGACTTGCGACCACCAACGGTGTAATACTCACCCTGAAAACGAATTTTATCATACACCATGTTATCAGAAATTTTAATATCTAATGGTGTTGATAGTGTAACATTAATGCTCTCCTGATGCCATAAAACATTAGGTGTATAACAACTAAAGATATTACCTTTAATTATATCACCATTATCCATCACGATATCAACACGCCAGTAATATTCGATATCACTCTCTAGTGCTACAACGTTTGCATTCGAAGTTACTAAACCGGTAATGCTTGCTGACGTTACTGGATTAGTTAAAATTAAGTCATCATAATCTTTTCCATAGTAGAAATTATAAGAAGAAGCACTCTCTACGTTAGTCCATTGAAAATTAACATCATTTTGCTCAAACAGATTTGATTTATCCTGCGGATACACAGGACTAACTTTAACACCTTGCATTTCATAACCTATCTCTGCTAATGATAGTGGATAATTGTAGCAAGCCAATTCATCTATTGCACCATCAATAGCATTTATTTGATAGGCACTGTAGCCATGTTTATTAGGACTATAAATGCTACCTCTGTGTAGTAAATCCATAGAGGCATCTTCGACTCCATTTAGCACCAAACGCAGTTTATCCTGTGTTCGATCGATGATGATAGCCACATGCACCCAAGTATCGGCCTGAATCGTAGATTCAGATAGTAATATTTTTGTTTCTTCAGGTAATATTCCCTCACGCCACATGTGATCAGCCTCTTTTACACTTACGTAATATTTTGAATCAGAAACACCAAAACTCAACACTCCTTTATTAACCGTAAAGACCTGACCACCAAACGGAAGCACTTCTCCATGTTTGATCCAGAAAGTATGTGTACTACTACCAATATTATTGGTTGGTAGATAATTACAAGTAAACCCTAAAGTCGATATATTACGGTCTAACAAAAGTCCATTTCCAATCTTACCAGGAAGACCGGTTGAGCTTGTGATAATGTTATTAATTACTGCATTATCTGTAGTGTTTGAGACTGAAATTCGCCCCAAAGAAGTATTCATTTGATTTTTGAGTACATTATCCCCATCAAACGAATAATGTGCCAACTGCTTAGGTGTATTTATATTCAGTGTAAATTCTCTTTTTGTTATTTTTCCATCAGAGCCAGTGAATGTTAATGTGGCAGTATTTTCGCCAGCAGGTAAGGCATCTACATTGGCATTGGTTTCTACTTTAATATCAATTCCCCCAGCTTTATCAGTTGTTGTAGCTCCCAGGTTCGTTATGGTTAACCAATCTACATCGGTGGTTACATCACCCGCCAACTGATGCCCTTCAATATTACTCCAAACTGTAAAAACCTGGGCTTGGTCACGAGGTTCATCCATTTCTTTGATAAAATAAGTATACTTTACAGGTGAAACCACAACAGAAGATGGCACATTTATGCCATTACGAAATATCACAATAGAGGGGTCTCCATAATAATTGTGCTTAAGCATGGTATTACCCACTGTATTTGAAGCATATCGGGCTATATCTGCATAAAATTCATAATGCACATAACCTGCACTTTTTCCTTCCAAAAACTTTATTGTAAAGTTATTGTTATGCGGTTCTAGTTCTGGAATTTTTGTTCCTGGGGCTGAGTAGCCAGTAACCCCCATTGTGTTTGAACCTGCGCCAATAGCATAATATCGTAATGTGGCTCCTGCAATATTATTTGCCCTATCAACATTTGCTGTCCAACAACCTGCAAAATTAATAAAAGTAGGTCTTGCAGGATTGAGATTTGCTGCCACTGCATTACTATTAAGCCCCCAGGTTGCACTAGTCGTTCCATGAGATTGCCACTTCATATAACCAAAATCGTTTTCCTGCAATATGGTCGTATTACTGTGCCCTTGTTCTCTTATATAATCAGGTTTTGACAAGCCTGCAAAAACATTTATCTCTGCACTATGTATATAATTTATTCCATTGGGCTCCAGAAATTTACCTACAATTTCAGAACGAGATCCACCATCCATTTTATCAACGTCATAGGCAAAAAAATTGTAACGCCATTCAATATCCTGGTCATTATCATAGTCAATCGATCGTTGAAGAATTTCGTCAACATCCGCTTTTTTACTCCAATTATTAGCCACACCCAGCCAATTGTCATCTTCGCCGTAATAATAAATACGTCCAACAAGAACTTCCCAAACTCCGTTTAAGCCATCTTCGCCAAAATCAGCACGTTCACCTACCAAACCATTGTTATTTAAATCCCAGTTGCCATCAATATCTGCATAATAATAATCTGTCGGAACTTGTTCTGTGGCTGTTGCTTTGGTGGGTAGCATGGCAACCATCATCGGTATGTCACCACAACTAGGGGTTGGATTACCTATCATTAAGGTATAAATTAATCCCAGTTCCTGATAGTTACCTTGCAACCATCGACGAATATTGTAAGCGGCTGTTTCACCTTGTCCGCCACCAAAATCTTCCTCTGTAACGATATATACATTAAAACCTAAGGATGCTTTATGTGCTGCAAATGCCCCCAATTTAGTTAGGCTCATGGCTAAATCTCGAGTTGTTATGATTGCATAACCTCTACGTGTTTCACCTTCATCAAGCCCTAAAGGAGTAGCTTCAGTGTTGCCTTCATAGTACTTTTTTAGTACTTCTTGCGCACTGACTAACACTGGATTCCATAAGAGGACAACTCCTATTATGCTAATCAGAATTTTCTTTGTAATTTTTTTTCTCATAATAAAGAATTTAATTCATAAATGATTTAATCTTAAATCTTCGGATTTGGTAATTTTTGCAGTTGCTTTTTGAGCTTGTTATATATCTTTAATTGCCTGACACTTAACTGCTGAATAGATAAAGGTTCTTGCTCCAGTACATCGTTTTGGATATTGAAGAATTGACCCGACTCATATAGCTTATATTCGATATTCCTGACAAAACGAGCAGGTTTATGCTTTCCCCATCTAGGATCATAGTGAACCACAGCCACTTCTCTATCTTTATTTTTCTTTCCCTGAAGTAATTTTGAAAAGCTAATACCATCAGACTTAACTTTTCTATCAACCAGTTCTGCTAATGTTGGATAGAAATCGCTAAACTCAATAAGCCCACTATAAGTGTTAGCTTTCTTAATGCCATCAGGATACTTAACGACCAATGGCACATGCGTACCGGCACTTGTTGTTAATCCTTTGCCACCTTTTATATCTCCATTACTTGTGCTGGTAATTATTGATTTATGGGTACCATTGTCACCTGTGAATATCACGATGGTATTATCCGCTATACCAAGTTCCTGAAGTTTATGATTAATTTTACCTACAATCTTATCGCAGTACTCCACCATATCCTTAAAATTATCTTTATCGTGTTTCTTGCGCAGTTTCTCATCTTGCCACAGTTCTGAATCAGGCGTGGGAACAAAAGGATCATGCACCAGTACCATCGGGTAATAAATAAAGAAAGGCTTGTCCTGGTTTTTTTCAATAAAATCAATAACATAATTGCTAAAGACATCGGGACCATAGACATCCTTCGATCTGTCCAGGATTTCGCCATTCTGCTCAATCAACGGATTCGAAAAACGCCCTCCCAAACGGGCGTGCTGAGTATATTGCCATAAACAATATTCATCAAAACCCAACTTATTGACCTTTGTATTGTCATCCCAATCCTTAAGAATGTCTTTATACTTGATGCCATTTAATTGCCATTTACCGGCAATACAGGTGCTGTAACCAGCATCTTTCACGACATGGGCAAAAGTCATTTGATTGACATTTAAATAACCAAAATGCTCATAATTCTGATAATTGCGTAAGCCCGTCATTAACTTGACACGAGATGGCGTACACAATGGCTGAGAAACGCAGTTCGTAAATCGTATTCCATTCTCTGCCATCTGGTCAATCTCGGGAGTGGCATATTCAGTACATCCATTGGCACCAATACATTCGTACCCCATATCATCTGCCATTATCAGGATGATATTAGGTTGTTTCTTCACCTTACCTTTTGCTCCAGCAAAACAAATGGCAAGGGAAAAAACAACAAACAGTATTACAACTCTTAATCTCATCTATTTTGTCCAGTTATCGTTAACAACAGTTTTAATCCAGGGACGATCCATATCTTCATCTCCTAACTCGCTTCTTAGTTGGATCAGCTCATTTTTCATTTGAGAAATAACGTCTGTGTATTTATCATCTCCATATGCATTATGAAGTTCATTAGGATCTTCTTTTAAATCATAAAACTCCCATTGCGGTTCTGTTGGTTTTTGCTTTGATTTTAAATCCATAGGTTGCCCATAGAAAAAAGCCAGTTTGTAACGTTCGTTACGAATACCAAAGTGTCCGGGACGCACAGGTGCGTGCTCCCAATAACGATAGTACATTGACTTTCTCCAATCTTGGGGTGTGTTTCCTTTCAGGTTTTCACGAAAACTTCTCCCTTGCATGCCATCCGGTGTTTCAAGGCCTGCATAATCAGCAAATAAAACAGGGAAATCAACATTAAGAATAATGTCGCTATTACGTGTTCCTCCTTTAATCTCTTTAGGGTAACGAACCACAAATGGCATGCGTAATGATTCTTCCAGTATCATACGTTTATCGAAAAATCCATGTTCACCCAGGAAGTACCCCTGATCAGCAGTATAAACAACAATGGTATTTTCTGCCAAGCCTTGTTCGTCAAGATAGTCCAACAATCGGCCAATGTTATCATCAATGGCAGCTCCGCAGCGCATAAAGTCTTTTACAAATTTTTGATAGATTTTCTTACGTCCGGCGATAGAATCCAAATTCTGTGTAGAGAAAGGCATGCCTGGATACTTACACCACCATTTATCCGGATCGGCTGAAGCTTTCTCCCAACGTCCTCCTAAATTTTCAAGCTGCTGCCCTTCAAACGTACGACCGGTATTCGCCGGATCAAAATCATATAGAGAAGCCGGCTCTGGAATTTCAATATCCTTATATAAATCTTTGTAACGCTCCGGATAATCAAAAGGTTCATGTGTTGCCTTAAAGTGACACATCATCATAAATGGCTTTGAATCATCCCTTTTGTCCAACCAATTAATTGTAAGATCTGTAATTACATCTGTAGAAAATCCTTTATGCTCTTTTCCGCCTTTGTAACCATCTACCCAATCTTCTTTTGATTTAAGCATTGGATTGTGATAAATTCCCTGACCTGGTAGAACTTTGAAAAAATCAAAACCTTGTGGTTGAGTTTTTAAGTGCCACTTTCCTACAATTGCAGTTTGGTAGCCATTAGCTTGCAAAACTTTTGCGATATTTACACTGTCAGGTTTAGCCTTATCACGTAGCATATAAACGCCATTTTTATGACTATACTGCCCTGTTAAGATTGATGCACGACTTGGCACACAAATAGAATTGGTACAAAAGCAGTTATTTAATACCATACCTTCATCTGCCAGTCTTGTAATGTTAGGAACATGAACATAATCTTTTAAAACACCACCATATATTCCCCATGCCTGAGATGTGTGATCATCAGCCATGATAAATAGTATGTTTGGTTTCTTTTCTTCTTTCTTGGCTGGTTGACAAGCGAATAAAAAGCTCATCATCAGCAACAAATACATTCTATAGATCATTTTCCTTTACTTTTTTATTATAGCATCTATTGTTTCTTTCTTCTTTCCTCCAGGCTGTTGAATCTTAATATTTGCTCCCCATCCGGATTTAACATTCTCAAATCGAATTTCAACTTTATGTAAGCCCGCTTTGAGTGGAGCATAACCGCTTCCAATACCATCATGCCTGGTATTTTCTATTACCTTAAATCCATCAATAAATAAATGACAATCTCCTCTTACACTGGCAGAAAACTTATATTCACCATCTTTATCAACTTCAATAAAACCCATATACAATAGTGCATAATCACGACCGTCTTTTGTAGAATACTTCCCAATCGTTTTAGCAACCAGCTCCGGTGCATACTTGCAGATGTTTGAATCATCGACTTTATTAGTGTTAAATTTCCAGCACTGAAGACCCGAAAAAGGTGCTTCATCTTTGATAGCCTCTTTATAAGATTGTTTAATAACAGTTGCTTTATAGACTTTATTTGCTTTACCGTTTTTAACCGCAATGGCATTAATAGTTGCATTGTCAGCAATAATAAACTGTTGCGAATACTTATTGCTTTCTAAAACTGTTGGTACTGTTCCATCCAATGTATAATATAGAGCCGCATTAGGTTCCTTTGTTGTAAGCTCTATCGACAAAGAATCGATAACCAGCATTTTACGTTCGATTCCTTCAATTTTTCGCAAGGCATAATTAATACCTCGCGCATCCATTCTTGGATAATGTTGTTGCAAACGACTATTAAAATCTTTATAATCCTGAACTTTTACAGGTGACCAAGCGGTTTCAGCCAGCGCTAACATCCGTGGGTAAGTCATATATTCAAGTCGCTCATTATTTGGTATGTACTCAGCCCATAAACAAGCCTGAATTCCTTTAATCAGTTTTTCCTGTTTCTTAGTAACGTATTCAGGAATTATATTCGCCGATTTATTATAAACATTTTCTATTGGATCCGCACCGTTTCCGTAGTCAAAGTAATAAGGACTTAGTGGCGCAAACACCATTTCGTTTCCGTTCTCTATGCACTTCTTAACGGCTTCGTGCCCTTCTTTTCGAAAGCTTCTCCACCACATCATGGTAGCACTCTCGCTTATACCACCAAGTACAATCTCATCCCAGCCAATTACTTTTTTACCTTTCGTCTTTAAAAATGCCTCTATGTCGCGATTAAAATATGATTGTAATTCATGAGCTGACTCCAGATGATGTTCATCCACTACCTTCTGACATTTAGGGCAAACTTCCCAATTCTCTGTCAACACTTCATCGCCTCCAATATGGATATACTGAGATGGGAAAAGCTCACCTACTTCCGTTAATATGTCCTTAATAAACTGGTATGCTTCTGAATTACCCAGACAGGCAGGTATTGAACGGTTAGCATTCGAAATACCTTGTCCTGATTTACCAAAACAGGTGAAATGAGGATATTGATCCATCGCCGCTCTAAAATGCCCAGGAACATCAATTTCAGGAATTACCTCAATGTTTCTTTCTGTTGCATAGGCTATAATTTCCTTAATATCTTCTTGTGTAAAAAATCCACCATAGAGTTTTTTACCATTAACCACCTTAAATTTATCTTCATCGATAACTAAAAGTTTGTCATCAATTGCACGTTTATTGCATTCAATATCATGACGCGATGGTTGGCGCCACGCTCCTTGTTCTGTTAATAATGGGTATTTTTTAATTTCAATACGCCATCCCTGATCATCCGTCAGGTGCATGTGATATTTATTTAGCTTATACAAAGCCATATTGTCGAGAAATGATTTAACCTCGTTTACATCAAAAAAATGGCGTGAGAAATCCATATGCATACCACGCCATGCAAAACGTGGCTCATCCTCGATATCTACGCAGGGAAGTGTATAAGATTCTTTTTTTGAAATAGATATATTTTCAGGCAATAATTGACGCAAAGATTGAACTGCATAGAAAAAACCTGCTTTTCCTGAGGCTTGTATATCAACACCCTTTTTATGAATACTTAAGCGATATGCTTCAGGTTTCAGATTCTTAACTTTTTGAAATCGAATATAATCTTCAGAAGGTTTCTTTTCGATTAGCTTAAAATCATTATATCCAAGCAATTTATATAACCTTTTACCTTCTCTGGTGGCTTCCTCATCTGTACATACCCAAACGGTATTTTCAGTTAGTAGACATGATCCTTCTTTAACTTCACATCGTCCTGGTTTTGGAATAATATTTACTGTATTTGAAGAACTAACGACTCCGCAATAAATAACTGCTAAAAATATAACTATTACTTTTTTATACATTATTTTTTCAATCTAATTACATCCTTAATTAACAACTGACTACACCATACTAATTTTATCTTCTATGGTTTATTCTTTCCATCTATCACCTTCAGAAAAGGCCATATCAATGGCTGTATGTCCATGATTTGAGCATATAAATTTTAGGTTTCCGGCACAAGAGCCGGAAACCTTTTAGCAAATCTTATTAACTACTCCCAACCAGGGTTTTGCTCCAGGTTTTCATTGAGAGCCAACTGATCTAATGGAAGTGGAGATAAATAATCTCGCTCAACATCAAAACCGTAACCATCTGCATTAAGTGTTTGATAATAATCTAAATAGTCATTGTCATCAACTGGTTCATTCTTTCCAAAATTGGGGTCAGGGAACGAAACACCTGGTATTAACTTGATTCCTCGTGGACGCACACCAACAATCAATTCGTCAGCAGCTGCCCAACGCATAATATCTCCAAGACGGAAACCTTCCAAAGCTAACTCTACCCGACGTTCTCTTCGGATTTCGTTGATGATTGGCGAAAGAGTTGGAAACTTCCAGTTCGGATCAACATAACCTACGTTTAGACTGAGAGGAGAAACTCCAGCTCTGTCACGCAACAAGTTTATAGTCTTATCTAAATCATCTTGAGTTAATGACCCTAATTCCGCCCTTGCTTCGGCATAATTTAAGAGTACTTCCGCATATCTGAAAACAATACCTGCAGTTTGCCCTTGATCAATCTCAGATCCTTGCTGATTCGGATCAGTAGTTGAACCTTTACGGATTTGATAACCAGTAGTACATTCAGACGCACTAGTAGCCTCAATATTAGGCTCTTCAAAAATAATATCATCGAACCTTGTTTGACCAGGCACCCATGTAGTTTGTGCTAATCGGGCGTCACGATTTGTTACCACATCACCAATTGTTACATCACCCTTATAGTAATCACCGGCCAATGCAATTGGTAATCCATTATCACAAAGATATGCATCAACTAACTCTTTGGTAATACCGGCACCTCCCGCTTTATCTCCATTCAAATACTGTAAGGCTCCATGTCCTAATCCTAAGTCGACACTACAATTCTGCCACATTAATACTTCTTTGGTGGAAACATGATTCGTACGGTTAAATAGTTTGTAGTAGTCTTCTGTTGGTTTGTTATTATCATACAAAGCATAAACACCGGTTTCCATTAGTTCCCAGGCAGCAGATTCTGCCAATTGAAGGTATTTTGTACCATCTGAGCCAACAACCCCAAATTCAGTTCCCGCATGGTATTTTTCCCAGGTACCTTCATATAAACAAACACGTGATTTGAATAGCAAAGCGATCCCTTTATGTACGCGGCCCAGATCAACATCATCCTGATTTTTCATTAGCCTAATGGCCTCATCTAAATCTTTAATGATATTATCGATTACTATATTACGTGCATCGCGTTTAGCATATAACTCCTCAGACTCTGTTCCCAAAACTTTATCATACCATGGTACATCACCAAATTGTTTAACCAAACCAAAGTAATACCACGCTCTAAAAAAGTAACCTTCCCCTTTAAAGTGATTCAAATCGCTCTCTAAACCATCGGTTGCATTCGGAGCATTTTCGATAAAATAATTAATGCTCCTTATTTTAGACCAATCCCATCCTCCTTTGTCGTCAGGCACAATGCGAGTTCCATTCAAAAGATCATTAGGTTGACTACCAATTAAGTTATCACTATTCTTTTCACTCCCATATACACCTAACCCCCAGCTAGATGGCAGCTTTTTAAAATCTTTATAATATTGATTCAAATACAGTTCCAGGTCTGCAGATTTCTTCCAATAAGATGCCTCGGTAATTTCATCCAAGGGGTATTTATCCAACACATCGGAACAAGCACCGAATAGAAGTATTGGTAGTATTATATATATTATTTTTTTCATAATCAAAATTCGTTTCGTTATTTAACCGACTATCCTAAAATGAAAGGTTTACGCCCAATGAATAAGTTCTTGACAACGGATAAGCTCGTCCCCTGTCATGTTTACCACTTAGTCCTGCGATTTCAGGATCAAAAGCATCCCACATTTCAGTAATGGTTAACAGATTCTCTCCAGAAGCAAAAATGCGCATCTTTTTAATACCTGCTTTTTCTGCCCATTGCTTTGGCAATGTATAACCAATCTGAAGGTTTTTTAATCTTAAATAAGCACCATTCTGCAAATAACGGGTTGATGCATATCTATCTTTCCCATTACCAGACTTACCACTTTTATCTAAAGGAATAGGCAAATATGCACCTGGATTTTCTTCACTCCAGTAATCCATTACTTGAGATGAAACATGGGATTGAGAATGACTTATCCATCCCCAAAAAGTTGTTGATGCTTTACTAAAAATAATATCTCGCTTACCTACACCTTGCCAGAACATACTAAAATCAATGTTTTTATACTGGAAGCCTCCTTTTATCGAATACAAATATTGTGGCCGATTATTTCCAATAATCTTACGATCACCAGAGTTATCAACAGTATTGTCACCTTGATTTATGGCTGGGTCTTCATCTAAATTCAAGTATTTCACGTTACCTGGGCGCCAGCCATTACCCAAAGCACTCATATCGTGTTCTGCCAGATAGGCTTCTACTTCCTCTGGTGTCTGAAATAAATCATCGGCCACATAGCCCCATATTTCTCCCAACACCTTACCTTCATATTGAGAACCAATGACTTTTGTTTCATTAAAGTAATCGATAATGGTAGATTTACTATTGGAAAGCATCGCTGACAAGTTGTAGCTAAAAGCAGGACTGACTTGCTGACGCCAGGCAACTATCGCTTCAAATCCATTGGTTTCAAGCGTTGCAGAATTTCCCTTAGGAACTCCAGTTCCTAATGTACTTGGCAATACTTCGCTTGGCCCAAACATATTTTCAGTCCGGCGAGAATAAATATCAACAGAAGTCGATAAACGATTCTTAAAAAAGGTAAGATCTGCACCAATGTTCTTAGTTTTTGACACCTCCCAAGTAAGTTCATCACTAACGATACCAGGGACCTGAGTATAATACGGACGACTTCCATTAATAGCCCACCCTAAATTATCCTTAACCGGAATATTTGGTAAATATAAATAGCCTGCTACATTTTGGTTTCCTAAGGTACCGTATGATAAACGCAACTTAAAAGTATTCACCACAGAAGAGAGAGGCTGCCAGAATTTTTCTTTATGAATATTATAACCTAAAGATGCTGATGGGGAAAAAACATATCGTTTTCCTTTTTCAAATTTAGAAGAACCATCGTAGCGCCCGTTAAATTCAAATAAATACTTACCATCATAATTATAAGCAAAACGCGCAAATCCACCGTGTGTTCCCCAATGACTTATTGGGTTATTCACCAATAAATTCTCACCTACAGCTAGTTCCAAAGATGATAAGTTATCATCCAGAATACCTGTATTACTGGCCTTCAAACCTTCAACCTTATTCTCTTGCTCCTGATAACCAGCCAGAATAGTGAAATTATGTTTGTTTATTTTTTTCTTATACTCAGAATAAACATTAAAAGTTGAATACCAAGTCATCTCCATATTCTTAGTCAACTTATTATTAGCTTCTGCATTGTACAGGTATTGCGGACTTCCGTCAGGTCCAAACATTGTAGCCTTTTGGGTATGTGTTGTTGTTACCCCGCTTTTTTTCTTGTAAGAGTAATCTCCTTTAATCTGCCAACCAGATAAAACCTGAGCTACTGCCTTAAAAGTCGCAACCAGTTCATCATTAATGTATTGTTTTTCACCTGAATTGGCCAAAACGAATGGAATATTTGCCAATTGTTCAGGCACAATTAATTTCCCGTTTTCATCATACTGCCCAGGTGTTTTATACGGTGCCAATGGCTTAGTTCGTAATACATCATGGTATAGCTCCTGATTAGATGTATTAGACGTTCCGTTATCATATTCCGGAAAGCTATTTTCTTTCTTCGAGTAACGCACATTTGTTCCGATATTCAACCACTTTGTTACATCTGCATCTAACTTGGCCGTAAAATTATAACGTTTAAAATATTCATTTCCATAATTTAATTGCCCTTCATCATCTAACATCCCTGCCGATAAATAGCCGCGTACTTTATCTGAACCTCCGCTAACAGAAACATTATGTTGCTGAACAAACCTGTAGTCTTTATAAATTACATCATACCAATTTGTATTCGCTCTTGAAGTTGTTTGCTGATCGCGTATACCTAACCACTGTGAACCATTCTTTGGATTGGGCATTGTTCCATAGATACCAAAAGGATTATCAACGCCATCAATAACAGCCTGCATTTCAGATATATCTTCCTCCGAAAACACGGGAGAGCCATGACTATTTGTATGGGCTGTATTCCAATATTTAGCGTAGTCAACTGAACTTACCTGATCTGGTACAAATGTTAATTGTTTCCAGCTTAAATTGTTGGTATAGTTCACTGTAAACTTCTCACCTTTCTTACCACTCTTGGTAGTGACCAAAATAACACCATATGCTGCATCTGCTCCATAAATTGCAGCAGATGCAGCATCCTTTAGTACAGATATATTCTCAATATCGTTCGGATTAACATCATTCAAATTCGATTTCACTCCATCAACCAGAACTAATGGTGAACCTCCATTACCGGATAAAGAACCTGTCCCCCTTACCTGAATATCCATTGCAGCATCAGCCTCTCCTCCACTATTATTAAGTGAGACATTTAGCCCCGGTGCTAATCCTTGTAAGGCTTGTGAAACATTAGCAACTGCTCGATTTTCCAACTCTCCAGCATCTATTTTAGCAACGGCACCAGTCATATTTACCTTCTTCTGAACACCATAACCCACAACAACAACTTCATCAATATCTGTCACTTCCTCTAACAATGTAATGTTTATATTCCTACGCTCACCAATTTGTACTTCCTGAGGTTCAAAACCAATAAACGAAAAGGACAAAGTACCATTAACACCTTGTAACATGATTTGATATGATCCATCAACTCCGGTAATTACACCATTTTGAGGATTTGATTTCTCATAAACATTGACCCCTGGTAACGGTTCTCCATTAGTATCCGTTACAACACCTTCTATTACAATTTTTCGTTGCGCCTGATTAGCAGAAGATTCTATTCTATTTTTAGTCGACTTAAGGATGATACTGTTACCAACAACAATATAATTTATATTAGACCGATCAAAAAGCTCTTCCAAAACTATGTTTATACTTTCCTCCTCAACATTCAAACTAATTTTTCTATCTATATCAACTAGTTTATCTGTATAAATAAATGAGAATTCTGTATTATTCTCAATCGCTCTTAATACATCAATAATCTCTGCATTATTAAAGCGCAATGTTACTTTTGCATCCTGAGAATATCCAACTGATGCTAAAGCATTAAAGGCTCCAATTAAAAACATTCCTAGCGTTAATCTCATGATGAGTCTTAGTTTTTTGGGGATAAGTGGACTAACACCTTTATCCCAAATCCATTTTTTTTTCATAAATTTATATCGCTTTTATTAAAATTATACCTGATTAAATTCAGGTTAGCAGGATTATGTTGGCGCATAATCCTGCTTTTTTTATTTAGTTATTTGCTTTCTTAATGTGTATTTGCTTTTTCTTACTATTCTCTGTATGATTGATTATTTCATTTCTTGTATCGGTTACATTACTGATCTTAAATAGGAAATCTTCCAATGTTTCACTACTAAACTTTGCTGTAATTAAAAGCTGTTCAAGCTCTTTGTCTATTAAGACAAACTGAACATTGTATTTACGTTCCATTGTATGAAGAACTTGAGTGAAAGGTTCATTTTCAAAAATTATTACACCATCTTTCCAAGATATTTGTCTTTCTATTCGAGTATCCGTTTCTATATTAACATCACAGTTCTCTTTATTAAAACGAGCTACTTCACCTGGTTTCAAAACTCCAATATCTGAATCTTTAATAGATTTATTATCTAACAATTGAACTGCACCCTCTACTAAAGAAACTGTTACATCAGATTCATCAGAATATGACTTAACATTAAATTTAGTTCCAAGTGCCTTAATGTTAATTTCTGATGTTGTTACAATAAAAGGGTGTTCTTTGTCACTCATAACAGAAAAGAATCCTTCTCCTTTTAACTCAACTTTCCTCTGTTTTTTCTTGTGTAAGTTTGCAGAATATTTAAGCGAACTTCCGGAATTTAAAATAACCTCACTACCATCAGGAAGTAAAACTTTACTGATGGTGCCAATAGGCGCATTCATAGAAATAAACGAATCTGCATCTACCGATTGATTATAATAAAAAATAATTGAAGTTGCCAGTAATAAAGGCAAAATAATTGCAGCAGCTATACGAACAACAAACCCTATTCCTAATCGCTTATATTTAATTGATCTTTGCTCATTAATCCTATAAGACAAACGTTTTTTCAGAACTTCTGTTGAATCGTATTTTTCCTTACCCGGGTTCCTTAATGCAAAACGTAATAGATCAATCGAAGATTCGTTAACACCCTTTTCTTTTTTCCAGGCAGCTACCACTTCTTTATCCTCTCTTGAATAATCTTCAAGTATATATCTTGATAGTACTTCTTCAAATTTCATTTTTCATGTCCTTTATACTCTAAGGACACGAGAATTTTAAATTGTTCTCAATGAAAAATGACTTTTTTTTAATTTTTTTTACAAAGTCAATAAAATGTTTAACATTTTGCCTTTTTGGTTTCGGGTAGTAATATCAATATTTAAAGCTTCTGCAATTCGAGATACAGCTATTCCTAAATGTCTATCAATAGTTTTAATTGAGATATCTAGAACTTCAGCTGCTTGTTCTCGGGATAGTTTCTCTTCCCTTATTAACTTAAAAACCAACTTACACTGCTTTGGTAATTCTTCGGTAGCTTTATTTAATTCGTCAAGCATTTCCGAACTAATTATTCCATCTTCTGCCGTATGTTCATATTTGGCTATTACGATTTCGCTCTCTTCAATAGTCTCAAAAAAATGCTTCTTATTATCTCTAATGACATTCAGTGATAAGTTGCGAGTCAATACGAAAAGGTAAGTTTCTATATTCTTAACTGAGGCTATATCTACTCGCTTTTCCCAAATCTTTAAGAAAACATCCATCACAACTTCATCAACAAGTGAGCCATCCTTAACAATGGTCATGGAGAATTCCTTAAGCCTTACACCGTATAAATCTATTAATTCATTTAGAGCAAGTTGATCTGACTTAGCTATTCGACTCAATAATATATCCTTATTAATCTTTTCCACAATCAAATCATTATTTTCTGGGGTGTTGAGCAGTGTATATCTGTAACTTCGTAAGGCCTTTCAATACCTGACGTTCAACTTCACGTACCAAAAATACATTTTTCAAATGAATTTCATAGTTGGGTATTCAAAATACTATCCAATTATATATTATGCCTTTTAATTAACTCAAATCAACCTTTGAATATGATCCATGTAGAGCTACTATATCTTAAAATTATTTTGCTTTAGAAGGGTATAAGCTGACCTCGAAATAATCAATTAGCTTTTATTCTATTAGGCGTTCTTATCAGATCAATTCTAAAAACTATACTTTACCTTATTCAAATTAATCGGTAACATAAGGTCGATATTTAACTTTCAATGCACCACAAACAAGAGGCCAGGCTACAATATTGTTTTCCATAAAGATTAACTTCACTGCATACTAACCTTATGCCAAGTCACTTGTACTATTATTACGAAAGAACCGTTTCACCAAACCATCATTATTAATTCATAATTCTTAAGCAATGTAGAACTGATTAATGTTTGTATTAAACTCGTGTATCTCACCTTCTGTAACCTCTATTCACCGGTCAAGATATTTACTCAGTGGTTTTAACACTTTTATCCTATTAAGTTAGCGGTGAAGATATGACGCCAAATACAAACTAAAGCACTCCATTTAGTTTTCATTAAAAAAACTGGGGACCTTACCCCCAGGTTATAATTGATTTAACAGTCTGGTATTGCCTTTTAATTAGGCTCTTTAGCCACATAGCAATACCCATAACCCGCCAAATATCACACGTAAATTTTTATTTTTAGTTACTGCTATTCAAGTGATAATTCTTACTATCTAGGAAGACATCCCTAAAAATTTTCTACTCTCTTCATCAAATTACTTGTTCTCATTTTCATCCCACCCAACAACAACCCAATGAGCGGGATGATCAGTGCCTGACATAGGTTCTGGCAAATAATGTGCTTCCAGCACCTGAAATTCATCTGAAACTAAAATATGATCAATACGACTGGACATATTAAGTTTTCCATTAGCTATTCCCTCATACTCCAGAAGCCAAGGATAGTAAAAAGTAGCCTTAAGACTCTCAATATCTACAGAGGCATCTGGATAAACAGATAACCAAGCATCATTCAAATGCTTGGTTATTTCTTTATAATAGTTACTTTTTTGGTTAAAATTATAATCACCAAATGCAACTATCGATTTGTTATTTGAAGCTATTTCTATCACTTCTTTAATATGAGCACGTCTTGCATCCTCCGTTCCATTAGGGTGACTATTTGAAATTATAATTTCTTTACCATTTACATTTATAGAGGTAATCGCCGTACCAATCTCGTCATCTGTACTATAACTGTAAATCGTTTGGCATGAATGAAGAGGAAAACGAGATAATATGGCAGTACCAAAAGTACCTGAAATTGTATTGGGTCCATAATAAGAGTAATACCCTAGATTATTTTCGAAATATCTTACAACATCGCTATTACCCCCTGAAATCCTACTTCTATCGCTTTCCTGCAAAGCAATTATATCGGGATTAATTTTTTTTATCAAAGTCAATTGTCCCTCGAAATTATTATTGCCATGCATATCAATACCTTGCTGGATGTTATAAGTCATCAACGTTAATCTGTTTGAAAATGACTTCTGTATATTGTCCTTTTTAAAATAAGCAAATACAAAGGGGCTTAATGCAATTACGATGAATATGATTGCACCACCTGTCCGAATCCAATAGTAATTCTCATTTTTGATCATATTCAAACATCTAATTTTTATCGTACAAACAGGAATTACCATTAAAATACCTATGATAATAAATGGCAAATGAAACTGATTTCTCAAAAATGTACTGTATGGTTTGGCATACCCCCAGGTATTTGTATAAATCATCATAAAAACAGAGATTATAATGATCGAGCTACCAATAATAAAAGAAATAGTAAGCTTGGAAGATTGACAAGACTTCAAAGAATAAGAAAATAGGTTAATGTTAATAAAAATAATCGGAGCAAGCATAATCATCAAATACGTGAATACCTCACTAATGATAGTTGGCTCCCCAACATATACGGAAGAGCTATTTGGTGTTGCAGGAAATTCTACCTGACTTAATACTATATTACCAATAAAAACGAGAATAAAAGCAACATTCCAAATGATCAGTAATATTCTGATTCCTTTTATCTTCTTTTTGCAACCAGGCACTTATCTCACCTAGATTTCCGGTTAAACCATCGCGCTGTTTTTCTAAATAAACTTTCAACCATCCCTCAGGCTCAATACTACCAACCGGTAACTTTATAAACGCACTTGGCTGAAGAGGCGCACGATTACTAATATAATTCGAATTAACATGTTGTTTTTTGGGTTTCTCCAGAATAGATATATCTAACTTCTTCGAATTTGATGTACAACCTGAAATTACGATCATTGCTATGACGACGAGTTTAAATCTCATTTGTTCGCATTTGAAATTTTAATTCATAAACTACAAAAGCAAACTTAATACAGATGCTAATAACATTCTTGTAGTACTTTCCGAAACACTTGGACACACATCCATCTCATTGTATATGTGATTATTACAGGCGACACCCACTAAATAATAAAACATCCTATGTAGGGTATTGAACTTTTAGACTCCTTAGGTGAGACTCCTTTTTTTTTATTCGATAAAAGAAAAACAGGCAAAATCATTTGATCCTGTTTAATACACAATGTCAAAATTGTCAATTGATTTACATTCAATAAGCTTGGAGTATTTTCCAAAACACATGGACATATGTCCAATATTTAGTGCAAATACATTTCCCGAGTTATCTTCACTTTAGATCAGAACAATTTATTTAGGGCACTGAATTTTACTATCCATTGAGTGTAACTTCAATATATTTTTGAAACATTAGCGGTCTGCTGCAAGAGAAACTTGTCCAGCCTGATTGTCCAGCTACACTTTAGCCTTCCCTAAGAATGCAGCATACACAGTGATAGAAATGCATAAAACAGGTTAACGAAAGAAAGCGAAACAAAAAAAGGCATTTTCAGTAGTTGCTTCTCATGTGAGCATACACCTTATAAGTATGCTGGAAATAACTGACCTTTTACTTAGAACCAACAGAATCTTTAAGAAAAAAGTTGGTGGCTCGCCATGTCAATTGCAGTTAATTTGGAATGGGGTCTGATTATAAATTTTTAAAAAAACGCCCAAGTAATGGGCGTTATAGAAGATAATTTTATGAATTCCGACTATAGTCGGTTAATAGTGATTAGGTATAAAGGAGATGAAGATAAGTTTGGATCAGGTCATAATATTGTAAAAGGTGAGCGTTTTAAAACTAATATTCCCAAAATAGTTGGAACCATTAAAACATTTTTAAAAAACATCTTTTGGAAACCTAAGTGTTTAGTTGTAATGAAATAAATTAAAGACAGAAAATGGGAAGTGTAAACTCAACTAAATATAGAAACGTAGGAGTTGATGTTTTTACATCATACAAAGTGTGCAGTTTAATACCTCCTTTTATTTCCGAAACTCAGCCCAACAAAATACGCTAAGGTAAAGCGTCTATTGTTGATGATTCAAATGCATAAACATTGCCTTCAATGTTTACTACAAAGTCAGATTTATAGCAGCTCTTGCGTGTTCCTCTATGAGAACATAAGCAAAATCTTCAAATATTTTATAGTTTCGTTTTTAATTGACTTTGTAAAGGTTTTTCCGAGTTACTGTTGAACCAAACCAGAGATGATAATATCTGGATTTATACACTTCAAGGCAAAGAAGTAAATCTCTCATACAGTCTATTGAAGTAGGCTGACAAAATACCACGTATAGTATTTGATTCCAAAACGTGAATGATCTTACATATTTATTCCTCTTGTGTTTCTCATTAATTTGATCAAAGACACGCCTGGGTATAAAATCTGTAAGTTGAGCGAAGATATATTTGCCTTGATTTATATGTGATTGCTTGTTTACATGCAAAACATCCATAATTCAAGGCAAATCGTCACGCCATCAGAAATCGCTACAGGTACGATAAACAAAGAATTTCAAAGAATGTTTATTTATTTTAATACCCACTAGTGATATTATCTATTAACCCTTTGATCTACAAACTCTGGACTTTTATCTGGATCAATTATATTAAAATAGTATAAACCTTGTGATCTATAAAACCTATACATCCAACTCATTTTATCAATAAAGTTATCGTACGATTTATTTTTCGTTTTTGTCCATGCTGATTCTGCAAATGCACTAAGTCGAGGAAAAATCATGTAATCTAACTGTTTTTCATTTTTTATTTGTTCAGTCCACATATTGGCTTGTAATCCTACAATATTTTTGACTTGTTTCCTCTTAATTTTGTTTGACAAAATTGGATATTCATATACCTTTTCCAAAGTAACAAAATCTCCTTTCCATCTTCGTCCAATAGTATGAGAATCATGTTGAACAAAGTCTAAATAACAAGGTATACGAGGACAAAGGACGGTCTTATATTCTCTTTTTAGAGCTTCAGTCATTATCTCCGGTTTATCATGTCTCCACCACATAATCAAAGTCTTATTAGATGGTAGTTGATGCTCTACAATTTCGTCCCAACCTGTTGTAATTTTACCCATACTTTTCACAATGGAGTCCATGCGATGTGCAAAATACTTTTCAACCCCCTTAAGATCTTTAATATCATTCTGCACCATCAGTTGTTTAACATCTGGTAAAGTAGCCCATTGCTTATTTCCAAAATGCACTTCATCCATTCCAATATGCATCCACTCTGAGGGGAAAAGCTCAGCTACCTCCAGGAGGATATCCTCCAAAAAATTATAGGTTTCTTCTTTCCCTGGGTTAAAGGTAAATTCCGGATGTTTTTTTGATCCTCCTCCAGAGTACTCAGGATAAGCTTTTACGGCAGCTGTGGCATGGCCCGGCATATCAATCTCCGGTATAATAACAATAAACCTTTCTTTAGCATACTCGATAATCTCAGAAATCTCCTCTTGTGTATAAAATGTTACCGGAGCATCTGGATTACTATGACATCCCTTTCCTCCAACTGATGTTAATTTAGGATATTTTTTAATCTCTATTCTCCAGCCAGGAGCATCAGTTAAGTGCCAATGAAAGCGGTTTAGTTTATGGAAAGCCATTAAATCGATTAATTGTTTAACCTTTTCTTTTCCAAAAAAATGACGTGACTCATCAAGCATAAAACCTCGCCAAGAAAATCGAGGCTTATCTTTAATAACGCAACATGGTAAATCAATAACATTCTGATTGTCCTCAAACTGAGAACACCCTATCTGCATTAAACTTTGGATGCCATAAAAAACTCCTTCATTACCTGAAGCAATAATTTGTACTTTATTTCTTTCAATTCTTAATTCATATGCTTCTGTATCCAATTTGCTTTTTGAAGTTATTATTAACTCAATGCAATTTTTTGACTGGCGGTTACTGGCAACATCCACCTTAAAATGATGTTTAATCTGACTATTTAAATAGTCAGATAGGGCAGTTAAAGATGTCGTGCTTATTTTTATCTTACAATTAGAAGATAACCGAAAGCTTCCATTCAAAACCTTAACACTTTTGGGTTCCGGAATAACCTTAATCTTTTCTATATGATTCTTTCCCAACAATATTGAAGGTAATAAAACCATTATCATGATGCTTATTAGCAGTATCTTGTTTTTCATTTTTTATTCTTATTAAAATTGTTTCATCCATTGATAACATAACTCCGGCCAACCAGATAAAGTACCTGTTCCTCTACCTAACGAGAAACCATGCCCTCCATGAGGAAAAATGTGCATTTCAACTGAAATACATTTATTAGACAAGGCTTCAAAAATGCTCAAGCTATTTTTTACGCTTACTCCTATATCATCCATAGCATGTACAATAAATGTAGGTGGAGTATCTTCTTTGATCTGGTATTGAGAAGAGAATTGTTTTGCCCGATCTTCAGATACTGTATCGCCAAGTAAATTCCTTCTTGAACCCGTATGACAGAATCCTTTACACATGCTTATAACAGGATATACCAGGATCATAAAATCAGGTCGAGAACTATATTTCTCAATTTGATCGGGTGCTTCTAAGTTTCCATTATCAAACAAAGTTCCCATCATTGAAGCTAGGTGCCCTCCTGCTGAAAATCCAATAATCCCAATTTTACTCGGATCGATACTCCAACCTTCTGCGTAGTGACGTACGACTCGCATTGCTCTTTTAGCATCAATCAGTGGCCATAAAGAATCTGTCCCATCCGGCAAGCGATATTTAAGAACTATTCCCGCAATACCTTTCGAGTTTAACCATTTTGCAACATCTGTTCCTTCCCAATCATATGCCAGATGTTTATAACCTCCTCCGGGGCAAATAATCACGGCTTTACCTGTTGCCAACTTTTTTGAAGGCAAAAAAACTGCAATATTTGGATCCGATACATTTTTTACTCTCAAAATATCCTGATCATCCCAAACTTCAGAATCTGTTTCTTCACGTATAACAAAATCATTACTCTTATCCCAAAGAGTGAGCGTAAAGTTTTGCCCATCTATTTCAATTGTAACTGCAACCAAAATAAGACATACCAATACGATTTTATTCATAAAGTGTATTGTAGACTTTATTAGCATATCTTTTACCTAATTCAATTTGACTCTCTCTTGAAAAATGAGTATTATCTCCTTTATGAGTTAACCCACTAGCGCTTATCAAATAAATGTCTTTATTCTTTGAAGCTAAGTGTTGAAAGACCTTATTTATATCTTTTGATGAATCTCTCCATTTTCCTATCTCTCCAATAAAAACAGGTGTTTTTTTTAAGCGTAGAGATTTCCTGATATGTTTAACCATCCTTCTGAATTTTTTGGAATATGATTTCGCATCATTTTGATCTGATTCTCCCTGATGCCACAAAATTCCCTTTACTTCTCCATATTGAGCAGCCCTTCGTGCACGTTTTACAACCTCTGAAAAATATTCACTACCATACTCCCATTCCTTTATTGAGGAACCACCCCGTGCATTAACAACCAATCCAATTTTCTTTTTTGGCAGTTTACCATGTAAAGTTTTTGCAAAGCTATATCCTGGTCCCATCTTTTGCATGTCAATACTTTTACGGATCGACGAATACTGGTTTAATGGATTACTAGCTACCTCAAACTCATTTTGATTGTTAAAAAGTAATACATTGTCGATTTCATGCAAATCTCCTTCTTTAAACTCTCCCCTGCCAGCCATGTTTGATTGTCCAATTAATATATAAATATCAATCGAGATAGAATCATTTTTTAACGAATCTTGACCGTAAGTGATTCCTACAAATACAAGTAAAAATAATGACAATAATACCCTCATATATAATAGTTGTTTTAATATTTCGTCCTAGTTTGTTATTGATTCATCAACGATATGTTCCTACTTGACATCACAGGTACAGCTTTGACACGACCTTTTTTCGTATCATCATATCCTAACTCTTGGGGAGAAGGTGCAATCCATTCGCTTGTTTTACCCTCTACTTTTATGCTATTTCCAAGTTCAATCTCTACAAAAGCATAAAGAGGATCTTTGTACGGTGCGACATACTTAAGAGCAGAATATTTTTTGTTGATTACAGCCGAATATCTGGTCTCACATTTGTATTTTCTGCCTAACCAATATTCGCTCATACTGTTTATATGAACATATGTAATTCCTTTTACATATTCACATCCATCAGTATGATCATGGCCATTGAAACAAGCCATCACTTTATTATATCCCACACGTTCATTCTCTTTCTCCAACACCTCTCGTACTAATTCGCCATTTTTGCAAGAATAAGGATTTTGAAAACTCTGATGAGAAAATATAATCGTTGGCTTATCTGTTGATTGTAAATCTTCTTGTAACCAACTAACCTGATTCTTAGTAATAAAATATCGAGATTGACCAGAATGCTTCAGATAATTTCCATTATCAAACTCAATAAGCTCTTCGCCATCTTTATAAAAATTTGGATCAAGCACAACAAAATGAACTTCCTTAAAATCGAATGAGTAGTAGGGTTGATCCACTCCTAAAAAATCCATCATTTGTTGCTTAGATGACTTGTCCATATCATGATTGCCCAGGACATGATACTTTTGGCCCTTAAATGTGTTCCACAAGTCTAAGAAAGGTTGATTCTTCTCACGGGGCAAACAAAAATCACCAAGCTGAATAATAAAATCAGCCTTTGTCTTAGTGGCTTCGTCAAGAAATGTTTTTAATCTGGCCTCTGAATCAGGCATTAAATCGTGATGAACATCCGAACAGATACCCATCCTGATTTTCCTATTTTTGCTATAACAAGATGTAAGGTATGACGGGAAAAAAGCAAATGATAAAGATGCCCCAAAGTACTTGAGAAATGCTCTTCTCTTTATTGTATCTTTCATAGTTATTGTTTTATTTCGGAACGATTTAATGCTACTTCTTTTCTCAATCGTATATCCTCGGACGATGAACCAATCATGAATGTGAACAGTCCAGGTTCAAAAATCCATTCTTTATCCTTGTCAAGGAACTTAAGGTCTTCAATAGCTATTTTGGTACTAATCGTTTTAATTTCACCAACCTTTAACTTTACCCTGTCAAAACCACATAAAACTTTGTCATACGGAATAACTGACGCAACATTATCTTTTACGTATACCTGATATATTTCATCTCCATTAAATTTTCCTGAGTTTTTAATATTAAATGATACAGTTATTGAATCTGAATCGGAAATACGAGTATCTATTTGTAAATTTTCATATTTAAACTCAGTGTAGCTAAGTCCAAACCCAAAAGGAAACAAACTTCCTGTATTCCTGGTAAAACCATACCCATTGGGATCCTTCTTATAGCTTTGTGCTGACTGTGATCCTGGCTTAAAAGGAAAATTCAGAGGTAATTGTCCAATTGTTTTAGGAAAAGTAACCGGCAATTTACCTCCAGGATTATATTCCCCAAATATAGCCTCAGCAAATGCTGCTCCCCCATAGCTGCCAGGAAACCATAGTTCGAACAAAGCATCTGAATAATGCAACGTACTATTGACACTTAGTGGTCTTCCATTGATTAGAACGCTAATAACCGGTTTTCCACTTTCTTTCAGGCTTTTTACCAGATTTCTTTGTGCCCCTGGTAAATCTAATGAAGTACGTGATTTGCTTTCCCCAACCATTTCATCGTCTTCGCCTAATACGGCAACAATGATATCTGCTTCTTCTGCTAATTTATGAGCTTCTTTAATCAATGTACTATCTTGGGTCGAAATTTCTGGAAGGTATAGTTCACTCAGAGGCCATTTTATATCTTTGATATTACAGCCCTGAGCATATACTATTTCAGCCCTGTCACCAGCGTAGGCTTGCAGCCCCTCAAATATTGAAACCACTTTTGACTTGGCAGGACCATAACGGCTTATCATTGGTTTTGTAGTTTTTGCATTGGGACCTACTACCAGAATTTTTTTTACTGATGTAAGATCTAGAGGCAACAAATTATTTTTGTTTTTGAGTAATACAATTGACTCCCTTGAAGCTTGTAGTGAAACCTTTTCATGTTTGTCATTCCGTATTAAGGCATCAGTTTCTTTATCAATGTTCACATAAGGATTATCAAATAGCCCCAACTGAAACTTAACACGCAGAACATCAGCTACACGTTGGTCAAGTACTTCGACAGGCACTTCACCTTCTTGTACCAATTCACGGAGAGGAAGAATAAAGGTTTTGGGTTGATTAAAATCTGTTCTTACATTCAAGCCACCTAATATGGCTGCTTTCACAGCTTCTTTCTGGTTACCTGCAATCCTGTGTTTCGAATAGATGTAATGAACAGCTTTACTGTCAGATACCACATAACCATTAAATCCCCATTCTTCACGAAGTAAATGTTCAAGGAAATAATTGCTAGCGGATACTGGTATGCCGTCATAATCGTTGTATGAACTCATTATACCCAATGCATTGCCTTGCTGAATTGCTTTTTTAAACGGTGCAAGATACAATTGATGCATGTCACGGAAAGTAACATGGGGATCGGTTCGGGCCAATCCATCTCGACCACCTTTGGGTACACTATAAACAGCAAAATGTTTGCAAGTTGATGCAATCCCCTCTGACTGTAAGGATTTTACCATTTGTAAACCAAGTTCTCCAACCAAATAAGGATCTTCTCCGTAGCATTCAACTGTCCTGCCCCAGCGTGGATCTCTTGCCAAATCCAGAATCGGAGCATAAATATTGGTATATCCCAAAGCTTTTCCCTCTTTTCCTGTTATTTCACCTATCTGCCTAACAAGCTTCCTATTCCAGGTTGATCCAATACCTATTTGTGCAGGGAAATTTGTACACTTTTCGTGGCAAATCCCTCTAATACCTTCATTAGTAAAATCAACAGGTATTCCCAACCTCGTATTTTCAACGAAAAACTTTTGGACCTGATTTATGGCTTTTGCATGTTTAGATGGTGGCCAGGAATATTCAGTTTGTGTATTGGGCCTGTCCAAACCATTAAGGTGTTCATCAATATTTCCAATACCATCTTTCCAGATATGTTGTTTCCATTCTCTTGTTGGCAATTCATCTTTTAACACCCTGCCAAAACCATACAAGGTAGCCAATTGACATGTTTTTTCTTCAATAGTCATTTGCCCAAGCAGATCAGAAATCCGGTACTCAATATTTTGCAACGGATCTTCATAAATATCCTTTTGCCCATTCTTATTTAGATCTACCCAACCATCATGATAAATATCCATCTTTAGATATTTAGATTGAGAAAATCCTAATAAAAGTATCACTAATGGTATTGCATATATTCTACAAAATCTTTTCATAAGCATTGTCAATAATTAATATACTATCGATATAAAATACAATAAGCGCTGCTCCATATTAATTCATTTTATAGGCTTCATCTTGAATGTTGCTCTTGCGATATAATGCTTCCAAAAGATAATAATCGGCATAGTTAATCGGTTTGTCAATTTCCTTTTTACGTGGCATGCTACCAACAGAGTGCATTAATAGAAAATTATTATTTTCACCTAACGGAGCCCGATATTTAGCAGAAGACAAGGATAATAATATTTGATCTGCCATTTTGCGAAAATAATCTCCATTTTCAGAAAACGTACTAAGCTCATATAACGCCGAACAAACAATCGCAGCAGATGAAGCATCTCTAAGAGTAGCATATTTACCTTTAGCATCAAAATCCCAATACGGAATCCGGTCTTTGGGTAAATTCCTATGGCCTAAAATGAAATTTGCTATCGCTTCAGCCTGTTTTAAATAGTTTCCATCACCTGTTTCTCGATAGCACATGGTATAACCGTACAATCCCCATGCCTGCCCTCTAGCCCATGCCGATTCATGAGCATATCCTTGAGCTGTATGTTTATGACGTACCTTACCTGTACTTTTATCGTAGTCAATTACATGAAACGAACTGAAATCGGAACGGAAATGATTTTTTAAAGTCGTGTTCGCATGATTAATTGCTACCTTATAGTACGAAGAATCATTGCTCAATCGGGTCGCATAAAACAGTAGTTCCAAATTCATCATGTTATCGATTATTACCGGGTAATCCCATCCTTGTTCTGCTTGCCATCCTCTATCAACATTCCAGGATTGAATAGCTCCTACCTCTGACGAATAGCGTGTGCACAAGGAGTTCGCTGCATCAATAATAACTTTTTTGAATTTAGGATTTTGTGTTAGACGATACGCATTACCGTAACTGCAATTAATAATAAAACCAACATCATGATGCCATGTTATGTCTTTGGCAGCTTCTAAAGATTTCGTCAACTTCTCAGCATTATCTTTCCAAAACTTATCCCCGGTCATTTCATACATATACCATATGCAACCTGGAAAGAAACCACTAGTCCAATCCTGATATGAAACAAACTTTGTTTCACCATTATCTAAGATTGTTCTAGGATTTCTAATTTTTCCATTCCAGTCTATCTTCAATAATTGACCACGCAACTGAGCTTTGGCAAAACTCATATTTGTTTTTACTAAATCACTTTCTGGTCTATAATCACATGACAATAAGCCAATGAACAGGCTTATTAGCAAGAAAATACTTTTAAGTTTCATAATTAATTATAACTATTATTTGATATCACTACCTTTTATTTTTTTATTACCTTTCTTGATCCCAGACAATTATTTTCATCTCGTATTCTTATCACGTGAATACCTTCACTGTACATAGACAGATCAACCTTAGCATTTAAAACGAAAGGTACAGTTTGCAATGTGGTTCCTGACATATCAATGATATCGTATAAAAGTAAATCAGACCTGTTAATACTAATATTAAACAATCCATTATTAGGATTCGGAAAGATTTTGAAGTCATAATCATCTAAAACATCCTTTAATCCCAAATCAAAATCTTCAGTAATTTTAAGCTTAATACTTGATCCTTTTTCATCTTCCTTATTTGGGAAAATTACATATGAAGAATAACTTTCATTTCCAATCTTTAAACCAATATTTACCCCAAGTTGCGAATGAGTTGGATCAGCTAATATCACTTCATTCCCTTTCACCTGAATAACACATGCCTTATCAACTGTAATTTCATTACTTTCATGTACAATTGTCCCTGGTTTATAAAAGACGATCTGATAGATATTCAAACTTTTACAATAAACAGCTTGAATTTCTTTTGTGTTTGATAAAATTTCTACATCACTTATCGAATACGCTTTAGCTTGTTTTTCCGTTGTAATGTTAGGTACGATTATGTAAGCATATTTATCATCGTCATTATCCTTATCATGTTCAATCCATAATTTGAATACGTCACCTGAAATTATTTCTGCGGATTTCCCTGAATTAATATCTTTCCAACTACCACTTTGCTGACCACAAGTTAACTTCACTTCAGTATCCAAAGGAAAATAATATGCAACATTACGATTCCTCACCCATTTAACATCTTGCAATTCATAATCCACATTAACATTATTTACCGAATATTGCTCATCATCTCCATTATTTACATAATAGACATCTCCTTGTAACCAACATTGATTAATTGTTGTTCGTGCATTATAATCAGACGCATTAGAAATCCCAGTACCAAGGCACACTATCTCTTTTTCTAACATAAACCAACTTTTCTTTGCTTTGAGCTCTTCTTTGTCGTAATCCAATACCGCAACTCCATGATCTCCATCTGATATCCCTCCAACAAAGTTAGTTGATCCATAGTTATAGCCCCAATCTTTTCTTTTTGGAAAAGGAGATCCATATTTACAGGTTATACCAGGTATCATTGCCCAGTCCCAAATTGGCATAATATTATAATACTCATCTCCGGCTACCATTATGCATGTAGCGCCATAAGAAAAATAGTTTGCTTTCAAGTTTTCTCCATTACCTGACTCACATTCTACAGTTCTGGTTGAAGTGTTTCTGACAGTAAATAAATAATCTTTTCGAGAATGCTGGCTATAATCACTATTCCAATAATGCCGATTGAAATGAGGTACATTATGATTTGCTGGCCGATTTCCACTTGTCCTAAAAATTGCATCTTGATAGTAGTCATTATGCTCCTGGTCTAAGTTGTTTTTTAGATACTCTAGATAGACTGGTTTCGTTTTTAAAATATTAGGACGACTAACGGATCTTCCATTAACACTAAAATCCCAATATCGACCTCGAATTGAAGGCAATTGAACATCACGTATGAATTTCAATAACGTAGCGAAATTCTCAGTTTTAATATCAAATGCTACAGGTGTGCCGTCGAAATATTCAATCAGATTAAATAATCCATAACAATAAACCCATCCATAACTTGATAACTGTAATTGCGGACCATGATCCTGATAGCAAAGATCACCCTTAATATTATCAACTAATATACCATCCATAAAATCTCGGACCTCACGCAGTAATTTTGCATTCCTTGTCAGGATCGCACGATAAAAATAATGTGTCGATATATCAACTGCGTTAGCACCGGCCCCACGAATAGTAATATCGTCTATAAATTTTGGCTCAAACATCTTTAATATCTCAAACTCATTAATTTCAGTATTTGACCATTCAGGTATATACCCTGGGAACTCACGCATCAGGATTAATATTTCTCCCAAATGTTGAGGGAAATAAATTTGATTGTACCACCAGTTAGGATCTTCAGTTTCGACAATTTGCCAACACTTTAAACCTCTTTTTACAGCCTCTTTGTAATCTGAATTATTATATTTTTTGTGCCCCTTCTTAGTACAATAATATGCTATTACTCTTAACCTTTCCAGATGATTGTCATATTTATTAGTCGAAACTGTCAACTTCCCATATCTATACTTGTCCCAGGTGCCGTTTGAATTTTGTGAGCTTACCCATTCATCAACTTCTGCACTGCTAGTTGACGTGTATTGTTTACTCTGCACTTTTTCAATCAGTGCCTGAAAATCCACCTCTTGCGCGCACAACGGTAAATTTGAAAAAAAAATTAAGATCAATAAAATCTTAATTGAGCGTTTTATTTTTGTTAGATTATACATAATCCTAAAAATTAATAAATCACTTTCCTTACTGCTATTGAGCCATCACTAAATAATACTTTCATAATATTGATGCCTTGTGTGAGTTCACTCTTATTGATTACCACAGTTGTCATTCCTGATGTTTGTTTTTGACAAACCATCTTGCCTGTTACAGCATATATCATTACTTTTTCTATCGATGCTCCCGTTAAGGTTATATTGTTATAATGTGATTCCATAACCAATGATTCGGATTGATGATTATTAATGCTAGTCGAGGTATTCAATGTTACAATTACGGATCGCTCTGCTCCTGTGTCAATCGACTGCATAAACTCTTCAAAAGGTGTGAATTCACCTTCTTCGTCATTGATGTATGACACTATACTTGTCTGATAGAGATTACCTGTGCCACTGCCCGCCGGATTAGCAGACATAAAGAACTTAGCTTTTTCCACTTGTTTCAGCATAGGGACTAAAGTATAAAGTCTGGATATATCCATGCATACAGTGATTGGTCGATTAGTATAGCCAGGACCGGCCACCGGTACTTCTCCTAGTCCCCAAAACCCACCGAAGTATCTTGAAATATCTATTTCGACTTCCGGTTCTGTAGCATCCAGATTAAGTGCTACACCTGCTTTGAACTTAACATTTTCCCTTTCCGAATGATAATATTTTGCTTTGATAGTTAATTTAGGTTTATATTCTTTCTTAGCAGTCATTCCCCACATATGCCCTGGGACATCGTTATCAAAAAACAATCCGTGTGTACCCTTATATCCTCCATGCTGACTCTCTGCTGTCAATCGGTACATTAACCATGCCTTTCCATCATCTGCCCAATCTGTACCCCATGTATTTACAAGTAAAAATGCACCTTTTTCCCAATCTTTTCTGTCAATAACTCCATCACTGTTGATATCAATATCATTTGTAATTTGACCATCTCCATTTAAGTCATATCCTATTTCATCATCATACCCTGCTATAGTCATCAGGTGACCACCACTACCTCCGAAATCAATGATGATCTTTTTCCCTGCGCCCGGATTTCCCGAAGGAATTGTTTTAACACCAGTTGCATTCCCTCCTTTCAGTGCGCTTGAGTTACCCCAAATCGACAATAATCCACCGGTTGCTTCATTCTTACCATGATGTGCTAACCACTCTTTTGCTTTTATAAAATCTATCTCAGGATCAAAATAGTATGACGAACCAGGATATGTCTTTGTTTTAAAACTAACGCGACTCTCCACTTTGTTTTGCAACGCATTATACCATTTATCATACCCTGACATTTGATTGAATCCAAATGCATTCATTCTTTCGAGAGCACTTTGTTTCTCATAGCGGTAATAATTAGCCAAATCTGGCACTCCAATATCTTGTGCCATTAACCAACCATACGTAGATGTAGAGCCATTATTAGTGGCACCATTTAGCATTAACCATGTAAAGTGACTCGGATATTGATTCTCCATTTTATTTGATTGAAGGTCTCTTACACGGTTAATTTCATAAGTAAAAATATATCCTATTCCACTGGCCTGTCCACAGCTATTATCTTTTTGAGAATATATTGGCCGAAAATATTTTAAAGTAGTATTATCTACACGTGTAGGTAATTGAGCAAAAGCCTGAAAGAAAGACATCATTACCATAAACACCTTTACCATTATGAATCTGTAATTTTTCATACCCATCTAATTTTGATTTAAACTGCCTGTACTTTCTCTAGTTATTGCAATTACGCAGGTTGAAGTGAATCCAACCTGCGTATATCCGATTTTAAAAAAATATCAAGTAATACTATTACAACGTCATTACTAACGTTCATAAATAAATAAGTACACTACTTTTTGATTAACTTAACTGTTTCTATATTTCCTCCCTCGCCCTTGATTTCCACGACGTATAAACCACGGGATAAAGACGAAATATTAATGCTATTAGCTGGGTTTTCGACAGTTTTTACCACTTGACCATTTAAATCATAAATTGTCAATGAAGCAACATTTTCTCCAATTATTTGAATTTCTTCTTGTGCAGGATTTGGAGAGAAAGAAAAAGTATTCTCCTCAACACCATCACCAATTGCAGTGGCGTAATCACCTGTTGTGAAACGAATTTCACCTACACGCCAACGACCAGGCCGATCAGTCTTTGAATCAATAGCACCCTCATTTTCAACGAAGAACCTAAATGCAAACACTAAATTTTCTTCACCTTTATAATCTTCAAGATCTAAAGTATACTTACCCCATTTTCCATCAGCATCCAATGGATTAAAGTCTGGTGTTACATCATCTGTAACATCATCCCAATCTGTAGTTGTTGGATCACCTGTATAATCAGTTGTTAGGTAAACTGAAAAAACCTGGCCATGATTACCTGGTGCAGCTTCATAATATTCACAAATAGCACAAAATGTCACCTTGAAATCCTTATCCTGTGGATAAACTGATAAATCAACAGGGTTCAAAATACAATATGAATCCGTTTTATAATAATCACTGCTACTGCCAATATATGCCCTTGCACGCAAAGCTCTTCCTCCTAAATTTTTGGTGAAGCCTAATTCTTCGTTTGACATAGGACACTGCGCTGATCCCATCCATAGCTCACTTGCGATAGCATCAGCATTACCTTCCACATTTACAACAGTATACCCATCATTCAGTGTTGGATACCAAATTTCTGATTCCTGCGCGTTCATAGTTGCCGTTACTACAAACATTGCAACTAATTTTAGTACAATCTTCTTCATAAAATTAAATTTTAAATAACTGATTAAAAGCGGTGCTGCTCGCCACAGCACCATTAACATACTACCAACCATTGTTGGTTAGATTTTTATTTATGCTTATTTCTTTCTGATTAATAGGGTAGAAATAATACTTATCATTCCACTTACGTGTTTTATTGTCTACTTCAACATCATAAGTAAAGGTATCATCTGCTTTCTTTTCTATTTTCATAGTTTTTATTATGTTGGTAGAAGGAGCAATCATCCAACGACGTACATCCCAAAAACGATGATCTTCGAATGCTAACTCAACCATACGCTCCTTACGACACTTCGCCATAAACACATCTATATCAATAGATTCAGAAATCATATCAATTGAAAGTCCTTTACGATCACGTACCTTATTGATGGCATCAATAGCGGACAAAGTAAGCTCAGCATCAGTACCGTTCACACCATTAATTTGACTTGCTGCCTCTGCATAATTCAGATACATTTCACCTAAGCGAAATAAAATCCAGATCATTTTATGCTTTGTTTCATTAGCAGAATTCAAGTTTGTATTATTCATGGCAAACTTCTTAAGGTAATAACCTGTTGGGGTCGCTCCTTTAATCGGCGCTCCATCTTTACCTCCTTTATAGATATTCATTGTTTCACCATAAGCCCATTCCGATTGATTAACCACAATAGTGTGTAATAAACGCTCATCACGATTAGCATATGGATTTTGTGGATCATAAGTAAAGCCTGATTGCATATCATATGCATCAACCAAGTTTTGCGTAGGACAGTTTCCACTCTTACCTCCTTCTACTGAAATTGGAAAGTTTGTTTTTTCAAAACTATTAGTTGAATTAATGCGTACTTTAGCTATTACTTCCTTACACTTTACATGTTTATCACCACTTGCATTCCATAAGTCTGTGTATCTGATCCTACTTAGCTTGACACCAGCTTCTTCCATTGTATTAATAACATCAAGTGAAGCCTTTGCAGAATTGCGTAACATATCCATATTATAAACACCATTGTTGTGCAATGGACTCGCACCATAAAGTAATGCTCTTGACTTTAGTGCTTTCACGAAAAGCTTTGTCACACGACCAGCCTGACCATTATATGGGTTACCCGAAAAGTCATATTTTTCAGGCAAATTCTCATAACAAGCTTCACACTCATCTCCAATCCATTGCATCACTTCTTTGGCATTTTTTTGCTTTACCTGGTTAGCTTCTTTAACGTCAAGCACTTTTTCAACAACCGGAATAGCACCATATCTTTTAGCTAACTCAAAGTGATAAAATGCACGTAAAGCACGTACTTCCCATTTGAAGCTTTTATAGTTGGCAAAATCATTTTCATAATTTTCATCGTAGCTATACTCTAAAAACTCTAGATCAGCACCATTTTCCAAGAAATTATTACAAGCGAAAATACCGTCGTAATAATGGCTCCACTTATCGTCAACCGTTGTAAAAGGTGACCAACTGGTGTTGTAGTAGCGATGGATTGAACTGTTAGGCCATACATATACTGACTCATCACAGGCAGAAGAACGCATAGCACCGCTAAAATCGTGTTTAATATAAGTATAGCAGTTTAATGCCACCTTAGAGGCCCTTTCCATATTGCTGAAGGCCATATCTTTGTCTATTGTTGATGACTCATCATATTCCAGGAAATCTTCACATGAAGTAAACCCTAGAAATATCACTGTAAATAAACATATATAATATATTCTATTCATAATTTTAATATTTTTGATTTACAACTTAAAAACTAACGTTAACGCCGAAGTTAACTGTTCGGTACATCGGATAGTTCCTGCCAACTGACTCAGCATCGCCCATCTTCATCTTATCGAAGGACAATAAATTATAACCTCTCACAAAAACTTTTGTCTTACTTATATTGATGCCACTTAACCATTGAGAAGGTAAGTTGTAATACAATTCTGCACATCTAAGCTTTAAGTATGACTTATCCTGCAACCACACTGTTGATACTTGCTCATTATTTTCATTTTCCTGAGTAGTTAATCGAGGATACAATGCATCATCGTTACCATTACTCCAGCGATTGTCATAATAAAGTTGTGAAATATTCTTATTATCTACCAACGGTCTATAGTAGCTATCAGTATTAAGGATAGTACTATAATTTGAAACGCCTTGGAACATCAGATTTAAACCTAAATTTTTATACTCGATATTTGCACCAAAAGAATAGTAAATCTCAGGAATATCCTTACTATAACCTAATGCGACCTTATCATGCTCATCAATGATACCATTACCGTCCTGATCTTTATACTTGATATCACCTGGTTGAACTTGAGTAAATGTATGCATATCACTACTTGCTATATCAGCCTTATCTTTGAAGAATCCAACGGCCTCCAAACCAAATACCTGACCTACCGCATGACCTGTTCGTCTGTTAAAATCATTTTTACGAGCTTGTTCGTTCATGTTTACAATCTCACTCTTAACCTTTGAGAACTGACCATGTAAAGAATATTTGAAATCACCAAGGTTATTGTTGTAACCAGCTGCAATCTCGTATCCTTTATATTTGATTTCACCATTGTTTGCTTTGCCTGGATTTACACCAACAACTGCTGAATTGATGTCATCAATATTCGTTAACAGATCAGTCATACGGTTCTGATAAACATCAACCGCGAAATTAAAGTGATCATATAAGCTACCCTCTAAACCTATGTTGATCATCGTATTCCTTTCATACGTAAGGTTATTAACTGGTAGTGTTCCCAATTCTAAGGTAGGAGTACTTACATAGTTTCCGAAATAGTATGACTTGCCTATAGAATATGCTTGCTCATACTTGTTGAAACCAACATCATCACTTCCTGTCATACCCCATGAGGCTGATAACTTTAAGAAATTAACTGCTTTTGAATCCTTGAGAGCCCTTTCATTAGAAATAATCCAGGCACTTGAAACAGCAGGGAAATAACCCCATTGATCTTCTGGGTTAAGCACGTTTGATGCAGCAGCAGTAACAGTTCCGTCTAAGATAAAACGATCATCATATTTATATGACATAAATAATGAATGATTTGATCTATTGTAAGTCTTTTGAATACCTAAACCTACTAAATGAGTATATTGAGTTAGATAACCAACATTCAGGATCGAACGCCCGATCGTAGTTGTATAATCAAGTAATCCTTTTACAGTAGTATGTTGTGCTTGATTATTTAACCAGCTTCTAAAGCTATAACTTGCTTCATTTTCGCCAACTTGGCTATATTCAACCTCTAATGGGTTACCAGCCTCATCAAAAGGTGTTGTGATCGTCTCCGTTCTATAAGCTTTTTTCTTATCTTCATAAATCCTTGAATAACTATCATAGGCGAAGCTCACCTTTGCTCTAAGACCTTTTACAATAACATCCAACTTCTGATCAATTGCGAAATCCGTCCAAAGCATACGTGTATGATACTTTAAGAAACCGGCAGTCTTTAAATCTGCTATTGGATTTGTCTTCCAGATAGTACTTGCCGCCCACTCGCCATTCGCTGTTTTAACTGGGAAAGCAGCCGATGGAGTATCATAAAGAGTTTTCATCAAATCTGAGTCTCCTAATAACGGGCTACTGTTTTCATTTAATTTAGCAAGCAAATTCAATGATAACAAAGTGCTTTTTGACAACGTGATGTCTAAATTACTACGAACATTCAAGTTAGAATATTTGAATTGGTTAGGAACTGACGAATCAGGTGCATCAACACCAACAAAACCATTGTCTGTATCTAAAGCCACTGATGAGTAGTACCGAATAAACTTACCACCCCCTCTAACATTAAAATCATAGCTATTAGAGTGTGCTACATCTTTAAGTGCTTCATTTGCCCAATTTACGTTGGCATATACATTAGGATCCTTATTGAACTGATATGCATCAAGCTGATAGTTATTGTATCGCTTAGGCAAGCCGTCATTTACCAGTGCTTCATTAATTCCATTGGCATAATCAAAGGCATTCACCATTTTTTCGAATGGCTGTGCAAAGTTCACACTATGATTATAACTAAAACCGATTTCTATACCATCATATTTTCCTCGTTTAGTTGTAATACTCATTACACCAGCACTACTTTTATGGCCATAAATGGCCATTGATGCTGCATCCTTTAATAAGGTAACTGATTCAATTTCGTCAACATTGATGTCGTCGATATTTCTTTCAAAGCCATCAATAAGGATAAGCGGCGTTCCCATGCCACGAAAATTCAATTTAGCATTGTTTTCAATTGCAAAACCGCTCGAACTCCTTGCGATCAGTCCTGGCAATTCACCGATTAAAGCATTAGAAGTAGCAATATGTCCAGTTGACTTCTCAAGCTGATTAGCGAATACACTATTGCCATTCATTGCTGTCTTAGAATTGTGTTTTATGATACCATTACCATTTTCCAATGGTTTATGCTTCAAGTCCAAAACAGTAACTAAATCCAATGCTAACACGATGTCTTTAGCAAAATTTGTGATAGTGCTCACTCTGGCCGTATCGCCTTTACTGCCCGTTATAGTATACTGCCCTTTTGTATCAGTAAAAACTACTACATCACTATTTAGTAACTCAACTTTTGCACCTCCGATCGGATTTTTATTTTCATCTAATAATGTACCAGTTATGACATTAGATTGCGCAAAACTATGCAGTCCTAATGCCCATAAAAGACACATACATAATGCTATATTTATCTTTTTCATTTCCGTCAATTTTTAAGTTTCGATATTCCTGTCAAGTACCATAGAGATTTGTAAACTAAACCTCTTTGATAAATACTTGCACAGGCGCTACTACCAACCTGGGTTTTGTGTTAGCCCATAATTCTTGTTTAACTCAGCTGTTGGAAATGCAGAAAGATACCACTTAGGCTCCCACATTCCACTGTGCGGATCTTCAGAAATACTATGATCTCTGTTTTCAGGATATATCTTAATAATTTGCTCCTTACCCTGCTCTCCATCTTGCAGATATCTCTTATTCATTGGAAACTCATTAAAGACGAATGAGGCGTCATCATCTACGATTGTTCCATTCTCCTTCTTATATCTCCAAATTAACAGACCGTGTAAGCGTTTTTTGAAGTCATCTTTACAACGCCAACGCACTAAATCAAAATAGCGTACATCTTCGGCAGTAAACTCACAATTACGTTCTCTTAGTATTTCTTTTAATAGGAACTCATCAGAAGGAGTTGCAACACTAAAATCTGGATGAGTAACATCAATTGCTAATTTATTTGGATTCGCTTCCTTAATACCAGCTAAACCGACACGCGCTCTAACGGCATCAACCCATTGATAAGCTTCATTGGCACGACCAACCATAACAAGAGCTTCGGCATAAGTCAAGTATACTTCAGCTAATCGCAAATATGGCCAGTGAATAGTGTTACCATTATATTCATCTTTAAAATTAAGAGTAAACTTATAGTTCATAAATCCTGATACAGCAGGTCCTTTGGCTACGTTTATCTGAGAACCATCTTCTCGATCTTTACGGTGTTTACCACCCATATATCCTTCGTATTTACTACCATAGTAATAGCTCTTACCAGTAATATGAGATGTTTCATATAAACGTGGATCACGATTATCAAAAGGATCAACATATGTGCCATTGTCAAGCTCAGCCTGTTGCTCTGGATTAGACTTTTTCCATGGCATATCTTCATTTAAGAATGGTGAGCCATCTGCTTTTGGATATGCATTCAGACCTTCAATAGTAGGCTGAAGACCACGCCATCTCACCCACATAGTAGGAAAATACTTTTTATCCCACACAGAAGGCACTTTATTGCTTCTGCGAGTCGAAATTAACATCCCGCTGTTACTTCTGTTTAAATATGCATTTCTGTAAGCTAATCGATAATCAGCATCCTGATGCAAAGTGTATATACCAGAGTTAGGTGCCAAACCACCATTTCTTTTAAAGAAATCTTCACATGCCTTAACAACATCATCCCAACGACTAGCATTGTAGTTTCCATAAGTACTTTGTAAGTTAGTAACTGACTCATTAGATATAGTGCTCCAGGTATCACCAGAGTTAAATAATGGACTAGCAGCGTACAACAGAATTCTAGTTTTAAGACCTTTTGCTGCGGCGCCAGTAAAACGACCGGCCCATACACTGATATCATCTTCCTCTAATTGCCATGGTAAATTCTCTGCTGCTTCATCACATAGGTCAGTAATGAATTTAACCGTTTCTTCTAGTGTGGCTCTACCAATTGTTGTGTTATCAGCAGGTCTATATGCCTTTTTAACTAATGGCAGTCCTCCGAAGTGACGGAACATATCAGCGTAATTACACGCAATAATCATTTTTGCTTCTGCAACTAAACGTTCTTTTTCACCATCATCAAAATTCGGTACCCTTTCTGCATTTTCAATAAATACCCAGGCTGCACGAATTCCGTCCCAGCGACGCGCTCTGCTATAATTACATTTTGAATTGCTTCCTTCATTGGATGCATTCATAAAGCCCTGGTAATAATATGCTGATCCGTTTGCCCAGTTTAAGAAGCTCTGACAATCATCTCCTAACACATTTATACTTTCTGTGCCCAATCGCTGGTATTGATTAGTAGGATCAACCAGACCGTAGTACATGTACTTATATGAATTCCAAAGGAACTGTCTTGCATATACCGCATCATTAAATATGGTATCCTCGGTCACATCAGTACTTGGTTGTTTGACGAGAAATTCATCTCCAACCATGAACTCATCAACACAAGCATTAGTACTTAATAAAGCAATAACACCTGAGATAAAAAGTATATTTTTGATTAATCGTTTCATCTGTTTAAACTTATTTCATTCGTTAAAAAGAGAGGTTAACACCTAAACTATACATCTTCATAATAGGATAAGTTGGTTTTCCTTGTGTTCTAATTTCTGGGTCTAGAACACCTAACTTATCAAATGTCAACAGGTTATAACCAATAGCATAAACCTTCATGCTTTTCATACCTATTTTATCCATCCATGCGCCCTCAATAGAGTATTGTAACCTGATATTTCTTAAACGCACATAACTTGCATCTTTAATCCATAATGATGACGCCTTGCTATTAGCAGCGACTCCACTAATTGTGGCTCGCGGCAAGGTTGCTGTTTCTGCTGTTTCAGGTGTCCAACGATTATCAAATTGATTTTGCATCAACGAACGATCGCCAGTTGATCCTAACGGCATTGTTAATACATCTTCTAGTACACGTGAAACATGCGTTGCTCCACTCCAATTCATGGTGAATGACCATTTCTTATACTCTAAATCAATATTTAATCCACCTGACCAAGCGGGATAATTAGGGTATCCGATAGCTGTTTTGTCATTTTTATCAATTACATCATCTCCATTTAAGTCCGCATAAACACAATCACCCTCCTGTATAGCAGGTTGCGAAATCTTAGCATCCTTTTCCTGGTTGTTTAGCATGCCTTCCTGATAGAATCCTAAGAACTTATATCCAAATGGCTGTCCTAGCGGATGACCGGTAGCAAGAGTCCATGGATTGTCAGGATTTGGTACTTCATCTTTGTACACAACGGTATTTTTTGCATACGAACCTAATAGACCGATCGTATATCTAAAGTTCTTTACTTTTTCGCTCCATTTAAGGTTGAATTCAAAACCTTCATTATCTACCCTACCCTGGTTTACCGCAGGAGGGGTATAAGCTACAAATATCGGATACGTATTTCTCCGAATTAAGATGTCGTCACGTTTTTCCTTAAACACATCAACTCCTAGTGAGAATCTCGCATCAAACATCCGCATATCAATACCGTAGTTTTGTTTGTGGGCGGTTTCCCATGTAACGTCTTTGTTATTAATAGAACCTTCATAAGCTCCATCAACCCAATTTCCATTCGATACGCCACCGAAGTTATATCCACCACCGAAAGCATATGAGTCAGGCAAATACAAGAATCGTTCAATATTGTCAGCTCCTACAATTCCATACGAAGCTCTTAATTTAATAAAAGAAAAAACGTTGCTATCACCGAAAAAATTCTCTTCACTAACTACCCAACCAGCCGAAGCTGATGGGAATAAACCATATCGCTGCTTTCGATGAAATTTTTCGGAACCATTATACCCCATATTAATATCGAGCAGATATTTGCTTTTATAATCATAAGTAGCTCGCGTTACTAGACCAACGTATCCTTCAGGGAGATCCACATAATTTACGTTATAGTATTTATTGTAGGGGTAGTATAATCTTGATTGATTATACATCAATAGCCCACTAACATTGTGCACTCCAAAGGAACGCTTATAGTTCAATGCTGCTTCTACATAAAAATCTCTTCCTTTGCCTGAATCGGTATCATAATCTACCTCTCCGTAATCACCATCTTTGATAAGAATTACCTGATTACCTTCCTCCTCTGTCTCGGGTTCAGGCAACCAAGGTACATCTTTTCTTATCCACGGCATGTATGATGGACGAGACATCGTACGCGTTTTTTCGTACCAATAGTTACTGTTGTATGAACCTTTTAAACTGATATCTAAACCGTCAGTAATAAAATCCAAATCCTGTTTCAATTTGAAGTCAATATTTAAAACGTTTGTAGTTCTATTATCAACACCCCGGTTGTAAAAATCCATGCCGCTACGAGGAACAACAGTATAGAAATTGTTTGGCAGAATATTTTTACCATCAACCAAACCTGGGCTTAAAGGATTCGCCTCGCGTATTGTCTTGAAGAAATTATCGCCATATCCCTGAGGCTCATTTCTCTTTTCAATTCTACCTCCGATATTCACAGATAACAAAGTTGTTTTTGTGACGTCAATATCCAGGTTAGCTCTTAAGTTATTTCGTTTATAAGAAAAATTACCATCGTAATCCAAACCATCGTTTCCATTGAATATACCTTTCTGATTCAGCATACCAAAAGAAGCAAAATACCTTACGCGCTTAGAACCACCTGAAATATTCACGTTGTGTTGGTGCTGTGGTGCTACATCATCATATAACAATGCTTGCCAGTCAGTATCGGGATAGATTAACTTATTACGATTTGGATTATCGTAGATATCCAATATCTCTTGTGAAAAAGAAGGATCTCTACCATCATTAACGTCAGCCTCATTCATATACGTCATGTAATCCTTTGCATTTGCATACTTGCCTAAACGAGTAGGTGCTTGCAACGAAAACGTAGATGAAAAACTGATTTTTGGTTTACCTTCCTTTCCTCTTCTTGTGGTAACTAATATTACACCGTTTGCGCCTCGTACACCAAAAACAGCCGTAGAAGATGCATCTTTTAATACCGTAATATCAGCAATTTCATTTGGATCAATCTGTGACATTCCCCGTTCTACACCATCAACTAAAACGAGAGGTGATGAGGATGTTAAAGTAGATACCCCTCGAATAAAAAGTTGAGCAGCATCTTCACCGGGTTGTCCACTTACCTGTACTGAGGAAAGTCCAGAAACCGAACCCGCTAACATATTATTAACCGATGGCGAAGGCATTTTTGTCAATTCCTCAGTTCCCACAGATGAAACAGCACCTGTAATAGTAACCTTCTTTTTTGTTCCATATGCAACAACAGCGACTTCCTGTAAATCAAATGCCGAACTTTCCATTTGAATATTGATTATAGTAACCGTTCCTAGCTCTATCTTTTGAGTCTCCATTCCAATGAATGAAAAAACAAGCACACCGTTTTTTTGTGGCAAACTAAGTTGATATTCCCCACTCATTCCTGTTACAGTTCCAACCGTTGTGCCATCCAACACCACGGATACACCCGGAATTGGATCTCCATTTTCATCTTTAACAATACCCGAAACTGAAAATTTATCTTGCTGCGCAATAAACTTCTCATCAGAAATACGATCTTCATATCTAACTGCACCAACATTAATTGAATGCAATAGTAATACTACACAGGTCAACATTCCGACTTTCAGCTTTAGTCTACAACAAGAAAGCAAATATTGCTTCCACATGTAAACCCGACTGTCATTTTTCATAATTTCATATTTTTTAATTAGCATTTATAATCTATAATTAGTCAACACTTATGCCCTTAAGCTCTTTTAATTTAATCTCGTTTATTACAACCTTTTCATCTTTTACAATAGACTCGCAGACTAATCTGAGATCAGTGGCTGGAAATCCTTCGAATAAATATGTCTCAAATCCTTTTGAATCTGAAGACACTACTCCTTGATGTACAGTTATAAATTGCCCACCTCCTCCTGAGAGTTGAATTTCAAATTTATATTGCTTCTTTTTACTTACTCCCCAGCAAATGCCTAACTGTTTAGGCAATGCTTTATCAATCAACTCAAAATCAATAGCCGCTTTGCCAGCACCAGCATTCCAGGCAATATTGCAATCTCCATCTACCAATTTGTATACATCTTGTTGTCTCTGCTCTGTTTTAATAAAATTAGATGTACTTATTTTGGATTTTGATTCTAAAATCTTAGCAAGATTTTCTATATCAACAACTTCAAACTTTCCATTTAATCGAATATCTTCTGATGATGCACCAATCATCACTTTAAACTCTCCCTGTTCAACAACCCGCTTTTTGTTTTCATTAATCAACATCAGATCATCAGGTGATAATTCAAAAGCAACCTTTTGTGTCTCTCCTGTTTCTAAATGAATACGTTCAAAACCTCTCAAATTCTTTTCATAAGTTGTAACACTACTAACAATATCATTAGTATAAAGCTGTACAATCTCATCGCCTGCTACATCGCCAGTATTAGTCACATCAAGACTTACTTTTACTTTTTGCTTCGTACTTATAACTTTCGGTGTGATTTGTAAATTGCTATATTTAAAGGATGTATAGCTTAAACCATATCCGAATGGAAAGATGCAGTCATTTACCCTAGAACGTTTCCCTTTTAAACCAGTTTGCCCCCATGCATTTACTTGTGAGTTAGGTTTTGCCGGGAAGTTAAAAGGTATTTGTCCAACTGTTTTAGGAAAAGTAACAGTTAGCTTTCCTCCTGGATTGTACTTTCCAAATAAAACATCCGATATTGCTTCACCTCCCTTTGAACCTGGATAAAATGCCTGAAGTATTGCAGGAATATTTTTAGCTGTCCAGTTGATACTAAGTGGTCTACCACTTATTACGATCACCACTGTAGGAGTTCCTGTGCTATATACTGCTTGTATTAAGTCTAACTGGTGGCCTGGTAAGTTTAAGCTTGTCCGAGATTTATTCTCTCCACAAGTACGTTGAGATCCTCCAACCACTACAATTGCAACATCTGACTCTGCCGCATCCTTCCTGGCCTTTTCAATTTCGTTTAATTCTTTTTCATTTAATACCGTTGATATCAATTCACTATCAGGCCAATTTTCATCAACAATCTCGCAACCTTTTGTATAAACAATTTCACACTTACCCCCAACTTCATTTCTTAAACCATCCAACACTGTTGTCACTTCAACAGCTAGAGGCCCATAATGTGTTAATGCATAACTTGCATCATGTGCATTGGGTCCACACACACTAATCTTTTTGATTTTATCAATATTTAATGGCAAAAGTTCATCTTCATTTTTTAATAGAACCAATGATTCTTTTGATACTTGTAAAGCAATTTCATTGTGCTTTTCACAATTAACTATTTGATCAGCTTTTTTGGTATCCTCAACATATGGATTATCAAACAACCCTATCTGAAATTTCACTCTTAGAATATCTGCAACTCTTTCATTGATCGTTTCAAGTGAAAGGCCACCTTCTTCTATCAACTCTCTTAATGGCAGAACAAAAGAACTTGGGCTGCGAAACGTACAACGTACATTTAATCCTGCTTCTACAGATTGGCGAACAGCTTCCTTGTAGTCTTTGGCTGTTTTATGCTTATTATATAAATAAATTACCGCATCACTATCTGATACTACGTAACCCTTAAAACCATATTCTTTTCTTAGTTTTTCAGTTAGGTAATAATAACTGGCTTGTACTGGGACTCCATCGTAATCGTTATAAGAACTCATGACACCCATAATATTTGCTTCTTCGATAACTCTTCTAAAAGGATATAAGTGTATATTCTCAGATTCGCGATATGAAATTTGAGGATCAACTCTAGACAGACCTTCTCTTCCTCCTTTATTAGCACTATATATTGCAAAATGTTTCGCAGTTGCAGCAACGTTTCCTTCCTCTTGTAATCCCTTTGTCATTTCTATTCCCAGTTCAGCAACCAAAAAAGGTGACTCTCCATACACTTCTTCCATCCGGCCCCAGCGCTGATCTCGTCCCACATCTAATATTGGGGCATAAACATTTGTATAGCCCAATACGCGTGCCTCTTTTCCTGTTATTTCACCTATCTTATGAACCAAAGATCTGTTCCATGTCTGACCAATCCCTAATTGGGTAGGAAAATTAGTCGCAATTAAGTTTTCCACTCCCCGAATACCTTCATTGGTAAAATCCACTGGTATACCTAGTCTTGTATCCTCAATGAAAAACCGTTGTACTTTATTTATTGCTTTAGCGTGTTTAGAAGCTGGCCAGCAATGTTCATTATCAGAAGGAGCTTTGCCCCACTGTACAAAGCCATTAAGATGCTCATCAATAGCCCCAATCCCATCCTTCCAAATTTCATTTTCCCATTCAGGAGTTGGTAAATCATCTTTTAATACGCGACCATAACCATATAAAGTAACCATTTGAACTGTCTTTTCATTCATGGTCATTTGAGACAGCAAATCTTGAATTCGATCCTCAATGTCAGCTGATGGATTTTCATAAATATCCATACTACCATTCTTATTTAAATCAATCCAACCCTTTCTATAAATTCGTCCTTTTACCTTCTGCGCATTGACCTGACACGTTATTATTAATAACAAACAAATACTAATGAGACAAACACCCCTTTTAATCATGTCTTTTTTATAATCTTGTTTTTAACCTTATATTTTCTGAGTCGAAATTGGTGGATTATTTTTAACTTTTAATAAGTCAATTGTTGAGAAAATGTACACTTTTGTTGTATAATGTGTAGTAATGTTGTACGCATGCAACATGCTTAATCAATCAGATTATGTGAGGATTATCCGAACTCTTAATTGAGTAGATAGATTATTCAAATACATATTAGTAGAACAAATGATTGATTAATTTGTACCATCTTCTATAAACATCAATTCATTCGAAAAATAAGACACTAAAAAAATAACAAGTTAATCTCAACATTGATAATGATAAGCTTTCTATGTTAATTCTGGCTTGAGTTTATTTGTAAAAGGCAAGAATGGATTTTACAGTCTACGTGACCTAGTTAAAAATCCATCACACATCATTTTTTTTGATTTTTACTATCAATATCGTTCTCCACTATGGATTGGAGTGATTGATAGTAAAAATCATCTGACAACTTCAAAAGCTATTAGATAAATCAAGTATTTCAGGTAAAAAATTGGCAAGTACAGTATATTCAATTTATATTTTTAACAAAAACTACATCCTTAAGACGGAAGACCAATTAATAATTTAGCGGATATTTCTATTTAGAAAAAACACTGACCAAATATTGAAATTTTGATTTAACACTTTTTTAGCCTTGACTATTAGTACGCTGAAATTCTTTGGGTGACACATTAAAGAAGCTTTTAAAACACTTACTAAAATATGATCTTGATCCAAAACCAACAAGAAAAGCCACTTGATCTACTGAGTGTTGTCTTCCTCTGAGCAATTCAGCTCCTTTTTTTAATCTATATATACGAATATATTCTGTAGCAGAATAACTGGTTAAATGCTTTAATTTTCTATGTAATTGACTTCTATGTAAACCAATTTTTTTTGCAAGGTCCTCTACGCAGAAACTCTCCTCTGTAAAATTCGATCCAATTACATGATTGATTTTTTTAATAAAATGGTTTTCATCTACACTTGAATTATTTTCATTTGCATCTATTAATCGTGATTTAAATGATTCTCTTAAATTGGTTCTCTGCTCTAATAAGTTTTTGATCTGAATCAGTAAAAGCTCATCTTCAAATGGTTTGGACACATAAGCATCTGCTCCGACTTCAAGGCCACTCATCTTATTCTTTATAGATGCTAGAGCGGTCAGCAAAACAACTGGAATATGATTTAATGCCATTTGAGACTTGATAGCCTTGCATAACTCCAAACCATCCATATTGGCCATCATAATATCCGATACAACTATATCACAATGTTTCAACTCAAGTATTTCTATTGCTTCTACTCCGTCAGCAGCCTCTAATACATTATAAAACGGACTAAGTAGATTGCAAATATATTGTCTAAGATCGGGATTATCTTCAACAACAAGAACTTCATAAACAATATCAGATTTCGTTGAAGTATTCAGATCTTTTAAATCCATAACTTTTTCTACCTCTTTTTGATCACCATTCTTTTTAACCCCAAATATTAAATTTTGTGAAACTTGCTTTAATGGCATTTTAATGGTAAAACGAGTTCCTTTCCCCGGATTACTTTGAGCAATAATTTCACCATGATGAAGAAGTACATATTCTTTGCACATAGAGAGACCAATTCCCGTACTATTTTTCCCTACAGTTTTTCCTCTTTCAAATCGATTAAAAATCTTCAACATATCCTCACTATCAACTCCATTACCCGTGTCCTCGATGGTCAATTCAAAAAAATCTTCATTGGAAAGATGACCAAATTTTAACTGATTAGCGAATTTATTCGAATAATCAAACCCTTGTTGTGCAATGGCAATAGATACTTTACGATTTTCAGGCGTATATTTGAATGCATTTGATAATAAATTAAAAATAATATTATCTAACATGTCCGGGTCTGCCTCTATTTCCTGCTTATCCTTTGGTATATTAATATCAAATTTTATATTTTTATTCTTTGCTTCTTCTGCAAAGAACATTGATCTTTCCGCTATGAATTCATACACGTCAAATCGTTCTACATTCAATTGATTAAAATCTTTCTCAAACGTCCTAAGGTCTAATACTTGATTAATCAATTTTAATAAGCGATTAGAATTGCGTAATACCACCCCAAGAGTATTTTTTTGTTCAGGATCAAGATTATCTGACTTAATTAGTTTTTTGACAGGTCCATTGATCAATGTTAAAGGCGTTCGGAATTCATGCGAAATATTTGTAAAAAACTTTAACTTCATTTCATGAATATGTTCTTCATTTTGACGTTCAAACTTTTCTATGAAAACCTCGTTTTTCAATTTCTGTCTTTCTTTTATTGTTTTTACAACTACTGCTACAATTGCCAACAACAAAATAAAATAAAGCATTAAAGCTATACCACTACGCCACCAAGGTGTTGCAATTAAGACATTTAATACCGTTGGTGAATTACTCCATATACCATCATTATTTGACGCCTTGACCTCAAAAATATAATCACCATCTGGAAGATTTGTATAAACTGCAATCCCCTCCTTACCTGCCTCTATCCATTCATCATTAAAATTTAGCAAGCGGTATTTAAACCTATTCTTTTCTGGCAGAAGATAATTATCTGCGGCAAAATCAAAAGTTATATCTGTTTCATTAGCCTTAAGCTTAATGGTTGACGGTATACTTATTGAACCTTGACTAATATACAATCGTCTTTTGTTATTGATCATTACATTATCAATAATAACGTTCGGTGCTCTTTTATTAGAATTAATCTTTGATGCATTAAACTGAGAAAATCCATTTGTGCCTCCAATATAGATATTATTATTAGATGCCAAATATAAAGCCTGTGGATTGAACACATTTCCTTGAACGCCATCAGAAAGAGAGAACTGTTGAATAGTTTTCTTTTTTGTATCGTAATGGATTAAACCTGCTTTTGTCGTTAGCCATAACTTATTATTTGTGTCTTCGATTACACCATAAACACTTTTCTCTTTTAATAAACCATTAGTATCAAAAACAGTTACATTATCATTTTGGGGATTGATTATTGATACTCCACCAGCCTTAGTAGATACCCATACTCTACCATCATGCAACTGATTCAAGTGTAATATATGCGAATCACTTATCGCTTTATCTCCCTCTGTTTCGAAAGTGTTTAAACATCCATCTTGAATCCTAAAGAGGCCGCTATGTGTTCCAATCCACAAGCGCTTTGCATTATCAAGAAGCAAACTCCTTACATATCTACATGGTAATGTTATGTTAGGAAATAAACTATTAAAAAAACTAATTTCCTTGCTTTTATAACTATAATAATTAACTGCTCCACCATCAGTTCCAATCCAAACACCAGATGTATCTCCGACAATTGAATATATACTTTTATTAGAAACATGTCTACCATCTTCATTACCATGGTCGAATTGTATAAACTTTTTACTATTTCGAGGGCGATAAAATAGCCCGTCGTTATAAGTACCAACCCATAATCCATCATAACAATCAGTATAAAGCGTTTTTATATTATAATCGACATCATTATGGCCCTTCAGTTCTATACTATGAAATAGTTTTGTATTAGTATTAAATTTATTCAACCCTCCTACCTCAGTACCTATATACATTGTACCGTCTGCCATTTGAGTAAATGAACTCACTACATTGTTGCTAATAGAAGAAAGAGAATTATTTTTCCTGTAATTTTTAAATACATTATCGTTATAGTTCAAATAATTTAGCCCTCCTGACCAGGTTCCAATCCAAATAGCGCCACTGTTATCTTTAAACAACGCAAATATCGAATTATGACTAAGTTCGGCATGAGTTTTTTGATTGAAATGATACAAATTCTCTTCCTTAATCATGAATAAACCGTTATATGTTCCAACCCATATATTTTGTTTATCATCGCATATTATATCACGAACCTGTTGTTCGTCTAATTTTCCTGTCTCCCAATAACTCCTCAATAACTCGCCATCAATATTGAATCTTTGTATACCACTCCTTTTATAGCCAACCCAAATAGTACTTGACTGTGCATATAAAGTAGATACACTTTGCCCACTTTGCTTTATTATTTTAATCGCTGCAAAACTATCGCGATCAATTTTGTACACTGAGCCACTATTGGTTCCTATAAATCCCACATCTTCTTTATTAAAGAAAATACACGTGGCCTTATCACCATTCTGCAACTTAAGAGTTCGTAACAAATGAGTAGATTGATCAAGAATGCCAACACATTCCTGTTCTACTATCCAAATATTACCTTTTTTATCTTGTTTAATATCCTGAATAATTTGAGTGACCTGATTTTCATCTTCTCGCCAGTAATCTATCCTGTCGAAGCTCTGCTTCTCTATATCAAACACACATACTCCTTCATGGGTACCAACCCATAAAGTATTATTTCTATCAATCAATAAAGTAGTTGTCTCATTATTAATTAATGAAGTCGAATCTAACCTATGATGAAAAAAATGCTTAAAGGATTTGGAATTATATCTAAATACTCCATCATATGTTCCTAACCAAATATTACCTTGTTTATCCTGTTCAATATCATTAATATGTTGAAACGACAATCCACCGGGTGGCGTAACTCTTCTAAAGTTAATCTTCTCATTATTACCTGACACATCCGCAGCTAACACGATAAATAATACAATCAAACCAATATACTTGTTAATCATTTCAAAATAATAATATAGAATCAAGAATTTTATTTAAGCATCTGCAAATATATTACTTAAACAGATCCTTAAGGATTACAAATGTTGTAATAACGCAACATTTGTAATCAATCTTTGACAACTAATAGAATAAGTAATGATTCAAACTTAATTTTGCAGTGTATTTACCTAATCTCTTACAAACTTTCTAATTAAAGTGTTTATTGAATTTCGTATTAAATCAACTTTATTTTAAAGCATCCATAAATTTCAAAGAGCAATTTCAACGTAGTATTTAAAGAATTAATGAAATAGAAAATAGAGCATGGTAGGTCTTTAAAAATTCTGAGATGATTCGCATTATATTTTTATTATGTCCAATCACTAAACTTCTAATGTTGCCACTTAATATTACAACAATATAAAATGTAAGTAGAATATATATATTCGTTGTATACAAATCATTGTTATTCCTCAATTGATTATTGGCAAAATATGTCAAATTACTTAAATTTACATCAAAACGTTCTTATTTAGATTATTAACACAGGATTATTGAATATTTCTGTCGAAACCGTTACCTATTCGGTTACCTGAAATGAATTCAAGTTGGTATATTACTGAATCACTGAATATTATAGAATAGGGATGGCTTCCTGTCATCCCGACGATTGAAAATCAGAAGGTTAGCTGTTATAGCTAACCTTTTTTGTTTGGCCCTTGTTACACATTCGTAACATTCTTTATACTATTCTCGAACTCAATTTTCTTATGCCTGATTCGGCTGAGAATATGTGATATAGAAAACTTATCAATACCAGCAGGCCACTCATAAAATGGATTTGTTTTTACCAACCAAGGCCTAATCCTATCAAAACAATTGGCCTAAAATTCTTATGTTGTCGTCTTTAAAACTGACTAGGGGATATACCAAATTGTTTTTTAAAACAACGGCTAAAGTACAAGGGATCGTTAAAACCGACCATAACCGCAACCTTTGAAACATTATATTGTTTAGATTTGAGCGATACGGTAGTTTTCTTTAAGAAGTACAATACAATCGAATACATGACGATATTCATCCACATTTAGCCTAAATAAGGCTAATTTATGGGCTCAATAACACTTTCAATAGTTAGTGTTTGTTTTATAGAATATACGCCTAATATGCAGTCTTAAAAAGGGAAGACATTTACTGGCTTTAGTAATAGACGTAGTGTTTAATAATTAAATCAGGCATATTTTTATTTGTGAAGTACGACCTATTCATTTAGCCGTAACGCGCTAAAATTGGCCGATTAAAAGAGTGGAAGCCTTAGTAACAAAACTAGAATCAAGAAGAATTTATGTTCTAACCGAAGGCTCTCTTAATTTAAAGAAAAGACTGATTTAGACACATTTATAGGCCGAGAATTATGCGTGAAATACCCTCGTGATTACCACAACTTCAACTAAGTGCATATCAACCCAGGCACACTTAAAAGTGCGTACAATTAAGCAATTTCATAAGAATGAAATACTCACAAATTGTAAAGTGCCTATTTAATTTAGGATACATCCGTTGGCTTACCAGGATCTATCCTAAACCATATAAGATGTCGGGCTCCTTTAAATAAGTCCTGGAATATTCTCTAGTTTTATCCGGAACATCGGGTGGACCTTCAAACTTATCCAATTGAAATTGTGCCGAAGATGCTTTTGGATTGTTGGTATAAATCAAATCACAAATTCCTGATCTCGTGATTTGCTCTAGTGATTTATCTTTTGAATGAGCGTATTTGAGATAAGTATCAGAACACTTTTTATTTAACTTAAGTAATTGATCAGTTTTGGCTGTTTTACAATTTGCGAATTCACGATAACATGTAGAGTAAATCTTAAATACATCCTTCTGACGAGCCCAATTATGATCACTTAAAAATTCTGCAATTGTCTTTTTTGAAAGAAGACTACTTAGGTTTTGAAATTGTTTCTTAGCTAATTCAGATTTTATCTTGGTGACTTCTTCCTGTTCTGTACTTTGGAACTTGATATCATTGAAGGCATCATATTTGCCCAAACAATAGTTAACATATTTAACTCGATCTAACGATGCTATTTTAAAACTCCTCGCTTGTTGGCCGAAGATATCAAAAAGCT
>JAOARW010000026.1 GCA_025210475.1 Carboxylicivirga sp. | reverse complement strand
ACGTTCGACATGATGCGATACAAAACTCATATGTAACTCCTTTTTAATCACATCTTTAAGTTAATGAAAATCCAAAACAAAACCAACTTAAATAACTATTAATCTGAGACTTAATGGTATTATTGCCTTGCAAAGGTTTCCAACTTTATTTTTACTGTTATCTTTGCCAAAAATCACTACAATGACATTCTTATATAACATCGGAATTTCCGCCTATACTTTATTGATAAAAATTGCGTCATCGTTTAATGTAAAGGCTAGGCTTTTAAATGAGGGTCGAAAAGAATCGACAAAGAAACTTAAGGAATTGCAGCTTGAAGGAAAGGTTGTTTGGGTTCATGCGGCCAGTCTAGGTGAGTTTGAGCAAGGGCGACCTGTTATTGAAAAGATTAAGGAACAGCATCCGGATTATAAAGTTGTACTTACCTTTTTTTCACCATCGGGATACGAGGTAAGAAAAAACTTCGCATTGGCTGATTACGTATTTTACTTGCCGGCCGATACGCGTAAAAATGCAATGTTGTTAATAGATGCCATCCGTCCTGAGAAAGTTTTCTTCATTAAGTATGAGTTCTGGTTCCATTATCTGAAACAATTATCGATAAGAGAAATCCCGGTTTATGGTGTTTCAATGATTTTCCGAAAAGATCAGGCTTTTTTTAAATTCTATGGTGCTTGGTTTAAAAGCATGTTAAAAACTTTCAAGAAATTCTATGTGCAGGATGAAGTCTCATCGAACTTATTAAAAAGCATAGGATTTACAAACAATGTGGTGGCGGGCGATACACGTTTTGATCGCGTGAGGGATATTGCCAATGAATCAAAAAGTTTTGAATTGATTGAGCAATTTACCAAAGATGGTCAGCAGGTGATTGTAGCAGGTAGTTCCTGGGCACCTGACGAAGATATATTGATTAATTACATCCAGAACGTAAATAAAACGGCCAAATTAATTATTGCGCCGCACGAAATACATCAGGAGCATATTCGACAAATTGAATCAAAGTTAAACGTGCCTTATTTGAAATATACAAAGCCGACCGATGATGTTGAAAAGGCGCGGGTATTGATTGTAGATACCATCGGCATGTTATCATCCATCTATAAGTATGGTCAGGTAGCCTACATTGGAGGAGGTTTTGGTGTTGGAATACATAACACATTGGAGGCTGCGACTTATGGTATGCCTGTTTTATTCGGACCTAATTATCGAAAGTTTAAAGAGGCAAAAGACTTAATTGAAGTAGGAGGTGGTTTTTCGCTTAAGAATGCCAGTGAGTTTAATAACAAAATTGGAAAGTTATTGAACGATCCGATGAATCTGAAAACATCTTCTGAAAATTCGAAGAAATACGTCGATGGTATGTGCGGGGCGACGGATTTAATAATGTGTGAGGTTTTTTAGATTAATTATTCTCAAAATAAAAGTAAGGGCTGAAGATTTCCATCTTTGGCTTTTTTTATTTTTTCTCTTTTTAACTGCTTGTTAATAACATTCCATTTTTTGGATTTCAAGTGTCCAAATAAGGAGGAGTTCGAGAACTGTAAATGTATAAAAAGGGTCAAAATTCGTGCTGTTTCTAGGCTTCTGATATATGCAATAGCAACCGGTAATTTTTTTAAAGTTGTTGATAAAAATTTTGTTTTGGATAACTTTTGGGTTATTTGAAAAATACTAAATAACAGAAATACAGGCCTTAAGTAAAAAGTTTTGGACAACTTTTGTTGTTTGTTGAAAACTATTGTTTGCTCAAATTTGTAAGCTTTCTTAACTTGCAGTCACCTAAAAAGGGGAACAGGAAATTAGTAATTACCATTTTATCAACGTCTTAAAATTTTGCGAGCTGATGGCTGTTAAAGAGATTGACCAAAAAACGAAGAATGTGAGAAAAACCTATACTTATGATGAAGCTTTTAATGCATCTCTGGATTATTTTCAAGGAGATGAATTAGCCGCACGTGTATGGGTTAATAAATATGCATTGAAGGATTCGGATGGTAATATTTATGAGCTTAATCCCGATGAGATGCATTGGCGTTTGGCTCGCGAAATTGCCAGAATTGAGGAGAAGTATCCTAATCCAATGACGGTTACCAAACTATACGATTTATTAAAGAATTTTAAATACATCGTGCCTCAGGGAGGACCTATGTCGGGTATTGGTAATGATTATCAAATTGCTTCTTTATCAAACTGTTTTGTGATTGGTGATGATGGCCCATCGGATTCTTATGGTGGCATTATGAAGGTCGATCAGGAGCAGGTACAACTGATGAAGCGTCGTGGTGGTGTTGGTCATGACTTATCACACATTCGCCCTAAAGGTTCACCGGTTAAAAACTCGGCTTTAACATCAACTGGTGTTGTTCCGTTTATGGAGCGCTTCAGTAATTCAACTCGCGAAGTGGCACAAGATGGTCGACGTGGCGCATTAATGTTAAGTGTTTCCATTAAGCATCCGGATTCGGAATCATTTATCGATGCCAAAATGGAGCAAGGTAAAGTAACCGGAGCCAATGTTTCTGTTAAAATCGATGATGAATTTATGCAGTCGGTTGTTGATGGTAAAACTTATACACAGCATTATCCTGTTGGCTCAAAAGATCCAAAATATACAAATGAAATAGATGCTGGTAACTTGTGGTCAAAAATTGTACACAATGCATGGAAATCAGCTGAGCCGGGAATTCTTTTCTGGGATACCATTATCAAGGAGTCGGTACCTGATTGTTATGCCGATTTAGGTTACCGCACCGTGTCAACTAACCCATGTGGTGAAATTCCATTGTGTCCTTACGATAGTTGTCGATTAATAGCCTTAAACCTATATTCATACGTTGAAAATCCTTTTACTCCAAAAGCGAAATTCAACTTTGATTTATTCCGTGAGCACGTGGGTTATGCGCAGCGAATTATGGATGATATTATCGATCTTGAGTTGGAGAAGATTGATGGCATTTTAGCAAAAATTAAATCTGACCCAGAAAGCGCTGTTGTAAAACGGGTGGAGCGTGAGTTATGGGAAAATATACGTAAAAAAGCAGAAGAAGGTCGTCGTACAGGTGTTGGTATCACTGCTGAAGGTGATATGTTAGCCGCATTAAACCTACAATACGGAAGCGATGTGGCAGTAGACTTCTCGATCGAAGTTCATAAAAACCTTGCTTTGGCAGCCTATAATTCATCTGTGGATATGGCAAAAGATCGTGGTGCTTTCCCAATCTTTGATGCATCTAAAGAAGCCAATAATCCATTTATCAACCGCTTATTTGAGGCTGATCCTAAATTATCGGAAAAGATGAAGAAACATGGTCGCCGTAACATTGCTGCTTTAACAATTGCACCTACGGGAACCACAAGTTTGATGACTCAAACCACATCGGGTATTGAGCCTGTTTTCTTACCGGTATACAAGCGTCGTCGCAAGGTGAATCCTAATGATCCTGAAACCCGTGTTGATTTTGTTGATGAGGTAGGAGATAGCTGGGAAGAATACACTGTGTTCCACCATAAGTTTGTAACATGGATGGAAGCCAATGGTTACGAAACATCAAAGAATTACAGTCAGGAAGAGCTGGACGAACTGGTTGCTAAATCACCTTATTACAAGGCTACATCCAATGATGTTGACTGGTTGAATAAAGTGCGCATGCAAGGTGGTGTTCAAAAGTGGGTTGATCACTCGATTAGTGTAACCATCAACTTGCCAAACGATGTAAGCGAAGAGTTGGTAGGTAAATTATACATCGAGGCCTGGAGAAGTGGATGTAAAGGAGTGACTGTTTATCGTGATGGTAGCCGTGCAGGTGTATTGGTGGCTAACGATAAGAAGAAGGAAGATAAAGAAACCGGATTCCCTAAAAAGCGTCCGCACGAATTGGATGCTGATGTAGTTCGTTTCCAGAATAATAAAGAAAAGTGGATTGCTTTTGTTGGATTGATTGATGGTAAGCCATACGAAATATTCACCGGACTATCGGATGATGAAGATGGTATTCTTTTGCCAAAATCAGTTCTAAGCGGTAAAATCATTAAGAATCGTGAGGAAGATGGAACATCACGTTACGACTTCCAGTTCACCAACAAGCGTGGTTATAAAACTACCATTGAAGGCTTGTCGCATAAGTTCGACAAGGAATTTTGGAACTATGCTAAATTAATTTCGGGCGTATTGCGTCATCAAATGCCGATAGAAGGTATTATCGATTTGGTGGCAGGTTTGCAGTTGGACAGTGAATCAATCAATACCTGGAAAAATGGTGTTGAGCGTGCCTTGAAAAAATACATTCCGAACGGAACAAAAGCTAAAAAAGGTAAATGTGAAAACTGTGGTTCTGATGAATTAATCTACCAGGAAGGTTGTTTGATTTGTAAGAGCTGCGGTTCATCAAAATGTGGTTAATATCTGCCCTATATGTAACCGATGAAAAAAAGAGACATTGCGAAATGTCTCTTTTTTTTGATTTAAACCCGCAATTTGCATTAGAAAATCTATTGCGTATTGAAACAGCTTCATCACAAGGCGTTTTACTAATTTATCTCAATTCACCATAGCGATGCTATGATTCATCTCTATAAAATCTTGTGCTTTTGCTTTTTCAATCTTCATTACGAAGGTCTAATTCATATACTCTATTAAAAAACAAATTTAAGCAACTCTTTTTGGTGAGCTATTACTATTTTTTTCTCTCGGGTCAGTACATATATAATCCTTTCTATATGGTGTTTTACTATTGACAACACTATATACTGTTCGGAGTATTTT
>JAOARW010000025.1 GCA_025210475.1 Carboxylicivirga sp. | reverse complement strand
CCGAACAGTATATAGTGTTGTCAATAGTAAAACACCATATAGAAAGGATTATATATGTACTGACCCGAGAGAAAAAAATAGTAATAGCTCACCAAAAAGAGTTGCTTAAATTTGTTTTTTAATAGAGTATATGTATTAGAATATCGTCATGAACATTGAAAGTGCAATAAAACAAGGCTTTATCGAGACGAGGCATAGCACCGTTCTGGTAAGTTGAGATGAAGCAACGAAGTGAATTGTTTTGAAGCAATTTCAATGTGCAATAGGTTTCCTAATGTATATTGCGGGTTAAAATAAGTATCGATGAAAAAGTTATTTCTTATACTAATTGGCTTGATGAGCATGGCAAATATGCTTATCGCACAAAATAAAACGGCATTGGTGATAATTGATGTGCAGGAATTTTATTTTCCGGGTGGGGCAGTTGAGTTGCACAATGCTGACAAAACTGCCGAAATTGCATCGGAGGTACTCAAGGCTTTTAGGGATAGAGGCGAGATGATAATACATGTCAAACACGAGGCAAAAGCCGGAAGTGATATTCATCATTTACTGACTCCCAAAGAATCGGAATTGGTCATCACAAAAAATGAGGTTAATGCATTTAAAGGAACGAAACTAAAGCACCTATTGGATAAAAATGCGGTTACGGACTTGGTGATAATAGGCATGCAAACGCATATGTGTCTGGAGGCAGCTTGCCGGGCAGCAGCTGATTTCGGATTTAAGGTAACGGTTGTAGATGAGGCATGTACAACACGTGACTTAAAATATGGTAGCACAAACATTGAGGCAGAGGCAGTTCATGCATCAACATTGGCCACATTAAAGAGTTATGCACACGTAATTAGTTATGAAGTTTTTATCGAAAAATTTTTGAATTAATTAAAAAAGCTACATATTTGTGAATGTTAAAATGTGTAAATAAGTCTGACTGATTTATGCATGAGTAATTTAGAATTACAAAGTCGCGTTAAAAAAGTTTAAAAGATTGATTTTAATTCAATATTTAAAGAACTTTATTTTTGCGAATTGAGTATAAAGATTTATGAAGCTTTCTTCATAAGTTAGGGTTAAGGTTAGGTTGAAGAAGGAATGTTTGAAAAGTCAAGCATTCCTCTTTTTTTATATGCTAGTGAACCTTTTATCCATTTAACCGTTAAAGAGATAGTAAGATTTTTTTCATAGATTTGGATTTTGAGTTAAGGATAGAATGTAAAAGGGATTCATTAATGAATCCCTTTTGTAGTTATATATATTATGAATAGGTCTTATGGCACTTTTTTGAGCTTCAGAAATGAAATTTCCTAGATTAAACCATCGAACTTCGCTTATTTGTAACTGTAAAAATCGTTTATTTCAGTTTGAGATAATTCAAACAAAAATTGTGCAATCACCTGGCAGAGATCATTGAAAAAACGTTCGCCTTTTTCTGCATTTGCACGATGAGGGTTGCCAACGCCCGTATCGTTTGATACTTTAGTCCATTCTCTTTCGGCCCAGGCCCATTTTTGATTGAGGCCTTTTACGGTAAATGATTTATGCTGTCCGTTCCCGGCTTCGGATAATGGCCTGACAAGTTCGGGGTATAAATAGAGCATTAAGCTGGTTTCCATTTCATCGGCATGGTCGCCTGCATGTGTAAAGTATTTGTCTGCTTCCAGACATTGAAACCAATTGCAGGAGATGATCTTTTTATTGGAGAAAGAGCATCCGGCCTCACGGATGATTGATTTAAAATCATTTCCTCCATGTCCGTTAAAAATTAATAGTTTATCACATTGTTTGAAGACCGATTGGGCAACATCTTTAATAATGGCCAACTGGGTGGAAGGCATCATATTAACGACATATGGGATATCTAATTGCCCCGTATTGACACCAAAAGGAATTTCGGGAAGAACAAGGATCCGGGCTCCATTATTATTGGCTATTTCGACTGCCTGATTGATAATCACGCCATTCTGAAAATTATCTGTGCCATAGGGTAAATGTAAGTTATGAGCTTCGGTTGCACCCCAGGGTAGAATTGCCAGATCGAATTGCTGTTTATTGATGTCCTGTAGGTTTAGTTGTTTTAGTTGCATGGGATAAGGATAAAAAATAGAGCTGTCTTTTTAAGACAGCTCTGGTTTAATAATTATTCTTTGTTTTTAACGTATTTCTCGAGCCATTGATCTTGCTCCCAAAGCATATGCAATACAGAAGCTCTCGCTCTGTATCCATGACTCTCGGATGGTAGTAATACCAAGCGAACGGTTGCTCCAAGTCCTTTGAGTGCATTGAAATAGCGTTCGCTTTGCATGGTGTATGTTCCCGAATTATTGTCCTCCACACCATGAATTAACAGCAGTGGATGTTTCATTTTGCTGGCGTTCATAAACGGAGACATGGTATTGTAAATGTCAGGGGCTTCCCAATAGTTACGCTCTTCGCTTTGGAAGCCAAATGGTGTAAGGGTACGATTATAGGCTCCGCTTCGGGCAATACCGGCTGCAAATAAATCTGAATGAGTCAGAAGATTGGCCGTCATAAAAGCACCGTATGAGTGTCCTCCAACGGCTACTCTTTTACGATCGATGTAGCCTAAGCCATCCAGGTAATCAATGGCCGCTTTTGCATTGGCTACCAGCTGAGGAACAAAAGTATCGTTGGGTTCTTCATCTCCTTCGCCAACAATCGGGAAAGAGGCATCATCCAGAACAGCATAACCTTTCATCACCCAAAAAACAGGTGAACCATACCATGGGTAGGTAAACTCATTGGCAGAAGCAGTTACCTGACCGGCACTTTGCTTATCCTTATACTCGGTGGGGTAGGCCCACATAATTAAAGGTAGTTTCTCTTTGTTATTCATGTCGTACCCAGCTGGCAGGTATAATGTGCCGGATAATGGCAAACCATCTTCACGTGTGTATTTGACTACTTCCTTGTAAACACCTTCCATGCTTTTAAACGGATTTTCAAAGCTTGTTACAGGTTTTGGTGCCTTGCGCGATTTAATATTTCTGGAATAATAATTAGGGTAGTCGGTTGGTGATTGAATGCGTGTTATGATTTGTCCTTTTCGAACATCAATGATTTTAGAGATGGTTTCAAGGTTGTTTTTGTTAACCGCCTGATACAAGCGTTCGCTTTTTTTGCTTGAAAGATTATACTTGTCGATAAATGGTTTACGACCATCTTTTGTGTAGCCGTCTCCTTCCAAATAAACACTTCCTTTATCCATCACAAGAACGCTTCGGTTGTATTCATTGCGCTCGGTGATAAATTCACCCGGATCACCATATCGATCCTGGTAATTGCGATCGTGCAGTATTTCCGGCTTTTGTGAAGCATCAGAAGGGTTGAAGAGGTAGGTTTTTGTGTTGCGGGTATTCCACCAGTAATCATAGGCAATAGCTGAGTTGTCATCGCCCCAGGTAATTCCAGCAAATCGATTAATGGACTTGAACAGTTGTCTGGCTCCTCCTGTGAATGGTGCTGAGAGTTCATAAACTTCATCGCGGAAGTCAACTTTCATCTCAGGATCTCCTTCGTCAAGCACTTCGGCCCAATAGAGCGTTGCAGGTTTGTCAGCACGCCAGCCAATGCTGCGTTTACCTTTTCTTTCAGCCATAAAGCCTTTAGGCAATTCTTCGATAAGCGGTACACTTTCGATGGTTTTTACCTCGGTGCCACCTTTGCTATAGAGAATGTAATCAGTTGGAAATCTTCTGTAAGGTACGATGTAGGAGAATGGTTTGTTGATGGTTGATACGATGGCATAGTTTCCGTCAGGCGAAAAGCTAACACTGCGATAAATAGCTTTGGGAGCCCAATTTTCGATGGTGCCATTAACGTTTACTTTCTTCAGTTCCGATTCGGCCAGTTTAACAAAGTTATCTTCATCCACTTTATCTTTTAATAAATCCTGATAAGTGCGGTTTTGTGCTTTTTGACCTTCATTAACCGATACCACCGGTCCTGTAGGGATCGAGCTGCTTTTATCAATCAGTGCCTCGCGGTTATCAGGCATCACTTTTACAATGAGTGAGCTATTGTCCTTCATCCATTTAAACGGGCTGCCCAGGTTGCCATTCAGGGTGGCTTCGGTTAATTTTTTGGCCGTATTGCTTTCAATATCAATGTACCATAGCTCGGTACCATTACTTACGGTATTGGTAAAAGCCATTTTGCTTTGATCTGGCGACCAGGCAAAGTTGGCTAATCGTGCTTTTTGAGGCATGCCTTTTACTTCAACAATGCCATCTTTTTTTCTCATTAGTTTGATGGAATTGGAAAAACGGGTACGCGACGACATGTTGGTCTCCGGGTTGGTGCGGATGCCGGCCAGTTTGATTTCCTTCTCCGATAGTTCTTCGATGCTTTTATATTGATTCCGATAAAAAAGCACCAGTACCGATCCATCGTCATTAATGGCTGTACTTGGCGGAAGGGGGACATCTGCCAGTTCCATAATTTCGGGTGAAGGTTCCTGATACTTCAGATCAATTTGTGCACTTGTAGTGGTGCAAATGGCAAATGCTAGCACCGCCAATAATGTGAAATGTTTCATGTGTTCGGGTTTTTAATATTACCAAATTAGGTATGTAGATTAATATTTAATTTAGTTTGTGTCTGATTCAGTTTGGTTGCATAAGTCAGAATATAACTCCCAACCGTTTGTTTTAAATGAAAAAAATGTTGATTATAGTCACAGATGGTGGCATTTTAATCTGGAAATTAAGATAGTACTAATCCTTTAACAAAGCAATAATAGCGATTAGGAATCAAAGCGGTTCATCGAAATCTGTTCCGACATTCTGATCATAGAAATTTAAGATGGTCTTTGTTTGTGCAGCAGATTGATTATTTTCGCAATTTAAAATAGATAAGAAATGAATCCTGAAATACTGGAAGATTTAACAAGTATGCGCATGCCCTTTGGTAAATATAAAGGGCTAATTTTGTGTGATTTACCAGAGCCTTATCTGGTTTGGTTTCATAACAAGGGTTTTCCGCAAGGTAAGTTGGGAATGCTGTTGCATACTTTGTATGAAATCAAGTTAAACGGATTGGAGTACCTGCTTAAGCCTTTAAGAAAATAAGCCCCGGCTATCAGAATAACCAGGGCTTATTGATCCGATTAGCAAAAAGCTAGCGTCCGAACTTGTAATTTATACCAAAGCCAAAGAGCTGCTTGAATTGGGCACGGGCCCCTTCAGGATTACCTTCTTCGTTTATGTAATTGATATCATCATCGTAAATTAAGTTGATGGAAGCAACGGCGCTTAAGAAGTTGTTCACTTTCATATTGAAAGCCAATTCCCAGTCAACATCTACATTTTGTGGTTTATCTCCTAAGTTGGAGAAGAGGTCGAGGCGCGTACTTACGTCCACATTTTTAATGATATTGGCCTTTTTAGCCAAAAGCTTAACTGAGGCTCCATATTCGCTCCTTACATGCTTTAGGGTATCCACTCCAAAGGCACCGGCCCTTGAAAGGGAATCGTCCATTACAATGGTCAATTTGCTGGTTAATGGCGAAATGTACATTGAGAAATTATCATTGGGCTTATAGTCCATACCCAGCGAGAAATTTACGTAGGCCGGCGACATAAACTCCGACAGTTTAAGGGTGTTTTCCGGCGGATCATTGTATCCCACGTCAAACTGGGTTTTAAAATCCATTAAGCCGGTATAATACCATTTACTACCATCCACCTGGTAACCCAGTTTGGAAGTTAAATACAGTTTATCTTCGGTTTTTACCAGGTTATCACTTCCTTGCTTGGTTAAACCATAGCCCAAATCAATGGTATTGTCCCAGCTTATTCTGTCCTTCGAATAGTTAAGGTGCAAATTAAAAAGGAAGGTTCCGGCTACAGAGTTTTTACCCCCGGCAGCCCAATTGGTTAATGATACCTGGTTAAACGTGAAGGACGAAGCGCCTCCAATGGTCCAGTTTCGAATGGTGTCGCTCTCTGCCGTTTGTGCAAAACTTGTAATTGAAAGGCACAAAAGGCAAATGCTAAAAACTTTCTTCATAAATAAATTAAGATTGAAAAGAAATAAGGATGCCTCAAAATACAAAGCTATTCGAATTGCGAATAAGCGATTGAATGTGCGACATCCACTTGATTATAGATTAATAATTATTTTTCGTTGTACATATGTACATCTCGCTGAGGATAAGGTATTGTAATGCCTTGTTTGTCAAATTCTTTCTTAACGAATTCCATCATGTAAAAATATACATCCCAGTAATCAGATGTTTTTGACCAAACACGAGTTACCAAATTTACGGAGCTATCCCCATGTTCCAGTACTCCTACAAAGATTGCCGGATCGGGCATGATCTTTTCATGTTTGCTCGCTACTTCAATGATAATGTTGCGGGCTTTATCAATATCATCATCATAACCAATGCCAAAAACAAAATCCACACGGCGCGTATCTTCTTTGGTGTAATTGGTCATGGCGCCGGTCGATAATCCGCCATTGGGTATAATCACCACTTTATTATCGAGTGTTGTTAATATGGTATTGAAAATCTGGATTTCCTTCACCAAACCAGCATGCCCTTGTGCTTCAATGTAATCACCTACTTTAAAGGGTTTTAATATTAAAAGGATAACGCCACCGGCAAAGTTTTGTAAAGTGCCCGATAAAGCCATACCCACAGCCAAACCGGCAGCACCAAGAATGGCAATAAATGAAGTCATTTGAATACCGAGGTAAGTAATAACGCTAATAAATAGTAGCACCTTAAGTGTTACAGAGGTTAGGCTAACGATAAAAGGGACTAATGTTTCGTCAATTTGTTTGGCAACTAAAATACGTTTAAAGCCTTTAACGATTCTGTTAATAATCCAAAGACCAACAACGGCTATGAGAATGGCCGCAATTACTTTAATACCATTGGTGAGAATCCATTCGTAGATAGGTCTCCAATCAAAATTTGCAATACCTAATTCTTCCATAATAAATGAGTTAAGTTCAATTAATAAATCTTGGTTAAAACACATCAGCGCTGCTAATGTTCATGTAAAGTTAGTAATTGTTAGGAAGTAAAAACAAAAAATTACATTCAGAATGATTATTTTCGCCCGAGATAAAGAATGGTGATTTATACCTTGTAAAATGACTGATAGAAAGATTGTTGTACCCGAAGGTGTTAAGGGCTTAATATTTGATATGGATGGTACATTACTAAACAGTACGCCTGTACATTACAAAGCCTGGTTAGATGCTTGCCAGCCTTATGGCGTTGAGTTTAGTTATGATTTCTTTATTACACTCACTGGTCGCCCCGTGGTGGAGCTAAGTAAGGATTTGATTGCGCGATTCAAAATGGAGGTTGATCCGGTTGAATTAGTGATGAAGAAAGAGCAACTGGTGGAAAGTAACCTGCATAAAGTTGAGTTGATCAAACCGGTTTTTGAAGTGGTTGAGCACTTTCAGGGACGATTACCGATGGCTGTAGGAACTGGTGCCAGTAGAGATCGTGCTCAGCTTTTGTTAAGTGATAGCGGTATTATCGATCGTTTTGATGCCATAGTTACATCGGATGATGTGAATAATTACAAGCCACACCCCGAAACCTTTTTAAGAGCGGCTGAAATAATTAATGTTGAGCCCGGCTTGTGTCTTGTGTTTGAAGATGGTCATTTGGGTATGGATGCCGCCGTAAGTGCGGGTATGAAGGTAATTGATGTTAAACCTTTTTATGAATAAAAAGCCGAATGCCAAACTTTGATTTAATATTGATTTTTGATTACATCGGTACAATGGTTTTTGCCATTAGTGGTACATTAACAGCTGCGCAAAAAAGATTGGATCTGTTCGGAGCTATTTTTATTGGTTTTGTAACTGCCATTGGTGGCGGAACGGTGCGTGACATCATGCTGGGTAATATGCCGGTATCATGGATTCAGTCGAACAATTACTTTTTTGTGATACTGGCGGGTATACTGATTACCATTGTGTTTAAAAAAGCTGTTCTTAAATTGCGAAATACCTTATTTCTGTTTGATACCATCGGGATTGCTGTGTTTACTGTTATAGGTCTGGAAAAGGCTTTGCAGTTTGGTATTACGGCTCCCATTGCTGTTATAATGGGGCTTTCGTCAGCAGTGGTCGGTGGAATAATCAGGGATACCCTCACCAATGAATTACCATTGATATTTCACAAAGAAATTTATGCCACGGCATGTATTACGGGTGCGATTGTGTATTTGGCCTTGTATTATGCCGGAATGAGTGAAATTGTTTGTGAAAGTGTTACGGTAGCTATAATTATTGGAATTCGACTTTGGGCTGTAAAGTATAACATCGCTATGCCGCAAATATCCCTGGAAGAGAAGGAGTAATTTAAGAGAAGCCGGTAAATTAATTACCAGCTTCTTAGAATAATATACTTGTAAAGTGGTATGGTCTTATAAGCTAAGGCTTTGTAGTTCTTCGATTATTTTTTGTTCAAGACCTTCGCCATAACCACGCATGATCTTTAGAATTTTACCATCGGGAGAGATGATTAAAAAGCGTGGGTAGCCTTTGGTTCTAAAAAGTTTTTCAGCCAGGTTTTCAGAGGAATAAACGATGGTTGACTGTCCATTGAGCTCTTTGTTGAATTTTTCAATGGATTTAACTTTGTCTATGCCATTGGCATACATACTTATGATGGCCACATTTGGATTGTCTTTCAAGCTTTCTTCGATAATATTCATGCCTTTAACGGCTTTGCGGCAGTGGTAACACCAGGTGGCCGTTATTTCCAAAAGAACATGTTTGCCTATTAAATCGGTGCTGGATAATTCTTTGTTTTTGCCAAGAACAGGCAAGGTCCAGTCCGGGATCTGATCACCTTCATTTAAGGTAAGTTCTTCGCCTGTTGCTTTAGCCGACTCACTTAACTGTTTTAAATAAGTTTCGGAAAAAACAGTTTTAATGCTTTCATCATTTATTTTGGAGTGCGAATAATTCGTCGAAGTAAATTGAGAGAACTCGTTTTCTCCGTTTCTAAATACTTCTGTTCGACAGGCAACAGGTTGGTGGTTGTGCTCGTTAAAGGCCAGATAGTAGACTATCGAGTTTTGTTTTTCAGAAACAAGCAAGTTAAATCGCAGGCATTTGGTATCATTAATTAGTGTGTCGGGTTTTTGGATTACTTCAGCCTTGTCGTTAATGCTTTTTTCGATAAACAGACCCAGTTGTTGAGGTGTTTTACTAAAGAGTTGAGGTGCTTCGTAAATGGCCGGGGCATAGCCTTCGCCCATGTATCTTCTTTTGAATGCATTGGGCTTATCTTTTATGCTGACGATACGTGTTTTGCCTTCGTAAGCGAAATAATGGGTGCCCTCGTAATAAGCACTGAAATTTAATTCTTCTTGATCGTCGGGGATGTATTTCAGCAAGTAATTCATATTACAGATGGTGTCGTCAGGAGCCTGCTGTGTACTCATAATGCAGCTTAGACTCATCTCACCGCCATACGGAAATGAAAATGTGTAATCGCAGGTTGTTTGATAGGTTTTGTAGCTTTGTAGTTTTTGCGCAATCTTTTGTAATGTAGTTTCGGGTTGTGCAGCCAGGCTAAGGGTAATAGCCATCCAAAGAGAAACGGTTAGTGTTTTCTTCATAATGATAGAGTTTAAGTTAAAGTTTAAACACCTTTTGATGCACCAGAATGATTGTTTAATATAACTGGTAACAGAAGATAGGATTCTGAATCCAATCATTGAAGAATATTCCAATCAATGTATTGGTATTATCTGATGTTTATGCAGTTAAAGTAAGTAAAATCCCATTAAAACCATAATCCTTCATGGTATTAGGTTGGAGAGGTTTGTTGGTAAAAGAGTGGATAATAATAGTTTAGCTCGTAAATTTTAAGTTATTCCTCAAAACCCAGATGAGCTGCAATGTTTTTATACTCCAACGCCTTATTCATGTCGCCCATTTTTTCGCAGGTTTCGCCCAGATAGTAATAGGCATCAGCTTTATCTTTTTTGATTCGGGTGGCTTGTAACAGGTCGTTGTATGCTTTTTCGTATTGTTTTAATTCCAGGCGGGTGCGTCCCCGGTTGTATTTTACTTTATATGATTTCTTTTTGATCCGGTCGGCTTTTGTATAGTCTTTGTCTGCATTTTTTAAATCTCCCATTTCAACATGCAAGCCGGCTCGGCGAAACAAGGCATCAAAAAACTGAGGCTTTAGTTTCAAAGCTTTATTCAGGTTGGCCATGGCCGAAGGTTTATCGTCGAACTTAAGCATACACTCGTTGGCCATCAGGTAATATTCGCGTGCAAAATCTTCCACGTTTTTCTGCTGACGTTTAATGGCATTGTTCAGTTCTTTTACCTCCTTTTCGAGTTTATTAATCTTGGAAAGCCTTATGGCAATCAGTCGCTGAACCGATTCAACAGAAAGGGCTTCCTGTTTTATATTCGCCGTGGCAAAAGCATTAATGGCTCCAAAGAAATCATTGCTTTCAAATTTAGCAGCTGCTAATTTATAAAGGTCGATGGCTTCTGCCTTATCCAGCTCTTTTTCAATCAGAGCCTTGTTGTTAGCTGTGCGCGAAAAGTTGATGACCGCATTATTCACAATTACATCTCTGGGAGTAATCTGTGTTTTCAGAACAATGCCTTTGAGCGACACACAACGGCTCAATGCCACATATAATTGGCCACCGGCAAAAGCGCCACCGCTAAAATCGAGCATCACTTTTTCGAAGGTTAAGCCCTGACTTTTGTGTACCGTAATGGCCCAGGCCAGCTTAAGTGGATATTGGGTAAATGAACCCAGCTCTTCCTCGATGATCTTATTGTTTTTTTCGTCGTATTTATAGCGGATGTTACGCCATACTTCTTTTTCAACCAGGTGGATGTCCTCATTTTCGAGGCGCACATAGATGCCATTCTCGTCAATGTCTTCGATGCGTCCCAGGCTGCCGTTGTACCAGCGCTTTTCCATATCGTTTTTAACAAACATCACCTGGGCATTTTCTTTGAGCACCAATTCTTTTAAAGTAGGTAAACCAGATTCAGGAAATTCTCCACTTACTTTGCCTTCGAAAGTCTGTTCTTCACCTTCCAATTCTTCCAGTTTTTTATCATTGATGTAATCCACCGTATTGCGGCGGGTGGCAAGAGTGATAAAAAACTCGTCAATGGGACTGCTGAAATCAGGATTAAATTGCTGGTTAATAGCTGTTATATCGCTTTGAGAAGCCTGCTTCTGACGTACCCGATCCAATAGTTTTACAAAGCCGGCATCGTTCTGACGGTACACTTTCTGTAACTCTATTTGCACCAGAGGAATTTGCTTAAAAACACGGGCTGCAAAAAAGTAGGGCGAAGGATAAAAGCGCTTCATTATTTCCCATTCCTCGCGTCGAATAACCGGTTCGAGCTGAAATACATCGCCCACCATTAGCAGCTGTTTGCCACCAAAGGGCTGATTCATATTTTTGGTGTAAACCCTTAATATGCGATCGATAAAATCGAGTATATCGCCTCGCACCATTGATACCTCGTCGATAATCAGCAAGTCCATTTCTTTAATGATCTGAACATGTGATTTACGGTATTTCAGAAAATCAAAGATACGTCCTTTTTGTGTTGACAAATCCGGATCGTCGGGCAGAATGGGGCGGAAGGGAACTTTGAAAAAAGAATGTATGGTTACGCCTCCTGCATTAATGGCGGCAATGCCTGTGGGTGCTACCACCACAAATTTTTTATGCGTTTGCTGGCAAATGTATCGTAAAAAAGTGGATTTACCTGTGCCGGCTCGTCCGGTTAAAAATACCGACGAGTTAGTGTGTTGGATGAGTTTAAGGGCATTCTGAAACTCCAGATTGTCCGTGTCAAAATTTTCGGGTAAAACACTCATTTATTCAACTTCTGCAATTCGTTCTTCTCCTGATAATTCTTCTGAGCCGTATCGTTTAATAACATTGTAAGCCTTGTAAATACCTAATTCGCCGGCCTTGCTTAAGTCGGCTGTTCCGTTTGCTTCCTGCTTCAGGTAAATCAAAGTTAATCCCCTGTTGAAGTAGGCTTCAGCAAAGTCAGGATTTAATTCTATGGCTTTGGTAAAATCTTCCACACCCTGTAAAAAATTCTTTTTCAGGCACTGAATGATGGCCCGGTTGTAATAGGCAAATTCAAATCCGGGAGCCAGTTCAATCACCCGATTCAGGTCTTTTGTAATCAGCTCGTAATCGAGTACATGCGAGGTGTTTTTCTCTATTTTAGGTGTCGAAATATTATTGTTGTTATTGCCCGAATTGTTAAGCATGTTGGAACTTGGCGCCTGTGTTTCTTCCTCAAGTGCTTTAATTATCTCAACCATTTTATGGCGCGAATAGGCTCTGTTGAACAAGGCTATGACATTATCCGGATCAGACTTTAGTATTTCATTGTAATCGGCCATTGCACTGCTGTAGTTCATAACCATGCTGTAAAGAGCGCCACGTGTAATCAGTATGTCACGGTCTGTTTCTTCGTCTTTTAGCTCGTCTGTAATAAAACTAATGTCGTTGGTAATGCGAATGTATTTAAAACCTTCGGCTTCAATTTCTTTATTGGTAATAATTAAAGGCTGTTTGTAAAGCTCTTTTTTATTGAAAGCCACCACTTCCTTTTCGTAATAAGGAGGGCGGGTGAGGATGGTGTCTCCACTATAATAAGTCAAACCAAATACTGGTTCGAGATCGATAAAGATGTTGCGGTTTTGAACTTTACCACGAATGCTTTCGATCTGTTCTTCTTCGTTATCATTCTCTTCGAAGTCATCCAGTACGGCCAGTTTGTTATAGTTCTTTATGTTTTTATCAGATTTCTTACGTGTGCCTTTCTTTTTCTTCGTTTTTGAAGATTTACTATCCTTGCTGTCATCTTTGTTACCAGTGTCGTTCGCAGCATACTCGCTTCCCTGGCGCTGATCGTAATTTAGCTTGATCGCTGTACCATAATCCAGTTTGGCACCTTGCATATCACCCAGATTTTGCTTGGCAATGCTTCGATTGTAATAGCCGGCTCCAAACTCGGGATAGTTCTTAACAATGATGTCCAAATCTCTCAGTGCTTTTCGAAACTGTCCGAGATCGAGGTACAACAAAGAGCGATTGTAAAGTGTCAATAAATCTCCCGGATCTAAAGCCAACACACGAGAGAAATCATCAATCGCCCTATTTTTATCACCAACCTGGGCTCTTAATATGCCCCGGTTATTGTAGGCTACAACGTTTTTGGGATCCAGCTCAATAACTTTATCAAAGTCACTCATGGTACCTCTGAGGTCATCCAGTTGGTAGCGGATAACGCCGCGTGTCATATAATAACCTGCAAAATCGTCTTTTAATTCAATTACTTTGTCATAATCCTTAAGTGCATCTTCAAATTGTTGCAGCTGATAATAAAGTACGCCGCGTGAAGCAAAAGCTTCCGACATGTATGGATTTCGCTTGATGACTTTACTGTAATCGTTCAGAGCTCCGATGGAATCGCCGGCATTAATTTTTGCCGCCCCACGGCTTAGATAGGCGCTTAGCATGGAAGGATTGGTTTCAATGATTTTATTAAAATCATCGATGGCCAGATTATATTCTTCAAGCATGGAATGGCTATTGCCCCGGTTAATTAAAAGATTGATGTTTTCCGGATCGATTTCCAATCCGCTGCTGTAATCTTTAATGGCTTTTTCGTAGTTCTTCTTTTTGCTCATGATGATGCCTCGAACGTTGTAGGCGTCAACCAGAAAGGGATTCTTATTTAAGCAGGTATTAAGATCAACTTCAGCCCCATTAAAATCTTCAAGGTAATATTTTGCCAATCCTCTGAAAAAGTAGGGATCGGATAAATAAGGTTTCGCTTTAATAACTTTGTTAAAGTATTGAATGGCCAAAACATAATCTTCAAAATAAAGGGCATTTTTACCGATGGTTAACATCCGGTCGGTATTGATTTGGGCATTGGTATTAATGCTAACAAGGCATTTTAGCAATACTATAATGAGGACAAACTTTTTAATCATAAAGCAAAACTGAAATCAACAATTCGAACAAATATACAATAGTTCATTTATTGAACTGGAATTATTGATTATTAATATTACATGGATCGTTATTAATTAAGCTCTATCACAAGCAAAAATTATTCCAGTATCAGTTTTTGAATGTATATAATTTACTCGTCTCGTTTCCTTTGTTGTCAGTGACAATAACTTTTAACTGGTGACTGCCTTTCTTCAGAAATGGCATATCCTTAAAAGTTCCGGTCAGACGTTTGTTTTTGGCATCGTACTCGAACAATGCCCATTGATCATCAATCAGACAGTTATATTTTTTAATGCCACTGAAACTGTCGCTAATAATCACTTCAATGTTTTTTCGATTGGAATAATTGTTACCGGCTGGCGCTTTACGTAATTTAACAACCGGAGGGATGGAATCAATGGCCAATGTGAATCGTCCGAAGCTGCGTGTGCTGGTTTCAACACGGTTGTTTTTTAATGATCCGCCCAAAGAGTATGTTTTGCCCGAGCTGCTTAAACCAGCCATCAGCAACTTGTTTTTATAAGCCATTAGTGAATCTGGTATTGGTACAGAAACAGTCATGGACCGATGCAAAGGGATGTGACGATCACCTATGTGGTAAACCGGACTGATTAAACCGTTTTTTTCTTCTTTATGCAAAAACAAACCTATGTTGGTATAAAAAGTTTTAGCAGCCAGGTTTACCTGCATGCCAAGGGTGTCGAGCTTATAACTCTTTTCGAAATTGATAGCCATTAAAGGCGGCTTTTTCTTTGTCTGGGTTGCAGGTGCTTTAATTCCTTCGATATTAAAACGCAGGATCGATGTATTGCCGGCGTAATCTTTAATGACGTATTTAAAGTGCTTTTGATCACCAGGCTTAATAATATCGGTATAAGTGTTTTTAGCTCCATAAAGGCTTAACTGATTATTGGGTTCTACCCAGCTTTTCTGAATCACCTTTCCACTTCTGATCTTTTCAGCGTAATCGATGTGCGAGTTGATGTAGCGCGATTCGGCAAAACTAAACTTTTGCATGTTGAAATTGTAAATCAATGAATCGTTTACAAATAAATCGATGGAGGTGATGCCGCATTTTCGCCAGCTATCGGTAAAATAATCCAGTACCTGAACACCAACACCAATCTTACCATGGGCTTTAAAACTTTTTGTGCCTTTGGGATGAAAGCTTTTTTCGTAAAAAACTACAGGAGTGTATTTATCCTTGTTCAGGTTGTTAATGGTGGCATCATCCGATAAGCAATAGAGTTTCATCCCCTGAATTTGTGGACGAACATCATCTTCAATATCATCTCTGAAGAATAATGGATTAATGGGTTTCTGACTGGCCTGGTCGCGCACTTCATAATGCAGATGAGGGCCACCTGAACTGCCAGAATTACCACTGTAGGCAATTACCTCAGCACGTTCAATGGGTATCTCTCCTGGCTTGTAAAACTGCTCGAACGAATACGATTGATTGTTGTATTGACCGGCTTTTACGATGGAATCAATTTTTGACGCGAATCGATCAAGGTGAGCGTAAACAGTGGTGTAGCCACCCTCATGGTTGATGTAAATAGCCTTGCCATAGCCATAAGGCGACACCTTAATGCGCGACACATAACCTTTGTCAGAGGCATAGATGCGATAACCTGTTTTTTGGTTGGTTGTTAAATCGAGCCCTGAGTGAAAGTGGTTAGAACGCAACTCGCCAAAACTACCACTGACGGAAGGTTTCAATTTCATTGGTTTAACAAAGCGTTCTGTATCTGCTTGCTGGGCATCTATTGTATGTAGTGAAAATAAAAATGCGAATATAAATAAAGCAACATGCTTCATAGCCTACCTCTCCTTATCGATTAAAAAACAACCAAAATTAGTTTTATACAGTTGAAAATCCAATGAATTTTTAATAGAGATTTTCGAAACCACGCAACCATATTCTTAAAAATGCCTCTAAATAGTTAATCAATGTAAAAGTGCAATTGTTGGCACGATCTTTATAACCCTATGATAGAGTGAAAGTTTTATTAAAAATGTAATCGCATGAAAAAGTTGAAATTTGGAATTTTATTCGCGTTAGTTGGAATCTTAACATTTAGTTGTTCAGATGATGATGGTTACTCATTGGGCGATTTCTGGGTAACGACAGGAACAGTAGTTGAAACAGATGATTATTTCTATGTAGTAACAGATGGCGGCGATGCGCTTTGGCCATCCGCAAGTAATGTATCTCCCGGAAGTGTGGAGGATGGTATGCGTATATTGGTCAATTATACCGTATTAGGCGATGCTGACGATCAGGAAGCTTATGACTATTACGTTAAGATCAATGGCATATCGGAATTATTAACGAAGCCGATATTTAATTTCGATGAAGATACTTCGGAAGAAGTTAAGGATTCGATTGGAAACGACCCGGTAACCATTACCGATACCTGGTTTACCGATGATTATTTAAATGTTCAGTTTGAATATGGTGGAGGCCCTGGTTATGTTCACTTTATTAATTTGGTGAAGGATACCGAAGATTTGGAAACAGAAAATGGTGAAATAATACTTGAGTTGAAGCACAACAAGAATAATGATCCATACAACTATTTACAGTGGGGTATTGCTTCAATTGATATTTCGGAATTGCAGAAAGATGGACAAAATTCGGTGGATATTTTTGTTCGTAGCCTCGATAAAAACGGCGAGTACCAATATAACAAGGTGCTGACGTATGAGTACGAACAGGAGCCGGAACCAAAAGTAAAACAGTTTTCGGACAGGCCTATAACGGAGTCAGTTCAATAAATAGAGTTTGGTAGCTCAAGGGTCGCAAATTTTTTGCGGCCTTTTTTTATGTTGCAAAACTCTATAAGCCTTGTGGTTGCTGTACTCTGATGAAAAATAATTGTAAATTTTTTGTAAAAACATTTTGCGGTTTCGTCAATAAAAGCCTATATTTGCACCGCATTTGAGAACAATGGTTCACAAACAAAACAAAAAAACAATGGTCTTGTAGCTTAATTGGATAGAGCACCTGGTTACGGCCCAGGAGGTTAGGGGTTCGAGTCCCTTCAAGATCACGTAGAAAAACCTGTAAGTTTCGACTTGCAGGTTATTTTTATTTATAATTACCGTTGTGAATGTTAAAAGGATCATGGAGGATCACGGATTAGAATCAAATTCGGATTGCACGCAAATTCGGTATCGCATGTAATTTTAGCATTTGTCTGTTTTAGCTAAACAAAATACTTATATTCTTTCTATTGTTTAGGTTTGCTATATTTACATCAAAATTAACCTAAACAATAAATACATGAATAAGAATGTAATGTTGATGCTTGGTATCTTACTATCCTTGAGCTTATCCTTGAAAGCACAAAATTTAACGCTTCAGAATGATACGAGCGAAATTGATAATTTAGCAGAAACGATGTCCTTGGGCTTGGGCTTGGGGCAGGATTATGGTGGCATTGGAGCTAATTTGCTTTACTACATGAATGATAATATTGGTTTATTTGGTGGTGCCGGTCATGCCATCGCTGGCTTTGGTTATAATGTTGGTGTGAAGGCTCGCTTTTTACCTAAAAAGCAATCGGGAACAAATTTCTATCTGTTGGGCATGTATGGTTACAATGCTGCCGTTAAGGTAGAAGGGGCTGATAATTTTAATAAACTATTTTATGGTCCTACTGTGGGATTTGGTATCGATACAGGTAAGCACCCATTTAAGAGTGGGTATTGGTCATTTGCATTGATGGTTCCGTTTCGAAAGGCAGAGGTGGATGATTACATAGATATGTTGGAAGATGATTATGGGGTGGAGTTTGATCAAAAGATGCTGCCCATCACTTTCTCTGTGGGTTATCGCTTTGCATTGGACTAATTAATCTAAAAAAATAGCGAAAAGATAAGAATTGTTCTATTTTTGTCGGGTTAAGTTTGAAACAGTTAGTTGAGGAGTGGCTTAACTGCAAATTTAACGCACTAATTTATTGTAATGATGAACGGGTCATTGAAGCGAGGTTCATCAAAACTTATAAATAAAAAAATATGAAGTTACTAGAAGGAAAGACAGCTATTGTAACAGGTGCTGCACGCGGCATTGGTAAATCAATTGCTATCCGTTTTGCACAAGAAGGTTGTAATGTGGCATTTACTGATTTGGTAATTAACGAAGCAGCTCAGGAAACAGAAAAAGAGCTTGAAGCACTTGGGGTGAAAGCTAAAGGTTATGCTTCTGATGCAAGTAATTTTGACGATACTCAGAAAGTAGTTGCTGAAATCGTAAAGGATTTTGGAACGATTGATATTTTAATTAATAACGCAGGTATCACAAAAGATACTTTATTAATGCGTATGACAGAAGATCAGTGGGATGCTGTGATTAATGTGAACTTAAAATCGGTATTTAACTTCACTAAAGCTGTTCAGCCAACCATGTTGCGCCAGCGTTCTGGTTCAATCGTGAATATGAGCTCGGTTGTAGGTGTGAGCGGTAACGCTGGTCAGGCTAACTATTCTGCATCAAAGGCGGGTATGATTGGTTTCACCAAGTCGATAGCTAAAGAATTAGGTTCGCGTGGTATTCGTAGTAATGCTATTGCTCCTGGATTCATTATCACAGAAATGACTGGTAAATTGCCAGAGGATGTGAAGAAGGATTGGGAGCAGAAGATTCCATTGAAGCGCGGAGGTACACCAGAAGATGTGGCGAATATCTGTGTTTTCTTAGGATCGGATCTTGCTGCATATGTGAGTGGTCAAACCATTCATGTTTGTGGTGGTATGAATATGTAATATTTTTATACAATATACCTAGGGGGTGGTTAATATTAGCCACCCTTTTTTTGTTTCAAAATGAAATGTTTGGTATTATTTTTGTAAAGAAAAGTTAAAATTTACTTCATGAATTTTTTCTTATCAATCCATGTTCGATATATTTGAGAATTGATGCCTGCATGGGTAAATGGAAAAATAAGAAGATAAATGATATTGTCGTTAAATAATAACCAATGAAAAGAACTCTACTCTTTTGTGCCCTCTTAGCGATTGTCTTTGTTTCCTGTCAAACTTTTGAAGTGATGCATTACGAGATTCTAAGGCCGGCATCGTATTCGGTACCACCTCAGGTTAAGTCGGTGGTAATTGTTGATAATGCATTTCCTTACAATCCGGATAAAGCCCACAAGGCTACTGTTGTTGGTGATGTGGTTGATTTGGATACGATTCGTGTTGATTCGTTCTCAACTATTGTTATAGATCAACTTAAGGAGGAGTTGTTGATGCGTCGCTTTTTCGATACTGTTTTTGTTGATACTACCCATTATAATACCAAAGAAGATGGTAAGCTTTATCGGGCTTTGGAGCACTCACAAATTATAAATATTTGTAATAAATTTAATGCTGATGCAGTATTGTCGTTAGCAGGAGTGGCGTATGTGACCGAAATTAATGTTAATAATATGGGCTACGAATACTACTCAACAATGGATTTAAAGGGCTTGTCTTTTTGGCGTTTGTTTGACGGTTATACAGCGGAGTTTTTGCATAGTGATATTCATCGGGATACCCTTTATTGGGATGGAGTTGGAGAAACGGTAAATGGATCCGTGGCCAAGTTTCCTACAATTGGCGATGCGGTAGTAGAGTTGGGGCATTATCTCGGTTATACTTATGCAAACGAGATTGTGCCATATTGGGAGCCTGTAAAGCGTCGAATTTACACGGGGGGAAGTCCTCATTTTATTAATGCTGCCGAATGGTTGGCCAAGGATAATCGTTACGAAGCCGAGAAGATTTGGGGATTTATATACGAACATGGCAAAAACAAACATAAGGCGCGTGCTGCAAGTAATATTGCTACATCTCTGGAGTCAAGGGGTGAGTTGAAGCTGGCAATGGAGTGGGCTTATAAGAGCTATCAGGCCTTTTCGGATAAAGGATTTGTAGGGTGTTCGGAGGAAACGAAGATTGCCGGTAGGTTATACAGTGATCTGGCCAGGCGCTATCGTGAAAGAAAATCACTGGACGAGCAATTGGGAGGTGCAGAATGAATTTAAAAATCTGTATAATCATGCTTGCATTGGCGGCATGTGGGATTCAAGATAAAGAACAAAAGATTGAAGAAACTCATCAGGTAAATAAAATTACTAAGTATGGTTCTGTATCGGTTTTGGCCGTTGATGTGGAGACGCGTGAAAAATTAGTTTCCGAAAACCCCAGTCAGCGAATGACACCCGCTTCGTTAACAAAGGTCCTAACCACCGGCGCTGCTCTGAATAATTTGTCGCCCGATTATAGATTTGAAACGCGCTTTTATATCCAAAAAACCGGGCAGGGGCATAGTTTACTCGTTAAGGGAGGCGGAGATCCAACTTTTGGTTCGGATCGTTTTGAGAGTAGTAAAGTTGAAAAGGTTTTTAAACATTTGCTTTCAGAATTAAGAAAGCATGAGGTAAGCAGGGTAACTAAACTTATAGTAGATAATTCCTGTTATTCGGGTGTTAAGCAGCCGTCCAAGCGCATGTGGGAAGATATGGGTAATTATTATGGAGCTGTTCCAAATGGTTTAAGTTATCTGGAAAATACCTTTTTTCTAACAATGCGATCACCTTCCGAAATTGATGCTCCTGTAAGTATTGTAAGTATAAAGCCATCCATTAATCGGCCAGTCAGGTGTTTTGTAAAAAGCGCAAATAACAATAAAGATAGTGCTTATATCTATGGTGTTGAGGAGATGAAAGAGTGGTATGTGAGTGGCACGATTCCCCGGAATAGGAAGATGTTTACCATAAAAGGAGCGTTGTCGAATCCGGAGCTGATATTTGCCAATGAGCTTAAGGAATTTTTTGCAGAAAAGGGGATAGAAATTAATGATGTAGCCAAAGAAAATTTGTCAACAACAAATGGCTACGAGCATATTTACACCCATTATTCACCTGAGTTAAATAAAGTAGTTGGGGTAGTAAATAAGATGAGTCATAACCTTTATGCTGATCATTTATTGTATGAATTGGCGATTAATCAAAATACAAAAGCTAATTGGGATAATGGGACTAAGGCTTTGCTGGTTTTCTGGAAAAAACAGATTCCGGGTTTTACCGGTCAGTTTTATGATGGAAGCGGACTTTCTCCTTTTAATGCTTTTAGTGCTTCGGATATGGTGGATGCGCTAATTTATATGCAGCATTCTCTGGTAGCTGATCAATTCAAAGAAAGCCTATCGGTTGCTGGTGTTAATGGTACTCTTAGAAGTATTTGCACAGATGACGCTTATAAAGGCAAAGTAATAGGTAAGAGTGGATCGATGAATGGGGTATTGGGATATTGTGGCTATATCAAAACAAATGCAGGAAGAACGATAGCCTTCTGTGTGATGGCTAACCGTTTCACAGAGCCTTTTAAAACCGTAAGGGCAAACATGGAACAAATGATGCAGGAAATAATTAAGCGCTACTAATCTTTTTTATTTTAGCCTCAAATTTATTTTCATGATCAGCGTTTCTGTAGGAGTTTTATACCTGGTATTGCCGGCCTTAGTTCTTTATTTATGCAATAGATATCAATTTTTGAATCGCATAGGTTCAATTGTATTGTGTTACATAATTGGCCTGTGTATTGGTGTTGCAGGCTTGTCCGCAGAGCAATTTGCAGATTTACAGGACATGGTTATGAATGTTACAGTGCCTTTGGCAATTCCTTTGCTGTTGTTTTCATCCGATGTTCGATCGTGGAAGCAAATAGGATCGAAACCTTTTTACTCGCTATTATTTTCTTTACTGGCGGTTTTTGTAGCTGTGATACTAGGGTTTATTCTTTTTAAGGATAATGCTTTAAAGGATTTCTATAAAGTTGGTGGAATGCTGGTCGGTATCTATAGTGGAGGTACGCCCAATCTGGCTTCGCTCAAAATGATTTTAAAGGTTGAGGAGGAGGTGTACCTGGCTATTCATTCTTATGATATGGCTATAGGTGCGGTTTATTTGTTCTTTTTGATGGGATTCGGTCAGCGTGTTTTTCATTGGTTTCTGCCGCGCTACAAAAATACCCATGTTATTGATCATGCCGATGCAGAAGAAGGTAATTTGAGGATAATTCTTGGAGATAAATCCAGGTTGAAAGCTTTGGCGGGTGCAATGCTCATAGCTATTGTTATGGTAGCCATTGCAGGTGGAGCGATGATGCTCGTGCCGGACAGTGCTCAAATGGTTGTTTTTATATTTTTAATAACCAGTTTGGGTATTGGCGGCTCTTCATTCAGACGTATAAAAAATACCGAAGGAACTTTTGAGTTAGGGATGTACCTCATTTTAATATTCAGTATTGTGGTGGCTTCAAAAGTTCAGGTCGGAAGTTTAAGTGATGTTAACCCAACTATCTTTGCGTACATAACCTTTGTGGTTTTTGTCGGATTGTTTTTACATGTTTTGCTGTCGCGAATTAAAAGAATTGATGCTGATACAGTCATTGTAACATCGGCAGCATTAATTTGCAGTCCGCCTTTTGTTCCGGTGGTGGCAGGTTCCTTGCGTAACCGGGCTATCATTGTTCCTGGTATTACAATTGGTTTGATTGGCTACGCTCTGGGTAATTACCTTGGTTATCTGGTGGCTATGCTCTTAACCTTGTTTTAAAATAAATAGTTAAGCGAAATGTATAAACCTGATGTGCCATCTTGTTTGCTGGCCGCAATTCCATAGTCGGTTGATAATACAAAGTTTTCGTTGAGGGCTGCTTTTAGTCCAAGGCCATAGCTAAAGTGAGGTTCATCTTTTGCATCGTTAAAATACAAGTTGTAATCTTCTTCTAAATCAGCCCTGGCAATTGATTTATCCAATTCGTATTCTTGGGTAATCATTCCCATGTCAATAAAATAATTGGTGGCCAGGTAGAAGTCTTGCTTAAAAAGCTTGGTTTGCCATATTTTCCATCGAAGCTCAATGTTTGATAGTAAAAAGCCGTTTCCAACAATGCGGTTGCGATTGATGCCGCGCATGGTTTTGGCGCCACCTAGTCCTTGTGAGGTTGCAGATGTTAAAACGCTGCTGGCCATGTGTGGAAGAAGATAAAAGGGTATTTGTCCACTCAGTTTGTGTTGCCAGCCAATGCGGTAGGCTGCAATTAGATTGCCTTTGTTATTGAGTGTGATGTACTGGCGGTGAAATAAGTTTATGCGGGTGAAGTGATTGTTTTGACTGGATAAAAAGTTAGGCATTGATGCCAGAAAAACTTCCGTCCAAATGCCTTTGCCGGGATTGGTTAAAACATCGCGCGTGTCATACGATAAGCCAATTTTCAGGTAAGCATGTTTTCCTCCTTTGGCTTCTTCATCAGGGATTAATTTCCATTTAAGGTATTTGTCGTAAAGCCCTTCTTCGTCCTCTGGTAATTGGTCGTCTTCATCTTTGTTTTTGTTGAGTCGGTCAATATCTACCTTATCGATGTTAAAATTAAAAAAGATAAGACCGGCCATCCATTCCCATTGGGGAGCTTTTGTGCTGATTCTGCCTTTGGAGTTGGTCAAAAATCGAAACATCTCACGATGATGTCGATAAAAAACGCGTGTGATATAATCACTGGAAGAGTCATCTTCCCAGCCGGCATTGTAAACGGCATCCTTTCCGTTAAAACCATAAAAATCCATGGCTAAATCTCTAAACCAGGTTATGTCGGCTGTTGTTCTTATGTTTTTGATAAATGTGGGCGAATCGTAATAGAAGCGCAATAAGGTTGAGCCTGCTGTGTATTTGGAAATTTCAACATACAAAGAATGGTTGTAGTCGGGGTAGTTAGAGCCATCGCCATACCAATACAGATTGGTTAATCCGCCATATTGAAAGCCTAAATCGGCATTATAGGAAATGGCTGGCAAAACACCAAAAGTGAATCCTTCTTTGCGATAGGTTGAATCTATTTGGCCAACAAGTTGAAGGCTGCATAACAGATTAATAAAGGCGATGAAATATCTTTTCGTCATAATGGAATTGTAACAGGTTCAAATCACCTTATCAAAGGCGTAAATCGGGTTAAAGTTAAAGCGATTATTTATTTTAATAAAAAGTCCCAACTGCAAACTGCAATTGAGACTCTTAATTTATTTGTGAAAGTATGTTTTATTCGCTTTTCTCATCCAGTGATTTAAAGCCTTCACCAATTATTTCAGATGTTTCCATAACGGCCATAAATGCTTTGGGGTCGATTGTTTTAATTATACCTTGAAGGGCAGACACTTCGCGTCTTGTAACAACTGTAAAAATAACGCGTTTACCTTGGCCGCTATACATGCCTTCGCCATTCAAATAAGTGCCTCCGCGCTCGAGAGTATTAAGGATTTTTTCTTTGATTTGCTCGTGTTTATCCGATACGATAACGAGTGCTCTTTCGTAGTTCAGGCCGTCGATGGTTATATCGATAACCTTACCAGTGATGAAAATAACAATCCATGAGTAAAGTGGAATTTTCCAATCTTTAAAAATAATCAGCCCTAATAAAACAATGATAGAATCAACGATGATCAGTAATTGACCTACTGAAATTTTAGTGAATTTGGCCAGAATCATTGCTACGATATCGGAGCCGCCAGATGTAGCTTTAGCTCTGAAGATTAACCCCAAGCCAAAGCCTATGACAATACCTCCAAATACGCAGGATAATAACAAGTCGTCAGCTAACCCAAGGGGATCGTTTTCGCCAATATAATAGGTTAGTCCATCCATAAAGATAGTGGTCAAAACCATGCCTAGTACAGTTTTTAAGCCAAAGCGCGCTCCCAAAATTCTGATGCCTAAGAGTGTGAGGGGTACATTTAGGACTAATCCAAATGTACCGACAGGAATGGCTGGAACAAGGTGGTGAACCACGATGCCAATTCCGTAAACACCTCCTGGAACAATGTTATAGGGATTGATAAAGAAAACAAAACCAGCCGCCAGAATAAAAGCGCCTAAAACAATTAAGGAATAGTCTAGTACATTTCTTTTAGCACTCTCATCATAGAGTTGTGATGTGATTTTCATTTTTGAGTCGAAAAATTGTTGGTGAATATTATGGTTAATCATTTATTTTCGGGGCGCAAAATTAATCAAATTTGTGCAATTAGAAAGATTAAAATAACAAACAGAAATAAAGTGTTAAAAATATAACAAAGAGTGGCGTGTGATGCAGCGTTTTAAAAAGCTTATTTTTGTTGTTGTAAATAAAAAAGATATGAATCTGAAAGTAGCGATTGTACAGTTTGATATTGCCTGGGAGGATACTCCCCGAAATATTGCATATCTGAATAAAAATCTTGATTCGATTGATGCAGATACGGATTTAGTGATACTGCCTGAGATGTTTCATTGCGGATTTAGTATGGAGCCAAAGAAAAATGCGCAAAAGGATGGAGGCGAAGTGTTGGATTGGATGAAAAATTTTTCACAAAAAAATTCAGTGGCAATAATTGGTAGTATTATCGTTGAGCGGGATCAGAAATATTTTAATCGCTTGTTTTTTGTAGATAAACAAAGTGTTAAGTATTACGATAAAAGGCACTTGTTTTCGATGGGCGGGGAGCATTTGCATTATGAAAAGGGAGTGGAGCGCTTGGTTGTTGATGTTAAAGGATGGAATATTTGTCCCATGATATGTTACGATTTACGTTTTCCGGTGTGGAGTCGTAATTATAAATGTGCCTATGATGTACTGGTTTATGTTGCTAATTGGCCATCTTCTCGTTCAGTCGTATGGAATACTTTACTTAAGGCACGAGCAATAGAAAATCAATCGTTCGTAATTGGAGTTAATCGTATCGGTTGTGATAGTGTTTGTCAATATGTTGGAGAAAGCCAGGTTGTCAATGCTAAAGGAGAAGTTGAACTTAATAGTTTAGATGAAAACATAATAAAATATAAGGTACTGAACAAAAATGAGCTTAATGCATTTCGAAAAGCTTTTCCGGTTTTGAATGATGCCGATGATTTTAATGTAAATATTTGATAATAATTTGATAACAATTTTTTGGCTGGCTTGTGTAATAGTTAAGATTGTATTATTTTTAATAAGAAACCGTTTGTGAGAACTAAAAATAATATGACCATGAAAATTTTTACTTTACAAGTTCCGGATGATAAGGTGAAATTTGTTAAGGAATTAATGAATAACCTTAACATCAAATGGAACATCGCCAAAGGAGGAGTAGATAAGTCATTATTGGATCCTGTAGAAGATAAGCCATCGCCAAAAACTTATCTAATCGATGAAGAAGCACGTAAGAATGCAGCCAAATTAAGGGAAGAAAGTCTAAAGGATGTTATCACCCGTATCGAAACGATGCGAAAAGATAAATAATAATTCTGGAATGCACTCTTAATGGTATAATTATTGCTTGAATAAAGTGCAGTTGTTTCTGATGTACCTAATGTCGACGAAGTAAGCTACAGATTATTAGGTAACATCAGGAAAGTTATTAACCTAATAATCATAAGCATGAAAAATTCAAGTAAACTCCTTTCGTTGTGCCTGGTTTTCTTAATGGGTACATTGGTAGTATCAGGTCAGGAACAGGTAGCCGACCTGAATGTATATACTTCCGTCGATAAAATGCCCCGTTTAAAGGGAGCAGGAAAAGATATCAGTCGATATATTCGTAAACAAGTCGATTATAAAGATGCCTACAAGCTGAATGGTGTTGAAGGTGATATTTGGGTGAGTTTTGTGGTGACATCAATTGGGATAGTTGAGAAGGTAGAGTTGGAAAAAGGAATTGATCCTGAATTAGATGCTGAAGTACTGAAAATCGTTAAAGAAACCTATGGATGGAAGCCTGGTGTTTTAAACAGGGAAAAAGTAAATACACAAATGCGATTGCCGGTACGTTTTTCTTTGACAAATTCAGAACGACAAATGGCACAGTATCTAAAGGGTCTTGATAATATGGGTAAGCATCCTCTTTTTGTGTTGGATAACAAGCCTGTAGATGGACTTGTTCAGATTGAAGATTATAATGTTGAATCCATTCGTGTAATCAAAGGTGATAAGGCGATAAAATTATATGGCGATGCTGCCAAAGATGGCGTAGTAGTTATCACTTCCAAAAGAGGTACTCCACCAATATATTAGAGTGTAGATGAAGTAATGCCTTTGGTTTTATTATTACTGTAATTTATGTATCATTTGTATTAAAGGCCTACCTGTTTTAGAAACAGGTTTTGCCTACAAAATATGCGATCGACACAGATAAAAGGTATTTGAACGTTTGGTTAGAGATAACTTGCCTCTATGGCGGATGATGATTTAACCATATTGTTCCGATACCTTATTTATATACTGAATAATTTTCCTCCTCGTTTTTTTCTTATAATGATAAAAACCCTTTTCTTTGTACTTCCTTCAAGAAATGGTGTAGCTAACATGTCCATTTAAACGTATGAATAATTGAGATTGCTGTCTGTATATAAATTGAAGTTTTATACAGTTGTAGTTTCTTTGCTGTCAATTTTTAAAGATGGCAAATGGGATAATGGATGATTTATAAGGTGTTTATTCGTAGTTTGTTGCTTGGGTGGTGTGATCTCCGGCTCATGGTTTGAAACCTTAATTGCTTTAATGATTGCTTACAATTTGTAAGTTAATTGTGGAAGTGTGCCATTAATTTAGTTAATTTTAGTGGGGTTTACCTTATTTTAAAAGCTAATAATTGTTAATTTATTAGTTGCTCGTAAGGCTGCCCTGAAGATTGCTAAATTCTGTTCTTAAACATCTTATTAAAATGATAAAAGACATGTGAATAATGCGAATTTCACCGTAGATTTGCAGCAATTTGATAATTATAACTTTTTAAAGACAAAATGGAATTTATTAAACAACTTAAGCAGACGGCAAGTGAAAACAAAAAGCGTATTGTTTTGCCTGAAGGTTTAGAAGAACGCACGCTTCGTGCAGCTAATACAATTTTAACTGAAGACTTTGCTGATGTAATTCTTATTGGTAATCCAGAAAAGGTTAATGAGGCAGCAGCAGGTTTTGGTTTAGATAATATTGGTAAAGCAACAGTTGTTGATCCTGAATGCCATGATAAAATGGAGGCTTATGCAGACATGATGGTTGAAATCAGAAAAAACAAAGGATTAACGAAGGAAGAAGCTCTTAAGTTAATTAAGAATCCATTGTTTTTAGCTGTTATGATGATTAAAGCTGGCGATGCTGATGGTGAAGTTGCTGGTGCAGATAATGCAACCGGTGATGTATTGCGTCCTGCATTTCAGTATGTTAAAACAGCTCCTGGTATCAGTGTGGTATCCGGTGCTTTCATCATGATTTTGAAAGATAAGCAATTTGGTGAAGAGGGAATGATGGTATTTGCAGACTGCGCCGTTCATCCTAACCCAACAGCTGAAGAGTTGGCCGAGATTGCTGTTGCAACGGGGCGCACAACTCAAGCCATTGCAGGTTTCGAACCTAAAATAGCCATGTTAAGTTTCTCAACTAAGGGATCGGCTAAGCACGAAATGGTTGACAAAGTGGCTACCGCTACTGAGTTGGCAAAGAAAATGGCGCCGGATTTGAAAATTGAAGGTGAGTTACAGTCAGATGCCGCTATTATTCCGGAAATTGGTCAGAAAAAAGCACCAGGATCAGAAATTGCTGGTAATGCCAATGTATTGGTATTCCCTACTTTAGAAACTGGTAATATCGCATATAAATTAGTTCAGCGAATGGCTCAGGCAGAAGCGATTGGTCCTGTACTTCAGGGTATGGCAGCTCCAATTAACGATCTGTCTCGTGGATGTTCGGTGAGTGACATTGTAAATCTTGTGGCAATCACAGCTAATCAGGCTGCAGGAAATATGTAAGATATAAGCCGGTTATGCCGGCTTTTGTTTTGAGTGCAAATACTTATTATAAAAACCATTAAGGAATAAAAAACGGATAAATGGCTGAAATTCTTGTAGAACCTATTGAGCAATATGCTTTAGGTCAAAAGAAAAAAGGGAAAACATTGTTTTCAAAAGTTGGTGTTGTAGGATGTGGAAAAGAAGGGCAGAGTATTGCTCGCATCGCCAGCTGGCATGGAATGGAAGTTGTGTTTATTGAGCTTAACGAAGATAAAATTTCGCATGCGCTCGATAACATTGGAAAAGAATTGGATAGTCGCATCGAAAACTGGGGATTAACCGGTAGTGAAAAACGTGCGATTATGAGTCGTATCAAAGGATCGACTAACTTCAGCGATTTGGCTGATTGTGATTTTGTTATTGAAGCCATCAGGGCTGATGACAAAACGGGTGTTAGAAGCATTGATGCCCGCAAAGAGGTATTCAGAAGAGTAGAAGAGGTGGTAAGCCGTGATGCTATTATTGCTACCAATGCAACCACCATTGTAGTAACTGAGTTAGCATCTGAATTGCAGTTTCGCGAAAGATGTGCAAGCTTACATTTCTTCGTAACATCGCCCGAAGCTCGTATTATCGAAGTTGTAAAAGGTCTTTATACTTCAGACGAAGTATATGAGCGTGTTTGTACCTTCGTTAAGTTGATTAACCGCGATGTAATTCCGGTTGAAGAATCAGCAGGTATTGTAAGTGTTCGTTTATATGTGACTTTATTAAACGAAGCTTGTGCCACATTAATGGAAGGTGTTGCTACAATGCGTGATATAGATAAAACCATGGAAATTGGTTTAGGTATGCGCCTTGGGCCTTTCAAAGCAGCTGATGTTATTGGATTAGATAAAGTAGTTCGTTGGATGGAGAATCTTCACGAAGAGTTTGGTAACCAAAAATTTGCTCCTTCGCCATTGGTGCGTCGATTAGTTCGTGCGAAACGTTTGGGAAGCCATGTGGGTGTTGGTTTTTACCGTTATGATCAGGATGGTAATATCCTGGAAGATGAAACAATTCTAGGTAAAAAAGCCTAATTCAGGAAGTAAGAAACATTAACGAATCAGATGGTGAAAGCATCATCAAAAAGAAATTAAAAAATGAAGATTTTAGTATTGAACTGTGGTAGTTCATCCATTAAATATCAATTGTTCAACATGTCGGAAGGTGATTGGGGCGTGTTGGCAGCAGGTGTTGTTGAAAAGATCGGTTTGAAAGGATCTTTCCTAAAACATCAAAAAGAAGGAAACGAAAAGGTATTGTTGGAAGGTGAAATTCTTGATCACCAAACAGGTATCGATTATATATTAGGTGTATTGGTAAGTGAGCGTCATGGTTGTATTAAATCACTTGAGGAGATTGATGCTGTTGGTCACCGTGTGGTACATGGTGGTGAAGAGTTTAATTCAAGTGTTTTCATTACCAACGATGTAGTGCGTAAAATGGAAGAGTGCATTGATTTAGCACCTTTGCACAATCCTCCTAACTTAAAAGGTATTGAGGCTATCACGCAATTATTGCCTAGTGTACCTCAGTGTGGTGTTTTCGATACGGCTTTCCACCAAACAATGCCTAAAGAAGCCTATATGTACGCGATTCCACAGTCGTTGTATAAAAAATATGGTATTCGTCGTTATGGTTTCCACGGAACCAGCCACCGTTACGTTTCAAAAAGAGCATGTGAGATTTTGGGAGTTGATTACAACAGCCAGAAAATTATCTCTTGTCACTTAGGTAACGGAGCATCTATTTGTGCTATTAAGGATGGCGAGTCGGTAGATACTTCAATGGGTTTTACGCCGCTTGAAGGTTTGGTAATGGGAACACGTGCGGGTGACCTTGACCTTGGTGCTGTTACTTACATTATGGACAAGGAATTGATTGGTACACGTTCGGCTAGTGTGTTGTTTAACAAGCACAGTGGAATGTTAGGCCTCACAGGTATTTCATCGGATATGCGCGAAATTGAAAGTGCTGCTGCTGAAGGACATGATGGTGCTCAGTTAGGTTTGAAAATCTATGATTACCGCATTAAGAAATACATTGGATCATATGCCGCTGCTATGGGTGGCGTTGATATTGTTGTATTTACTGGTGGTATTGGTGAAAATGGTGATGATACCAGGGCCGGTGTTTGTGAAGGACTTGAATTCTTAGGCGTTGAGGTTGATCCTAAAATCAACAAAGGATTACGCGGCAAGGAGCAGGTAATTAGCCCTGAGGCAAACAAAGTGAAGGTTATGGTTGTGCCAACCAACGAAGAGTTGGTTATTGCACAAGATACCAAAGAAATTGTTGAAGAATTAGCAAATCGCTAATTGTCAGCAGATAATATAGAGTAATGGCACTGGTTTTGGTTTTTACAAAATCAGTGCTGTTAGTTGAAAGAAAAACCTAACGGGTTTTAACAAGCTGACTAAATTTTTAGATTCAATATAAAATGTTTAAATCCTTATCCGATCTTCAAAAACTTATTGAAAAAAATAAGGTTAAGAAGAAGCTAGCTCTTGCGGTTTCGCAAGACTCACACTCTTTGGAGGCTGTTTATACAGCTTTTAAAAACGATATTATAGAGCCCATTTTAATTGGTTCCCGTCCTGATACTGAGCGTATCATTGAAGAGAAGGGCTTCGATTTTACTGGAGCTACATTTATTCATGAACCGGATGACGTAAAGTCGGTTGAATTGGCAGTGCGCCTGGTGCACGACAATAAGGCGGATATCCTGATGAAAGGAAAAGTAGCCACTCCTACCTTATTAAAAGGTGTACTTAATAAAGAGTGGGGACTCCGAACAGGTAGTCTATTATCGCACTTTGCATTGTTTGAGGTAGACACTTATCACAAACTAATTGGAGTAACTGATGTAGCCATGAATATTGCACCAAACTTAAAGGACAAGATTGGTATTGTAAACAATTCGGTTGGTTACATGAATAAAATGGGTATTGCTAAGCCAAAGGTAGCAGTACTTGGCGCTATTGAGATGGTAAACGAAAGTATGGAAGCAACGCTTGATGCTGCTTTACTATCGAAAATGAACCAACGCGATCAGATTAAGAATTGTATCATCGACGGACCCCTTGCATTTGATAATGCAGTAAGCTTCGAAAGTGCTAAGCATAAGGGTATTAAGAGCGAAGTTGCCGGAGATACTGATTTGTTGCTAATGCCTGATATTGAAGTGGGTAACGTGTTGTATAAGACGTTGGTGTTTTTTGCTAAGGCAAAAGTTGCATCAGTAATTTTAGGAGCATCAGCACCAATCGTATTAACATCGCGTAGTGATTCGGAAGAATCAAAATACAATAGTATATTATTAGCCGCAATGGGTTAATGTATTTCATCCGATCTGCTCCCCAGGTCGGACGAATTTATACCATTAGTATTATAGTGCAGGATAAGCCTGAAATCGAGATAGAAAGATATTTTGTGAAAAATCCCAATTAATTAAGAACAAGCTATGGATAAGAAGAAGATCCTTGTTATTAACCCTGGTTCAACATCAACCAAAATTGCCGTTTATTGTGGCGAAAAGTCAGTTTTCCTAAAGACATTGAGACACTCAACTGAGGAAATCGGACGCTTTGAAAATATTGCCTCTCAATTTGAATTCAGAAAAGAAACCATTATTAAAGAGTTACTTGAAGCTGATATTGAAATTGATGATTTTGATGCTATCGTGGGCCGAGGTGGTATGGTTAAGCCTATTTCTTCGGGTGTTTATGAGGTAAATGAAGCTTTAAAGGTGGATTTGAGAAAAGGAGTTCTTGGGCAACATGCCAGTAACCTTGGCGGGCTAATTGCCGACGATATGGCCAAGAATATTGAAGGAGCCCGTGCTTTTATTGCTGATCCTGTTGTGGTTGATGAATTGCAGGATGTGGCCCGTGTAACTGGTCACCCGGATATGCCTCGTCGTTCAATTTTCCATGCCTTAAACCAAAAGGCTGTTGCTAAGCGATACGCAAAAGAAATTGAGAAGAATTACGATGACATTAATGTAATTGTTGCTCACTTAGGTGGTGGTATTTCTGTAGGAGCACACCTTCAGGGAAAAGTTGTGGATGTGAACAATGCATTGGATGGTTATGGTCCGTTTTCGCCAGAACGAGCAGGTACACTGCCAACGGGTGCGTTAATTGATGCATGCTTTAGTGGCAAATATACTTACGAAGAAATGCGTAAGTTTGTAAATGGAAAAGGTGGATTGGTAGCGCATTTGGGTACAAACCAGGCGCACGAAGTAGAGAAAAAAGCTGCAGAAGGTGATCCGCAGTACAAACTAATCCATTCGGCCATGTCATACCAAATTGGTAAAACCATTGGAGGATGTGCGGCAGTTCTAAAAGGTAAAGTTGATGGAATCATCATTACCGGTGGTATTGCTTACGACAAAATATTGGTTGAATACCTTAAAGATATGGTAGGCTGGTTAGCTCCGGTTAAGATTTATCCTGGAGAAGATGAAATGTGGGCCTTGGCCGAAAATGGCTTGGCTGTGCTAAACGGAGAAGTAGAATGTAAGACTTACGAATAATTGTAGGTTTCTAAATAGCTAAATCCCGTTCGATTCGAGCGGGATTTTTTTTTATATTACCACCTCATACATACAGAATGGAAGGAATAAATGCATATTATCTGGTTATTGGTGCGGCAGTGATTATCATTATGTCGTACTTGTTCAATATCCTTGCTCAAAAAACAAATATACCAAGTGTGATTTTGTTGATCGTCTCAGGCTATGCAGCAAAGGCTGTTTTTGGTGTTGAGTTTAATGAGGCAGAGTGGTTTCTTCCATTGGAGGTGTTGGGTATTGTAGGTTTAATCCTCATTGTGCTGGAAGCTGCTTTGGATCTGGAGATTAAAAGAAGTAAGCTAAAGCTTATCTGGCAATCCGGTTTGATAGCAATTCTATCGCTATTCTTCAATACATACTTTTTGGCATTCGGTATTCGCTATTTTATCGGTAACCTGGATATGTTAACAGCTGTAATTTATGCCATTCCCTTGGCTATAACAAGCAGTGCCATTGTGATTCCGAGTGTGTCAGGCCTTAAAAAGCCCAAGCGCGAATTTCTGATATATGAAAGCACAATTTCCGATATTCTGGGAATTATGTTCTTCTACCTGCTGGTTGAAAATTTGGATACCAACGGGGCAACCATGGTGGGATTAAATGTTATCAGTAATATTGGCTTGACTTTATTACTGAGTATAACTCTTTCTTATGCGATGATTATCGCTTTTCAGCGAATAAAATCGGATGTGAAGCTGTTTTTATTTTTTGCTGTTCTGATCTTGTTTTATGCCATTGGAAAGTTATTTAAATTCTCCTCTTTGCTTATGATACTGGTGTTTGGAATGGTATTGGAGAACCGCACCTTGTTTTTTAGAGGTTATTTGCGAAAGTATCTTTATGAGGATAATATTAGACGAGTATTAGTTGATTTTAAGCTATTGACGAGGGAAAGCTCTTTTGTAGTGCGCACCTTTTTCTTTTTTATCCTTGGCATGTCCATTACCTTGGCCGGGGTATTTGTGCCCGATATATTGCTGTTGACACTCTATTTTATGGTGGGACTATTTGCATTTCGCTGGTTATTGTTCAAATTGATATTAAAGCGCGATTATTTTCCGCAATTTTTTATTGCTCCGCGAGGGCTTATATCCATACTGCTTTTCTTTGCTATCCCTATAGAGTTTAGAATTAATGATTTTGAATTAGGCATATTATTATTGTCAATTGTGGTTACCAGTTTATTAATGGCATGGGCTTTGGTATTGAATAGTTTTGGCCGGGTTGGAAGAATAAAACGGTATATTTCATTTCTTCGGGCTGTTGATCGAGGAAAAGATATGATGTTGGGACATAAGTCAAAAGATGATGAAACGGCCGCATAGTCGATATGTCAGAGGTTTTTGAATGTAACTTTTTTTGTTGCTTAGAGTATGTTTAGAATGATGAAGCATTTATTGATAGCTATATTTCTACTGTCCTCACTTTTTTGTAGTGGACAGATTTCTCATGGAGGATCACCAATAGAATTTGGTGGCAAACCTGCTGCCTTGGAATTGGATTTGCCAGCACATAGTATGTCGGCTTTTAAAGCCTATGAAGAACCAAATAAACTACCGCTACGTTTTGCCGAGCCAATTTTTACAACGTTAACGCCTCAGAATTCTGGTCAGTGGACAAAGATTGGAGATAAAAATGTGTGGCGTTTGGTTATAAAATCGAAAGGGGCCAAAAGTATCAACCTGATATTCGATCGTTTTAGATTGAAGCATGGCGACAAGTTATTTGCTTATAATCCGGATAAAACTCATGTGCTGGGCGCCTTCACAAACAAAAATAACAATGCTTCACAGTTGTTTTCCATAGCACCGGTGTTAGGAGATGAGTTAATTCTTGAATTACAAACGACATATTCGCCAAGTGATGAGCATGAGATTTTGATAAGTGCAGTGAATCACGATTATTTGGGTGTGGTTAATTATTTAAAACGCTCCATCGATTTTAATGATTCAGGTTCTTGTAATGTCAATGTTAAATGTGGTGAATACAACAGCGAGGAAATTAACCGTTCGGTATGTAAAATTATTGTTGACGGAAGTATGTTGTGCTCGGGTACATTGCTTAACAATACTTTTGGCAATGGCAGACCTTATTTTTTAACGGCTGCTCATTGCTTTGAAGAAACAGATGTCAGCTCAGGATACATTAGTGCACAGAATATCATCTTCTATTTTAATTTCGAATCGCCGGAATGTGAGCCAACAACAATGGGTGTTGTGAATCAGACGATATCTGGTGCTGATGTTCTTGCTATAGTGAAAAATATTGATTTTGCTTTGCTTGAGATGAACAAGATGCCGCCGGTTGAATATAAGCCATACTGGGCCGGCTGGAAACTTGATGAGGAAGTGCCCAATAAAGTGTACACGGTGCATCATCCCCAGGGAGACGTGAAGAAAGTGTCTGTTTCGAAGAATGCTCCTATATCAACTACATTTGATTTTCATGGTAAGTTTTTGTCTGATATGCATTGGCGAATAACAGAATGGGACAGTGGCGTTACTGAAGGAGGATCATCGGGTAGTGGTTTGTTTACGCAGGATCATTATTTAATTGGTAACCTGTCGGGAGGAGAAGCTTATTGTGGTAATCCATACAACGATTACTATACGCGTTTAAATAAGGCATGGGATAGTAACGCAGAAGACAATAAGCAATTGAAAGTATGGCTCGATAATGCAGGTTCGAATGTTATAAAACAAGACGGTGTTGATTTTTACGAAAATAAAGAAGTATTGAGCCATTATAACCCGGCAAGTGATGAACAAGTGCTGGAAAGACTTGAGAATGGTAAGGGCAGTTATTCGGGGCACAATAGTTTGGGATATACGGGGTATGCTGAATTTTTTGATGATTATAGTTCGGCTATGATTGGAGGCGTTTATTTGTCTCCTGCGCAGGTAGATGACTCAGGAAGTGGGCATACCTTTAATATTAAAATATGGGATGAAGTAGATGGATTGCCTGGAGATATGCCCATTGGAGCAATTAATAATATTCAATTAAAAAAGATTTCAACGGCTAAACAGCTTTTTACTTTCGAAGAGCCTGTAAGTATTAGTGGTGCCTTTTTTGTTGGCGTTGAGTTGAATTATGAATCTGAGCCAGATACTCTAGCGCTGTATCAGGTTAAGCCTACGGGTAAAAATTTAACGAAGAATACAGCATTTATTCGCAATGCTGAAGGCTGGCTGGCCTATAATGAATTACACCCATTAGCTGAAAACGGATCGTACTTGATTGACTTATTAGCATACAAAGACTATGTGCCAACTGATACTGGAGAGGTTGATAAGAATAGGTACGAGATAATTATCAAGCCTAATCCGGTAATTGAGGGGGAGATAAGATTTGAAATGAGAAATATAGAGCTTGATAAGGTTGAAGTATTTGGCTTAAATGGTAGCAAAATTAAAGAATATGTAGTAAGAAATCCAAAGAATGATTCGTTTGCCGTTCGTGGTTTACCAAGTGGTATTTATTTGCTAAAGTTCTCCAATGCAAATACTTCAATTGTTAAAAAGGTTTTGGTTATTCACTAATTTTTAAGTTATCCATACAAAAATACATTGGCAACTCAGATTCTGGATTAATGTCATGAGATGATGTTAGCTTAAATTCCAATTTATTAACCGAGCCAAGTTCTTTTAATTCCACTACTTTCCATTCGGAGAGGAGGAATTTTTGAGCGGTTTGCTCAGGTCGGTAATCAGCCAATAGAACTTCAACAGGTCCAGATATTTTGGTTCCAGAAGCATCCAGTCCGTTTATGGTTAATTTAAAGTAATCAAGTCCACCTTTTTTGTCGAAGTGAGTATTCATATATAAATAGGTGCGGGTACAGTTATTAACCGCTATGCTTTTAACTACGTGAGATTCATCTTCGTCAAAGCTGATGTAGTTTGTTTTGCCATCAACTTGTTTAAATATGGTGAAGTTTTTTGATTCATCGGCCGCAGAACTGCCATATACACTAAACTCTCCTTTCGAATCGGAGTCGGTTTTGCTGGCGTTTTTACTGATGGCAAAACCATTCCAGGCACTTGGAGTAGCGGCATCGTATTCGCAAGGGTAATGAACGGGGGGGAAGTGATGAAAGCCTGCTTCTGGAGAATTGAAATAGCCATTATCATTAAAGTCCTTAAACTCTTCGAAGGTATTAATTTCGAGGGAGTGCACTGTGATGTCCATTTTATCACTTCCAGAAGGTGTTTCTACTTCAAAAGTATATTTGTAAGTTCCCAAGGGGTTATTCTCAAATAGATAATCCTTTTTTCCATCGTTAATCTCAGTACTTCCTTCAAGCCATTTGTAAGTCGATTTGATATCATAGGTGATGATTGGCTCAATCAATTCAGCACTGTCAGTGTCGAATTCGAAACCATCAACAGGCATCTTTAAAAATATTTCTGGAGGAGGAATAATCTTCTCTTCATTTTGACAAGCAGATAGTAATACGATAGTCAGGAGTATAGGATATATATATTTTAACATGTTATTTTAATTTGAAATGATGATCTAGGAAGCCCGGTATTTGCTCGGCTCCAATTCTTTTAGCTAATATTTTTTTGTCTTTATCCAGAATGTAAATAACCGGAGTACTGAAAATATCATACTGGTTTCTGAAGTTGCTTTTATTGTATGGGTCGTATAAATGAATCCATTCGGTCAGTTCGTGATTGTGAATAAACTCAATCCAGGGATCTTTTTCCCATTGTGTATATACAGCTACAATCTTAATGCTTTGTTGTTTGTAGTTGTTCCAAACGACCTCGTTTAGTTTTGGGATTTCTTTTTCGCAATGACCGCACTCGGGTTCCCAAAAAACAACAATGGTAATATCGGCACTTATTTCGCTTAGCTTGTAGAATTCATCGGTATAGGATTGCATTTTGAAATCGGGAGCCTTGTTGCCCAATAGATTAGGCTTAATCTTATCAACACGTTCCTGTAGGTTTTTTAAGAATTCTTCTTCTGTCCAATCGGCATGACCACTCAGGTAGTAGGTTTCGGCTAGATTAACCAATACGGCATCCATCCCCATGATTTTGCTGTCGTTAGCCTGGTTAAATAAATGTTGAATCAGGTACTTTTCCATCTCATAATTGCCATTAGCCATGGCTATAACGCGATGCGATTCTTTAATGATTGTATCTGGCATTTGTAGGATTACCTTTGAGAAGTATGTTTCCAGCTTGTTGGTGAAAAATGGCGTTCTTAATAGGCGGGGATCATCCATTTTGTAATTATCGAAGTAATGAGCTTTGTAGTAATTATAGCGTTTTCGTTGGATGATCGAGTCGGGGTTAGTGCTATTGGCCGGAGCCTGCATCTGCGGAACCTTTACTTCCTGAGTGGCATTAAGAAATAGGCTAAGAAAGCTTCCTTCGTGTTTGGCAGCAATGCTCTCATATTTCTTTTTTACATCCGTGGATAATTTTTTAATTTGATCCTGAATAGCTTGCTTCGATTTTTCGTCTTTACTGGCTTTTAGTTGCTCCTGCAAAGGTCCTGCTTCTTTTTGTTTGGCTATCAGGTATCTTTGGTAATTAAGAAAGTCGGCACTTTCAGCGCTACCCTGGATTTTCATATCGTTGAGCAGATCTTTCTTGTTGGTAGTTATCGTAAAATTCTGCTCATTGCCAACCAGTAAATCAAAGTAGGTTTTATCTTCCAGATAGACGACGTAAAGTCCCTCCTCTAATTTCTCGTCACCTTCAAATGTATAGCTACCATCCGGGGCGATGTAGGTGGTATCTTTCACCAGCATCTTTTTGTTGAAATAGTAGCCTAAAATCAAAGTCGAATCACTGTAGTTGTTAATCGATACCTTAATATTATGTTGTTGGACAAGGGCAGATGAGCTTTGAAACAGGATAAATAAAGCCGTGATTATTGTTATATAATATTTCATTTTAAACTGTTTAAATAAACATTTGAAAAGTATCCTAATTTATAAAAATCATACAAAACCATACTTGGTTTATTTGAACTTAAGTTTTTTTCAATTCTTGATTTATTGATCTTAAACAGATAATTGCTTAGATGAACTAAACCGAATGATTTTGTAATAACGAAATACCTAAGCAGTTTAATTCTTTTCTTCATCAACTCTAAATAATCTTTTCGAGCGTTTAATAAGTAATGAAGTGTTTCGATGCGCTGGCGCGTTTTGATAATAAAATCAGCATTGTCTTCCAGGCCAATATGTGTTACTGGATTGTCTATGTGGTATATCGATATGCCTTGATTCTCCAATTGAATTCCCATCATAGTATCTTCATGGCCAGAACGCTTTATCTCTTCGTCGAATCTGAAATCATTTAATAGCTGTTTTTGGATCATGAAGTTATTAGACATAAAACTTTTGTTTGGTACAATCATGCGTTCTTGTGCCGAAAAATCTTCGCGGAGATGTCCAACGGTCCATCTGAGGGTTTTATTAGGAGATGGCAGTATGTCAGGATGTACGCGTCCCCCACAAACAATTAAATGTTTTCCAAGCAAAATTTTATACCGTTTCAGATATTCGCTATTGACCTTAGAGTCGCTATCGATAAAAAGAATATGATTATATCTGGAGATTTCAGCCATCTGATTGCGAATTCTTGCGCATCCTTTATTGATGGAATGTTCCTGGTATTTCACAAGTGGATTGTTCCTTATGGATCTGTTAAGTCGCTTGAACTCAATATCAGAACCATCGTCTACAACATGAATTTCAATGTCTAATTCAGTGTTTTCGGATTGTATCAATAAGTCCTCAATGAGTTCCCGTACGTCAACATTATAAACCGGAATACAAATGCTTAGCATTAACTTATATTAATTTAGTGCTATTATCTAACCACGCATTTTCCTCTTCATTCAGAAATGGTGATATTCGTTGATTTACCTTTTCGTGATAATTATTAAGCCATGTTTTTTCTTCATCATTCAGCAATGAGCTATCAATGGCTCGGTGATCAATCGGGCACAGTGTTAAAGTCTCAAACTTCATAAAAGAGCCAAATTCAGTTTCCTTATCTTCTATGGTCAGAATCAGATTTTCAATGCGGATACCATGCTTGCCTGATTTGTAAATGCCTGGTTCATTGGAAGAGATCATTCCTGCTTTAATTTCAACACCGTTGTCTTGTGGACGAATACTTTGTGGCCCCTCGTGAACGCACAGGAAATGACCGATGCCATGGCCGGTGCCGTGTCCGTAATTAATACCATGTTGCCACATGGCCTGGCGTGCCAATATATCGAGATGGACACCTCTTGTTCCGCTTGGGAAAACAGCCCTGTCTAAACCTATGTTTCCCTTCAATACCAAGGTGAAATCTGTTTTTTCTTCGTCGGTAAGTGGACCCAGGGCGATGGTACGGGTAATATCCGTTGTTCCTTCGGAGTACTGTCCGCCAGAATCAATTAGGTATAAACCTTTGGTTTCCAGTTTGGATGCCGTTTCTTTCTTTACCGCATAATGCACAATGGCTCCATTTCCTGCATAGCCACTGATGGTATTAAAAGAGTCACCGTGGTAATTCTCCTGCTCCGCTCTGAAACTACTTAGCTTTTTTGCGGCTGAATATTCTGTAATTTCTTCCTTGCCAATAGTATTGTCTAACCAATAAAGAAACTTCACCATGGCAACACCATCTTTAATCATTGCCTTTCTGAAGTTTTCTATTTCGGTACTGTTTTTTCTTGATTTTAATTGAGTAATGATGCTTTCTTGCTCTATTTTAGCTGATTGAGAAGGCAGACTTCCCAATGTTGTACTGTTGGCTCTATTCGGATCAATCAGTATGATGCTGTCTTGTAACAAGTCTTTTATAAACTCATAATAGTCGTTGTATAAGTATACCTTAATACCTTCTTCCGCTAGTTTCTTTCCAACGCTCGATGTTAATTTATGTGGATCGATAAATAAATTCACCTGATTTTCGGTGATGATCAAATAGGAATGAAACACGGGATTATATTTAATGTCAGAGCCTCTGAAGTTAAGAACCCATGCAATTTCGTCCAAAGCAGCAATCACATAATGAGTGGCTCCTTTTTCCTTCATTTTCTGACGTATGATCTGAATTTTTTCTTCCCGGCTTAAACCACAGTATTTTACATCAAGTTCAAAAATACCCTCTTCAGGTAGCGGCGGACGCCCCTCCCAAACATCCTCTTCGAGAAAGGCTTTTCCATCGAGACGGATATCCACTTTTTTCAATGATTTAGCAAGCTGGCGATATTCGCTAATGGTCATTGTTTTGCCATTAACAGCCACTACGTTTCCAGCAAACAGGTTGACGCTTAGCCACTCTTTGTAGTCTGGTACATCCTTTTCGCCCTGTTTGTATAAGTCTATTCCTGAATCCTGCAACTGTTGTTCCGCTTGCAAAAAATAGCGAGAATCAGTCCATAATCCGGCTTCATCGTTGGTAACAACAATGGTTCCAGCTGAACCTGTAAAGCCCGAAATCCACTCCCGAAACTTCCAATGGGCAGCCGGATATTCGCTCAAATGCGGATCGGCACTGGTGATAATATAAGCATCTACTCCTAGAGTCGCCATGTGGCTTCTGAGTTTGAATAATCGATCAGGCGTTGACATAGATTAGTTTTTTATGGTGATGGAAGAGTCGCGGTTAAAAAGTATCAGGTTGGCATGTGGTGAGCTTGCATCACCAATTGAACCTGAGAAACTGACTCTCTCATTTTCTTTGATTAATGATAATTGTTTTGGGTTGGGATGAATAAAGTTGCCCCGGGTAACCTCTCCATTCAGTTGATAGGAGGTTTGATGAGGGATAATTAGAGTTGTGTTAACATTGTTATTCGAAATGGTAATGTCTTTAATCGATTCGGAAGTACTAACGAGTAGTTGACCTTTCTCTAATTCGCAAAAAAGATGCGTATTTAACTGATCAATCTTTCCTATAAACTGCTCTCCTTTTAAAATTACACTGTCTGCATTGGTTACTGTAAGTCGATCGGTTGATGTTTTTAAATTAACCGCGTTTACATTAGCAGTTGTTGCCATACAGTATCTAGAATTTCCAATGATGCGTTTCCCGTCATTGAAATTTAAAGTGCAATTAGATAAATTGACTTTAGCATTTCCGAATGTTTCTACCAGACCTTCAATAAACGACAAATCAAGTTCATTCTGCTTATCGATTGCCAAATCGCGAAGTTCCAGTTTGCCATATTGATGTTTCAGTCGAACCTGTCCTTGCACACTGTCAATTCTTACATCCCCAATTGAGTTATCGATGTTTAAGTTTAGTCTTGCCGGTATTTTAACCAGGTAATTGATGCTGAAAGGGTGGTTCGAAAAGAAATCTTCGGAGAAAAGGGTTTTAAAGCTAAGGGTGTTCGAATAAGTTCTGTTGTCGATTGATATTAAATCAAATACTTCTTCGGCAAGTGTTTCGCTTCTTGTTTCCACTCTTATTATTATTTCAAACTCGATGGACTCCTTATCCCAGGTGGCAATGTTTATATAACCATGTTGGTTAACCATTTTTAGGTTTTGAATTTTCTGGGCATCAAAATGATGCAGGTAACGCTGCACGCGCCCCTGATGAGATATTGTTTTCTGATTGCTGGTTGTATCTAATTGTGCTTCTGCTATAAAACTAAACAATACAAAAAGCATGCTTAGAGTATATGTAAGTATTTGTTTCATGTTGGTATCTGTCGTCTGTATCTGGTTGTTATTCTGCCTATACAGGCTCTGTTATTGGCTTTTATGCCTTAAAATGTAGTGGCTAAATTAAACAAAATCGGGCTGCTTTAAAAATTTGAAGAAGCGGATTGTTAGCAGGAAAAGTTATTCGAACATTTTCAGATTATTTATTCTTTTATCTTTGCGGCTTATTTTTTAAAACATGACTATGAAAACAAGCAATTTATTTAAGAAAAACGACATTTGTTTTAAATATTGGAATGGTGCAAGTTACGCCATCTTCAACAGTATTAAACAAACAGTTAAAATAGGTGCTCTGGCGTCTGTTTACTTAAGTGTATTTGGTTATCAGCAGACCTTTGCGCAAACAGATACAGCATCGATAAATAAAAAAATAAATCTGGAAGAGGTCCAGGTTTCAGCACGTCGTACCACATCGGTCTATTCTGAAGTGGGGCGTGTATTGCATGTGATTCCACGCAAGGAGATAGAAGCACTGCCGGTATACAGCGTTCAGGATTTACTGAAATATGCCATGAATGTGGATGTTCGTCAGCGAGGACCATTGGGTATTCAGGCTGATGTGAGTATTCGCGGAGGTTCTTTCGATCAGGTAATGATCCTGTTTAATGGAGTGAATGTGACCGATCCGCAAACCGGCCATTTAAGTCTGAATTTGCCGGTTGATATGCAGAGTATCGAACGTGTTGAGATTTTAGAAGGCCCAGGTGCACGCGTTTATGGTCCGGGGGCTTTTAGTGGCGCCATTAATTTTGTAACCGGAACAAAAAATACTGATAAGCTTAGCATTAGTGTTTTGGGTGGTGAGCACGGATTGTATAATGCATCGGCCAATGCAACGGTTATAAGCGGGAAATTAAAAAATTACATTGCAGCCAATGTGGCTTCCAGTGATGGTTATATTGCTAATACCGATTTTAAAAATATCAGTATTTTTTATCAGGGACAAATGGATTTGGGGCAGGAAAAGCTTGATTTTCAAATTGGTCATAACGATAAAGAGTTTGGTGCTAATGCCTTTTATACACCCAAATATCCCAATCAATTTGAGCAGAATAAAACCACTTTTGCTTCGGTGAAATTGACATCTGGTGAAAAATTTAAAATATCACCATCAGTTTATTGGCGTCGACATCAGGATCGCTTTGAGCTATTTCGAGACAATCCGGCATCGTGGTATACGACGCATAATTATCACTTAACCGATGTGTTTGGTGGTAGTTTTAATGCTGTTATTCCGTGGTTACTTGGTAAAACATCACTTGGAGCAGAAGTGAGAAGCGAAAATGTATGGAGCAATGTGTTGGGGCACTCGTTGGATGAAGATGCCTATCGAAAGGTGCCGGGTGAAGATGCCAAATTTACTAAATCATATCAGCGAACCAATGTATCTACCTTTCTTGAGCATGTCTACAATTACGAGCGTTTTTCTGTTTCGGCAGGTGTATTGATGAATTATAATACCAGTCTGGATTTTGGTGTAGATTTCTTTCCGGGGATTGATATGAGTTATTGGGCTAATGATGAGCTGAAAATATTCGCCAGTGCCAACAAAACGCTTCGTTTGCCAACATTTACCGATTTGTTTTACGATGGGCCAACCAATATTGGAAATCCAAACTTAAAGCCCGAAGAAGCAATGACATATGAAACGGGGCTTAAGTTGATAAATAATTGGTTGAGGGCACAAGCCAGTGTTTATTATCGAGCTGGAGAAAATTTAATTGACTGGGGACGCTTGCCTGGCGATGAAGAATATTCAACCCGTAATCTTTCCGATGTTAATTCCGTTGGTTTTCAGGCGCAAGGCAGAATAAACTTTATTGAACTATTGGGACAATCGCCGCTACAGAGCATTGAGTTGGGTTATGCTCATATAGATCAGGATAAATCCATGCCCGAAGGATACGAATCGGCCTATGTTGAAGATTATTTGAAGCATAAGTTCAATGCGGGAATAAATGTTAGTCTGGTAAGTAATTTGGGGCTGTATGTGAATGTTTTGTATCAGGATAGGGAAGGTGAGTATATTGCCTTTGTGGGAGATTCTTACGAAGAACAAGCAACTGAATATGCTCCTTTCTGGCTTACCGATTTACGCCTGCAATGGACGGCTGATAAATACAAGATTTTTGTGGATGCCAACAATGTTTTTGACAAGCAATACTACGATTTAGGTAATGTTGTGCAGCCAGGAAAATGGCTTAAAGCCGGTATTCAACTGAATCTGAATTTGTAAAATTTATATCGGATGTCACTATTTGTTTGGTGACATCCGTTTTACTATCATTTCGCAGTTTTTACAATCAAATTCCAGATGGTAACTATCTTTTTGATTATACAAAGTCAGTGGCAGTAATTGGCGTGCTGCAGGTTTTTCTTTCAGACATTGTTTATTCATGTATAGCAGGCAATGTTTAGTACGCATAAGTTCGGCACCTTTTACGTTCATTTGTTTTTCAAACCCCCAATCGGCTGTTTCAATGCCATGTCGTTCGTAAAATTTTCGTGCTTGTTCGTTAATTATGTTGGCCGAATAATTCAATTCTTTAGTTGTCAGTGGGTGCTCATTGGGTATAAACTTCCGCTCCTTGGCCTTGTTGTGCAATAGGCGGTTTTGTTCGTGTTTTTCCACCAGCTGTCGGCGCAAGGCATTTAAATCTTTGGCCTGAAAGAACCAATCCTGCCGTAAATTAATATAAAAGTTTTCTGGCTCAAAAATCGTCGTGCCCAGTTTGCTTAATTGTTTATGGATTTGAGCCAATGCTTTATCGGGGTTGTTGGCAGGTGAAGGTGATAGTGTTTCAACAATAGTAGTGCTCAGTTGGTCTTCATCAATTAAGGACAGTTGAAAACTACCATTTACTTCTTCTAGTGTCAGATTAGCCTTTATTTTTCGCGTGGTTTGGTTGTTGTTCACCTGATCGGCAAATTGTTTATCGAAGTTACGATATAATGGCAAGCCTGTTTTAAGCTCTTTCATTTGGTTGGGATATATTTTATTGCCTTCCACCTTATTAACCTTTAGTCCACTGTGTGTGTCGTTTTTGGTGAAATATGACAAACCATCGCCATTAGTGATGTTGGCATTGCCATCTACTATAAAATGGTCTTTTGCCAGTTTTTTTATTTTACCAATGGGTTCACCAATATTTTTAGGGGTATCTATCGACCAGATATTTTTTTCGCGGCCATTTACAAAGTAATTGGTAAAGCCCCGGTTAAAACTTTTACCTGCTTGCGGATCGAAACTATTATAGCTTTGACCCGATGAGGCTTTTCGAATGTCTTTTCGCCCGGCAATAATTGCATCAAGCAATTTCCGGTAATGGGCAGTTACATTGGCTACATAATCTTTGTCCTTCAGTCGTCCTTCAATCTTAAAAGAATAAATGCCGGCATCAATCAGGTTTTCCAAATGATCCGATAAGTTCAGGTCTTTCAGCGAAAGCAGGTGCTTGTCTTTATATAGCAGGTTGTTGTTGCGGTCTTTAAGGCTGTATTTTAAGCGGCAGGGCTGTGCACATTCGCCACGGTTAGCACTGCGTTTGTTAATACTGGCACTCATGTAGCACTGGCCGCTGTAGCACACACATAAAGCTCCGTGAATAAAATATTCCAAAGGAACACTTGTCTTCTGTCGGATTTCTTTAATCTGCTTTACCGATAACTCACGAGCCAACACTACCTGATCAAAACCTACTGCTTCCAAAAATTGTACTTTATCAGCAGTACGGTTATCGGTTTGTGTACTGGCATGAATTGGGATTGGAGGTAAATCTGTTTCCAGTAATCCCATATCCTGAATGATAACAGCATCGGCACCCAGCTTATAAACATCATGAATCAAACGGTTGGCTTGTTTTATTTCATGATCAAACAATAGGGTATTTAAAGTAATGTAAACTTTAGCACCAAAGAGGTGAGCGTGTTGAATAAGTTGTTCAATGTCAGCCAATGAATTACCCGCATTTTTTCTGGCTCCAAAGCCCGGTCCGCCAATATATACGGCGTCAGCACCATGATTTATTGCTGTTATTCCACATTCCAGATCTTTGGCCGGAGAAAGTAGTTCGATTGTTTTAATACCTTTGCTGTTCATTGATTTTATTTAGCTTAATAATCTACCTTAATAGATAATTAAGTTTAAATTTATATTTTTGCTTGATGCCTATGCATGTAAATGCTGGACAAAATTAGCATATTTATTTGAGCCTAAACAGATGCCGAGTATAGATATCATCGTAGTTTTTGTTGTGATTGCCTTTATCCTTATTTCTTTATATCGGGAATGGATAGGTGCTGCATTTACATTTTTTATTGCCGTGATGGTACTGGGTATTTTTAAGATTCTGACGCCCGGTGAAATACTCGAAGGATTTGCCAATGAACAGATCGCTGTTATTATCATGCTATTGTTATTGGGCGATGCCATAAGGCAAACTTCAGTGATTGAAATATTTTTTGCACGCATTTTCCCGGCGTCTTCGTCGTATCGAAGTTTTTTAGCCCGTATGATGATTTGGGTAGGTGGATTTTCGGCCTTCTTAAATAATACCCCCCTCGTGGCGGTTATGATGCCTTATGTGCATCAATGGAGTCGTCGTAATAATATTTCCTCATCAAAACTATTGATTCCGCTCTCTTATGCAGCTATTCTGGGTGGTTGTGTGACCTTAATTGGTACATCCACCAACCTGATAGTAAGTGGTATGGTAATCGATCAGGACATAATTCCCGATATGGCACCACTGGAGATGTTTGACTTTGTTTGGGTCGGATTACCGATGCTCCTGATCGGATTTTTATATCTCTACTTTTTTAGTTTTAGGCTGTTGCCCAATCGATCATCAGCCATGGAGGATTACGAAGGTACGGAACGTAAATATTTGGTTGAAGCCGAAATAAGAAGTAATTCTGACCTCATTGGCAAAATGGTGCGAGAGGTTGATTTTAAAGGGAAGTATGGATTATTGGTGGTTGAGATATGCAGGGGTAAGCAAATATTTCAGATTCGGGAAGGGAACTTTACTCTGCAAGAAGGAGATATGCTGCGTTTTGCTGGTGACAATACCAATATTGCAGCACTTCTGTCCGAAAATAGTGATTTAACGGTTCCATCCGTGGGCATGATGTCCAAGCTAAAGCGTTCGCAAATTGTTGAGATTGTTATATCCCACAATAGTTCATTGATTACCAAACAGGTTAAAGATATCTATTTCAGGGGCAACTACGATTCGGCTTTATTGGCCATTCACCGCAACGGCGAACGGATTCAAGGTGGTATTGATGATGTAAAGCTGAAAGCGGGTGACGTTTTATTGCTGTTGGCAGGTGATAATTTTACCAGTCACATCGAAAATGAGATTGATTTTTATGTCATCTCCCGGGTTAAAGAATTAAGAAAACCGGAGAAATATAAAATATGGGCGCTGTTCGGTGGTACTTTGCTGGCCATTTTTCTGGCGGCCGTTAAGCTGGTTCCTTTGTTTATTGGCTTGCTGATTGTATTGGCTATGATTAATATTTTAAAAGTTGTTTCAGCTAAGGATTTGCCGAAGAGCATTGATTATAATCTGGGGGTAATTATTGCCTTGTCCATTGCCTTGGGGACAGCCATGATAAAAACGGGCGTGGCCGATATGATTGCCAACACGGTGATACAGGTTTTTCTGCCCTTTGGCCGGATCGCATTGCTTGTGGGAATCTATTTAATAACAACTGTTTTGGCGGCCTATATTACCAATAAGGCAGCAGTTGCCATTATGTTTCCCATTGCCATTACAGCGGCTAAAAACTTGCCAATCGACCCAATGCCATTTGTATTGACGGTATCCTTTGCGGCAGCTGCTAATTTCCTGACGCCGATAGGTTACCAAACCAATCTGATGGTGTATGGCTCGGGAGGCTATAACTTCAAGGATTTCTTTAAGATCGGGCTGCCGCTCACCATCATTTACATGGTGGTAACCATTGCGGTTTTAAGCTATATGTACTTTTAGTTTTAATGATACGGAATAAGATTTTTTAATTGATTAAGCTTTGCTTAACGATTATTAAGAAACCAGGTTTTATAATTGATCTTCAGAATGAAACGGAAGCCATATAGGTATTGAGACAGCTGATAGAGCCCTTTGAGGCAGCTGATTCTGATCAGGCTTTTGTCGCTTAGCAAGCGAATACATATCTTTGAGAATAATATGAATTCAAATATGACTAATAAAGATTCGGAAAGGCCATTAATATTGGTTACCAATGATGATGGAATTAAGGCCGGTGGGTTAGAGTCACTGGTTAATATGCTGAAGGAGGTTGGAGATGTAGTAATTGCCGCTCCCAATGAATCGTATTCAGGCATGTCGCATGCTATCACGGTTAAATCACCTTTGTACGCTAAGTTGGTGAAGGACAAGCCCGGCTTGAAGCTTTATAAAATAAACGGAACACCGGTTGATTGTGTAAAATTGGCCATAAATGTTCTGCTCGATCGTAAACCGGATTTATTGGTTTCGGGCATTAACCATGGAACCAATTCAAGTATTAGTTTGCATTATTCAGGTACGGTTGGTGCTGCCCGCGAAGGAGCATTGAACCAAGTGCCGGCAGTTGGTTTCTCCTTACTAAATTATAGTCACGATGCTGATTTTACGGAAGCGGTTAAGGTGGCAAAGCATGTTGTTGTTTCGATGTTGGCCGATAAATTACCGAAAGGAACCTTTATCAATGTAAATATTCCTGATGTTCATCCTGTAAAAGGTGCACGTGTGGCTCGTCAGAGTAAAGGTAAATGGGTGGAAGAATTCACCGAGCGTCAGGATCCAAGAGGAAGAACTTATTATTGGTTAACGGGACATTTCGAAAACCTGGAACCGGAAGCGAAGGATACGGACGAGTATTTCTTAAATAAAGGATATGCCGCCATTGTTCCATGTCATCTGGATGCTACCAACTTTAATCTTTTATCCTACTTAAAAGAGGAAAACTATGAATTGTAAATGCAATAAACTTTACATCGGGCTTTTGATTGGCACTGTTTTACCAATTATCATGTCCTTTGTATTGTATTATTTTCTTTATAAAGGTAGTCTGGCCTACTGGCCATTTTTAATGGAAATGGTAAATATAGGCAGTATAGGAAAACTGCTGAGCGTTAGTGTGCTGCCTAATTTGGTTATATTTCTGATTGCTATTAATAAAGAGCGTTTACTGGCGGCCCGGGGAATTGTTACGGCTACTATTATTTATGCGGTGGCCATCATTGCATTGCGATTATTATTGTAACACACATAAAGTAAATAGAGTTACATGCGTTATTATATCATAGCCGGCGAAGCATCTGGCGATTTACATGCCTCTAATCTGATGAAGGCTTTCAAGGAAAAAGATCCGGAAGCAGAGTTTCGATATTGGGGAGGCGATTTGATGAAAGAGCAGGGCGGAACCTTGGTTCGTCATTATAAAGACACTGCAGTAATGGGCTTGTGGGATGTTTTGATGAATCTCAATTCTATTAAAAAGAATTTTAAGCTTTGCCAGAATGATATATTGGATTTCAAGCCAGATGTATTGATATTGGTGGATTATGCCGGATTTAATTTGCGCATTGCCAAATTTGCTCACAAGCATAATATTCTCACCTATTATTATATTTCGCCAAAGGTATGGGCCTGGAATCAGAAGCGTGTTAAAAAGATTAAGGCCAGCATTGACCGAATGTTCACCATATTGCCTTTCGAAACCAAGTTTTTTCAGGAGCATGGTGTAGAGGTGCAATACAGTGGGAATCCGGTATTGGATGCCATTCATAATCGGAATGATAAAGACGAATCTTTTGATCGTTTTATCAAGCGCAATGGCTTGGATAGTCGTCCTAAAGTAGCCCTGCTGGCCGGAAGCCGTAAGGGTGAGATTTCGCATAACTTGCCGGATATGCTGGAAATGGTCGATAAATTTCCGGAGTTTCAGTTCGTAATAGCTGGTGCCCCTTCTTTTGCTGTTGAAGAGTATCGACCCTACATCGATGGAAGGGATGTGGCTGTTGTAACCGGACAAACATATCAGTTGTTGCAGCAGGCGCGTGCTGCACTTGTTACTTCAGGAACAGCAACTCTCGAAACCGCACTTCTAAATTGTCCGCAGGTTGTATGCTACAAAATGTGGGGAGGTTCGTTTACCGATTTTATTGCGAAGAAGATTCTTATCAAAGTGCCATATATTTCTCTGGTTAATCTTGTACTGGACAGGGAGGCTGTGCTGGAGTTGTTCCAGAATGACTTTTCATTACGCAAATTGCAAGATGAGCTGATGTTGTTATTGGGAGATACAGATCGGCGAAATAAGATGTTGGCCGACTATGAAGATTTACATGAGCGTATGGGAGGGCCTGGTTCAAGTGCCCGTACTGCCCAATTGATGCTGGAAGCATTAAAAAAAGATAAGTCAAATTGAGTTTTTTCAACTGCCCAAATAAACGAAGATATGTACGCCATTTTTAAAAGGGAGCTAACTGCATTTTTCAGCTCAGTTAGCGGTGCGCTGGTTGTGTCAGTTTTTCTGTTGCTTACCGGCTTGTTTTTGTGGGTGATACCTAATGATTTGAATATCCTGTATGGTGGTTATGCCACCCTCGAATCACTCTTTTATCTGGCGCCATGGGTTTACTTGTTTTTGGTGCCGGCTGTCACAATGAGGCTTTTTGCTGACGAAAAAAAAATGGGAACGCTCGATGTTTTATTGACGCGCCCTGTTTCTGAGATGCAGATTGTGTTGGGCAAGTTTTTGGCAGGTTTTGTAATGGTTTTACTGTGCCTGCTTCCTACTTTTATCTATTTCTACTCGGTTTATCAATTAGGTGCTCCGCTTGGTAATATGGATATGGGAGGTACCTGGGGGTCGTATATTGGTCTGGTATTTTTATCGGCTGTATATGTTGCTGTAGGAGTGTTTGCTTCTTCTCTAAGCGATAACCAGATTATTGCCTTTATGTTGGCAGTTTTTTTATCGTTTATGTTGTATGCCGGTTTTGATGCTTTAGCTGATGTTCCTGCTTTAATCAGTGTTCGCGATGGTATCAATTATATAGGCATCGACAGTCATTATCGATCCTTGAGTCGGGGAGTTGTTGATTCGCGCGATTTGATACATCTTTCGTCATTAGTATTCTTCTTTTTGTTTCTAACAAAGCTTTCATTACTGCGGTATAAGCGATAAAATTCAATGGGATTACCATGAGTATTAGCATTAAACATTCCAATAAATTTGTTCAGCTGGCAGTTGTCGTGTTTGGTCTGATTGCCATCGGCTGGTTGAGTCAAAGGGTATATTTTCGACTGGATTTAACTTCAGAAAAGCGCTATACCTTAACCGAATCCTCTCGACAGTTTATTAAAGATTTGCCTTCTGATATGTTTGTGAGGGTGTATCTGGAAGGTGATTTAAACTCAGGTTTTCGCCGACTTTCAAATGCTACCCACGAAATACTTGAGGAGTTTAAAGCAGAGGGTGGCTCAAAATTTTACTTCGATTTACTTAATCCCGGCGATTTCTCAGCGAAAGAAAAAAAGGCTCTACAAGAGGAACTCGCCGAATTTGGATATCAGCCACAAAATGTTTTTGAAAATGCTGAAGATGGGCGGCAAATAAGCTCTTCAGTTTATCCTTATGCCGTGGTGTCTTATAACGATCGGGTAGTGGCTGTTAATTTGTTGGATAACCTGCCTTCCCGCAGTGGTTCAGAAAACCTGAATAGCTCAGTGGAAGGATTGGAGTTCAAGTTTACCAGCGCATTTCGTAAGTTACTGTCCGACGAAAAGCCTCGCATTGCTTTTCTTGAAGGACATGGAGAGCTTGATGAGTTGGACGTGATTGAGGCAACCGATGCATTATCGTCATACTACCAGGTTGATCGTGGTCAAATCGGAAATGATGCTTCTGTTCTTTCGCCTTACAAGGCGATTATTATTGCAAAGCCTTCTAAACCCTTCTCTGAGAAAGATAAATTTGTATTGGACCAGTACCTGATGAATGGCGGTCGATTGTTGTATTTGATTGATGCAGTTAATGTCACTCTTGATAGTTTGCGTCAGTCGCCACAAACCATCGGATTGTTTAATGATGTTAATTTGGGCGATCAGTTATTCAAATACGGTGTGCGTGTTAACCCGGTTGTGATTGAAGATATTCAGGCCGGTCGAATCATGATAAATGCCCGACCTAACGGACAGCCACAACTGGTGCCGGTTCCATGGTTGTATAGTCCGTTGCTAAATACAGCACAAAACCATCCTGTAACACGAAGTATTAACCTGGTAAGGGGTAGTTTCTGCGGCACCATCGATACGGTTGGTGTTAATTTAGCTATTCAGCGTCAGATTCTGTTGCGTAGTTCACAATTTACCAAATTGAGCCAAACGCCGGTCATGATTAGCATGGCAGACGTTAATAAGCAACCTAAACAAAAGGATTTTCGATCGCCAAATCAAACTGTGGCAGTTATTCAAGAGGGTTCTTTTCCCTCGGTTTTTGCCAATCGTCAAGTACCCGAAGGCTTGATAAATGTAGATCAAAGAAAAGATAAAAGTATACCAACGCGTATGTTAGTTGTGGCCGATGGTGATATTATCCGTAATCCAGTTCGGTTTAAACAGAGTAATCCGCAATTTTTACCATTGGGTTACGATGAGGGATCACGACAGGTTTATGGAAATAAAGATTTTATCGTTAATGCAGTTAATTACTTGTGCGATGAGGATGGCTGGATGCAACTGAGGGGGCGTCATTTAACATTGCGATTACTCGATAAACAAAAAATTGCAGCCGGCACTACCATGTGGAAATGGCTTAACGTGGCTCTGCCCTTGCTTGTAGTGTTATTGACAAGTCTGATTTTCGTATTTATTCGTCACAGGCGCTACAGCAACTAATCTGTCATATTTAAATCAATTAAAGACAAGACAACAACCTGGTAATTTTATGTGAAGTTTTGTGCTGCAAAGCGGCATTATCTGATATGTGTATTTATTGAACTGAATGAAATTAATTGTTTTATTGAGCTTGTGAATCAGAGAGGTGTAACACGCGTTTTATTCAAGGCAGGATTCGTGTTAATAACTTAATGAAAAGTTACTTTAATGCTTGTTTTGAGCCCTTATGATTTTTCGTATCTTGCAACTTGCGTTCACATTCAATTAAAACCCAATGTAAATGCGCTTAAATATCTGTTTTTTTGATATATTTGATAAAAACTAATAACAAAACGAACGTATGAAATTTGTTGTTTCCAGTACAGAATTACTATCTCACTTACAGGCTATCAGTCGTGTAATAAGTAATAAAAGTACACTGCCAATCCTTGATAACTTTTTATTTGACCTAAAAGACAATAAACTTGTATTGACAGCATCAGACCTTGAGGTAACAATGGTTACTTCACTGGAACTGGAAAATTCTGATGGAGAAGGAATTATTGCTTTGCCTTCGCGTATATTATTGGAAACACTGAAGAAATTTCCTGAGCAACCTCTGAATTTCGATATTAACATGGATACATTTGGTGTTAATATCATCACCGAGAAAGGTAAGTTCAGTATTGTAGGTCAGGATGGAGCTGATTTTCCGGAGCTACCAAATCTGGATAACGATAAGAGTTCGAGCTTGCAGGTTGGGGTTGACCTGTTAGAAATGGGTATCAATAAAACCTTATTTGCCACTGCTGATGATGAGCTTCGTCCGGTAATGAATGGTATTTTGGTTGAATTGTCGCCAGAGAACATGACTTTTGTGGCTTCTGATTCACACAAACTGGTTCGATACCGTCGTTTGGATGCCGTTACTGATTTTACTGCGTCGTTTATTTTACCCAAAAAACCAGCTGGTTTATTAAAGAATGTATTGCCAAAAGAAGATGGTGATGTATCCATCGAGTTTGATGACAAAAACGCTTTCTTTACATTGCCTAATTACAAGTTGGTGTGTCGATTGGTTGAGGGGAATTACCCTAGCTATAATGCCGTTATTCCTCAGGATAATCCATATAAAGTCATTATCGACCGAAGTGAGTTTCATAATACTTTAGGTCGTGTGTCTATCTTCTCTAATCAGGCAAGTAACCTGGTTAAGTTAAAAATGACATCAGGCGAAATGGTTGTTTCTGCTCAGGATATCGACTTTAGTATTTCTGCGCATGAGCGCTTAAGTTGTCAGTACGAAGGTGATGAAATGGAAATTGGTTTTAAATCAGGGTTCCTGGCCGATATATTAGATAATCTGAATTCTACAGATGTGATTCTTGAGTTGTCAGATCCGTCACGCGCAGGTATTTTATTACCATTCGAAAATGGTGAAAATGAAGATGAACTGATGTTGTTGATGCCGATGATGATTAACGTCTAAGCTCATTTAAAATATATTAAAACCGCTGATTCAATCTGAGTCAGCGGTTTTTTTATGGTTGTATTTCAACTGTTAGTTGATGATGTTCAATGTTAAAGGATATTGATAAACGGTTCCTTCATTGGCTTTTATAGCACCCATGATGGTAAAGATAAAAGAGCATATTCCCAAAGCTATCAGTAAAGGAATGCCAATGACAACAAAAGTTAAAATAAGACCACCAAAAGCATAAATCATTGCGCTAATCATCCAGTTTAAAATGTTCTTGCCGTGTTGATCTATTAAATCATTTTTGTCTTTATTGGTTGCCCACATAATAATGGGTAGGGCAAATCCCGCTCCCGGAAAAAGAACCCCGGCAAACTGCGATAGGTGCATTAACATACAAAAGCTATTTAAATCCATTCCCCACGGGCGAAAATCATTATAATTATCAATATTATATTTCTCCATAGTATATAAATGATTAGTATTTGTTACTTGATATTCCAAATGTAGTGAAATCTTAATTAGCTCTTTGGGTGTATGGGGAATTAATACGTGATAGCTTTATTTTATATTTCTTAGATCACAAACCCACTGTGATATTAGTAATTGGCTCTTTGCTCTCGATGATTATAATGCCATAAATGGCTTCTCCGAAAGGCAGAACTTTGTGGCTGATGTCATGATTTTTGAGATCTTCCTTTAAGTCAAGGTTCGCTTTTTTCCTTGTCTCATGATCGTTATTTACAGCTTGTACCGTTTGTAGTTGATCGTTGTCGAAAGTACTAAAACCATATTCGTCCGTTTCGTTTATTTCATCTTTATGAAATAAGGCAATTTCTAAAAAATAGAAGGGAAGTGCTATAATAGGCGTGGCTGTTCCTCTCTGGCGAGCTTTCTTTGCTACCCATTCGTTACGAACCAGGTTGAGCTTTTTACCATTGCTATAGAACTTTAACTGGTAGCCTTTTCTGAAATCATTCGATGTATTGATAACATTGAAACCATAAATGTGGTATCTTTTTCGATTGGCCCAACGTTTAAGTCGTTTGTTATCTGAAAGCTCCAACAAGTTTTGGAAGTATCCATACTGTAGGCTGTCTTGTTTGTTTTCCTGATAATCAAAATGGTTCAGTTTGAGGCTTGGTAATGCCTTGTGCTGCACTGAACATGATGTTAGGACAAGAATGATCGTTAGGTTAAAAGTTAGTTTTCTCATGTTTATAGGACAGTTGTGGCTTTCTAATCACGTAGTAAAAAATGACGAAAACCACGATGTTTTAAAATCATCAAAAAATCGTATTTTTGTGCGCTAAATTGCAAGAAAGGAGATAACTAAAATGCAGAAGAAAAAAGTCGTAATTGGCCTGTCGGGTGGAGTGGATTCAAGTGTAGCAGCATATGTTTTAAAGGAACAAGGCTATGAAGTGATCGGGCTTTTTATGAAGAACTGGCATGATACAACTGGTGTTTTAAAAGCCGATTGTCCCTGGTTGGATGATCAATTTGATGCACAAGCGGTAGCCATGAAACTGGACATTCCTTTCCACACGGTTGATTTGAGTGATTTTTATCGTCAGCGGGTGGTTGATTACATGTTTGCCGAGTATGAGCGCGGACGAACACCTAATCCGGATGTATTATGTAATCGCGAGATTAAGTTTGATGTTTTTATGGACAAGGCCCTGGAGCTGGGTGCCGACTATGTGGCAACCGGACATTATTGCCGTAAAGAAACGGTGGTGATTGATGGTAAAGAAGTGCATCGTTTGTTGGCAGGGAGTGATGATAACAAGGATCAGAGTTACTTTTTGTGCCAGTTGAGCCAGGATCAATTAGCGAAAGCATTGTTCCCCATTGGTGATATCGTAAAGCCGGAAGTGCGACGAATTGCCAATGAACTGAACCTAATTACAGCTCATAAAAAGGATTCTCAGGGTATTTGTTTTGTTGGCAAGGTTGATTTGCCTGTGTTTTTGCAGCAAAAACTAGAGCCCAAAAAGGGGGGGGTTTTTATTATTGATAAAGGTTGTGAGTTGTTTAAGCGCGAATGGAGCAAAGCTGAAGTGGAGAACCCTTCCAACGAAGACCTGGAAGAATTATCAAAAGCATTCCCTTTCCATCCGAAATATGGTAAAAAAATTGGCGATCATAATGGAGCTCATTTTTATACCATCGGTCAGCGTAAGGGGTTAAATATTGGGGGTTTCCCCGAGCCACTTTTTATAATTGGTACCAATGTAGACTTTAACCAGGTGTATGCCGGAATGGGTAAGCAGCATCCTGGATTATTCCGCAAGGTATTGTGTGTTATGCCCGATGAAATCCATTGGGTACGTAAAGATCTGGCTATGAAAGTTGGTGAATCGCGTCGTTTGAATTTGCGAATTCGATACCGTCAGCCTTTGCAAAAGGGCGTGTTGCATTGTCGCGAAAATGGTATGTTCCTGGTGTTTGATGAGCCGCAGCGAGGTATTACGGCTGGTCAGTTTGCATCGTGGTATGATAATGATGAGCTTATTGGCTCAGGTGTAATTAGTTAGTTCTGAGTTTGTCAAATTAGTCATTTTAATTAATAGACAATAAATACCTATGAAGTCCTATAATCCTGAAATGCACACAGCAGAACATGTTCTGAATCAAACAATGGTTCAGATGTTTTCTTGTAACCGATCATTTTCCAATCATTTGGAGCGCAAGAAGTCCAAGTGCGATTATCATTTCGATCGGGCTCTTTCGATGGAAGAGGAGAAGATCATCAATGCCCGTGTTAATGAGGTGTTAACGCTGCATTTGGATGTGCATGAAGAAGTGGTGTGTCGCGAAGAGGCTGCCAAACGTTTTGATTTGGATAAATTGCCTGATGCTTCTGGTGATGAAATAAGGATTGTAAGCGTAGGTGATTATGATGCCTGTCCGTGCATTGGCGAACACGTTGCCAACACAAAAGAAGTTGGTGAGTTTGTGCTTGGTTCAACGAGTTATGAAAATGGGGTGTTGAGGATACGGTTTAAATTGAAGCGACCACAATAAAATTAAGACGTTAGAATATTAAAAATGCCGCTCCTTTTTTGGGGCGGCATTTTTAGTTCGCTATGACTAAATAAAAATGTAATTACTGGTAATCGTTTCAAAAGTAATAAACTATTTTATTTAGACAAAATAAAAATAAGAAATATTTCCGAAGCTAATTAAAAGAGTGAGCCTTGTTTTTCGATCCGGGCCTTGTAAAACCTCATTTTTGTAGCAATATCATTCTCACGACAGATGCTGTTGAAGTAATTGTGCAATTGTTTAAATCGATTGGTGTAACAATTATATTGGTCTCCAAAAGTTTGAATGAATCTCTCTTTCAGGCCCGGAAAGCGTCTATCTAATTGTTTGTAGAAGTATTCACGGTTGCCTTCCCGAAGTGTCATGCCAAATCCTCCAATGATGTACTTAGCACCAGCTTGCCTGGCTTTTGTAACAATTTGGCGTATGTTTTCTTCAGTATCGGTGATGAAAGGTATAACCGGCATCAAGGTGATCCCACAGTATATACCAGCTTCGGCAAGTTGCTGAAGTGCAGCAAAACGCTCAGAAACCAATGGGGCGTTGGGCTCAATTTTTTGTCCCAATTGATCAGAAGTCGTGGTAATGGTAATGGAGACTGCTGCATATATTTTTGAGATATCTTGCAGTAAGTCAATGTCGCGGGTAACCAGTGTGCCTTTGGTTATAATATGAACCGGAAAGCGATGCAGGCGTACAATCTCCAATGCTCTTCGGCTTAATTGGTGTGTTGCTTCCAGTGGCATGTAACAATCATTCATCGAACCAAACCCAATGGTACCGCGTGCTTTTTTAGAGCGCAGTTCCTGGTGTAACAGATCAATGGCATTTTGTTTTATTTGGATATTGTCAAAGTCATCTATTTGATAACATTTGCTTCTGGAATCGCAATATATACATCCGTGCGAACAGCCGCGATATAGATTAATAGTGTAAGATGTGCCAAACCAGGGATCAGCTTTTGATGCTGAACCTCCCAATATCTTTCTGGCTGATATAAAGCGTGTCACTTAAACTCTTTAGGACTGATAAACCATTCTATTTTTCCTTCCCGCGCATTGATGTTTTCCCAATTGTCAACATCGAAAGAAATGGCTATAGTTCCAGTGGTCGGGAAATGAAGGTAATCGCTGCCGGTTAAGGTAATGGCGGTCATGGCTATTTCAGGATTATGTCCTACCACCATTATGCAATCGTGTTGGTTTTCGTACTGACCTATAAAGCTCATCAATTCGGAAGTTGTATAGCCATCGTACAGAAATTGTTCATGAACAATGGTTTCTTTACTGATGCCTAATTTTTCTGCAAATATTTCTGTTGTTTGCTCTGCTCTTTTGGCTTTGCTGCTTACCAATAAATCTGGTTTAACCTGGCGCTGAATCATATCGTCAGCAATAAGTTTACTGTCTTTATAGCCTCGTGGTTTTAGCTCGCGCTCAAAATCCGATTTTGTACTAAAGTAGCCCAGTTGTTCTGTTTTGGCATGACGAGTCAGAATCAAGGTTTTCATAGGATGTTTTTTAATGTTTTGCTTGCAGTATAAATCAAAGAACAAAAAGGGGCCAATAAAGCCCTATTGTGTGTTCTTTTGGTGTTTCTCTTTTATAATGTTATCCAGTTCCAACAAATACTGATAAGACGCTTGCTGTGCCCGTATTGGCTTGCCCTCTCTTTTGATTGGTACATTGTTAAGCATTTTATCAATGCGGCGCACCTTAACATTGTCTTCCAGCTGTAACTCCAGCATGGTCAGTATTTCTGCTTTTAATTCGGGTTGTTCGATAGGAAAAGCCGTTTCGATCCGTCGGTTAATGTTTCGGTTTAACCAATCTGCCGAAGATAAGAACATCTCGGTATTACTGTCGTTACCAAATACCCAAATTCTGGCATGTTCCAGGTAACTATCCACCAGACGCATTACGCGAATGTTCTTGCTATAGGGTTGATCGGGTACCAAACAGCAGATACCTCGAACGATTAAATCAATTTTTACACCTGCCTGGCTGGCTTCGTATAACTTGCTAATTAGATTCTTGTTTTGAATGCCGTTCATCTTCAGTAAAATGTAACCTTTTTTACCCTTTTTCGCCAGATCAATTTCGCGATTAATTCGCTTCATAATCTCTTTACGAAGATTTATTTGGGTAATCAGAAGCTTATTCAGCTTTGGTTTAACGCTTTGATCTTCGAGATAGCGAAATAGAGCTTCCATGTCGTCAAGATAAGCATCGTTACAAGTAAAAAAGCCATGATCGGCATAGGTGCGTGCCGTTTTTTCATTGAAATTACCGGTGCTCAGGTAGGCAAACGATCGCTTACGAACGCCATCTGCCCGACGAATGGCCAAAGCCATTTTGGCATGCACTTTTAGACCTGGTATACTGAAGATAATCTTGATGCCTGCTTTCTCCATCTGGCGGGCAAAATACAAATTATTGGCTTCATCGAAGCGCGCTTTTACTTCAACAAAAACGGTTACTTTCTTTTTGTTATGAGCGGCAAAAATTAAAGCTCCAACCACTTCTGAGTTACTGGCAACGCGGTATTGGGTCACCTTTATTTCATCTACCTTATCGTCGGTAGCGGCCTCTCGTAAGAATTGAATCACATAATCGAAAGAGTGATAGGGGTAGTGCAGCACACGTTCTTTTCGTTTGATAGCTTCAAACATGGAACCGGCCTCCTCCAGCTCGAAAGGTTTAATTGGTTTGGGCGATTCCCATTCCAGTTTGGGGGAGTAAGGATTTGGGAAGGAAAAGAAATCGTGTAAATTCTGATAACTGCCAGTTTCTACCAGTTCGATTGGTTTAATTTCAAAGGATTTCATCAGAAACTTGAGCACATCAGCAGGTATGGCACGATCGTGATACAGGCCAGCCGGGGTACCGGTTTTTCGGAGTGCCAGGTTTTTTCTTATTTTCTCAACCAGATCGCCCCAAAATTCATCTTCAATTCCCAGGTCGGCATTACGCGCGATTTTAACCCCCCAGCTACCTACCACATCGTAACCCGGAAATAACTCTGGCAAACCATAACGGATGGCATCGTCCAAAAACATAAAGTGATGCTGATTGTCTACCTGTGGCAGTTCAATAAATCGTTTATGATCGTTGGTGGGGACTTTTATCAGGGCATAGCGAGCCCTTCTTTTTTTGCCTTTTTTCTCATTTTTTTTGCGCTTACGATAAAGTTTAACGGCCAAATAAAGGCGATTGTCGCGCATAAAACTTCTTGTTCCCTTGTTTAACAACACAGGTTGGCAATAGGGGATCAGCTCGGTATGAAAGAAATCATGAACATACTGCATGTGTTCTTTTCGCTGCGAATAGTTATCAAGGTGAAGGATAATGCCATTCTCTTTCATAAGCGGCAAAATCTCTCCCTTAAAGATTTTACTAAACTCAATCCAATGACTACTAACGATGTTGTTTATTTTTTCCAGCGTTTCACCGGCATGTGGAATATCGGGATAACCCTCTGGTACAAGGGTTGCATTTCTATATTCCGCCACCCTAACTTTGTAGAATTCATCCAGGTTATTGGAATATATGGCCAGGAATTTAAGCCGTTCAAACAATGGCAGGGCAGGCTCTTTAGCTTCTTCAAGTACCCTGTGATTAAATGAAAGCCAACTGATGTCGCGATTAAAAAATTTTTGTTCGATGGGCATACAATGAATTCTTGGTTGCTTAAAAATATTAAAAATAGGGTAGATTTGACAATGATTTTAGACATTTTGAAAGGTATATGACGAAAATAGGGTTAATGTCGGATACGCATTCGCATTTGGATGAGCGTTTTAAGAGTTTATTTGCCGATGTAGATGAGATATGGCATGCTGGCGATATTGGAGATATTAGGGTACTGGATCAGTTGCGTGAGTTTAAAAAGGTACGAGCTGTTTACGGAAATATTGATGGATTGGAATTGCGTCAGGAATTGAAGGCTCATGAGCGTTTTATGTGTGAAGGAGTAGATGTTTGGATGACTCATATCGGTGGATATCCTGGCAAATATGATAATTTGGTGAAAGGGAAAATCTATACAAATCCTCCAAAGCTTTTTATTAGCGGGCATTCGCATATTTTAAAGGTGATGTACGATAAAAAGCTGGAATTATTGCATTTAAATCCTGGCGCCTGCGGAATATCTGGTTTTCATGCTGTACGAACAGCTTTGCGTTTTGCTATTGATGGCGAGATTATTAAAGATATGGAAGTGATAGAGCTGGGGCCGAAAAAGGTATAATTGATTACTGTTAAATAGTGCTAATTATGAACCTATGTTCAAAAATACTTCTACTTTTGTGAGCTGAATTGCTCACATATTATGAATAATATTTTTAAACCTAAGTTTTTTACTCTACTAAAAGCTGGTATTTCAGCACGTCAGTTTGCCAATGATGCAATGGCTGGTGTTGTGGTTGGAATTGTTGCTTTACCTTTAGCTATTGCCTTTGCTGTTGCTTCTGGTGTTTCGCCCGAAAAGGGAATTATTACGGCCATTGTGGCTGGTTTTATTATCTCATTTCTTGGCGGGAGTCGGGTGCAGATTGGAGGTCCAACTGGTGCATTTATCGTCATTGTTTTCGGAATAATTGAGCAATATGGTTTTGATGGATTAGTTATCTCAACCATATTGGCAGGCTTTATTCTAATTGGCTTTGGCCTGCTTCGGCTAGGTGGTTTGTTAAAGTACTTTCCGCAGCCTTTGATTGTTGGATTTACCAGCGGTATTGCTCTAGTAATTTTCTCAACACAAATTAAAGATGCTTTGGGGCTATCTGTCAGTTCGGTCCCTGCAGACTTTATCGATAAGTGGTTGTTTTACTTCTCATCCTTGAACGATGTAAACTATTACGCCATAATTCTTACGCTTGTAACGATTCTAATCAGCGTTAATTTTAAACGCATCAGTTCTAAAATTCCGGGGTCTTTTGTTGCAATTATCTGTATGACATTATTGGTGGCCATATTGGATTTGCCAGTAGCAACCATTGAAACGTTTTTTGGTGAAATACCAACGGCTATTAATTTATCAATTCCTGAGGTTGATTTAGCTAACATACACATGTATTTTGCCCCTGCGTTGACCATTGCTCTTTTAGGGGGTATCGAATCGTTACTTTCAGCGGTGGTGGCTGACGGTATGATAGGAGGGAAACACCGTTCCAATACCGAATTAATTGCCCAGGGAATTGCCAATGTAGTAACGCCGTTTTTTGGTGGTATTCCGGCTACAGGAGCTATTGCCCGAACGGCAACCAATATTAAAAATGGGGGACGAACACCCTTGGCAGGTATCGTACATGCCGTTAGTTTGCTATTGATAATGTTGTTTTTAGGAACCTGGGCGAAGTTAATTCCAATGGCCTGCCTGGCTGGTATTTTGATTGTGGTTGCTTATAATATGAGTGAATGGCGCTCCTTTGTGGCTGTTCTTAAAGGTTCTGTTTTTGACAGTGTTATCTTACTAATAACTTTTGGCTTAACAGTATTTGTTGACTTAACCATTGCGATTGAAATCGGCGTTGTTTTGTCGGCTGTATTGTTTATGAAGCGTATGGCTGATATAAGCGACAAAAGAATAGATAATGTTGTTGATACTGATGTTGTAGAAGACTACTCCGAAATGCCAGAATCCATAGGCGTTTATGAAATTAGCGGTCCTTTGTTTTTTGCATCGGCGCGCACCTATTCGGAACGAATTAAAGAATTAGGTGGAGACTGCAAGGTGTTGATTATTCGTATGCGTCATGTGTCTTTTGTAGACCAGACTGGTGCTCATAATCTTAAAGGAACACTTTCGATTTTGCGCCAGTATGGGGTGCAGATTATTTTATCGGGCGTTAATAGTTCGGTACAAAAGGACTTGGAGTTGAATGGGGTAATGAAGATAATTGATTCTGAATGTATTTGTAATTCTTTTGATAATGCTTTGCAATATGCGAAAAGTTTATTGCAAGACGGCTCTTTGGAAGAAGTGCATTCAGATATGCTTGCATGTGACACTTTGAAATAGAGTTAACTTAAATCATAAAATCTATGGCTATATCAACATTAAAAGTAGGAGCAGAAATGAAGGAAGGCTTCAGAACTGAAGTTTCCTGTTCGCACAATTTCGTAATTGACCAACCAAAACCAGCCGGTACCGATGAAGGACCTAATCCAATGGAAATTTTTCTTTCCTCGTTACCTGCGTGTATTTGCGCCATTGGTCGCATTATTGCTAATCAGCGCCGTTTGCCAGTTAAGGGTATCTCGGTTAAATTAGAAGGTGATATCGATAAAGATTTTCTTCTTGGAAAGACAGAAGAAGGACGTGCGGGATTTGTTGAAATCAGAACGTATGTTGAGATTGATGCCGATATGACAAAAGAAGAGAAGGAAGCTTTTTTACACGATGTGGAAAAGCGTTGTCCAATTGCTGATAACATGATTAATTCCAGCTCAATTAAGGCTATTTTAGTTGAATAGAAGTCGAGTATAGTACAATAAAATAAAAACCGCTAAGTCCTTTAAGGTGCTTAGCGGTTTTTGATTATATGTATATCTTGTTATTATTGCCTTAATAGTTTCTCTGATAAAACGCTTGGTGTGGTAAGGTATTGGGGAATTAAATGCTTATGGCTCACTCTGACCGGACAAATATCAATTCCGCCACGGCGAGTGTATATGCAGCTCACGGCTAATTCATCAGGAGTGAAAATATCCCATAAACGCTTGTATATCATCTCGCATATCTCTTCATGAAAATGATTTTCATTTCTGATTGATACCAGGTATTGCAGCAATTGAGTTGTATCTGGAACAGAAGCACCTTTGATATAAATAAAGCAACTGCCCCAATCGGGCTGATTGGTAATTTTGCAATTACTGCGCAACAAGTGAGAAGCAATTTTGAGCTCCCCGGCCTGGTCAGATGGTTTTAAAAGTTCAGGTGTTTCGTTAAAGTGAGTAAAATCAATTTTATCTGCATCAATAATATCTTCAAGTACCTGGAAGTCTGAAAAATCATAGCTTACACTATTGTTACAATGCTTAAAAAAGCCTAGTTGAACATCAGTATCCAACAATTGGTTTAAATCCTTATTGATAGTTTTTAGCACTTCGCTTAGACCTTCATTGGCCGTATTACCAAAGCGGTGCATGTTAAAGGAGTTCAGGTAGAGCTTTAAGGATTTACTTTCGACTATGGAATAATTAGTAGCAGGGTAAACGATTTTTAATAAGCCAGTAACAGGGAGTCCTTTGTTGGTTAGGAAACTCAATTCGTAGGCATGCCAGGTATCATAGCCAATAAATGGTAAATTGCTTTCTTCAAGCTGGTACTGCTCACGATTAAAATGGCGCGGTACAGCTACTAATGTTTCCGGTGCATATTGTTGAGGGTAATCAACTTGTTTTCCTAAGAATCTATCTTCCAAAATAATGATTAATTATAAGTTGTTAATGATTAATTTATTACTTTAAGTTTGCTTTACTGCTTTTAAAAATTGAAGTGATAATTTTTAATAACTCTGTTCCATCAGATTTCAACCTGGTGAAGGTAGTATCTGAAGTGTAATTTGTTGCATAAAGTAGTTCTAGCCAATAAAGCGATTAGTTACACTCCTTTTGTGAAATAGCGAACTTATGTAGAAAATACTTTTTGCTCTTGTAATTCGCGGCATAAATTGACGATTTCTACAGCAAATGAAAAGCTTTTTTCCTTAACGATATTTTTCATGGTGAATGATTGATGTGATACAATCCATATAAATTAAGAAATAATTTTAATTAACCATTAACCATTAGTTGTTTATACTCCTGATTTCGACCCAAAAAGTTCAATGTGAACACGTGGACTAAAACGCCAGCCGTTTGCAATGGCCATATCCAGTACCATCGGAGAAGAGCGCGAAATCTCCACTTTAGTTGCACCCAATGGCATTAGTAAAATGTCACTTGCTTTGCAATCGTTCAATTGGCTAACAAAATCAGTGAGAATCTCTTTGTAATCGTCTTTTCGGCCAACAACAAATTTTAACTGAAGCTCTTTATCACTACTGTTAGCCAGGTTTACATAGGCTTGTAATGCCTCTATATTGTAACGTGTTTGCTTGTGCTTTTTAAACACGATATTTTCTTTCAAACCAAATACTGCCAGTTTCTCAGGGCTTGGAACAGAGTTGCTTAGTTTTGGAGAAATACTGAATAAATCGACCCAAGTAGCAACTTCGTTATCGAACATGGAGCCATTTGACTCAATAGTGATGTGCACATTAAGCTGTTCTTTTAACTTCCGACACAAATCAGCAAGTGCTCTTCTTTGCAATAAGGGTTCGCCTCCGGTTATCACCACATGCCTGGTGTTGCCAATGTTGTATCTAACCCAATCAACAACTTTATCTACTTCCAGTTCTATTGTTTCATTGGGTTGGAACGAAGCATAGCGTGTATCACAGCGCGAATAGGTGCCATCTTCCATTTGCCAGATGCAGCGTAAATTACAGCCAGAAAAACGAATAAACAATGAAGGTACACCTGCCAGCTTGCCTTCGCCCTGAATGGTTCCGGGAATTTGTAAACCGGTTTTAGGTCTATCATCCAGTAATTGCCCATTCCTATCTTTTGTTACTGGAAATACTGCTTCTTTGGCTAATATCAACTTCTCCATTTTCAACTTCTTCATTTAATGTTATAGTGCTGTGTCAACAACGCCAGCTTCAGCAAATGCCTTGGCTCTTAGTAAGCAACTGTCGCAGGTACCGCAAGGTTTCTCGCCTCCGCGATAACAGCTCCATGTTAAACCAAAATCAACTCCAAGTTCTTCTCCAAGTTGTATTTCTTGTGCTTTGGTTTTGTCAACAAAAGGAGCATGTATTTTTATGGGCTGATTCTTTTCTGCGCCCATAACAGTGCCCATGTTGATGGCTTTTTCCATGCTATCGATAAACTCCTGACGGCAATCGACATAACCCGAGTAATCCACCTCACTGACTCCAATAAAAATATCCTGCGCTCCGATGGCTTCAGCCAAAGAGGCCGCTACAGAAAGAAATACCATGTTTCGGGCCGGTACATAGGTTACAGGAATGTCGTCGCGGTTAACATCGCCATCTTCAAGCTCAATGGCTGAATCGGTTAATGATGAACCACCCCACTTATCTAATTTTAGAGTAACTACCTGGTGTTCTTTGGCACCCGCTTTTTTAGCAATGGCTTTGGCCGCATCCAATTCGCGGCTATGTCTTTGACCGTAATCAAACGAAAGAGCGTGTAGCTCAAAGTTCTGACTTTTTGCCAGATAAAGGGCTACAGCAGAGTCGAGTCCTCCGGATAATAATACGACAGCTTTCTTCATTATAAAATAATTATAACAGCCGCAATCAAACGATAAACAAAATGGAGAATACAGATACACGGGTGTATATCGAGGGATATCAACTTCATATAAATCTCCTAGTTTTGTTTTACAACAGGATGGTTGCGAACTGTTGGTATCTAAATACGGCGCAAAATTATGAAATATTTATCAATGTACAAGAATTAAAAAGCTTGCCATAATGGATAATTAACTTAATTTTGAATAGGAATTACAATAAGTTTTAAATAGATAAATACATTTTAACATGAATCGGATTCTAAATCTAACCATTCTGATTGTTTTATTGCTAAATACAGAGGGTGTTTACTCGAATTATAAATCAGATAAAGGCAAGCCTGTTAGTGCCGTTGATTCTTTAGATCAAAAAAATATTAATTGGTATAATTTAGATGGTCTTAATGATAATATCTACGGAGCAAGTGTTGAAAAATGCTATGAATATTTAAGTAACAAAACAGTTAAAAAGAATATAGTAGTAGCTGTTATTGATGCCGGTATAGATATTCACCACGAGGATATTAAAAGTAAGATTTGGATTAATAAGGATGAGGTGCCGGATAATGGTGTTGATGATGACAATAATGGATACATTGATGATGTAAATGGTTGGAATTTCATTGGAAATAAGGATGGAGTAAATATTAAGAATGAGAACCTCGAATTCGTTCGCTTGTATCGTTCTTATAAAAATCAGTTTTACAATAAGAATAAGCAAGATGTTCCGAGTAGTTTAATGGATAGTTATAACTTGTTTACTGAATCGAAGGAGAAATATGAAAGTGAACGGAATAAATACTTACAACGAGATAAGCGTTTAACAATGCTTGCAACAAGAGTGCTTGATTCTGAAACTAAGCTTAAGAACTTTCTGAAACAAAATGATTTGACAAAAGAGGATATCGAAAAGGTTAGTTCATCGGATGAAAGTGTGCTAAAAGCTAAAAGCTACATGCTTTATTTATATCGTAATGGCTATTCACTGGAGTCTTTCAGGGGCATGCGTGAGCATGTTGATTTGTATTTGGATACACTTTTGAATTTGAATTTTATTGCAAGAGAGAAAATTATTGGTGATAATATAAATGACTTCTCAGATTTGGATTATGGTAACAATAATGTAATAGGACCCAAAGCTGATCATGGTACTCATGTGGCTGGAATTATAGGTGCCGACCGCACGAATAAAATAGGGATTAAGGGCGTCGCCTCCAATGTTACAATTATGCCTGTTAGAACGATACCTAAAGGTGATGAATATGATAAGGATGTTGCTTTAGCTATTCGGTATGCGGTTGATAATGGAGCAAATATTATTAATATGAGTTTCGGAAAGGAATCTTCTCCGCAAAAGCATATGGTAGATGAAGCTGTTAAATATGCAGAGTCAAAAAATGTGTTGTTAATACATGCAGCTGGTAATAGTGGGGTTAATATAGATAATATGACGCATTATCCGGATAGTGAATTGAGTTCGGGTCAATTGGCTAAGAATTGGATTAGTGTAGGAGCTAGTTCGTCACATTTGGATAAGGAGTTTGTAGGGGTATTTTCAAATTATGGTCGTAACAAAGTAGATTTATTTGCACCTGGGGTTGATGTCGTATCTTTATTTCCGGGCGATAAATATGTGGCAAATAGTGGAACAAGCATGGCATGTCCTGTCGTATCAGGTGTAGCAGCATTAATTTGGTCATACTATCCAGAGTTAAGCGCTCAGCAACTGAGAGCAGTTTTGCTGGAGTCGGTACAAGAATTTTCAAAACATAAGGTTTATAAACCTGCTTTGGGAAATTCAAAAAAGAAGAAAACAAAATTTGGAAAGTTATCAGGTACAGGAGGGATTGTTAATGCTTATCTGGCAGCTAAAGCTGCTGAACAGATGGTTAAGGAATAATTGATGAAATATTCAGATAAAGAGAAGGTTATTTATTTAGGATAGCCTTCTCTTTTATGCATCAAGTGGTTTACAATTTAATTCCCATCACCAAAACATCATCAATCTGATCGTTAATGCCTTTCCACATATCAAAGAAGTTCTCGAAGATATCGGCTTGTTGATTCATGGGGTAGTGGTGGTTTTCCATCAATAGATTACGAAAGCCTTTTTGCATAAGTTTTTTATCATTGGGTCCACCAAATTGTGAAGGATAACCATCGGTATAAAGATAAATGCAATCTCCGCTTTGGTAATTAAAAACATGGTTGGTATAGGGGCGATCAACTTCTCCGATGGACACAGGCATGTGATCGGCCTGAATAATCTGCATATTATTATCGCGAATGATCAATAGGTCGTTAAATGCGCCTGCAAATTCAATTTCCTGCTTTGCTTTATCGATGGAGATGACACTGATGTCCATACCATCTTTAATCTCACTGTCTTCATCCTGCTTAAGCGATGCAATTACAATGCGCCTGAGTTCATTAAGTATTTCAGCAGGTTGCGTAATTTTATTTTTACCAACTATTTCGTGCAGGTAAGCCACACCAAACATGCTCATAAAGGCGCCGGGAACGCCATGACCGGTGCAATCGGCTGCCACAACAATGGTTTTATCGTTGGTTTGTTCAACCCAATAAAAATCACCACTTACAATATCGCGCGGTTTCAGAAGTACAAAGTGCTCCGGTAGTACCTGGTTCAGATATTCTTTTTGAGGCAGACTGGCGTTCTGAATCTTTTGAGCATATTCAATGCTGTCAGTCAGCTTTTTATTTACGGTTTTTATTTTATTGATCAGGCGTTGATTTTGATCACGAGCCATTTTGATGGTGAGTTGAGTTTTCACCCTTGCTTTAAGTTCCAGAATGTTAAAGGGCTTGGTGATATAGTCAACGGCTCCCGCTTCAAAACCTTTTAAAATGCTTTCGGCATCGGTTTGGGCAGTAATGAAAATGATAGGAATGTCTTTCGATTGTTCATTTTGCTTCAGTATTTTACATACCTCATAACCATCCAAGCCAGGCATAATGATGTCCAGCAGAATTAAATCGGGTTTATTCCTGGAAAAAGCTATTTCCATGGCAGCATCACCATTGGTGGCGGTAATGGTTTTGTAGCGCTTAAGTGCTTCCTTCAGTATTTCGAGATTTACACTAGAGTCATCAACTAGAAGTATGGTAGGATCAAGTAGCGTCATTCCTGTTATTCCCCAAAAATTGTATCGATTGCTATAAGTTACGTATAAAAAGACTTAAGGTTTGGTTTTTCTGCCATCAATATTAACTGAGCTTGGTTCTAAAAGCTGGCACTCAATTTCAGGTTAATTCTTCGCGATGTCAGGTAATTGGGTACGGCATACTGACGATTATGGATGTCATTTACCCAAAAATACGAAATTGTATTGCTGATATCAAACAAGTTAAATACCTCAAGTCCAATCCAGCAATCTTTCACCAATGAGCTTTTTTTATTCATCCAATTGGTTAAATCTTTTGAAAAACCAATGTCAACACGACGATAAGATGGCATCCTGTTAGCTGCCAGATAACGGGGTGATTGTGGAGGGCCGAATGGCAAGCCTGTGGCAAATAAGAGGTTGAGGTTAACCCTGAAGCTTGGATTGTTTGGCAGGTAATCCTGAAAAAACAAAGAAAAGGAAACGCGCTGATCCGAAGGGCGAGGGATATAGTCTGAATAGTAAGATTTCACAATACCGTTATCATCTGTCTTTTTGTACAGAATTTTTTCTTCGGTTTTCATAACCGACAGGTTGGCCCACGATTCAACGCCCGGAACAAATTCCCCATTTAATTTCATGTCAATACCTGTGGCATAACCTTTGGCATTGTTATTAGCTTCATAACGGATGCGCACATTATCAACCTGGTAAGGGTTAAGATTTGTCAGGTGTTTGTAATACGCTTCGGTGGTGAATTTAAACTCCCGATCCATGGCCGTAAAAATTCGGTCAAAACCAATAACTGCCTGAATGGATTTTTGAGCTTTGATGTCTTTGTTAATCGTTCCGTCAGGAGCTCGCATTTCCCGATATAAAGGCGATTGGTAATAGATGCCACCGGCAACGCGATACCTGGTTTTCTTATCAATATCCGGATAGTATAAAACATTAACACGGGGGCTAATCAGAAATTCGTTGTTAAAATCCCAGTAATTGGTTCTGATCCCGGCATTGATCATGACATAACCATTGTTGGTATTTATTTTAAAGTCATCCTGCAAGTAACTGGTAACTCGATTGCTTTTAGTTTCGTGGTCGGCATTATAACTGTAAACAAATTTGACTTCTTTATCGGAATAAGGTAAGGAGTAACCGGCCGAATCGCGCATTTCCCATTCGTTGATGTAATCTTTGAAATATTCGTGTTGGTATTTCAGTTCCCAGCTTAGAAAATGCTTCTTAATCTGATGTTTTCCCTGTAAGGTAACATTCTGGATGACACCCAATAAATCGTTACGGGCATGTTCAATGTTAGAACCCACTCCAATATTCTGGATCCCATCTTTTTGCGGATTTGGCGTTGATCCATCCAGATTTTCAATGTTTTGTAACCAGTATTGCCCCAAGATGTCGTAAGTGACTTCTTCGTAGGTTCGGTAACCGGTTGCAATCACCTTATATTGATTATCACTGTTGGGAGAAAATTTTAAGGCCAAAGCTGCCATGCCGGTTTGAAAAATATCTTCTTCTTTTCCCTCAAAATAGATCTTAAGTTTTTTTGCTTCATTGATGGTGCCAAATGAAGTCTCTCGATCCACCGGCTCAAACGAATAATTGTTTTGAGAATAATAACCCAGGGCTTCCAGCTGCAGACGATCAGAGAGCTGATAGCTTAAAAAGGTTTGAGCATCAAAAAAGCGTGGGCTGTAATCGCCACTTACATCCAGTGAGCCAAGTAAATATTGATTGGTTTTGTATCGCACGCCTGTAATGGCGGTAAATTTCTGATTTTTAGAGCTGCCCTCAACATGTCCCGAAGCCCCCAGAAGACTTGCATTAATGCTTCCCTTAAAGCTCTTGGGGCGCTTATAGCGAACATCCAATACCGATGACATTTTATCGCCATACTGGGCTTCGAAGCCACCGGGTGAGAACTTCAGGGATGAAATAAGGTTGGGATTCACAAAGCTTAAGCCTTCTTGTTGACCCGATCGAATCAAAAAAGGTCGGTATATTTCTATGTCATTAACGTATATCAGGTTTTCGTCGTAATTACCACCTCTTACGCGGTACTGAGAACTCAATTCGTTGTTGGAAGTCACACCCATCTGGCTTTTTACCAGAGCTTCTATGTTGCCACCTCCGGCATCGGGCAAACGATTTACCAGTTGAGGATCAATCTTCGAGAAGGATTGATCTTTTATTTCGCCTTCGACATTAACCTGTGCTAAACTTTCTTGTTTGATCGATAGCTTTATTTTTAAATTCCCTGCTTGCGATGCTTCATTAATTTTTACCTCCTGAGTTTGATAACCGATTGATGAAACCACGATGGTAAACGGCAAATTTTGCCTGGTGCTGAAATTGAACTGTCCCCTTTCGTTAGTTATACCTCCTTTTTGTCCATCAACAATACGGATGTTGGCAAATGGGATAGGGGCTTTTAAACTGTCGGATACAGTACCTTTTATTAGTATTTTATTTTGAGCTAATCCTGATGTTACTCCGTAAGAAAACAGCATCAGGCTTATTAAGATCAGTGTTTTATTCACAGTTTTTGATATCATAAGTTAGTGAGAAGCGCCTGACAATTATTAAAAAATACACCAGAGCTAATCTCCGTAAAAATAAAAAGGAAATATGTATCTAAAAAATGATTTATCGAGCTTAATCCCTTTCCTATTTACTAACGAAAACAATTGAATTTTCGTATCTTTACTTTATGGAGACAAAGATAATTGATAACCATCCATCCCTTAAGAAATCAGAAGATCGTTTCAAAAAAGTACTCGACTCTCTTGTTGCCTCTTTTCAAATTGAAGGTATTCATTTCGATGAAAAAGATTTACAGAAAATCGCGGGCGATGTTGAGAAGGAGATTAAAAAATAGCGCGGATTATTTCAATCATTGGTTGGTAATTTTGATCGGCAGCCGACTGAACAGCAATAATGTACTCCTTAAACTGACGCTGGGTAATTTTGTAAAATCCTAAGAAATCATACCCTTGCTTTACGGCCATCATATTGGCCAGTATACGTGCTACCCGTCCGTTAGCTTCTCTAAAAGGATGAATGAATAAAAGCTCGGCATGCACCCTGGCGATGTCTTCAATTAGCTTTTCTTTATTGTTGTAGTAATTGGGTAATTTATACAGAAGCTGGTAATCGAAATCCTGACATATTTTAGGTAAGAATTTGGCGGTGGGAAATAAAAAGCCGCCTTTGGTCATATTAACCGTTCTGAACTGACCGGCAAAATCGTATAAATCCTTTAAGGATAATTGATGAATGCGTTTTATGTAATCGAAATCAAATTTGGTATGGGTGGTTAACTCTTCGAGTAATTGATACTGCGCTTTCAAAAAACCTTCAAATTCAACTTTGTGAACAAGGTCGATGGAAGTAATACCTTTTAGATTGGGCAATACTTCGTTTTGATTATCATCTCCGGGCACCTCATATTTTGAATGCAGGTAGGGCATAATCCGATGTTTTTTTGAAAACGGATAATCAAATTAGGCCTAAATAAGTTAATTGGCAAGTAAAAAGTCATATTGGTATTGAATACGAATGCTATTATCTTTACCATATCTAAATTTTTAAGGATTGAGTTTTAATAGAAAATTATGAAGAAAGTCCTGATAATGTTGGCGGTTCCGCGTCAACAATTTGAAGAAGTATTGAATGGCTGGGAAATTGTTTATCCTGAGAACGAAGCTTTTACCAATGAAGAGTTACTGGAAAAAGTGGCCGATGTTAATGCCATTGTTACAGTGTACGGTAACAAGTTGAGTAACGAGGTGATTGATGCTGCCAAAAAGCTGAAAATGATTGCCAATTTTGGAGCCGGTTATGATAATATCGACATGGATTATGTCAGTTCAAAAGGAATTGTGGTAACCAATAGTCCTGATCCGGTCACTGAGCCAACAGCCGAATTAGCCATGGGTTTAATGATTTCGGTTGTTCGTAGAATGGGCGAAATGAATAACATACTTAAGAATAATGATGATTTGAAGTGGGGTGTGATGCGCAATTTGAGTACCACTTTGGTTGGCAAGCAGCTTGGAATAATTGGTATGGGAGCAATAGGAAAGGCTTTGGCCCGACGGGCTGTTGCTTCGGGTATGAGTGTTGTTTACCACAATCGAAACAGAGTGGATGATGCCACCGAAAAAGCTCTGAAAACCAGTTATAAATGTATCGACGATTTATTAAAAACTTCAGATGTTGTGTCGCTCAACATGCCATTGACAGCTGAAACTAAACACTTAATAGGAAGAGAACAATTAGGTCAGATGAAACCAAGTGCGTTTTTAATCAATACGGCACGAGGACCAGTTGTAGATGAAAAAGCGCTGATCGATGCTTTGGAAAATCAAACGATTGCCGGGGCTGGTTTGGATGTTTTTGAAAACGAACCTGAAATACCAATGGCATTACGACAATTGAGAAATGTTGTGTTAATGCCCCATCTAGGAACAGCTACGCATGAAACCAGGGGAGAAATGTCATTATTGGTGGCCAAAAATATCCAACTGTTTTTCGACGGCAAAACACCACCTAATAAAGTAAACTAAGTGCTTTGTAATAGATTTTAAGAGCTTTCTTTAATAAATTGTAATGCTTGTTAATGATTTGATATTGTGATAAAACAGTTTGAAATACGTTTGAGGAAGTATAGTAGAGGTTTTCATTTGATAACGGATGAAGTAATTGCGGCATTGCCCAATTTACCTAAGGAGGGACTTTTAAATGTTTTTATTCAGCATTCGTCGGCCGGATTAACCTTAAATGAAAATGCGGATTATACTGTACGTGAGGATTTTGAAGCGGTTTTTAATAAACTGGCGCCGGAGAATGATCCTGATTATCAGCATACATTGGAAGGGGATGATGATATGCCGGCGCATATAAAATCATCATTAGTAGGTGCCTCACTAACCATTCCTATCACAAATGGTCGGTTAAACCTGGGAACCTGGCAGGGTATCTACCTTTGCGAATTTCGTAATTTCGGTGGAGCCAGAAAGCTTGTGCTTACGATTTATTATTAAGAACGGTTACAAATTGTAAGCTGTGATATAAGTCATTAATAAAGGGTTTAGATATTTGTTATTTAGCGATCAGAAGCAACTAAGTAATAATATAAAACCAAATAAGCACAATGCAAAAGTTATTATTGTTAGGAGATGAGGCGATAGCGCAGGGAGCGATTGATGCCGGTCTTTCAGGTGTTTATGCGTACCCTGGAACGCCGTCAACCGAAATTACTGAGTATATTCAAGACTCAAAGATTGCAAAAGAACGTAACATTCACAGCAAATGGTCGAGTAACGAAAAAACGGCCATGGAGTCGGCGCTCGGTATGGCCTATGCCGGTAAGCGAGCCATGACTTGTATGAAGCACGTAGGATTAAATGTTGCGGCTGATGCCTTTATTAATGCGGCAATTACAGGTGTTAATGGTGGATTTGTAGTAGTTGCAGCCGATGATCCGTCGATGCACTCAAGCCAGAATGAGCAAGACAGCCGTGTATATGGTAAGTTTGCGATGATTCCGATTTTGGAGCCTGTTAATCAGCAGGAAGCATACGATATGACCTATGCGGCTTTCGAAATGTCAGAGAAATTCAACGTACCGGTAATGATTCGGATCACAACGCGTTTGGCACACTCTCGTGCAGGTGTTGTTCGAAAAGAATTATTAGCCGAGCGTGAGGTGAGCTTGCCTAAAGATCCAACGCAATTTGTATTGCTGCCATCCATAGCTCGTCGTAACTATAAAAAACTGATTGAAACACGTTCGGATTTGGAGAAAATCTCAATGGAATCTCCATATAATAGCTATACAGATGCACCGGATCGTTCATTGGGTATCATAGCTTGTGGTATTGCCCACAATTACCTGATGGAGAATTTCCAGGATAGAGAATTAAATAATCCGGTGTTGAAATTGTCACAATACCCGATGCCGCGTAAGGATATTGAGCGCATGGTTGAAGAGTGCGATCAGATATTGGTATTGGAAGATGGTTATCCGGTTATTGAAGAATTGTTGAAAGGATACCAGGAAGCGGGCACGCCAATTAAAGGCCGTTTGGATGGTACTTTGCCCCGTGATGGTGAATTAACTCCGAACATTGTTGCAAATGCTTTAGGCTTTCCATTCGAAGAAGGTGCTGATGTACCTGAGTTGATGGTTGGTCGCCCGCCGGCAATGTGTAAAGGTTGCGGTCACATTGATGCTTACAAGGCACTTAATATTGCATTGGAAGAGTATGGCCCGGGCCGTGTATTTGCTGATATAGGTTGTTACACTCTTGGTGCTTTACCTCCATATAACGCAGTTAACTCATGTGTGGATATGGGTGCTTCAATAACCATGGCCAAGGGAGCTGCTGATGCAGGTTTGGTTCCGGCAGTGGCTGTAATTGGAGATTCTACTTTTACGCACTCAGGCATGACAGGCTTATTAGATGCTGTTAATGAAAAGACGCCAATTACGGTGATTGTTTCTGATAACTATACAACTGGAATGACCGGAGGACAAGATTCTCAGGCATTAGGTCACCTGGAGCAGATTATTGAAGGTATTGGTGTTGATCCTGAGCATATTCGTGTTTTCAAGCCAACTGCTGCTAATCTCGATGAGATGGTGAGCATTATTAAAGAGGAGTTTGACTATGATGGTGTATCGGTAATTATACCGCGCCGTCAGTGCATTCAGACTTTACGTAATAAGAGTTTGGTGTTAAAAGTGAAAGAGTTAGGATTGTAAAATTATCGTGCTCAGTGCACTGTGCACCAGGCACAAGCTAAAAGAAAACATAATGAAATCAGATATAGTATTAGCAGGCGTTGGCGGACAAGGAATTTTGTCCATTGCTGCAACAATCGGTATGGCTGCTGTTGATAAAGATTTACACCTTAAGCAGGCTGAGGTTCATGGAATGAGCCAACGCGGCGGAGACGTGCAATCGCATCTTCGTGTTAGCAGTAATCCTATTGCTTCAGATTTGATTCCGCGTGGTAAAGCAGATATCATTTTATCGGTAGAGCCAATGGAATCTTTACGCTATTTACCTTATTTATCAAAAAAAGGATGGTTGGTAACTAACACAACACCGTTTGTAAATATTCCCAATTACCCGGAGATGGAAGAGGTGATGGCAAAAATAGCCGAGCAACCAAATCATATTGCAATTGATGCAGATAAAATTGCTGCAGAAGTTGCTACCAAACGTTCATCAAACATTGTCATGTTAGGAGCTGCTTCTCCATTTATCGATATCGACTTCAGTGCCTTAGAAGAAGGTTTGCGTAAGATCTTTGGACGAAAAGGAGATGCTGTTGTCGAATCTAACATAAATGCCTTACGAGCAGGTAGAGCTGCTACCGAAGAAGTTTTGGCAAAAAGAAACTAAACTCACACAACTGTCATTATAACAGAATACCTGACCGGCTGCACGATGCAGCCGGTTTTTTGTATGTCGGGCATGGTAATATGCTACCAAGATGAAACGTTCTTGGGTTCGCCAAGTTGACAGGAAGAACTAGCAATTGGCAAGGGTGTTGGGGGTGACTCCAAATCTGAAGGAAGCCATTAGCAAAGTCAAGGT
>JAOARW010000024.1 GCA_025210475.1 Carboxylicivirga sp. | reverse complement strand
TAAGTCGAATGTTTCGAATCAACAGGAATACTGTGATATAATAAAAACTTTTAACCTGGAAATATACCAGTCAGAGAGGTGGCAATCAGTCATGGTCAAGAATCAGGAAGGGACAATACTTCGTCATCCCATCGCCTTATCCCAGTTTGATGAACAGCCCGATATTCTTGCTTGTCAATCACAGCAGACTAATGAAAAAATACAATTTGAACTCAAACACAAAACAGAACAAATCCTAAAAGAGCTGAATAAAGACTTTCGTTTCTACACCATCAAAGAGTTGCGGGAAGCGTTTATAAAGCACAATCTGTTGCCTTATAGGCTTTCAAAGAATGGAAACCTGAATATTTACTCTCCGTTGGATAAGACGGTGGTGGATGCACAATACCTTCTGAAGAAGAACAAGATGCGTTTGCAGACTTTTACATTAAGTAATGATCAGTTTTATGAAATAGTTCGGGAGTTTACCAAACAAGTATCCTCTAAGCATCACAATATTGCTGAGGCTTTAGTGGATAATGAACAATCAATTCTAGATGATAAAGGCAACCACAGAATTGAGTTAAAAGAGCTGGATTTAGAAAGTTGTGAAACATATAATCAGGTTGCTTCAAAGCTTGATGAAAAAGAGCAGAACATGGTTCGAACAGCTGTAAAAACACATTTAGAATATTTAGCTAACAAAACGATTGAAAAAGTGCATTGTTCTTCAGGTTCATATCAGGATTTTCAAGGAAGGAGTTTATGGGAGAAGATTAGTCATCAGCTTATGATTGAGTTGTTAAATTATAATGATTGGGAGAACCAAGAGGATAAAAAACGAGAGAGAAGAGAAAAGTGTACGAAAAAACGGAAAGGAAGATATATGTAGAGTTATCCATAATACCTAGTTTGACTTATAATAATATAATCAAAAAAGGATGTTAAAACATTAGTTTTAACATCCTTTTACTTCGAAGTTGTTTAAAGTCCTAAAATAAAATCAATTAAGCAGATTAGTTGTTTGGCGTTCTGATGATTAAATAGTATACTTAATAAATATTCATCAGGTGTGAAGTACTCAAATTATAAAAAAAACATAAGCCCATATTTAGCTTTTTGGCAATGCATGGAACAATACTAAAGTAAACTCCACCAAGTAACCAAAGCAAGCATATATCGCCTTAAAACAGGTTGTCAATGACGTGAGATACCGATAAAACAATTCTTTAGAGAAAGTACAGTTGGAATAGCATTTATGCCATTACTGCAATTGGTGTAAAGAAGTTAGCTGGGCGAAGATATGGCAAGTACTACTCAAAAAATATAAATCATTACCAGATATGTCATCAGTTCAGCTAGAAGGAACATATACTGCTGCCAAACGTGGCGATGAAGCAGTTGCTTACCAAGGGAGAAAAAAGTGCAAGACAAGTAATATGCTTATTCTCTCTGATAGTAAGGGTATACCAATTGACTGTAGTGATCCAATATCTGGAAACCATAATGATGCTTTTAATCTAACATGGATTTAACAGCTTGATAATTAACAACATGTAACTTTATGTCAAAGGACAGTAAAGAAATACACAAGAGTCACAATGTAACTGTATTGCTTTATAATGTAGTATGTGCGATAAAGTATCGGTGTATTGTTATCGATGAAATAGTGGACAAAGTAATCAAAGAAGTTTGTATGAAGTTGGAGTTGAGATACGACTTGTATTTCCTTGAAGTTGGAACAGATCTTGATCATATTCATTTTCTCATTTAGTCAGTACCAGATTATAGCGTTACTAAAATAGTTAGAGCGGTAAATAGCATTATCGCCAGAGAAGTATTCCGACAATATCCAGAAGTAAAAGAACAACTGTGGGGCGGTGAGTTTTTTTGTAAGGGTTATTATACAAATACAGTTGGGCAACACGGTACCGAGAATAAGATAGCTAACTATGTAAAGAATCAAGGTATGCAAGACGAATACCGCCAACTTTTAGTTGGCGGAGAACAGCTTAAGCTGTTCTAAGTGAACGATGCCTCTGGGCTTGCCCCGAGGTAATTCACTCTCACAAAAAATTTTTATAGAATGGTTACATCATTAAAAGAATCAAATATTACTGTCGACGGACTTTTCTTAAATGCTGATGCTGGTTTAGATACAAAATAATTTAGAAATTGTCTTTTCAAACACGATATCTTTGCTAATATTCATAACAATAAACGCAACGGCAAGATTAACGTTTCATTCTTGGGTGAAGCACTTTATAAAGAACGTTTTGTCGTAGAAAGAGCCAATGCATGGTTCGATGCTTTCAAGGCAATATTTGTGCGTTTTTAAACCAAAAAATCGCATTGGAAAACCAAAATATCGTTGCATTTTGCATTATTCTACTTATTATATTGTATTGACTCTGCCCTTCTCAACCATCCTTTCAAAAATTATGGTTCTGACCTCTATTAGCAATCGCGTTATAATAATTAATTCTTGCCTAAATAACGTTTCTGGATGACAAGAATTAATAGACTTAACAGTGTTTTTCCAAAGATACCATCTAGTTTAAGGTCACAATCAAAAAAGCGGTTTAATATTTTTTTATACTCCACAGCTGCCCCAATAGCCACTATTCACGCACCTATCAAAGATGATTTCTTGTAAAGAACCGGATACAATGTATCCGATATTGTATTTATCGTAGAATGTATGCTTGTAGAATACAATATGAGCACAATCATAGAGCATTTATTGATGACTATAGCTACAAGGCAAGCGACAACATTTTAGAAGGTATTCATGCCATTGACATGGATGATGAATCCAGCTTCAAATCAAACCCTCATTACCAAACTTTAGTTACCACATATTTTGCAGATGTTTTAATGAAGGAGTCCCCTGAAAAGGCTTTCGACAAGATGGAACAACTTACTTCTAGCATCATTAAAGAATCCATAGCCAGAAGCATTGTGGGAAGAATAGAGCCTGGAGATAAATTTTTGGACATCAAATACGCACGGGTTCCATCTATTAGCAAAGACTCTACAACCTTAGCAACTTTAGATGACAAGACAAAAAAGGCCCGAGAAGTAGAGAAAGGTACACCTTCACCAACTTTTAATTATGAAAATTATTTAGGTGGTAAGACTTCACTTGCAGATTTGAGAGGCAAATATGTCTATATCGATATTTGGGCCACCTGGTGTAGTGGTTGCATATTAGAAATTCCATACCTTAAAAAAATCGAAAAGGATCTCCACAATGAAAATATTGAATTTGCAAGTATCTCTATTGATCGTGAAAAAGATTATGAAAGATGGAGAAAAATGGTTGCTGATAAAGAACTGACCGGCATACAGCTGATTGCTGACAAGCAATGGGATTCTGCTTTTACCCGAGCATATAATATAACTCACCTGCCGAGGTTCATTATTATTGACCCGGATGGTAATATTGTAGAGCCGAATGCCTTGCTTCCATCCGAGCCTAAATTGATAACTTACCTTCAAGCATTACTGGCTAAATAAGATTCTTGATTGTTTAATTTGATGATTTATTTTAAAGGTTCATTTTGAATAAGTGTATTGCTTCAATTTCAAAATGAACCTTTATATACGTTATATAATCATCCACTTTTACCTTCTTATGATTTGATACTATATAATGTCATTTGTAATTGAACTGAAGTTAGTTCAGATAATATAATTTATTACCAGACTATAATGAAGCGCCTTTTTAGTTATCACAACTTAGTTATCATTCTTTTTACAATGACTCTGCAGTCAGTTGTTATCATGGAAGCACAGGAGTCCAATAACCATCCCAAGCTAAATGTTTACCTGGACTGTACCATGTGTGACATGGCATATCTTCGACAGGAACTTAGTTACCTGAATTTTGCACGCGACCAAAAAGATACTGATGTTTACGTGATGGTATTAACACAAATAACAGGTAGTGGAGGAACAGACTATGATCTGGAATTTTCAGGGCAGGGTCAGTTTAATGAGTTGTTCTATCGCTCATCTTACACCATGGACATTAATGCTACACATGATGAACTGAGAGAAGAATTAAAGATGCATTTGGAGATGGGGCTTGGGAACTTTTGGAATTACATGTCTCGGAAAGTACGTCCTTATAAACCTGGAGATTCCACTTCAATGGATGTAATACAGGAAAGCACAGTTGAAGCAGATGTTGATAAATGGAATTCATGGGTGTTTGGCTTGGGTTTACGTGCGAGTCAAAGCGGAGAAGAGACTTCGACAATTGCCAATATTAATGGTAATGTGTCGGCCAAGCGCGTTACAGAAAAGAATAAGTTTTATTTACGGGGCTGCTGGTATAAAAATAGCTCTGAATTTACCTATGAAATTCCTCCGGCAGTGCCCGGCGAACCATCAAACTTTTTGACCAATGAATACATCAAAGAAAACAAAACCATTGATGTGAGAAATGTATATAGTATTCATCGCTTATGGTCACTGGGGGCTTTTGCAGAGGTAGGTAACTCTGTGTATGGGAATACTGATTTATTTATCAAGTTCAAGCCAGCTTTAGAGTTTAGCTTTTTTCCGTATGAAGAGGCCACCCGCAAACCAATAACCTTGTCATATCGTGCCGGAGCTGTATACAATGAGTATATTGAGAAAAGCATCTTTAATGTGAACGATGAATTACTTTGGGAGCAAAGCCTTGAGCTGGGAGGTAGTTTAAAGCAGAAGTGGGGCACTATTAGTGGATTGGCTACCTATGATTAATTTTTTGCATGATAAGGCGTTATATGTACTTAACTTTAGTATGCATGCTAACTTGCGAATTTTCAAAGGCTTTTCATTTAACTTGATGTCATCTTATAATATCACGCATAACCAGGTGCATTTGCCGGGTGGCGGCTTAAGTATTGATGAGTTATTATTGCGTCAGAAACAAGCCCTATCAGGGTATAATTACTATACGAGCATAGGCTTCAGCTATACCTTTGGCTCTATGTTCAATCCGGTGGTGAATCCACGATTTGGCTTTTAAAGAATAATTAGTTCGTAACAAGGTGATGATAAACTGTACATGGTATCTTCGAAGAAAGGAGTTATAAAATATAAACCATTTAAGGAAGTAAACAAAGATGTTTCATAAGGGGAGTTTTTTTATACTCAGAAGGTCTCATTCTTAGGAATGAGGCCTTTTCTTTGCTTCTTAAACAATTTTCCAGAGCAAGTTGGCATACACTTTAGTTTTCCTTCCCTGAGAGTATGGAACTATTTTATAGTTAAATAATCACGTGTCTTATATGAGCTGAATATATTAAGTTATACTCTTATAATTTCGTATTACTAATATTTTATGATGTATAACACACATAAATCATTCGTATAAATAGATTATATTTACTTCGTTTGGACAGTGAAAATTACATTTTATATAAATGGATGGAATGAGATTTAAATATGCACTTGCTATTGTGTTAATAATAAATTTGTTTGAGAATGCGATTGTGTATGGAAAACAAAGTGATATTCCTATTAATAAGCAAATTTTCACTATACATGATTATCGTAAATATCCTTTAATAGGTGAAGGTGAATTTCAGGTAGCGCTTCGAAAGAGTTTAAAAAAGACAAAAGTAGGAGTGATGGTTAGCTTGAGAGCCCTTAATGATGAATTGTTATTATACAATGACGAAGAAGAACAAATACCAGCTACTTATTTTATTGACGTGCTAGTTGATATTATTGTTGGTAAGAAGCAATATATTATCCCAGTCATAATTGATTACGACGGTGATCCAAGCATACTAGAGAGCATCTTTGAACAATCAAAGTTAGATGATTTTTTGATTGATTTAAATGTTGAAGAACTAAATCCAACATTGTCATTTTTTACTTCAAAAGGTAAACGCTTATTGATCTTCGTCCGGCATTCGAACAAGACAAGATTAGGAATGAAGGGGGTTAATAATTATGATGATCATATCATTGATAATGCAAGTTCGATAAGGCGTAGGAAGTCACTTCAGTTTTACATGGTTAATGAATTAAACGAGAAGAAGACTTTAGACAGTCTATCAGACTATCATAATTACGGTGGAGAAGTTGATTATGTAAATGCCATAACTAATGAGTGGAAAAGAACAGGTATTTTTCCTTCTTTTCTTTTAACCTCTCAAATGGAAGGTGAAACACGTTCAATTATGGAGGCAATAAATAATACCCCAAAGATTGAAGGAAAAATTTTTTCATCTGATACTTTGTTTAATTCTCAATTTATTTCCTGGAAGGAATATCCTGGTTCAAAAACACCATTACACTTTTGTTTACCTTTTGAAAGAGGAGTAGTAGACCAATTATCGCCTGATTTACCTGGTTATAAATTTGATCCGGTTAGTGTTTCTTTAGATGGATATGAAGATAATTCGCCTTTTTCTATTCATGCCGAGAAATATGATTTAAGCGAGAAGTTGTCCGGATTTTACAAGTTTGATGAAAATTTTAAAGATAAAACGGGAAGAAATAATCCAATTGGGAATTATGGAGTTCAGTTGGTAGAGGATACTCAAAGAGGTAGTGTTGCCAACTTTTTAAAAGGAAATTTTATTGAGTTACCTAAAGCAACGCATTATGATATTCAGAACGGTAGCATGACCATTTCAGTATGGGTCAATTTTTTACCTTCAAACAATGAGTACATTGCTGTATTAGGTGGAAGTCAAGGAATTTACAGGCGAGGTTTACAATTAGCTATTCGTCAGCAAAAAGCATATTTTGGTTTTTGGAATTTAGATATTCAAGGGATGACATCATTGAAGCCTAATCAATGGTATCACATCGTTGCCCGATATAATAAAGCATCTAAAACTGTTTCGTTGTTTGTTAATGGGAAGAAAGAAGCTGAGTCCGATAATTTCCTATCTTATTTAGGAAGTGGTAATTTGTTTATTGGGCGATCGGCTCGTGGACATACCTATGCAGGGAAGATTGATGAACTGATTATATGGAACAGGTCATTAGGCAATGATGAGATAGAAGAATTATATAATAATAAGAAAATTGAGGTATTTAATTATAGGATTATAGTAATTGTTATAATAAGTATCCTTCTTTTGACACTTTTTGCTGTGCTAATGACTTTGTTAAAAAAGCGGTCAAACAAAAGTATCATTGATGCCCCTACTAATTCTGAAAGTGAGTTTCAATTGAAGATTTATTTATTTGGTGTTTTTTGCATAGAGCTGAATACAGGAGAGAACGTAACAAAACAGATTTCACCTAAAGGAAGAGAAATTCTCATCCTGTTAATTCTTAATTATTTACTTAATCCAGGACAAAGTATTTCATCAAAAGAGGTGGCTGCTTTAATTTGGAAAGATATGTCAATGGATAAGGCTTTGAACAATAGGCGTGTAACTACCAGTAGATTAAATAAAAGTCTTAATGAGATTGTAGGGTTAGATTTGCTAATCGATGACAATAATAACATTCAACTTATTGTAGGTGACTCTGTTTGGATAGATTTTGAGGTGTTTAACGAAATTCATACAGAGGAATTCAAAGCTAATATAACCACTGTATTAGAAATTATTTCCAGAGGAGTGTTTTTAAAAAGTCAAAAGGCTGAATGGATGGATTCTTATATTTCTGATGTTTATCAGAAGGTTATAGATGGGTTAACCGAATTATTAAAGGAAAAAGATCTTAAGCCTCAGATCTTAATAAAAACTGCAAAAATTTTATTGCAGCGAGAACCTACCTGTGAAGAGGCAATGCTTTTTTTAGTTAGATTCTATAAAAAGTCAGATAAACACCATTTGGCAGAATTAACCTTTAAGCATTTTTGTGAAAACTACAAAAATTACTACGGAGAAGATTACAATGTTCGGCTAAGTGAACTTTAATTATTAGAATATAATTTCAAGGGTGTTTTACCTCAATGAAGTGTAATCTTAGGCAGTAATTTAAATTACGAATGACTTAACTTGTTTAAATATCTAAAATTTAATTTAAAAAATTTATTTTCAATAAGGCACTGATATATAGCGCTATAGGATTGTGTTTTGTATTTTGTAATGCCTTTTGTAATGCCTACTAATGCTATTGCTATTAGTGGGCATTTATATTTGAGACTGAATTATAAGCTAAAAAAATCCAAGGTTTAATCAGATAGAATTATACAATTACTTCTATTGAAAAATTTATTTAAATGAAAAAAATCGGTCTATTACTTAGCATACTTTTATGTGCTGTAGTTATAAGCGAGGCGCAGATTCTTATTAAAGGGACTGTTACTAGTTTTGATGACGGAGAAAAACTACCTGGTGTCAATGTGTTTGTTAAGGGAACAACGAATGGCACGATTACCGATATTGATGGGAATTACAATTTAAATGTTGATAACGAAAATTCTGTTTTGGTATTTTCCTTTATTGGGATGCAAACTTTTGAGTACCCAATTGGAACCAAACGTATAATTGATGCAATGCTCAAAGCTGACGTGATGAACCTGGACGAAGTCGTCGCGGTTGGTTATGGAACCATAAAAAAATCAGATGTGACAGGTTCTGTAGCTTCAGTATCAGCAAGTGACATTGCAGAATCGGGTGGTGGTACATTAGAGCAATCATTGGCAGGGCGTATGGCTGGTGTGGTTGTCAATACAACCGATAATGCACCAGGGGCTGGCTTAGATATACGTATACGTGGAACAAACTCTATTAATGCCAGTTCAGCGCCTTTATATGTAATAGATGGTTTTCCGGTTGAAGGGGATTTTGATCAAGGAGGAAACCTGGAATCAACAGGACAAAGTCCGTTGAGTGGATTGGATCCAAATGATATTGAATCTATCGATATTTTAAAGGATGCATCAGCCACTGCCATTTACGGAGCAAGGGGAGCTAATGGTGTTGTTATTGTTACAACAAAAAGTGGCAAGGATGGTAAAATGGAAGTGACATTTAACGCCCAAAGTGGTGTTCAAAGCATGATTGAACAGTACGAAGCATTGGATGCACTTGGCTATGCAAAATATCAACATGAGCGTTATTATCCTTATTCCAAACGTATGGATGAGCCTGACCCTAATGATCCTAATATAAAATGGTGGGATTATGAAACTTATCAGGATTCAACAAGCACCAATTGGATGGATGAAATTACCCAACTAGGAGTAATACAAAACTATAACCTATCGCTTTCTGGTGGAAATAAACAAGGTAATTATCTGGCCTCAGTTGGTTACTACAATAATAAGGGTATTATTAAGGAGACGGATTTTGAGCGATACACTGCTAACTTTAAGGGAATTGCTAAGCCTAATGAGTGGATGGATGTTGCTATAAATTCAAAAACTTCGTATAGCAAAAATAATGGTACAGTAACTGTTAATTCAGTAGGGGCTGCTAATTCTACGGGAATCATTCATCAGGCAATTAAAACAAGCCCTTTAAGATCACCTCAGGATGAAACGCTCGAAACCGACGATGCAGATGGAGTCATTGGTAATCCATTGGCAACGCTAAATAATGTTGATATGGTAAGGGAAAATCTGCAAACCATTAACAATGTGTCAGTAACCATTAAGCCAACCAAAGACTTGCGTATTAAAGTGCTCGGAGGTATGACACATTCTATTGCTGACTTCTATTACTATGCCCCATCTACAACTTCATGGGGATCTTTATATAATGGACGTGCACGTATTTTAAATAACAAACGCACATCATGGTTAAACGAAAATACCATTAGCTATAAAAAGAATATAAAAGGGCATCGTTTTGATTTGTTGGGAGGGGTAACCATTCAATCTAATCATAATATGAGTACAGAGATGGAAGCTACAAACTTCCCAATTGAGAGCTTAGGTTATAAGAATATTGGGGTAGGTGAGAGTTTTAGTACGCCTTTCTCATATGCTGAGGAATATATGTTAGCATCGTATCTATCAAGACTTAATTATAATTTTAAAGATCGATATTTAGTAACTGCTTCATTCAGAGCTGATGGCTCATCAAAGTTTTCTACCAATAACAAATGGGGATACTTTCCTTCATTTGCGTTTGGCTGGCGTTTGAGTGAGGAGGCTTTTATGAAGAATTTAGGAATTTTTGATAACCTGAAACTGAGGGCCGGATGGGGCGAAACCGGAAACCCAAATATTCCACCTTATCAGTCTTTGACTAATTATGCGATTGATAAATATCCTTCAGGCAGTAACCTTAATTCGGCAGTGTATCCTGCTAATGCAGGTAACCCTAATTTAAGATGGGAAACCTCTGTGCAAACAAACTTTGGATTGGATATTGGGGTGTTAAATAACCAAATTAGTGCAGTAATAGACATTTACTATAAAACGACAGATGATTTGTTATTGGAAGGAGATATACCACCTTCAACTGGTTATAATACTTATTTGTATAACTCAGGAAAAATTGAAAACAGAGGTATTGAGTTTGCTCTTAATACAGTGAATCTAAATGGTACATTCAAATGGTTTACCAACTTTAATTTGGCAATTAATAAAAACAAGGTATTGGATGTAGGTGATTTTACCAGTGGGGATATTATTAATGTTCCCGGTACAAATACTTATTCAACAGCAATACTCCAAAAAGGTGAACCGCTTGGTTTATGGTACGGCTATAAGACTGATGGTCTTTGGCAACAATCAGACTTTACATGGAATGGATATGGATATGACCTGAAACCTATTGGGAACGATGATGAGGGCAATCCAATTTATCCTGCCGCCTTAGGTAATGCTGCACCTGGAAGGTGGAGATATCAGGATATTGATAGGAATGGAGAGATTAATGCTGAAGATAAAACCATTATAGGTATTTCTCAACCTGATTTTACAGGTGGGTTAAACAATTCAGTCGAATACAAAAACTTTGATTTATCTATGCTTCTTGAATTTAGTGTAGGTAAAGATGTTTATAACGCCAACAATCGTTTTTTTATAGAACCGAGTAGCATTGGTGCCAATACTATTTATTCCGATTATTGGTTGCCAATTCAATATGAATTAGACGAAAATGGTAATGAAACTAATGTAGTGTTGGATCCAGGAAATCCTGATGCAAAATACCCTGGGCCAGGAGGAGGGGATCCTTTTGGTGACAATCATGATGCATACATTGAAGATGGCTCTTATTTGAGAATCAAAAATATCAGTATGGGATATACCTTTAAAAATGAAGTTTTAAACACACTTCGCCTAAAGTCTTTGAGGGTCTATGCCAATGTGCTTAACCTTTATACATTCACTAACTATTCAGGTTATGATCCCGCAGTTGATTCTCAAAGTTTAGGTGGACTTCGTCCAGGTTATGACTTTAACTCTTATCCTTTGGCACGTACTTTTATGTTTGGAGTAAGTGCGAAGTTCTAATCCACTGATAACCTATTAATATTTTAGACACATGAAATCAATAATATATAGTCTTTTAATTACTGTAGTATTAAGTGTTGGTTTATCATCCTGCTCTGATATGCTTGACGAGAAACCGCTTTCAACCTTAACGCCAGAAAATACGTTTGAAACCAAAGAGGATGCCGAAGCTGCCATATATGGTATGTACAGAGGGTTAACTCAGGAAGCAGACCCTTCAAGAGGTCTTTGGCGTACCATGTATCCGGTTTATGGCTGGGGAGTTATGGGAACCGATATCTGGTCTTACTTGAACTCTAATAAGTTTGCTAAGTTTACTCAGTATAGTTATTCTTCTGCTGATGACGAGGTTAGGTGGCAATGGTTCGATTGTTATAAGGTGATTAATAGAGCCAATCTTATTATAGCTAATGCAGGTAATATAAATGCAAGTGAGGAGTATATCGAAGGTATTGTTGCAGAAGCTAAGTTTATCCGCGCATTTGTTTACATGGATTTGGTTCAGTTTTATGGAGGTGTTCCTCTGCGAATAGAGCCAACTGAAGGCATTGAAGAAGCTTTGGAAATGCCTCGTTCCACACAGGAAGAATTATGGACGCAGATTATTAGTGATTTGGAAGAAGTTGAGGAATTATTGCCTTCAACAGCCATTGCCGGACGAGCAACAAAATGGGCTGCTAAAGGGTTGCTTGCTAAAGCTTATTTAACTCGTGGAGGTTATCCTGTAGGTAATTATCAAGATACTGAATGGTTTAAAAAAGCTGCTGAAAAAGCATTAGAAGTAATAGAAGGAAGCGGGAAAAGTCTAAATCCTACCACCCCAGGTTCAGAGAATGCATTCAGAGAGTATGGGAAGCAATTCTTAGTTTCGGGTGAAAATAGTCCTGAGTCATTATTTGAGATTCAATTTCTAGAGACAGACTATGGAAGTGGTTGGGGTTATCAATCTCTAGGAGGACAGCGTTTTGATAATACACAAACAGGTTATTCCTACTATTACATAGGTGGCGGTACTGTAATCGGTTCTGACTTTGCATTGAGTTTTGATGATAATGATATCCGTTATCCTTGGAGTGTCGGTGCATATAGTATTAGTGCCGCTGGTACACGTGTGGCACAGCCATTAATAAGATGGAGACCAAATAAATTTCGGTTTGAAAAAGTACCTGGTGCAGCTTGGGGTACATCAGTTAATGCGATTGCATTGCGTATGGCCGATGTGTACTTGATGTATGCCGAAGCTTATAACGAGGCTTTTGGGGGCCCAACAGGTGGAACTCTGTCAATGACTGCTTATGAGGCTATAAATGAAGTCCGTAAAAGAGCTCAGATAACAGAATTAGACGACGCATACCTAAACATTGACTCACCTTATAATGGAGAAGATTTATTATATGGTATGTCTTACAATAGTTTTGATATAAACGATGCGGATTACAGCGGTCGACATGTATATTATAAAGGAAGTTTGCAAGAACGTTTTCGAGAAGCTGTATTAATGGAACGAGCATGGGAGTTATGTTTCGAACGGCACCGTTGGTTTGACCTTAAGCGTACAGGTAAACTGCTTGATTACGCCCCTAAAGCAGTGATTGGAAATCGAGGTAAATTAGCTGATGTAAGCACAGATCCAATAGATAAAAGTTTATATCTGAATAACCAATTGCCAATTCCTGGAACAAAAAAATGGCTGCCAAGTGATATGCAAGAGCATAACCTGTATATGCCAATCCCTGATGTTGAGATACAAATTAACCCTGGAATTAATCAGGAGGATCAGAATAAAGGATACTAGGAAATAAGAAAAGGACATAAAACAATCTTGATTTTTTATCGGGAAACTAATTTTTAACAAATGAAGAATATATTGAGTTGCCTTCTTATAGCATTGGTGACCATTTCCTGTGGTCAGTCAAAAAAGATACTATCAGAAGAACAAATGAGAAGTGAATGGGATAAAATGAACGCTTCTAAGGAACAAAACCTGAACGAATTTAAAGATGCTAAGTATGGTATGTTTATCCACTGGGGATTGTATGCGATACCTGGGGGTGTTTGGGAAGGGAAAAAAATGGAAGAAATGAGGCGTCCGTATGTTGCCGAATGGGTTCAATATGGAGCTGAAATACCACGTGAAGAATATGCAGCATTGGCAGATGATTTTAATCCAACTGAATTTAATGCAGATGCAATTGCTAAACTCGCGAAGGATGCAGGAATGAAATATTTAGTTATTACAACTAAGCATCATGATGGTTTTGCCATGTACGACTCGGATTATAGTGATTTCGATATAATGGATGCCACTCCATATAAACAAGATGTAGTAAAGGCATTGTACGATGCCTGTCAAAAATATGGCATTGATTTTGGGATTTATTATTCGCACAATATTGATTGGGCAGATGGACACGATTGTCAGTATTCAGTCATCAAAGCTAATAATGACGAACTTGGAAAAAAGACTGAAATTTTTGGTCCTAACTTGTGGGATCCTAGTGATAATACTTTTGATGAATATCTGGATCGGAAGGCTTTTCCTCAAGTGAAGGAATTATTAACCAAGTTTCCAAACATGAAACAACTATGGTATGATATGTCGCGCTACATGACGGCTGACCAAAGTTATGACTTCTACAAGGTCGCATATGATATACAGCCACAGATGATTATTAATGAGCGAGTGGGAAATGGTTTTGGAGATTTTGATATTCCAGGCGACAATAAAATTCCATCGGACATGAGTAAGATATCCAAACCATGGCAAACTGTTGGAACGTTGAATAACTCCTGGGGTTATAAATCTTACGATCATGATTGGAAATCTGTTAAAGAGCTATTGTTTTGGTTGGTTGAGATTGTAAGTAAAGGAGGTAATTACATGCTTAATATTGGCCCTACTGCATCAGGGGAGGTACCAAAGGAAAGTATTACAAATCTTGAGCAAGTTGGAGAGTGGCTTAAAATAAACGGAGAAGCTATCTATGGCACATCAGCCTGGGAGGTGAACCATGAAGGGCCAACGAAAATTAAAATGGGAGGAACACACGAGCGTCAGCAGCAGGGTTTTAGTATGGAATTTACAACCGAAGATTTCTGGTATACAAAACGAGAAAATACAGTTTATGCCATATCGCTTGAGAATTCTTCACAAGCCTTATTAAAATCGCTTCCGCAAGACAAGTATGATATTAATAAGGTGACCTTATTAGGATCTGATAAAGCTCTTAAATGGAATCAAACTGAAAATGGATTAAAGGTTGAATTACCAACTGAATTACCATCTGCAACTGGATATGTTCTTGCAGTTTCATGTAAGGAAAAATAGAAATTTTTAGCAGGTGAAACCATAGGCTTTCACCTGTAATTTATATTAATTAAATCGTAATGTTATGAAAAAAATCTTTACTCTTTTGACTATTGCATTATTTGCAATTGGAGCCCAATCACAAACATATAAAGTAACGGCTTATTATGAAGATTTTAGTAGTGGTTTTTCACAAGATGATTCATCAAATCCAAGTGATAACGAATATGGTATCGACTTTGATGGTCAGCAAGGCTTCACAACCTGGTCTCAGGATAATACAGGATCTGCTTCATTAGATAATAATAACTGGTGGAAAGTTAATGCACCACAAGGAAGATCTTTAGTAAGTGTATATCAGGGAGCAGACTGGGTACGATGCGTAACGCCTCAGATAGATATTTCAGCTTTGCCGAACCCTAAATTATATTTTGACTTAGAGGTGGTAGTTAATGCTTCAACAAACCTGGCTCCAAAGGTAGAAGTATACTACACTACCAATTATAGTGGATCAAAATTTACAGGTTCACCAAGTTCAAATGGTTTTACCTTATTAGGGACGATTGATAAGAATGCAGCCAATGGTCAAAAGGCGTTTGATTTACCTTCAGGCACCAATATCTATATATTGTTTGCGTATAAATCAGTTGCTGCTGCTAAAGAAACAAATGGAGATAAGTATTGGATTGACAATATTGAGGTGAGTCAGGAGTTTCAGGAGCCAGCCACTAAGGCTTATTATACCGAGAATTTTGATGCCCTGACCGGAGTTGTACAAAAGGATATTTCTATTATTGAAGCTAATACTAAAGTAAAGGTATTTACAGATGTAGCAAGTAGAAATTGGTATTGGCAAAATAATACCGTTAAGGCAATGATGGACTTTAACCCAACAAATATTGCAACTCCTGTAACATCATGGATTATTAGTAATGGTGTTGATTTGAGTACAGCAAATACAACCTTTGCCAAGGTACAGTTTAATCAGGCTTACCGTTTTAATCTCTTAGCCACTTTCGAAGTATTGTATTCTACTGACTGGGATGGCTCATCTGATCCTAATACAAATGGTACTTGGAATGAGGTGTCTGTATCAGGATGGGCTGGTGCACAGTTAACTAGTTGGGGTGGTAGTTATGATGCTTCAACAGATCCTAATTATGCAACTGTTTCAGGACTATTAACGGATGCTATAGGTGAATCTAAGGTTTATGTGGCAATTAAAGCAACAAGTCAGGCCAGTCCACTTGGCGGGCACTACCTGATTGATAACTTGCAGGTGTTAGCTAACGGAGATGTACCAACAGCAATTGGTGATGTAGTGCGGAGTCAATTTAAATTGTACCCGAATCCTGTAAACGACCTATTAATGATTGATGGTGCACATGGTGCTAAGGTCGGTTTTTACAGCTTAAGTGGAGGTAAGGTAAAAGAAGTTGTAAATACAACGGGAAGTATAGATGTTTCAGACTTAAATACCGGTGTTTATATCCTTCAACTTAATTATGGTGGTTCAACAGAAGTTGTTAAGCTTATAAAAAAATAGTAATGTAAAGTTTTGACCTGCATCATACATTAGCTTTTGATAATGTGGTGTAGGTCAATTCCCTTTTACATGATACTCATCCTTAGTTTATTAAAAGTGAATGAGAACGAAGAGTAGCTGATGTGTTAACTATAAATCAAGGATTATGGGGAATGTAAGAAAAGTATCAAGCTTTAGTGAAATAGAAAGGACTTCTATTGACTATGTGTCTTTTTATTGTTGGGATGGTGATTGGATACATTGGGATATTAGTCAAGGTAATGAAGAGACTGACAGATTGATTGAGGAATTTACATTTAATTATGCATTTGTAAATACAATTGGACGCGAGTTTATCATCGTTGATACGAACAGGAAATAGTTAGTTAAATAATATAACTGTTAATGCTTAAGCAGGTTTGCTTCTATTTCAGATTAATGCTTAAAGGTTAAAATATAGCAGGACACAATACAATTTTCATCAATGATTAGATACTTTTTTTATTGGTTAATAATATTTAACCTGGTAACGTCAGTACTTACTGCCAAAAATTACTACGTGGCAGCTAATGGTGATGATAACAATGAAGGAAGCTTGACTGCTCCTTTTAAAACAATCAACAATGCCATTAATATATTGCAACCTGGAGATCAATGCATCTTAAGGGAAGGTGTTTATTATGAAACGATTGCTCTAAATACATCCGGTACTACCATGCAGCCGGTCACGATTGCTGCATACAATGGTGAGAAAGTTATTGTTTCTGGAGGTCAGGTAGTTGAACAAGAGTGGGAGCGATGGAGTGAAAATCCTAGTATATGGCGCAACAAAATCAACTTTAATCCAAAGCAATTATTCCTCGATGATCGTTCAATGATAGAAGCTCGTTGGCCCAATATGAAGTTTCATGAAAATTGGGATGCATCGAAAAAATGGGCTCTAACGGATGAAGGTTCCGACTTTGGAAGAGTAATCTGTAACGGGGTTGGACAGTTAGGTGTCAATCTGACAGGAGGATTGGTCTATATAAAAGTGGGCAAAGGAAACGATTGTTTCTCACGACAGATTCACAACCATACAGCAGGAAGTAATCAGTTTACATGGGATACAAATTTATTCGAAGGTGTTGAATACACAGGGGAAGATGGAGATCCGGTTAAAATGGCCAGGTACGGACATGTAGATAATGAATTTTTCATTAGTGGAAATCTAGAGCTACTAGATGCCGAAACAGAATGGTTTTACGATGAATCTGAAGGTTGGCTTTATTTTTATCCACCCAATGGGATCAACCCTAATCATCAAACCATTGAATATAAGAAAAGAGAACATGGTGTGACAGGCACCAATATAAGCAATGTGCAGTTTTATGGAGTTAAATTTAAGGGCTGCAATATTGAGCTAAGTATGTGCGACAATATGCGCTTCGAGAACTGCCAGTTTATTTATCCAACTTATCGTTTTATACATTTCAACAGGAAAGATTACAAAGAGGTTGGTTTTTTAAGAGGGCTCACTATTAAAGGCAATAACAATAAAATAATTAGCTGCGAAATGGCCTGGGCAGATTTAGATGGTATGTATCTGTGGGGAGAAAACAATACAGTGTATAATTGTGTAGTACATGATGGTAACCTCCATGGAAAACACCCGGGGGCAGCCATTACATCAAGAGGTCCCAACAGCATTATTAATAACACAACCGTATACAACTGTGGGGGTGTTGGAATATATTCGGTCAACAAAGGTGCTGTTATTACAGATAAAGTACATGTATTCAACTGCGGTATTCATTGTGTGGATGTATCAGCCTATTACATTCCATGGGGAGATTTGCATACTGGTTCTGAAATTCGTTTTAGTTGGTTTCATAACACACATGGAATAGGCATGCGCTGCGACAGCTATGGTCGTGACATAAGTGTACATCATAATGTGGTATGGGAGTGTGAGCGTAATTGTAAATGGGAAGGCTATAATTTTAACATTGTTAACAATACTTATGTGTCGAAAGACGAAAGTAAAAGTGGTTTAATGTTGGTTTTATCAGATTTAGCATCACTAGACGACAGTGAAGTTCATAATAACCTAACGCTTTACAAGATTAGTGAACGCAGCACTAATGGAATAGTTGCAATACCAGATAACGGGACCAATTTTACCCACAACCAAGTACTGGACGAAAACGAATTGGATGAGTACTTTGCTGACCCAAGTGGTTTTGATTGGCGGTCTAAAGCTGGTAGTTCCATTGTTGATGCCGGCATTATAATTGATGACATTAACAAATACCATTACCATGGCAGCATGCCCGATATAGGTGCTTACGAGTATAATGGTGTATACTGGATACCTGGAGCAAGTTGGCTGCCTGGTAACTTACAAGTGCCGACAACTATGGGAGAGGCGCAACAACTTGCAGAAGAACTGAAAGCAAAATGGACGCAAGAAGAACAAATACCAACCGGTATAAACCAGGAAAAATTAGCAAAAGATACAATTCTGAAACTTTGGCCAAACCCGGTTGGAAACTATTTAAATATTAGCTGTGGAGATACAGGTCACAGTTTTAATTTTAAGATTATAGATATAAGCGGCAACGTGTTGTACCGTTCATCAATTGAAGCAAGGCAGAGCAATGTTTTTGATATTGGTTTTCTGGAGAAAGGCATTTATGTGGTAATATGTGAGAATAATGTTAAGCAATTAACAGCCAAGGTTATTAAGCATTAAACTAAGGTGAAAAGTGGTTATATGAAGCAAAAGATTAAATCGATTATTGTTTTAGTATGTGTGCTTGTTTTAACAGGTTTAAGAGTATCAGCTCAAAGCATCTATTATGTTTCCAACACAGGTGCGGATAATAACAGCGGTAGCATTAAGCAACCTTTTAAAAGCATTCAAAAGGCTATTGATATGATGAAACCAGGTGACCTGTGTCGAATCAGAGAAGGGGTATATCGAGAAACATTTAGAATCAAAAAGTCAGGTAAAAAAAATAACCCTATTCGTATTGAGGCCTATAACAACGAAGAGGTCATTATAGATGGTACCAACCTAATTAAGGGCAAATGGAAAAAGCATAAAGACAACATCTACAAAATAAAGATGACGAAGGACTTTAAACAACTATTTCATAACCGTAATATGCTTGTCGAAGCCCGATGGCCCAACAGTTCTTTCCCTGAAGGATTATGGGATAGATCAAGTTGGGCTGGATCCGGAACTGGAAGTCGATATGGAAAAATGGTTGATACCGCATTAGTAAGAACGCAAACCGACTGGCAAGGTGCTGTTGCAGTCTTAAATGTTGCTCACCAGTTCAGGAGCTGGACACGTAAAGTTATGACCTATGATAACAAAACGGCCACTTTTACCTACAAAAAGAACCTAAAGCCCATTACATCATATGCTAATGCAACAAAACAATGGGAAGATGATTTATACTATTTGTTTGGAAAGATGGATGCCTTAGATGCACCCGGGGAATGGTATTTGAATCAACACAGTAACGAATTGTATGTGTTTTCGGGCGAAAAAGACATTCAAAATAGTGAATTCACCTATAAAGCACGGCATTATGGCCTTACGGCTTCTGGTAAGAGTTACTTACATCTTGAGGGCATCACCTTTTTTGCATGTACCATGCAATTGCTCAATGTGGAGAATTGTGATATAACCAACTGCCGTTTTGAGTATCCGGTATATTCCAGAGAATTTAACGATCCGGAGCTGAAGCAGCAGCCTGCAGAAATGCGCATAAATGGTAATTATATTCGTTTTTATAAAAACTATATAGCTTACAGTCAGCGTAGCGGCTTAATCATTAAAGGTATGGGCAATGTGGTAGAAAACAATATTGTACATGATGTGGCTTGGGCCGGACAAGGCTTTGGAATTCATTGTACTTCTACTGGTGAGGATGCGTTTGTATGTACTAAAAATACAGTTTACAACACCGGTTATTCGGGAATTAGACTTGATGGTCCCGGAGGCTGGGAAGCATCTTATAACTATGTTCATCACAGTGCCCAAATAGCCAAAGACTGTGCAGCCATTCAGTGCGGTAACTGGGTTATTAGTGGTAGTGTTATTCATCACAATTGGGTGCATGATTGTTATACGATGGGCAAACACAGTGGAGGGCTTAATGGTGGATTAGGAATTCGAGGCGATGATCAGACGCGAGGACTCACTGTTCATCACAATGTAGTATGGAATTGCGGTAGAGATGGAATTATCGTTAAGGGGGATTCGAATAAAGTGTTTAACAATACCGTATTTGCGATTGGATCCAACGAAAAAGAGGGTAATTACATTAGTATGCATGCTATGGCTGAGCCTCACAAACCATGGCTCAATCAGGCACCTTTGCTTGAGTTCCAAAATAAGAACAGTCTTATATTTAATAATATAGCCTACAATATTGTGGGCGACCGTAAACAAACCCCTTTCCCTTATACCGTAAACATGAAAACAAATGTTTTCAAAAAAGAGGGCATTTTACTAGATGTAAACAACAACAACTTTATGCCAGCGAAAGGTGATTTGTTGATTGATGCAGGTACCCATTATCCTGGTCTGACAGATGGATATATGGGGAAAGCTCCGGATATAGGGGCATATGAATTGGACGTAAACTGGAAACCCGGTGCCGATTGGATACCACAAAAGAAAAAAAAGTAATAGATTATATAACGTTAAAATTAAAATCCTGAATAGATGAACAAGAGTTTTATATTTCTGTTGTTAGTGGGCTTATTAGTGACGAGCTGTTCGCCAAATACCACGCAACACACAAAGGTTAAAAAAGGAAAATACAACGTGTTATTTCTCTTTGCTGATGATCAACGTGCAGATGCACTTGGTTGTGCTGGTAATCCATATATTAAAACACCAAATATTGATAAACTGGCCAGTACGGGTATGCAATTTACCAGCGCATATGTAATGGGAGGTCACCATGGAGCCATATGTGCGCCAAGCCGTGCTATGTTAATGACCGGTAAAAGTTTATTTCATGTTTATGACAAAATGGATGGTAAATTGACCATGCCAAAATATTTTGCTCAACATGGATATGACACGTTTGGCACTGGAAAATGGCACAATGGAGCGAATAGCTTCGAGGAAACCTTTCAAAGGGGCGAAAACGTTTTTATTGGTGGAATGTGCGACCATTTTAACGTGCCATGCCGAACCTTAAAAAAGGGTGAAGAAAAACTGACAAAACCTGTTAAGAAAGGTTTTTCAACCGATTTGTTTATTGATGCAGCCAAAGATTTTATTAGTGAGTACGGCGAAGGAGGCAATGAGAACCCTTTCTTTTGCTACGTGGCATTTACAGCGCCACATGATCCACGCTCGCCACGAGAAGATTATATTGGAATGTACAAGGATGAAGAAACACCATTACCAGGAAATTTTAAGGGGTTACATCCTTTTGAGTTTGATAATATGAACATTCGGGATGAAACATTGGCGCCATGGCCGCGCACTCCTGAAATCATTCAGGCTTCCATTGCAGATTACTACGGATTAGTCAGTCATGTAGATGATCGCATTGGTGACTTAATAGACTTGCTTAAGCAGAAAGGCTTATACGACAATACTATTATTGTATATGCGGCTGACAATGGGCTGGCCATTGGAAGTCATGGTTTGCTGGGAAAGCAAAATATGTATGAGCATAGTACACGTGTACCGTTTATTATAAGTGGTGCAAACATTCCTGAAATGAGCTCCAGGGATGCATTAACATATTTATATGACATCTTTCCAACCCTATGTGAAATTAATGATTTACCAATTCCTGAAGGGGTAGACGGAGAGAGCCTCTTAAATGTTATCAATGGTGAATCAAATGCGGTTCGTACCTCGATTTATACCGTCTATCGCAACACTGTTCGTGCTGTTCGTAAGGATGAATGGAAATACATCAAGTATCCGCAACGCAATCATATTCAGTTGTTCAATCTAAAGAGTGATCCTTTAGAGATTAATAATTTGGCTGACCTTTCAGAGTGCAAAGAGAAAATTAGAGAAATGGACCTGTTGCTTAATGAATGGTATGAGGCAGTTGATGATACAGCAACCATTAACCCCAACAAATTTTTACCCTTAGAATACGACCATACTAAACTTAAGCAGATACCGGATGTTCATCAACCTCAATATGTGTTGGACAGGTATTTTAAAGGAGTGGATTTAAGCAAAATGGAAAAGACAAAACACTAACCATTTTATTATTATGAAGCGAAGAGAATTTATATCAAGCATGGGTGTGATTGGAACAATGACACTTGCTCCATCAGTCCTATTTGCTTTGGGAGAACGGAAACGAAAAACAGATCATGAAAAATGCAAAGCTGTGTGGACCAAGTTGTGTGGCACTAATGCCGAAAAGCCACCTTTTAGATATGTAGTAAATGATAAAAAGTTACCCAATGTTTTATTGTATGGTGATTCTATTTCAATAGGATATACACCCACGGTGATGGATGAGCTAAAGGGGCAGGCCAATGTATACCGAATCCATCGAAATGGTGCATCAAGCAACCAGTTTATCACATACATGAATACGCTTAAACAATCCATGTTTCAACCACACCTGAAAGGTGGCTGGAATTTTAAGTGGGACATCATTCATTTTAACGTTGGCTTACACGATCTCAAATACGTGGTGAATGGGAGTACCTTGGATAAAGTTAACGGGACACAAATGTCGTCTATTGATAAATACAAAAGTAATCTGGAAACAATTTGTACATATTTACAAAAGGAATTTCCTAAGACCACTCTGGTGTTTGCGACTACTACACCTGTGCCTGAGGATGAACCAGGGCGTTTTGTGGGTGACGATGTAAAATACAACGAGGCTGCCCTTGAAGTATTAAGCGGCTTTCCGAATATTCAGATTAATGACCTTTACACATATGTTCTGCCAAACTTTAAAGTGTGGGCCATTAAACCGGGAAATGTACATTATAATCCAAAAGGCAAAAAGGAACAAGGAATGCAGGTGGCTTTAAGCATTAAGTATTACTTGTAAATAATAGCGTCATTATGTGTTTATATTTCATTAAAGTTTTGTGTATTTCAATAATTACCTATTATTAGAAAATAAGCGATCAAGCAATTGTTATGTTTGCATTTTGATAATTTTAAGAGAATAGAATTATATTTTCGTTCTAAAATAACTTGAATAAATTTTAAGATTATTTTAGAACGATTTTCTTTTGGAAGTTATTTAGAAATTTCAAAGAAGAATAATGCGAGAAAGTAATGATGTTTAATACTTTCCATTATTTTTGGGTTTTACAGCATACAAGTATTGCCTTAAAAGCATCTAGCCAAGCATTTATTTAATCTACAATAAAATGATCTTTGTAAGGAGCTTCTTCAAAGAATGGAATACCAAACTAAATAATATGTATATTTAGACAGGAATGTCGAAGTTATCTTATTTGAAAAGACAGTTTCTAAACGTTCCTATATCAAAATTAGCATCAGTATTAAGGAAAAGCCCACCAAACCATATATTTGACTGATTTAATGCTGTAACCATGCGGTTAAAACTTTACGTGAGATTAAAAGCAACATTATTTTTTCCAGATATTGGATCTTTATAGGCAATAGTTATATCCTTACTGTCGAAGAGAATAAGAATATTACTTGGCTTGCATATTTTTCTCTTTGGGTAAGTAACTACTTCACCGCCATGTTTGTTAGGTGTATGTTATCGGTCAAGATGAACAGAGAAGATCTATCATTCATACGGTATATTGCTTCAAAATCGACATAAGCCTTATCCATGAAGGAAAGCACATTTACTTCGGGAGCAATAATATTAAGTACATTGATATCTTGGCATTTGCCATCAGTTATATGGATGTAAGAAGGAATACTTTCCCTTAAACCTGCTCTATGCAATAGAAAATGAATAATCCATCAAAAGCATTAAATTAGAGTGATTCTGTAAACTTTTAGATTTCCCCCATATGGTTAACCTTTCCATAGAGTATTCTGATAAAAAGTAACTCCTTTTGGTGGCATGAGCTTGATGAAGCGTTTTGTTGATTCAATTGGTATCAGAGAATATCTGTCAACATTAGAACTGCCAGATAAAGGTTCAAACCGTAGTTATGATCCGGTTCATATAATAGAATCCTTTTGGTTGAGTATCTGGACCGGAGCATCAAGGTATATTCATGCAGATTGGTTGCGTTATGATACTACGCTTCATGCTATCTTTGGATGGGATAAGATGCCCTCGCAAAGTACTTTCAGTCGTTTCTTTGGTAAGTTTTCACAGTGGCGCAATACAACCGTTTTCCCTTCACTGCAGCATTGGTTCATCTCGCAGTTACAAGTAAATGATATAACCTTAGATATTGATAGTACAGTCATTACTCGGTCAGGAAACCAAGAAGGAAGTGCCAAAGGGTACAATCCATTAAAACGCGGTAGAAACTCTCATCATCCACTCATGGCTTTTGTGAGCCAAACCCGTATGGTTGCCAATGCATGGCTTCGCCCTGGCAATACAGCAGACAGTAGTAGTTGTAAAGTATTCTTGCAAGAAACCATCGAAGATATTTTGGCCGAAACAAGAATCGGTTTGATTTGTGCAGACAGTGGTTTTTACACTGAAGAAATCTTGAGCTATATCGAACAGCTGAAGCTTAATTATATTATCGTCACACGTATGTATCCCAATGTAAAAAGTGAGGTTTACGGTATTGAGGATTGGATTCCTATCTGTAATGGCATAGATGTTTCTCAGATGTATTCCGACATTTTGCTCTACAATCACATAACAAAGCTACTTTGTCGACCCTGAAAGTCTATTGCTTTGCATTAGGAGCATGGAGCGTTAAGCATGCGAACAAAAAGGTATTGAAGATAGCTTTAAACGCAAAAAGAAGACCATGGCTCGATGGCATATTTGCAACAGTTGAAAACCTTGGGCCTCCTTTTCAATATTCTAATGCATAATTAGGGTTATTGCGCCGTGCAAGTCCATAAGGTGGGGATTTGAGCGTATTAAATAAGATGAAACACCTTTTAGCGTGCCTATAGGTATCCAATCCTATCTGGAAAGTTTGGTCAGACACCAGAAGCGAGTCTTGCATAGTCATC
>JAOARW010000003.1 GCA_025210475.1 Carboxylicivirga sp. | reverse complement strand
TTTTAACTACATATAAGACGGCATTAAAAATTTCACGTATTGAGTGCTTTCTTTTGCGTTTCACGTTAAAAATGCTTTTAATTGCCTCCCATTGGCTATCGGTGAGACAGGTTGGATAGTGTTTCATTCAATCTTAACTGCCTGGAAACTATTAAGATAGTAAATTTTATCCACTTATTAAACTGATAGCCAATGTTTTAATTTGTTATTTTTCTAAATTTAAACAGTCTCATAATCTCATATAATAAATGTGCATCAATTTCTTTTTTATGTTTTTCTGATTTCCTCATCTCTGCTATCGCATTTATTAATTAACAATAATTATAAGATATATAACCTATATATTATAAAGATACATCTTTCGGCATAAAAACTAACATAATTGAAAGAAACACCTTCAGGCCATAACCAGTAACGTTTATTTTATTAGCTTAACAGAATATTGACCCTAAAAAAGGTGCCCGCATCACGGACACCTTAAACAATTATTATTAATCTGTTGAGATAAATTATTCAGCTACAGTCTGAACATTTTTTCCCCAGAATGTCAATTCGGTGTATTGAACACCATCATTATTAACAGCCGTAACGGTTTTAAAGCGGATGTAACGTACATCTTCTTCACTGTCGATTTCAAAGTCCAGCTTTTGATTGTATTTACCATCAACATCACCTTTGTAGATCAGCTTCCATCCTTTTTCGATAAATTGCTCTTCTGATTTATCCGGTGTTTCAGCACCTGTGATGTCATCAATTCCCCAAATCTCAATGTGGGTTGGGTTGTTACCATTGTAATTGTTCGGATCGCGTAATCCCATGGCACACTTACGTAATTGAGCCGTAACGCCAAGATCGATGGTGAAATACGATGGTAAAGAATTACCACCTGAGTGATATCCGTACTGATCGCTGTTTCTCCATGAGTCATCGCCATCAAACAAGTAATCCCAAGGTCGCGCACCGTATTGATCACCTCTGTTATCCGTTGGCATGTTCACCAATGCGTGTAAAGATTTATCTAATTGTACCGGCGGTAAATCGGGTAGTGTCATTGTTTCGGCTTCCAGCGCTGCTTCCTCAAAGCCATTGGCACCAGCCTTTACAAACGATTGATAGCTTATTTCACCTGCTGGTTTCCAATCCTCTAATTTAGTAATGGTTTCACCAGGTAAAACAGTTACACTACTTGTTGTTCCACTGTTATTTTCATAAGTTACTTCGGTGCGCGAGATGTACTCAGCATCGCTTACCTCAGCCCAGCGTAACGATAAATCAAGCTGATCAAAAACAAACTCTACCATGCTACGTGGTAATTGATTTTCGATAAACTTATCACCTACAGCTGAACCTGTGCACAACTGTTTGATTGATTTGTTACCGGCTTCATCTTCGGTATAAATCTCAAATTCATAATCACGTTCCTCTAAATTTTCAACAACCATCTGAACGTAATCATCATCTGTTGCAACATCAAAAACCTGCTCCTGCCCCTCATACTTAACGGTGGCTTTTACAGAATTACCCAAATATTCGGTACTCCCTTCAATCCTGATGCGATTGAAACCAGTTTGTGTAGACAACATATTTAATTTACCCGCATAGATTGTCTCACCTTGCAAATACTTTTCATGAATGGCATTCATATCATCACATCCAAATATTGCTGCCAATGAAAACAGTAGAACGGGAAATATGTATATTAATTTTTTCATCATTAATAAGTTCTAAAAGTTTACTAATTCTCTCCCAGGATTTCACCCCAGAATGATAACTCACCAATAACCGACACATTTTGACCACCCCAGTTTTCAGTAATTTCGAAACGGATATAACGTATCTCCACTAATTCTTCAGGATTAAACTCAAAATCTTCACCTTTAATTTGGTATTCCAGGTCTTCGGTAGTGGTTTGTCCCACTGGTAAGCCCGATGGCTTAAACGACTCGAAATGACTTAAGAAAGTCCAGCCTGCATTTGGTTCATCCGCATCATAGGCCGGTAAGTCATTCACATCTTTAGTACCGTAAACATTAAACACCTTTGGATTACCGTGTTTGTAAAGCTCATCTCCGGTACGCTGGAATAATTTAAATCGGCTTAACTTCACATTTTGCCCTAAATCGATGGTTAGGTAGTGGGGTAAAGATGTTGAAAAATCGGTGTGACTACAGTTCCACTGGCTGTTGGTTACATCGTCCCACATATGCTCAGCATAGAATGATTCCTGTGCTCCCCAGTCCTTATCACCCTGAATACGGAAAATTGAGAACTTACTCTTATCCAGATACTCATCGGGAATAGGTGTTAATTCAAAAATTGTAGTATCCGATATGTTACCCCAACGATCTTCGATGTATACACCAAACTTTGTTGGTTCGCTATCGTAGCCACGGAAGCTGTATGAGCCTGACTCCTGTGTGGTATAAAATGATTCTCTAAACATCATTTTACCTTCTACTTCATCAAATGTTGTCAGGTTCAAAGCAATTGTCGCTCTGTCTTCATTGGTATAGCCTACCTTAATTCCTCCGTAATCAACGGTACCTGTAAGGGTTGGCAATACAGATTGCACCGGCGGTGTTAATGGTGAAATGGTGCATTCAACAACTTCAGAAGCATTTTCGTTTCTGTCGACTGCCACCATCGATACGGTATAATCGCCAACAGCGCCTATGCCTTCAATCTCAAGGCTAGAGTTAACACCACTGGTTTTAACATTACGCTTTTTATTATTGTTGTCAATAAAACTTGCCTGAACATACAACAAATCAACATCTGATGGTGAATCGAAATTAATGATGGCACCACCCGCCGTATTTACAATTTCGCCAACGGTTACTTTACCGGGAGGGGTAGTATCATCGCCATGGGGCTTACGCTCGTCCTCCTGGCAAGCTGTAAAAAGCATTGCTAAAATCAGGCAACCAGCTACTAATATGTTATTTAATAATTTCATTTTAATATTATTTAATTAGAAACTGTTTCCAGCTTATTCCCAACCGGGGTTTTGAACCAATTTAGGATTGCGTAGTAACTCATAACTGCTAATTGGCCATAGGTAGTCTTTCTTAAGGTAATTGCGCATGAAGATGTTCTTCACCTGGTAGAAATCATTGATTTCGGCACCGGCAATATTCCAGCCACGAATTGGCTCATTGAAGTACTCATCGGCCAGTTTCCATCGACGTAAATCCCAGTATCTGTGACCTTCAAACGCAAGCTCAATCATACGCTCCTGCTGGATAATTTCGCGCATACCTGCTTTCCTGGTTGGCTTATCCTTAATGTTACTATAGCTTTGCCAGGTTGTAACAAGGTCGGATCCTTTATCCAGACCGGCTTTATGACGCACCAACTGAATGTATTTATAAACTTCAGCATCCGGTTTGTCTTTAAACTCATTCAAAGCCTCGGCATACATCAGGTATAAATCGCTCAAACGAATTATTGGAAACGTGTAATCAACAATGCTTTGTTGAGTTGTTGTGATAACGTTTTCGTAGTTCACCAATTTTTTAGTGAAATAACCGGTAATCGAATATAATTCCTGACCGGCTTTACCCGATAACTGTCCTGCCTTGGTATTCAGGAATGGAATATCTTCCGCATCCTTGGTTTCAAGCGAGAACCACTTACCACCATCAAAACCAACATAAGCATAAAAACGAGGCTCACGATAGGTGTGCAATTTAGCCGTTGTATAACCATTCTGTAACGAATATTTATGATCGTCGGCTAATGCTTCCTCCACCTTCACAGGCTCATAACGATTTGTATACTCCCAGGTCTCATCTTCCTTAATGGGCACTCCATTTTTAGTGTAAAATGTTTCAACCACATTTAAGGTTGGCGCATGCGATTTTCTTGTCTCATTAAATCGGTTTGAGTGATCTGAAGTAAAACGAGGCTGACACCAGGTTTGCAGATCTCGAACCCATGTGTTACCAAGTCCCCAAATCAATTCACTGTTAAAACGATCGGTGATGGTATTACGCAATGTTAATTCCTCACGAACTTCGTCCGAAACTTCACCAATGGGCAATAAATCAATAAAATTGTATAACTGATGATTCTCTTCTGCAGTTTGAATGGCATCTAAACAGGCATCTGCGGCCATTTTCCATTTTCCTGCATCATAAGTTTGATTAACCAAAGCTTCGCCCTTTGCATTTACAAAACCAGCATAATCGGTGTTACCATTGAACAAAGGACTGGCAGCTAATACCAGGGTTTTTGCTTTGATGGCTTTAACAGCTGATAATGTTAAACGACCATATTCTGTTTTGATAAAGGTAATGTTGGCCGGCATTGCTTCACTTTCGATGGCTTCATCACATAATGAAACAATGTATTCCACCACAGCATCCACCGACGCACGTTCAACCTGCGTTTCTTCAGTTGTTGCATCAACCGGAATGTTTGTATCAATAATTGGCAGTGGGCCATACATTTCGAGCATCCAATAATAGAAATAGGCTTTCAATGCTTTAACCTCAGCTAACCACCTCAAACGCTCATTGGTTTCCAATCCTGGTATATCGTGTAAGCTTACCAGAAAAATATTACAGTCGCGTATGGCAATCCACATATTAAAACCGCCACGGTCGCCTTCCCAGTAATCGCAATAAGGATTATTTACATTTTGCATGCCTTTCGCCAAACGTAAACTTGTTTGGTTATTCATGTAATAATCTTTTTCACCGTAATACCAGATTTCGTCGCCGGCTACCAGTGAAAAGTTCTGTTCGGGATTGGCCATATCGGGTACATAGCTGTAACAAGTTGCCAAGAATTGCTCGGCTGTGTTCCTGTTATCGAAGGCCATCTCCACTGTTGCTAAGTTATCTGGAGTAATATCCAGGTAATCGTTACATGAACTTAGCACAGCTACTAATGCTATTATAAAGTATTTTTTCATGTGTCTGAATTTTCTTTCTAATGTCACATGGAACTCTCAAGAAATTTTAATCGAAACCGCTTGGGGCTGTTTGATGATTAAAATTTACATGTTCGTTTCATTACCTCGAATTAAAAGTTAAGATTAAGGCCTACGTTATACACTTTCTATATTGGATAACCCAATCCGTTACCGCCCATCTCAACATCCCATAACTTAAAGCCCGACCAACAAGCTAAGTTCGTTCCACTGAGGTAAAATCGCAGGTTGGCAATCTTCAATTTATCAAGCAATGCACTTTTGGGTAAAGTATAACCCACTTCCACTGACTTTAAGCGTAAGAAAGAACCATTGCGCAGAAACCAGGTACTTCTCTGGTTATTGTTTTCAACTGTTTCAGCCGAAAGACGTGGCCAGGCAGCATAGATATCTCTATCATTTTCTGACCAGTGATCATTCGCCCACTCACTTAATAAGGCATTGTTGCCTTTGGCATTGTTCCAGGCCTCATCCTGTGAATCGGAATTAATGTCGATAAAAGGTGCAGTCATATAAGGATCGATAAAGAACGATGAACGTGCCGATCCCTGGAAGAACATCGACAGATCCCAAGTTTTATAGCCTGTAGAGAAACCAAAACCATAGTTGATTTCAGGTACTTCAGGAAAGCCAATGGGCGCACGGTCGTTGTTGTCAATCACACCATCTTCATTAATATCTTTGTATTTGATATCACCGGCCATGTATGGACCAAATGTTTGCGTTGGCGAATTGGCAATATCTGCTTCATCAACAAATAAACGCTCAGCAATTAATCCCCATTTCTGGTTTATATTCTGTCCTTCATGCGATAACCAAGGCATACCGGCACCCACATAATCCAGCTCCTCATAAACCTTATACTCATTGGTAGCATAGGTGAAGTTTCCACGCGCTGTTAACCAAAAATCTTTATTGAACGAATGTCTTACATCCAATGCCAATTCAATACCTCCTGAAGTTACTTCACCAAGGTTAGCTCGTAAAGAAGACTGAAGCCCCATTGTTGAAGGTATCTCCGAACGATCCATCAAAACATTAGAGCGGTGCTGGTAGAAATAGTCAGCCTGCAAATCAATCTTATCCCAGAAAGAAACCTCTAAACCAATATCGGTCATTTTCGCAGTTTCCCAGGTAATATCATCGTTGCTGTAACGATCGATACTAATGCCATTGATGTAGTTTCCGAAATCTTCACCAAAACGAATGCTATTGTATTCATTCTTCATATTTACGGATGAAATATAGAAGAAACGATCGTTCTCATCGCCAATCGCATCACTACCCACAAGACCATAGGTACCTTTCAGTTTCAGTTTAGTAATGGTTTGACTTAATGGTTGCCAGAATTCTTCGTTTGAAATCATCCAACCGACACCCACCGATGGGAAGAATCCATAACGGTGATTAGCAGCAAAACGTTCGGAACCGTTATAACCAAAGTTGGCTTCAACAAAATAACGGCTGTCATAAGCATAAGTAAATCGTCCTGACACACCCATGTTACGATAAGCCAAGGATTTGGCCAAAGTTTCAGCATTACCCAGCTTAGTTTCGCGCATGGTACCAACCAGCAAGGCTGTGACATTGTGCAGGTCAGAGAAAGTGCGATTCCAGTTAATCGCCGCTTCACCATAGAAAACAGTACTGATAGCCTTGGCTCCCTGGTTATAGGATAAATAATCGCTACCACTATCCGGATTTAATTCCTGTAAGGTGTAAGTATCCAGTTCTTTATTGTAAGAACCAATGCTATAATAGAAAGGATTATAGCTACGGCTGGTATTGTAAAACGATTCACGGGTAGTGTTACCCAGCAGACGAAAATCCAGTCCTTTTAAAATCATGCCTAAATCCTGCTTCAACTCAACCGTTGCCAGAATCTTACTTCTACTCTCATCGCGATAACCGCGCACCATATCTGCATATGGATTTAAATATTCACCCGTCTGACCAGCATTGCCGAACAGGATATGCGATGTATTGGCATACTCGGCATTGGGCTCGAAAAACATAGGGTACAATACCGGACTTGTTTGTAGCGACTTTCTGAACAATGTTTCTCCACTATCAATCGGTCCTGTATAATCATCGAAGTTTCCGCTGAAACGAACGGATACTTCAGTTGTTGAAGTTAAATAAATATTAACGTTGGATCGCAAACTGATTTTGTTGTACTTCACATTATTGTCAAAAGCATTTAAGCTGTTTTCTTTCAAGATACCACGATCCGTATTTACGGTGGCTGCTAAATAGTATCGTGCTACCTTACCACCGCCATTAACATTGAAGTTAAAGCGATCGTTCAAGGCGTAATCTTCAAACATTTCATTTTGCCAGTCAACAGCCGGATAAACGTTCTGATTGCGATTGGGCTGCTGCGTCATCTTAATCTTATCGTAAGAATAAGCCGGACCATCCAATGGATTACGAGTCATAATGGCCTCGTTGTGAAGCTTCATGTAGGTAATCGGATCGGCAATGTCGAGCATTTGTGTTGGCGTTGAAAGTGACTTTTCGTAACGAACACTAATTTTTGCACGTCCTTCCTGACCTTCTTTGGTGGTAATTAAAATAACACCGTTCGCACCACGGGCGCCATAAAGAGCTGTGGCCGTTGCATCTTTCATAATGCTGAATGAAGCAATATCATCCGGTTGCATTCGGGCTAAATCATTTGTTGATGATTCAATTCCATCGATTAAAATCAATGGATCAGTCTTGTAACCGAAGGTGGTAACACCACGAATAAAAAACTCCGCATTGTCGGCTCCCGGTTCCCCACTGCGCTGGTAAGAAATAATACCAGACATACGACCGGCCAATGCCGTGGTTAAGTTACTTGATGGCACTTTTAGTTCAGCCGGTTTAACGGTTGTAATACTACCAAGTACACTTTCCTTTTTTTGCTTGGCAAACGCTACAACCGTAACATCGTCCAACTCACTTACCTGGCTTTTTAAAACAAAGGTAATGTTTGTTTTACCTTCAACAGGCATGGTTTTATTGACGTATCCGATGAATGAACAAACTAACACGTCATTTGCACCACAGTCAATTTGGAAATTACCGTCCATATCGGTAATAACACCCTTTGTGGTACCTTCGATAATAATTGTTGCTCCTGGCAAGAGCTCGCCGTTTTCGTCGACTACCTTACCGTTTACGTTAATGTTTTGCGCGTAACCGGTAATTACCGTTGTTAATCCGATAAGGATCAACAACGATAATCGCCTGACACTTTGCAACGCAAACGTCTGAGATTTGTTTTTCATTAAAACCTAATTTATAATTAATAATCGCGCACTATTGCGCTTGTCGTTAGTTAACAGATTTTTAGAAAGCTGTATTGGGCGATTTACCCAATACAAAATGCAGATGCCCTCCCGCCATGATGTCATCATGACTTATTTGCGGACGCTTAAGTTTTTGGCCATTTAAATAAGCTTCCTGGATATAAATAATTCCAGCTGCATAGTCTTCGGTGGTGATAATAAACTCCTTGTTTCCGGGAACATCTATTACTACCTTTTGAAAGCGCGGTGTTCCGATTTGATAAATCTGATTGGCCGGATTAACCGGGTAAAATCCCATGGAACTAAATACATACCACGACGACATCTGACCACAATCTTCGTTACCGGATAGTCCGTCAACACCGGTGTGGTACATTGTATTGCAAATTTCATTTACGCGTTGGGAAGTTTTATATTGCTGTCCGGCATAATTATACAGGTATGCGATGTGATGACTTGGTTCATTACCATGGGCATATTGACCTATCAAACCACTGATATCTGGCGAAGCATGACTGCCATTTAAGCCAGCATTAAGTGTGAATAAAGAATCCAGTTTGGAAATAAACGGTTTCTTGCCTCCATGAAGGTTTATTAATCCTGGTACATCATGCGGAACATACCAGCTATATTGCCAGGCGTTTCCTTCGGTGTATTCATCATCGCGATGTTTGCTGAATAAAGGATCAAAACCTTTTTTCCATTGACCATTGGCTAATTTACCTCGCATAAAACCCGTTGAAGCATCCCAATGATTCCTATAAAATTGTGAACGACCGGTAAACTCATTATAAGTGTTGATTTTATTAACTTCTTTAGCCATTTGTGCAATGCACCAATCGTCATATGCATATTCCAAAGCCTTTGATACGGATTCATTCTCCTTATCGGCCGGAATGTATTGGTAATCGCGTAAAAGCTTTCTGCCACGATCATCGTGCATGGCACTGGCAACCATGGCTTCAAGCAATTCAGTGCCAAATAAGTCACTCACTAAGCCTTTTTTCCAGGCGTCATACAATACCGGTACAGCATGGTAACCAATCATGCAATTGGTTTCACGACCGGTTAACTCCCATACCGGTAACAGTCCCGATTCGCGATGCACACTCATGCACGTATGTACAAAATCATTGACAATGCCTGGATTGGTGATGGTATAAAGCGGATGTGTTGCTCTAAACGTATCCCATAAAGAAAACACATGATACCTCATAAAATCATTATTCTTCTTTATCTCATCATCCATGCCCCGGTAAGTTCCGTCAACATCTGCAAAGGTGTTTGGTGCGATATTCGAATGATATAAAGCCGTGTAGAAAATCGTTTTGTCTTCATTGCTTCCTTCTATTTGAATAACAGATAAGGCATCATCCCATTGTTTCTGTGCCTTAGCCACATAGTTTTCAAAATCATAATCAGGAGCTTCACTTTGCAGGTTTTTCAATGCATTTTCGGCACTAACATATGAGATACCAACTCTTACCAGTATTTCAGGATTTTGTGTTTCGAAGCCCAGAATTGCCTTTACTCGTTTACCTTCTGCAATGTTTTCATTCTTTCCTACTACCCCATCAATGTTGTAGGTACATTTAGAAATTGATTCGGAGAAAGTGGCTGCAAAATACACATTCTGATTCCAGGCCCAACCATTGCTGCAACGTTTTCCAACAACGGTGTTTTTATCAACCATACGCATATGGCCACTTTTCACACCATCATGAATACCATGATTCAGATCGATAATAAAATGGGGTGACTTTTGTGTAAAAGTGTATCGGTGAATACCCACACGTGTGGTGGCCGTTAGTTCTGCCTTAATGTTGCTATCATCGAGTAATACACTATAATAGCCAGGTTTAGCTTCCTCATTTTGATGACTAAAACGTGAGCGATAACCATCATCAGGATTTTCCTTCGATCCGGCATCCCATTTATAGTCGCCATTAAAAGGCATAATTAAAATATCACCCATATCCGACGCCCCCGTACCGCTTAGGTGTAGGTGCGAAAAACCAATGATGGAACTATCGGAATAATGATAGCCACTGCACCAATCCCAACCACTGGTACCATTGTCCGGACTCAGCTGAACCATACCATTTGGGGTGGTTGCTCCCGGAAAGGTATGACCATGTGCCCCGGTTCCAATAAATGGATCGACATACTCGATGACACTCAGCTTTTCTGTTTTCTTTTCAATACAGCCTGCCAGAACAGACAGGCTGATTAATACAACTAATAAATTACGCATTTAGATTTTGTTTATTTTTTTCTCTTCCACCAACTTCAACATCAACTCACCAAACAAAGTATTTGCCCATGCAAACCACGAACGGGTATAATGCTTCGGATTATCTTTATGAAATGTTTCGTGCATAAAACCGGTATCGGCATCCGTATCGCGCAAGGTTCGCACACACCAGCCAATTTCGTTCAGATTATCGGATGTCATGGCCTTCATAATGATGCTCATTGGCCATACCATATCGTATCCCACATGCGGACCTCCGATACCTTCGGCAGCCGTTCCTTTAAAGAAATAAGGATTGGAATCACTCCAAACCAGCTTTCTGGTATTTTGGTAAACCGGATCATTAACATCGACACAATTCAGGTACGGAAGGGCAATTAAACTTGGTACGTTGGCATCGTCCATAAACAGGGCATTACCATAACCATCAACCTCATAGGCGTAGACTTTTCCAAACTCTGGATGATTTTTTATACCATAGGTTTTGATGGCTTCCTCAACTTCTTCAGCCAATATCCGGCACTTTTTAGCTAACTCAGGTTTGTTAACTATCTTATCACATATTTCGGCAATCTGACGCAGGCTTACCACTGCGAACAAGTTACTTGGAATGAGATAACCTAATGTACTGGCATCATCCGATGGTCGGAAACTACTGTTAATCAGCCCAACGGGCTTCAAAGGTCGTCCATAGCCATTGTTCGACAAAGTATCTAGTTGTCGCGGCGTTGTCCTTTCAAAACGGTAAGGACCAAGCCCTTCTTTTCGCTGCTGTTCTTTAAATGTATCATGAATCCGTTCGGCTGCCAGTAGCCATTCTTTTGTAAAGATGGAAGTATTGCCAGTAACCTTGTGATAGTTATAAGCCAAACGCACAGCGTAACACAATGAATCAATCTCCCATTTGCGTTCGTGCACACCCGGCTTCATTTCAGTATGATCACCTGCAAACTCACCATTAACAGCTTCTTTGTTAAACGCATTGGCATACGCATCCAGTAAAATGCACTTTGTTTGCCTGTGAACTACCCCGGCAATTAGCTTGCTTAGTTTCTGCTCTTTTTTTGCATAAGGAAGATAAGGCCAAACCTGCGCAGTTGAATCTCTTAACCACATGGCATGAATATCTCCGGTAATGACAAAAGTATCAGGTACTCCATTGTTTATAGTGTGTTCAACAGTTGTATCCAGGGTATTGGGAAAACAGTTTTCGAACATATAGGCCAACTTTGGATCCTTAATCTTTTTCTTCGTGTCGGCAATTACCTTTTCGATTACAGGACTTGAAAAATTACGCTCTTCCAATGAGGGGCGTTTCGTAACATAAACACTCTTTTTATCTCCTGCAAAAGCGCTTTTTGCCACCATCATTCCACCCACTCCTAAGCTTAAATTCTTTAGAAAATCTCTACGTGATGTCATATATTATCTTAAAAAAATGAAAATAACGATCCTGCTCGCTTAGCCACTAAGCAAGTAACAGACTACAACAAGTGCGTCTATTGATGTTGTTCTAAAAATTTATTTTGGTTACTCTCTCGATTTATTCTGAGGCAAACTAAAGCATTTTTAACATTAGCTCAAAGTGCACTCATGTTTACTAATGTGTGCATTTTGTTTATCTACCTGACGTACTGACTATAGGAGCCCTCTTAATTAGGTATTCATCGAGGTGAAATACACTTTTTCCACATTTCTGAACAGAATTATATCAGATTTAAAATGGAAATAAACGGGATTTTTAGGGAAATGTATCAAAATATAAGTGATTAAACACCCCTTACGAGTGTAAAATAGCGTAGATATTTGTAGGAAAAACCTATTATTTTGAGCTATTAAAGTAGGGATATACTATTGTTGGTTTTAACAAAGTATAATAATGAAATGGAATTATATAGCAAAAAAAGGTGCCCGCACCACGGACACCCTTTTGACCTATTTAAACCTGAGCTCTATAGCTCTATCTATTTCTTATAAACTAAAGAAGAAACCTAAGCCTACAAAACCATTATTGTCGCTGAAAGAATAATTGAATTCGGGCTGAACACCCCATCTCTGAGACGATCGGTACTTAAGGAAAATTCGGGCTGTATTATCGCCATAAACACGACCTTCCTGATGAACAAGATAGCCCACACCGGCTCCAAGCCATTGCTCGCGCTGGTAACTTTTAGCAAGATTAAAATCAAACATCCCATCAACAAAACCATTATACCGGATGGAAGTGCCATTGAGCTCCTCTTCACCCAATGCCTTTAACTGGTACCGTAAAGCTATCCGAAGCGCACCACTACGTTGTTCATTAAAAACCATTCCAAAGACAGCCCCCATATCAGCCGACCACGTACTTTTCAATAGGCTGGTACCCAAAGTTGGATATACCTTTAATGCAATGTGCTTTTCGCGTTTCTCTACCCGATCTCCCCATCCTGGTATTTGAACGATTTCATCATCAACCAGCTTATATTTAAGATTGGTATAAGAAAGGTAATACCTTCTTTTTATGTAATGATCCTTTTGCCCCCTGATAAATTCTCTAAGATCAATGTCATTAATGGCCTGCAAATCATTAAGATCATTTACATAGAAACGAACCTTCCAGAATTTATTCGCCACTTCCAATATGTGTTGCCATTGCGCACGTCCTACTAGTTTATCATCCTCTAACTTATATTCTCTTTGTGCGTTCCGCACTTCTCTTTCGCTTACCTTTAAGGTTGATTCCACGCGGTACAATGTTCTAAAATATTTTTGCAATCTTTTTGAAACACTATCCTTATATGCCTTTTTATTGTCTTTGTTCAGATCGGCAGTCAAACTATCTCGAAATGATGCATAATTCTGATGACCAAACACTGTTGACGTCCCAAAAAGTTCCCTTTCCAGATTTCGTGTCGTTTTTAGTTGAACAAAGTATTTAAGAGCATTATCCAATGGTACCTCTTTCAACTTCTCCTGTAATATTTTAAAGTTAGACTCAAATGGTTGCCAAAAATACCTTTCGAACCTATCTTCATTTTCCCGAAACAAATCAAACCACCGATAAACAATTTCAATCTTTTCCCCATTAATTAAGTCAATGGATAAAGTATCATGGTATTGTTGAATACCATAGTAGTTATCAGGGGAATTCAGGCCTAAAAAACCAACCTTAAGCTTCTCGGGCTCCTTTATAACATTTTGCGAATCAATATGTATACAGGTCACTATAAATATGCAGCAAATAAGTAATATCTTTTTCATTTTGTTAGCATTTAATTATTAAGCAATTGGTTAAGTTTACGACGGAATGAGCGACCTTTTGAAGCTTCTGGTGTATTATTGGCCAATCGTTCGCTTTCGTAATAAACAGGTAGGTCAAGTTCCGGAACCGTTGACTTTTCCTGTGGTATATTTGTGTCTGTTATTAAAACTGCTTCCTTTATCTCAATGCTAATGGTTGATGCAACAGAAACTTTATGCTGAACAACCAGAGCAGGCAAAGAAGGTAAAAAATGTGTCTCTTCCTTTATAGTCTGCGTCGATTTCTTCACCTGCAATGAATCAATAGCCGCTTGTTGATTTGCCATTAATTTGAGCGATTCATGGTTTTGCTTTTGAATCCAATCGCTTTGCTGTGCCACTATCTTGCTTTGACTCGCTATTATCTTATTTTGATGCCAGTGCAAATACCCCGATAATATGAACAATACTATTACCGCTGCATATTTAATCCACCTTCCACGGTAGCGATGCTTATTCAGTCGATTATGAATAGAGTTCAATACCAAACCTTTGTTAAAGGAAATACTTGCAGGCACCTCGTTCCTATCCTTTAATTGTTTCCTAAAAGTCTCATCAAACATGTTCGATTTCATAATGCGTTGATTTTAATTGTTCCTTTAACAAGCTTCGTGCACGGGTTAACTGCGATCGTGATGCACTTTCACTAACCTTTAACATTTCGCTAATTTCTTTGTGAGAGTAACCTTCTATAACATAAAGGTTAAAAACGGTACGGTAACCATCGGGTAAATTTCTGACCAGCATTAAACAAGATTCGTAGGCCAGTTCACTTTCCACATCAGGATGTTGAATTATTTCCGGCTCTGATAGATGATCTTCATATGATGCACTGAGTCGCTTTTGTTCCCTCAAAAACATCAATGATTCGTTCACCATAATTCGATTCAGCCAAGCTAAAGTTGCTTTGTTATTGTGGAACTTGAACTGCCCCAAGCCTTCGTAAACTTTAATAAATCCCCTTTGCAGTACTTCCTCAGCATCAAAATGCGACACCACATAACGCAGTATCAATAAAAATAATTGCTCGGAATACTGGTTGTAAAGGCAATCAAAAAGTGTTTTCTTATTTCTGTTAAAGAGTTTAAGCATTCGGTTTAGGTCAATTAACGATAACAATTTTAACTTGTCTCGTTTATAGAATGCTTAAAGTTGGCGAAACGCTGCGTAATAATAAAAAAATTATTTCACTGCCTTTATTTGCTCCAATAAATCCTCAATGGTTCGCAATTGTTTTCTGCTGCCATCTGTTTGATGGAGTGTAAACGATTGATCTTGATCGGGTGTAATTTCAATGTGAGGATAGTTTCCTTCTTCTTTAGTCGTTTGGTAACCACTGCGATTAAGAGCATGGCTCAGCCATTTGTACTCAACCCCTTTACCAATCACCCGAATGGTTTTCAGTTGCTCCTGCTCCACTTTAAAAGAACCACGTTCGTTATCAAATAAAATACCTTCTTTCTCAAAAAAGCGTCTGAAACCATTGGTTAAAACCAGATCTTCAGGAATACCGGCCTCCAGCTCACGACCTTGTGCCAACAGCCATATTTTATCAGCCAACTGGAGTGCTAAATCCAAATCGTGAGTCGATAATAAAATACCCTTCTGCTTGTTCCTGGCTAGTTTCTTCAGAAGCTGTACAATCTCTATTTTACTTGGTAAATCCAAAAAAGCAGTTGGCTCGTCTAAGATAATCAGCGGTGTATCCTGAACCAGAGCTTTGGCAATCATGGCTTTCTGACGCTCCCCATCACTCATTTCGACCAACTGGCGGTTAGTAAAGCCAATTAAGCCAACATCCTCAATGGCCTGTAATACCATGTCTTTATCCTTATGACTGATGGTGCCAAAAAAACCGGAATAAGGCGTTCGCCCCAGGGCTACCAAATCAAACACCGTCATATTGGTTACCTGTAATCGTTCGGTTAAAACAACGCTAATAACCTTTGATAAATGATTGCGCTTATACGAAGCTAAAGCTTTGTTATCAATTAAAATATCACCCTCGATATGAGGAATGAAACCACTTAGAGATTTAATTAAAGTAGACTTACCAGCACCATTGGGTCCCAAAAGGCAGGCAAACTCGCCACGGTGCAAGTTCACATTAATGTTGCGGTGCAATACATTATCTGAACCATTGTTTCGCTTATAGCCAACAGCCAAATTTTGTGTTTGTAGTATGCTTGCCTTATCCATTAATGTTCAGTTTGCGTCGTTTAATAATTACAGAAATAACGATGGGGGCGCCAATCAGGCCAGTTACCACATTGATTGGCAAGGCACCTTCGAAACCCGGCATACGCGCTATTAAGTTACAAAACAATGCCAAAACAGATCCGGCTAAAATAACGGCCGGCATCAATACTTTCTGGTCATTGGTTCTGAATAGTCCCTTAGTTAAATGTGGCACAGCCAAGCCCAAAAAGGCAATGGGACCACAAAAAGCTGTAATGGCCGCAGTTAAAATACCTGTACAAAACAATATCATCAAGCGGGTACGTTTTATATTGATGCCTAAGTTTTCGGCATAATTCTCTCCCAGCACCAATACATTTAGCGGTTTGATCAATAAGAGACTTAGAAACAAACCAATGCAGATAACAGGTATTAATATTTGCAGATGCTCCCACGATACATTGGCAAAACTTCCCAAACCCCAAATGACATAGGCATGCACATCTTCTTTTGGGCTGTAAAATTTCATCACACCAATAATGGCCGACGCGGCATACCCCACCATAATACCCACAATCAATAAGATGGTATTATCGCGCAAAGCCTGTGCAAAAAACACGATCAGCATTAATATCAAAAAAGCACCTAAAAAGGCGGCACCAACTACCGTCATATGGCCGATTAAACCATAGCCACTGATACTAACACCCAACACATTGCCAGCAAACAATAATACCAAGGCCACTCCCAGTCCTGCACCACTGCTAATTCCAAGTATGGATGGCCCGGCCAATGGATTGCGAAACAGTGTTTGCATCTGCAAGCCACCAACAGCCAATCCGGCTCCGGCAATCAGAGCTGTGATGGTTTGTGGTAATCGCGATTTCAGAATAATGGATTGGTAAGCTAATCGAGATGGCTTAACCCCCGATATCACATTTATTATATCATCAAAAGGAATGGATACAGACCCAAAGCCAATATTTACCAAAAACAATATTAGCAAGGCCAGCACTAATAAAGCAAATCCTAAAATCCATTTGATGCGGTGCTGTTCCATTATTTCTCTTTCGTCAATCGGTTAAAATACTTTGGCTGATAACCCGTTAGTAACTGCGGATTAAAAGCATAAACCATATCACTAAGCACGATATCGGGCTCCAGAACACCTTTTTCGAAATAACGCGATGTGGATGAATTGGTAACGATCATCTTTCGATTTTTGAAAGCATCAAAATCGGTATAACGCTTATCAATTTTGCTTATTTCGGAATAGGATAATTCGCCCGGGAAATTAATAATCAAAAGCCAATAATCGGTCTTTTCAGCTTTTTCAATAATAGTTTCATAGTCCAGCGACAATGAACCTGTACCTTTACTCTCTTTATAGATGTAATTAAAACCGGCATCTTTAAAGAAATTAGCCATGTAACTCTCTCCTGCCGGGGTATACCATATTCCCTGATATATATGCCCGGTAAAAACGGATGGTTTATTTTTAATCTTGGCCGCTTTCTGTTTAATTTCTAAATAAGCCTTTTCAACTTTTGCGAAACGATCTTTAGCCTCATAACCCTTTCCTAGCATCTCCCCCATAAACACAAGCCATTCGGCCCTTCCTAAGGGCGTATATTCAAGATAATCAGAATTAGTAATCACTGGAATACCGGCACTGACCACAGCTGCAAAATGATTATCCTTAAAAGGTGAAACCATCATAAAATCCGGCTCAATATCAACCATCACTTCCACATCGGGCGAAACAGCCATACCAACATTTCTAATACTTCCTTTTTTTATACCATCCTGTATAAATTGATTGGATATATATTGTGGTTCTGCCACTCCAACAATGGTATTTTCCATCTTCAACTGTTCGGCATAATTAACCATTGTAGAGGACAAGGCGATCCATTTTTGAGCAGGTGCTTTAAGCACATAATCATTATCAGCCCTTAGTTTTTCCAGCAAGGTAGTATCGGAATACAATGCAATGGTTTCGGTTTTAGTAGTATCGCCCCATGGATCGTTTAATACAATCTGGCGATAGCCTTTAAAATATTTAACCTCAAATCCCCTGGCATATTTTGGAATGTAGGTACTATCAGGTGTAAGACCCGAATTAGCGGAAATTTTGCCACCTTGTTTAGTCTGGCAGGCTCCCAGAATCACTACGAATGCAAACGCAATTGTTAAAAATCTTATCATCTCTTTATCTCCCGAAAGAATTATGAATTAAACATCATTACCTAAACAGGTTTTCCGACTCTCTTTCATCATCTTACCTTCCCATTAAATAAATAACAGTGGCGTTTAAGACGAAGTTCCTTTTCAGGCCCAGATTACGGCTGCGGGAACAGTTCAGGCCTTTCACCTGATTCCCTCTTCAAGTAATGCTGCAAAAGTAAGCTTTTCTATTGGAATGATAAATCTATTAAGCCCATCTTATAAGTTTGATTCAAAACTGTAATCTCTATTATAACGCTGCATTTGATCCAGGAAGCTTTCATTATAACCCAGCTCAACATCCACAAGCTTGCCATCAGCATCCATTATTGGCGATAATTTAGGGTTTATAAAACCTGAGTAAGGTGCCACATTTAATTGGCTATATCGCTCTTTTACCTCCTGATGAATGGCTTGATCTACCTTAACGCCATAATGCTCAACCAGGGCTTTTGCAGCAGCATAATCGCCTTGTGACTTAATGCGCTGCACCTCCTTCAAGAGTTGGCCAAACAAGTTTCTTAATTGCGCATAATCGTTTATCACAAAATAGCTTTTACCTGCCTTATTCATTCTTTCAATTACCTTGTTCTCCTGTCCTTTTTCAAGCACCCAACAGGCCACCAGCTGGCGGTTGCGCATGTGTGTCTGCTCAATGTTAGCACCAACATTAACGCGTGCAAGCTGTACCATTAATCCATTTCGGATGTAAGCATTATATTGAGCCTTTAACACATCCATGTGCGATACGAGCTTAAGCTCAAGCATTTTTTCATCGGCCATAAAATACAAGCCAAACAGGTCGGCGCGTGCCTCTTCAATCACCGATCCGTATGCCTTTAGTGCATCGGTACGAACACCCACCTCCAACATTCCCGAACCATGCCCCACACATTCGTGCAAATGCGTATGCAAATTATCGGCGATGGCACCATACTTTTTATGCAAAGCTATTTCTGTTTCGTCAAAGGCAAATTCCTCAATCACCCCCGAACTAAGTGATGCCATCTCGTAGGCATGACTAATGTTTTGCAACGAAACTGATTTAGAACCGTGCTGCTCCCTGATCCATTCAGCATTGGGCAAGTTGATGCCAAGTGGCGAAGCGGGATAACAATCGCCGCCCAGCATAATGGCATTAATCACTTTCATGCTTACACCTTTTACCTCTTTCCTACGATGCTCAACCATTACCGGTGAATGATCTTCGAACCACTGGGCATTGTCAGAAATGATAGCGGCCTTTTGTGTTTCCTTCTGATCGGTTACATTTACCAGACTCTCCCAGGTGGCTTTAAAACCAAGCGGATCGCCATACACCTCTATAAAGCCATTAATAAAATCAATCTCACCTTCCTGCTCTTTCAGCCATTCAATGCTATAGGTATCAAAGGTTTTTAAGTCACCGGTTTCGTAATAGTCGCACAAAAGATTAATCACCTGTTCCTGCTGCTTATTTTCGCATACTTCGGCAGCTTTCCTTAACCAATAAACAATTTTTTGAATGGCTTTACTATATTTTCCTCCAACGTGCCATACTTCCTCCTCAATTTGCTCGTTGTTTTTCGTTAGTCGCGAATTAAGACCATGTGAAACAGGCTGTAAGTCGGATTCATCCTGTTTGTTTTTGTAAAAATCTTCAACTTCCTGTTGCGTAAGTTCTTTGTAGAAATTATTGGCCGAATGAACTATCAAATCCTTATCCTCATCCTGACAAACTCGTTTGGCCATATAAAGATTATCAAACATCAATTCGATTAATGCACCCAATAACCCTTCCCCACTCTTTTCTCCAAGTTGTCTGATTTCGTCTATGGTTAAGGCCTGAATCCATCCCTTTAATTGCGCTTCTGTAAAATCAGGTTTTATTTTTTCGGTACTGTAATGATGATGAAAACCGTTTGAAAACAACACGCGTTTATAGTAGGTTTCGAACTTTTCAAAACCTTTATCATTGCTATTAATAACACCATACAAACTATCCAGGCAACTACGAAGCCAAAGATTCTTAGCATTATTCTGATCCCAAATAATATCACGCCCCGATAAAGCTGCTTCGGACAAATAGTAGATATATTGCTTCTTTTGAAGAGGCAGCTCACTGAAATTTGGTATTTGGTAGCGTAAAATTCGCAGGTCGGCAAACTGCTCTACCTGGTATTGAAAATTATTCATTGTAGTCATTTAATGTCGAATCAAGGTTAATAAAAATCAAAGCAGAGACGCCAAGGCTCAGAATTAAATAGAACAGTATTGAAATCTGATTCTTTAATCTTAAGAAGATGTCTCACTTAAATTGCTATTGCTTTGGGTTTCTGAGGTCAATTTCCTTTTTTAATTCCCAAACACCTTTGGTAAACTTAAAACCATTGTATGAAAAATCGGGCCCGTAATAATGAAAAACACCGCGATACATCGGGTCGGCTGGCACCAGATTATCGAATACAATTACTTTTGCTTTACTATCGTAGCGTAACATCATGGTGGCTTTGGCAGAATACTGAAAAACCACGCGATTTCTGCTTATCCGATCGGTTTTAAAGATTGGCGCACCAAACCTTAACCGGCCATTTTGAACCATCATCACATCCAGTACGCGTTTTTTCACAAACTCATCGTGACCTTTGTAACCGATCAGGGTGTAATAGGTTTTGTTACCACTTGAGTTTTCAATCAGGTCGATGTAAATAGCCCCATACCACTTCTTATTACTTAAAGTTGAGCGTTCTGGCGATCTGATTTTATCTGTTTCATCGGTAAGTGGCAACACACTCACCATTCCATTATCCTTTAATATTACCGCTCCATAAAACTGCTGTGTAAAATTGCTTTTTTGGATGTTATAAGTACAAATCTTGACTTTCCCGTCATCGGAATGGATGGTCTTCATCCGTTTGATTCCACTAAAAGAGTCTTCGAACAAATGGACATTGCCCCATAATTTGTTTAAGCGCTGTTCCAGTAATAGATTTAAAGAATCTTTTTGCTGATCTGTTTTAAGAAATTGCAGCTGTTCAAACAAACACTTTGTTTCCACATCCAAAACATGTATTAGCTTTTGCTTGCCATTAAGTACATTAAATTCCTTGGTTTCGAAAGATGTTTCATTTAACTGGCACGATAAGTTAATGGCACCCTTTGAATCATGATACACCAGCTCTTCACTATAGGGCCAGATCTGATCATCGATTTTCACCAACCATTCAAATTGAAAAACATCCTTATAAGTTTTAGTACCAAAAGATAAAATTGTTACTTGCTTATCCTCAGATTGATTGACATGTAAAATCGATGATAGTCCTTTTAATACTTCAATGTCCAGATCTTTGTTCCAAAGGTCAATCAAAGATTTATTCAAATCTAGCAAGGCGACCCGTCGGTTGTTGGGATCGGTGATTTGCTCCAGATTATTTAGTTTTTCTGACCATGCTCCGATTGTTTGAGCTTTAGATTGGCCCATAAGGGTACACAAAAGTACGAGAGGAAGAATTATTGCTTTCATCATAATATAAGATTGCAACAAATTTAGAAATATTGTTGGAATTACTTTATGCCACGAAGCAATATACATGGCTGGCTTACTCTCCCAATTCACATCCTTTTCATTGTCCTCATCCATGTGCCCATTCAGGTGCAGAGATATACTAATGACAGTAAAAATGTAACAACCAACTTAATTGATACAAATAAAGGCAGCCAAGCGACTACCTTTATCCATATTCTCTATGTGCTGTTATTATCACGTGACTGAAAACTCAACTTTCAGAAACGAAAATGGAGTCTTCGAAACAAAATTCAATTAATCCCAGTTAAGCAACACCTTACCACAATTGCCTTCTTCCATTACATCAAATCCTTTTTGGAAATCGTTAATGCTGTACTGATGTGTTATGATTGGTCTTAAATCAAGCCCCGACATTAACATCTGCTCCATATGGTACCAGGTTTCGTACATTTCGCGACCGTAAATTCCCTTCAGTGTTAATCCTTTAAAAATTATACGGTTCCAATCTACCTTTGTTGATGACGGCAAAATACCCAACATGGATATTTTACCCGAGTTATACATGTGTTCCACCAACTGATTAAAAGCAGCTGGCGCTCCCGAACATTCCAAACCTATGTCGAAACCGATCATGCCTAAGTCATCCATCACCTCACGCAAATTTTCGGTTATCGGGTTCACCACACGTGTAGCACCCATTTTACGTGCTAATTCAGCTCTAAACTCATTTGTTTCGGTAGCCACAACATAACGCGCCCCGGCAAATTTAGCTACTGCAACAGCCATACTTCCTATCAAACCCGATCCGGTAATCAACACATCTTCACCAATTAAAGGGAACGACAAGGCTGTATGAGTCGCATTCCCAAATGGATCCATTATGGCCAGCACCTCATCAGGGATTGAAGCATTAATCTTCATCACATTAGTAGATGGGACTTTTACATACTCGGCAAACGAACCATCGATGTTAACACCAATACCAACTGTTTTTTCGCAAATATGCTGGCGACCTCGACGGCAGTTTCGACAATGACCGCACGCAATATGACCTTCACCTGTTACACGGTCGCCTTCTTTAAATTCTGTTACTTCACTACCAAGTTTAGCTACATGACCAACGTACTCGTGGCCAATTGTCATGCCAACCGGAATGGTGTTTTGAGCCCATTCATCCCATTTGTAAATGTGAAGATCGGTACCACAAATAGCCGACTTTGAAACTTTTATCAAAACATCATTGGGGCCAATCTCCGGTATTTTCACCTCTTCTAACCAAATACCTTTTTCGGCCTTTGATTTTACAAGTGCTTTCATCATTGTCATAGTGTCGTAATTTAGCGTATAATTATGTTCCTATCTGTTTTAATTCTAAATAGCAAAAATGCAAAAGCTATTTGAATTGAACCTATGATTAATATCAGTTGCTTAAAATAAAAAAAGGCTGACAAAAATGCCAGCCTAATTTAGAACGTATATTCTGGTTTAGTTATTTCGCCCACCACAGTTTGGTGTCCTGTCGATCGGCACCCTGGGTATCAACGGCTTCCTGAGTTTTCGCACCGTTATTGTTCCAGGTTTGGTTTCCGTAACGCATGCGTTGCGGATATTTGCCACCAATATCACCCAGTCCAAAGATATCGACATCTGAAACACCAGCAGCCAAATCAGCAGGATATCCAGTATCACGAACAATGGCCCAAGCTTCAAAACCATCTGTAAAAGCTGCAATCCATCTTTGGATGGCAACCTTTTCCAGATTTTCTTCCATGGTTCCAGTTAAAGAACCAAAGCTAGAACTGGCCAAATAGTTTTCGGCTTCGGCACCTGACACTTCCCAGATTGCCATTGCGTGACGAATACCATCTTGATACAGCATATTGGCATCACCTCCAAAACCATGTAATGCTGCCTCAGCTCTTAAGAAATAAGCCTCAGCAGTTTGCATAATAATTTCTGGTGCTATGGGCTTACCATCATTTTTCTTTTGAATCACATAATCGGCAGGTGTTGAAAAGAAGTCATATTCTGAGAATGGTTTAGTCTTAGCATTTAAACGCGTTGGCTGACCTACATAATAGGTTGAAGGAGGTACTTCAACAAAAATAGTATCTTCAATCTGACTACGATCATAATCAACACCAGCTTCATCCAAACCACTCATGATAAAGTCAACACGTGGAAGGAAAAGATCTCCTTCTTCGCCTTCTGGTTTAACAAACTTGGTTTCTCCTCCTTTTGCCGGCTTAGCATATTTGCTTAATCTAGGATCGTTTTCATCCCTTAATAAATCCATTAAAGTTTTACCGATAACCCAATCAGAACCAGCTCCAAAGTTATGCCATATATCGCCATAGGCAGCACTTCCCCATTGTGATATCTCAGCATCTTTTTCCATTAAACAATTATCAGATTCTTCGCTCATTAATGGCCCTGATAAAGCTTGTTCAATGACACCTGTAGCAAAATTATCACCATCGGCACCCAATGCTCTTAATCCTATTCTTAATTTAAGCGTATTGGCCATTTTCTTCCACTTTTGGAGTTCACCATCGAAATACAAATCATTTTCACCGGCATCATCAACACCAACGCCTGTTCTTTCGGCATCCCCAATTATTTCCATCGCCTCATCCAAATCAGCAATAATACCTTTATAAATCGTCATTTGTGTATCGAAACTAGGTGTTACAATATTCGGATCTGCAGCTTCAGTATAAGGTATCATACCAAAAATATCGGTAAACATCTGATAATAGAGTCCTTTCATAATAAGTCCCATGGCATACATGTACTCATTTTCAAACTCCCCGCCGGTATTCACCAGTTTCATAAAATTATCCAGATTACCGAGGTAACCTTCCATCCATCCCCAGGTAGCATCGGTATATGAGCTACTGTAAGAATAACCTAACTCATCGCTCCACCACGATCCATTATGTCCGAAGCAAACATGTCCACTGTATCGATCAGCATGAATTAAATGCGCACGCCAGTATGGGAATCGATCAGGTCCGAATAGCCTGAATTGTGGATTGGTCATAAAGAATTTACCACTCACCTCATCCGTGTAAAAAGCATCAGGTTTTGTGTTAATTTCCTCAAATTTATCAGTACAAGTCCATAAGGCAGCACCGAATAAAAGAATAGTGAATATCTTATATAATTTCATATTGCTCTAAATTAAAAGTTAACATTTAAGTTAAAACCTAAGCTTCTTGTTGTAGGTAAGTTATACCACAATACACCTTGTGAAAAGTTACTGGTTGAGAAACTTGATTCGGGATCAAAGTTGTCCATATCACGATAGATAAAGAATAAGTTTCGACCAATAAAACTTATGGATGCACCTTTTATAAAACCATCTCCTAAAAGACTTGTGGGAACACGGTATGTAAGACTTAACTCTCTTAATCTAACATTAGTGGCATCATAAACATGTTCAGAAGCTATTCCACTCATTGCACCAAAGTAATCTTCAGCACTAATGTTGGTTGTATTAACAGTATAATTTCCGTCGTCCGAATCAACAACTCCATCAACTGTAATACCTCCATCGCGATACATTAAGGTTCTTTCAGAAACACCATTGGCGTCGAGGGCAGCATCACTACCGGAATATAATTCTCCACCAAAGCGGCCATCAATTAAAAATCGCAAAGAAAACTCTTTATAATTTAAAGTATTGGAGATACCTCCCATCCAATCGGGCTGATAGTTACCAAGTTTCACTTTACCTTCTGTTGCTTTAGGACGGCCAGCATCATCTACTATCTGACGACCATCTTCGGTTCGCTTAATGGTTGTTCCATAAATATCGCCATAACCACCACCAACAGTAGCCTGTACAACAACGTTACCAGAGTTGGTTGAGCTGAAAATAAACACCTCAGTATCTTCAATGAGACTAACCAACTCATTGTTGTTCTTTGAATAATTGAAAGAAACATCCCAGCTAAAATCTACGGTTTTAACAGGTGTACCACCTAACATTAATTCAATACCCGAATTTTTTAATTCACCAACATTTTCTCTGAACTTAGAATAACCTGTAGAAGCTGGAACATCAACATCAAATATTAAATCTTCAGTTTTAATATTATACCATGAAAAATCACCATATAAGCGATTATTAAAAATACTCCATTCAAGACCCACTTCTGTAGAGCTTATTGATTCAGGTTTTAGATCAGGATTAAATCGAACACTAGGGCGTGTTACCACAGTACGACCTAAATAACCATCCTGAGCAAGATTATAATATTCATTCAACTGGTAAACCCCAGTATCGTTACCAACCTGTGCCCAACTCACTCTGAACTTAGCCATATTGAAAAGTCGGTCGGCTCCTGGTATTACCCGGTGCAATAGTACAGATGAACTTACAGATGGGTAAAAATAAGACCAGTTTCCGGGACTTAATGTGGATGACCAATCGTTACGCGCTGTAATATCCAGGTATGCCAAATCTTTATAAGACAATGAAGCTGACCCGTAAAGCGAGTTAACTATTTTCTCCTGAGTTGGTGTATAACTAGGATTTAGCGTCACCACGTTAGCTACTGTTGCTTTTGATGGAATCTTGAAATCTTCACCAAAGATGCCCATTCTTTCGTATGTTCTATAAGAATGGTTACCACCAAAATTAAAGTTCAAATTAAAATCTTCATTTATATCCTTATCTACCATTAATAAGAAATCGGCATTGGTTTCTGTATTCTGACGCTGAGAGAAGTTAAAACGACCCGAACGATAGAAATGATGACCAGGCATACTAACTGTTTCAATTTTTGTATTCACCATATCGGTACCAACTCTGGCGAAAGCCGATAACCATGGTGTAAACTCATAATTAACCTTGGCAAATCCTGTCCAACGCTGTCTTCTATCCACATTCTGATCATGGTATAATATCCAATAAGGATTACCCCCTGACCTAGAATAAGTAATAACATCCAGCGATTCTTCTGGATTTTGATAAGTCTTCAAATCATTTATAATCAAGTTTCGTGGCATCGGATAAACATAGGCCATAATACCTTCTGTACCTTGAATTGCACGATTCTGCATATCCTGATGGAAGAAAGTTACCTTGGCATCAACCGTTAGTTTATCGGTCAGATTGGCAAAGGCTCTTAAATTAAAATTATGACGATCCATTTCTGAATTTGGCAAAATACCCGAAGTTGCATTGTTGGTATACGAAAATCTTAGGTTCGCATTTTCGTTTCCACCTTCCAGGGCAATGGTATTAATAAACTGACTTCCGGTTTCAAAAAAGTCTTTAACATTATCCGGTTGTGCACGATAAGGTTTATTTACACCAGTCCAATAAGGCTGATCTGAGCCATCAAACATAGGTCCCCATGAGCCCGATCCTTTTAAATCATCAATATTAGTAGGTACATTCCCCTGACTACCCTGTCCGTATTGATTCTGAAATTCCGGTAGCAAAAGTGGATTATCAAATGTATAACTTGAGCTAACAGATACTCCTAAACCCTTGCGTGAAGAACCTTTTTTAGTTGTAATAAGAATGACACCATTACCTGCACGCGAACCATAAAGAGCTGCCGCATTCGGTCCTTTCAAAACCGTCATCGATTCAATATCATCAGGATTGATATCGGAAATACCTGTACCATAATCAGAACGTGCGTACTCACCAGTACCACCACCTGCAGCTGAACCTGCTCCAGAGTTATCTATCGGTACGCCATCAACTACATATAAAGGTTGGTTATTTCCTGTTATCGAGTTGTTACCGCGAATAATTACCCTGGAACCACCACCTGGACCTGAAGTGGATTGAGTAATATTAACACCTGCGACTTTACCTGATAAGGAATTTATAACATTAGGATCTTTAACTGTCGTAAGCTCTTCACCACCTAACTCAGAAACAGCATAACCTAATGCTTTCTTTTCTCGCGAAACACCTAAAGCAGTAACAACTACTTCATCCATTCCGATCACATCAGCTACCATTGCTACATTAATCGTAGTGCTGGTCACCTGAATTTCTTGGGTATCCATACCTACAAAAGAAAAAACAAGAATGGCCCCCTGGGGTACATTAATGGTATAAACACCACTAACATCCGTAATTGTTCCATTTGTTGTTCCTTTTTGTACTACTGAAACACCAGGTACTGGCTGCCCGTCTTCTGTGCTGGTAACCGTACCGCTTACCGTTAGATTCTGAGCGTAAATATACGCTCCAAAAATTAGCGTTGTTATAAGTAACAAACACCTTTTTAACCAATTTGCATTTCTTTTCATACGTGAGATTTTTTGGTTATAAAATAAGAGTCTTCAATCGAGTTAATTCTTAACAGAATATATTCTCTTTCTCAAACCCTTTGGGTTAATAGCTTAAAACATTCATTTAAAGCCAATAAAAGTTAAGAAGACTTAATAGGACTTTCAAGTATTTATTTACGTTTTTTCACATTTAAACACACTATTCGTGATTTGAATAGCTTAATTTTAATCATACTTGAATTATTTTTTTGTCATTTTTCGATTAATCGTCATACGCTACAGACAGAGATCCTAAGAAACTCATATACCCTCATACACTACCTATTACACTATAGCACATGCAATTTGTCATTTCCGAAAACGTTTCCGATGAATGAAAACGTTTTAGGTACCGTTCCCGTTAAGTGTTTCCTTCAATAAACTATCTGCAGAGACTATTTTGCCAACATATGTTAACAATGGTTACATATAACTAACTGTTGATATTTTATCAACACTCAATTCTTTAACATTAATAATCTAAAAAATCTATGAAAAAAATTCCAATCATGTTTATCCTATTATTGACCTATCTGTGTGCCTTCGCACAAAGTAAGTCAGTAACAGGACGTATTACCGATGTCAATGACGATCCCATACCGGGTGTCAATGTATTGGTTACAGGAACTACCAATGGTACCATATCCGGTGCTGATGGTGACTACTCGATTCTCGTAAATGAAAATGATTCCATCCAGTATAGCTTTATTGGTATGGAAACACAGGTAATAGCTGTTAATGGAAAAAATGTGATTAATGTGCTGTTACGCGAAGATGTATCTCAATTTGGAGAAGTAACCGTCGTTGGTTTTGGTACCCAAAAGAAGGAAAGCGTGATGGCTTCTATTGAGACAGTTAAACCTGCTGAACTTAAAGTTCCATCAAGTAATTTATCAACGGCACTTGCTGGTAGAATGTCGGGGTTAATCTCTTATCAACGAACCGGGGAACCCGGTGAAGATGATGCCGCTTTCTTTATTCGGGGAGTAACGTCGTTTAGCTACGCTGCCGGACCACTAATCTTAATTGATGGTGTTGAATCTACTAATGAAGATCTATCTGCTATGCAACCTGACGATATCGAATCATTCTCTATTTTGAAGGATGCTGCGGCAACAGCTGTTTACGGCGCACGAGGAGGTAATGGTATTATCATGATTAAAACTAAAGGCGGATCAGAAGGTAAATTGCAAGTTAATGTGCGACATGAACAATCCTTTAGTACTGCAACACAAAGAGTCGATTTGGCCGATCCAATTGAATACATGGAGTTGCACAATGAAGCTACATTATCACGTGATCCATTAGCATCGCGCTACTATAGTTTAGAAAAGATAGATAATACCAAGCGCGGTGTTAATCCATATGTATACCCGGCCAACGACTGGTACGATATGTTATTTAATGACTGGGTGCGTAATTCTCGAACCAATTTTAGTTTAAGTGGTGGTTCTCCCAAAGTTAAATACTATTTGGCAGGAACCTTCAATGAAGATAACGGAAACTTGAAAGTTGCTGATGTTAATGATTTTAATAACAACATTAAGATTAAAAACTACATTCTACGATCAAATGTTGATTTAAAACTAACGAAAACTACTGATGCTATTATTCGATTTGTAGGTAATTTTAAAGATTATACGGGACCACTTGAAGGAGGTAGCGCCATGTATCAAATGATCATGCATACCGATCCGGTGGCTTATCCTGCTTATTTTGAGAAACACCACAGCGAATCGGAACGGGACCATATTTTATTTGGCAACGACCCTTATGTTGATTACGATAACCCTTATGCTGAATTAGTTAAAGGCTACAAGGAGTATGATAAAACAAGCATAAAGACTCAGGTTGAAATCAAACAGGATTTCGGATTCTTGCTAGAAGGCTTAACAGCACGAGCCCTATTCGCTACCGACCGTTATTCCTATTTTGATGCCAAACGTCAGTACGAGCCTTATTACTATTATGTACAACCCGGTAGTTATAACATACATGATGATACTTTTACACTAATTCCTAAAAACCCTGAAGAAGGTACCGAATGGTTAGACTATCAACCTTCAGAACAAAAAACCTCAACCAAAAATTATTACGAGCTTTCGGCCAACTATCTAAGAACATTCGGAGGTAAACACGATGTTAGTGCCATGTTGGTAGCAACCCGCAGTGAACGTCGCGAACCAGGAAGTAATTTTATTAGCTCAATGCCGCATCGAAACATTGGCTATGCAGGTCGCTTCACCTATGGTTTATCGCAGAAGTATTTTTGGGAAGTTAACTTTGGTTTAAATGGTAGCGAGCGCTTCGCTGAAAAGAACAGATGGGGCTTTTTCCCATCCGCAGGTATTGGTTACTTAATTTCCAATGAAGATTGGTGGCAAAGCTCCTTAGGCAATGTCTTTACAAGTTTTAAATTAAAAGCTACCTACGGTTTATCAGGTACTGATGCTATTGGTTCTGAACAGGATCGATTCTTTTACCTGTCAAATATTGACCTCGATGCTTCATACAGAGGCTATAGTTGGGGAGAATATGGTGAAGTAAATTCAACAGGAGTAGCCATGATAAGATACCCTAATGAAAAAATCACATGGGAAACCACACGTAAGATGAATCTTGGTATTGAGGCTGATCTATTTGATGATTTTCATGTGATGGCCGACTATTATACAGAATATCGAACAGATATTTTGATGCGAAGAGCAAATGTTCCATCCACAATGGGATTATTAGCAACACCTGTTGCAAATGTTGGTGAAGCGAAAGGGCATGGTGTCGATATTTCATTAGATTACAATCACTCATGGGCCAGTGGTTTATGGCTAAGTATGCGTGGTAACTTTACCTATGCTGTAAGTGAGTTTGAGTATTATGAAGACGTTAACCGTGAAGAAACACCATGGTTAGATAAAACCGGACAAGCAATACATCAGAGTTGGGGATATGTGGCAGAACGATTATTTGTTGATGAAGCTGATGTTGCTAATAGTCCGCAACAGTTGCTGGGCGAATATGGCCCTGGAGACATTAAGTATCGTGATATTAATGGCGATGGCAAAATTACATTCGACGACCAGGTACCAATTGGTCATCCAACACACCCTGAAATTGTATATGGGTTTGGATTCAGTGCCGGCTACAAGGGCTTTGATGTTTCATGTTTTTTCCAAGGCTTAGCAAATGAAAGTTTTTTTATAAGCGCAAGTACAATTCAGCCATTTGTAACAGGAAGTTATAAAATAAAAGATAATGTATATCGCTTTGGTAAAAATGCCCTGTTAGACGTAATCGCCGATGATCATTGGTCAGCCGACAATCCTGACCCATATGCATTCTGGCCTAAATTATCAGACGAGCGTAATATAAACAATGAATTGCGCAGTACATGGTGGATGAGAGATGGTTCATTCTTACGCTTAAAATCCTTAGAGATCGGTTATACCGTTCCTTATTCAGTTACTCAGAAAGTTCGCTTAAACAATGTTCGTATTTATGCAACAGGCTCCAACTTATTAACATTTAGCAAATTCAAGATGTGGGATCCTGAAATGGCTGCCAACGGATTTAGCTATCCAGTTCAAAGAGTATTTAATGTAGGTATTCAAATAGGATTATAATTATGAAGAAATATATAATAATATTGTTAGTAAGCATGATGGCTTCCGGCTGTCAGGATTATCTGGATATTGTTCCTGATAATGTGGCAGTTTTAGATCATGCTTTTAAAGATCGAACAACAACAATGCGTTACCTGGCAACATGCTATAGTTATTTGCCTTATTTCGATCAACTCAGAAGCAATGTAAATCAGGCAGCCAGTGATGAATTTTATGTCGATCCAAATCCATTTTATGGTGGCATTTCAAATCAATTTGGAACTTTTACAAGAAAAGGGTTACAAACAGCAGATGCTCCTTACTTTTCGGTTTGGGATCAAATGTATGATGCTATTAGAGACTGTAATACTTTTATTGCAAGAGTGCCCGATGTAACAGCTGATCTTCCGGAAAATGAGAAGCTTCAGTGGATTGCGGAAGTTAAAGTACTCAAGGCATTCTATCACTTCAACCTAATGCGAAATTATGGTCCTATTCCCGTTATTCGCGAAAATTTGGAAGTTGATGTGCCTATTGAAGAAATGCGTGTATTCAGAGAACCGATCGATAATGTGGTTGAATATCTGGTAGCAATAATTGATGAGGCAATGCCTGATTTACCATTGCAGGCACAAAACGTTTCAACTGATTTGGGACACATCAATCAGGTAGTTGCAGCAACTATTAAAGCAGAAATCCTGTTATTGTCGGCCAGTCCTTTATTTAATGGAAACGAAAGTTATACTGGCTTTACCAATCCCGATGGAACACAATTGGTAAGTACCACCTATAGTCAGGAGAAATGGACCTTAGCAGCTCAAGCCAGTAAAACAGCATTGGATTTGGCTTTGGATGCCGGTCATCAGTTTTATGAAATCTTTGATTACACAGACATTTCGGATACAACAAAGATTATTTTAAATCGAAAGCAATGTGTTATGGAACGCTGGAATAAGGAGCAATTATTTGCACATGCTTTTTACAGCACATACAATGTAACAACCGTAACACCATATTTTCATAAAAATTTTCATGATTTTGCGCCATTTGATACCTATATCGCTCCAACATTAGCCACTACCGAGTTTTTCTATAGTAACAATGGCGTTCCCATCGATGAAGATAAAAATTACGATTATCAAAACCGCTTTAAGCTTGGATTTGTACCTGCCAATCATACCTACTATGCTTTGCCTAACTACGAAACCATGAATATACATATGAATCGTGAGGCGCGTTATTATGCAAATTTAGCCTTTGACGGCAGCCGTTGGTTTGGTAATGGACGCTACAAGGAGATTGGAAGAGGTGATAATGCTGATGAAGAAAGTTATGTTTTCAGAATGAAAGCGAAAGAAAATATGGGTAAAGTCGCCAGTATCCGTAATTCTCCAACGGGATTATATTGTCGTAAGCTAGTACATGTTAAATCTGTTTATAACGATGCCAACAGCAAAGTTACGTATAGAGGTACATTTGCAGCTTATCGTTTAGCAGAATTATACCTAATGTATGCCGAAGCATTAAACGAAAGTTTAACGGCGCCAACCCAGGAAGTATATGCAGCTATCGATGCAGTAAGAAGTGAAGCCGGATTAAAAGGCGTTGTGGAAAGTTGGACCAATTACAGCAAATTCCCCGACAAGGTAACAACCAAAGAAGGCATGCGTGAAATTATTCAACACGAACGTACTTCGGAACTGGCCTTTGAAGGCAAACGCTACTACGATTTGAGAAGGTGGAAAACAGCTGATGTAGCAATGAACAAACCGATTCAAGGCTACAATATTGATGGTGAAACAGCACCGGTTTTTAATCAGATTGTAACCATCGAACAACAAAATTTCTTTACGCGTGATTATTTATTACCCATTGCAACACAACACATCAGGGTGAATGATAATCTGGTTCAAAATCCATTATGGTAAAACAAGTTAATATGAAAAAGATAATAAATTATTTAATTGTTTTCATGGCGCTTGTATTGGTGTCATGTGAAGAGGATGATAGCCGGGGGCAATTTCCTGTTGACGATACTCCTCCGGGAACTGTTAGTGATGTTCAAGTTTTGAATGAACCTGGCTTAAGTGTTATTACCTACGTTCCGCCAACCGACGCTGACTTACTTTATGTTCAGGCGAAATATTTAAACGACCTGGGAAAAGAGGCAATTGTTAGGGGATCTTCATTTACCAACACAATTGAATTACCAGGATTCTCCAAACAACGGAAAGTCAATGTTGTAATTACAGCTGTAGATAAAAGCCAGAACATTGGCAATCCGGTAACAACCGAAATCGAACCTCTAGATAATCCCATTCATGATATACTTCAAAGCATTGAATGGTGGGAAGTATTTGGTGGTGTTAAACTAAAATGGACCAATGAAGAAGAACAGGAAGTAGTTATCGAGTTTCTGCGCGAAAATACTGTCACTAATTCCTTTGAGTTTTACGAGAATATTTATACTCAGGCGCAAAGTCTTGAACAAGCTGTTCGAGGCCTTGAGGCAAAAGAAACCAATTTTGGCTACCTGGTTCGCGATAAATATGGTTTACGCACCGACACCGTTTCATTTACTGCAACTCCCTATTTTGAGGAGCAAGTAAGTAGTTCAGCCGTTCGTCAATTAAGTCATCCGTCTCATTTCTCTTTCCCATACAGTGATTCATTCTCTGTTTTATGGGATGTCAATACAGCTAAACAGAGTTATAGTATAAAAAATAATGAAGGCGGTCCGGTTTGGTTTACAATGGACTTTAACGAGCCTATTAAATACAGTCGATTCACAATGTGGTGTCGTCCTGACTTTGTATATGCACACAGCCAGCCCCGACACATAAAACTATTGGGAACCAATGATCCAACGGTGGCAAATGATCCTGATAGCGAAGAAGGTTGGGAAGTTATTGGTGAATGGATCGATCAAAAACCTTCGGGTGGAGATGCCAGTGATGCACCAACTGAAGAAGATAAGCTTTATTTCTCTTCGGGTATGGAGTTTGAAACAGATATAAATGCCGGATTCTATCAATACGTACGATTTGTATCTGTTGAATCATGGGGCGATACCGATCGTATGTGGTTAGGCGAATTAAGATTTTGGGGACAAAAAAAATCAATGAGCAATGAGGAATAGATATTTTAATTATATATACACTTTCATCCTGTTATTGGTAGTTGCTTCGTGCGAAGACATGAACGAATTGCATGAAGGATGGATGAAAGACGGAGAAATCAATTACATTGGAAAAGTTGATTCGGTGCATGTAACCAGTGGTGATCAGCGAATTGCCTTCGACTGTTTTTTAAGCGATAAGCGTGTTAAATACCTTAACGTTGAATGGCTGGAATTTGGAGTAACAAAGGAAACCCGTGTGGCTTTAGATCAAGTAATTCCTGGTGAACCATTTAGTTTTATGATTGGTGAAGGTGAAGTGACCGTTGCGGAAGGCGATTTTACATTTACCTTTATTTCAGACAATAATTCCGGAACATATTCGATAGACTTCAATACAGTTGGTAAGGTTTACGGTGAAAAATACGCCAGTTCATTATCAAATAGAACTTTGCTAGGCTTTGAACTTGTGGAAGAAGGACTATACATGCAGTTTAGTGGACCTCTTAATGAATCTGATCAAGGGGTTGAAGTTTATTATAACAATGGTACAGAAGATGTCACTTTATCGTTTACCGCTGAAGAGCTGGAAGAATCTGTATTGATTCCAACACCTGATTTCAATACCCCTCTGCAATATTCAACACTCTATCAGCCCGACAATTGTATGGATGTTTTCAGGGCTCCTGTTGTTACGCCAACCATTGAAAAATATGATAATGTGTGTTTAACAGGAACTGCAAGTGCGAGCAGCAATCTGAACGACACCTATGTTGCGTCTAAAGCCATTGATGGAAATAAAACTTTTGGAGATCATCCAACCCGTTGGATCAACAATAAGCTTCCTGAAGGCACAGAAAACTGGCTTCAAGTAGATTTCAATGATACCTATTTGATTGAGAAAATCGCAACCTATGACGGTACATATGTCAAAGATGTATTCGCGGACTTTACATTATATGGTTTTAATGGTACTGAATGGGTACTATTAGCAGAAGTTACGCCAACTGGATTTGAAACTGTTACGACATTTGACCCTATTGAAATTAGCGGAATCAAATTCGTATTTATCAACCCAACAGCTGATTACCTAGCTAGATTCTATGAAATAGAAGCATTAATGAAGGTTAAAATTCAATAGTCCTTATTGATATTAAACAAAAGAACCCTGCAATAAAATTGTGGGGTTCTTTAATTAAAAAAAAATCAGATGAAATATACAGTGATCATTTTCATCTTAATGGGCTTGCTAAATGCTCAGCGATGCAATTCGCAATCTGAAATACTGATTGAAGCCGAAAGCTTTTCCAACCTGGGAGGTTGGAAAGTTGATCAACAATTTACTCATCTAATGGGTAGCAGCTATGTTCTGGCACATGGGTTGGGCGAGCCAGTGGCCAACGCTGCCAAGTCATTTAAGGTTGCTGAAAGTAACGAATATACCATTTGGGTGCGCACCAAAGACTGGGTTCCTGAACATCCGGAATGTCCAGGTCAGTTTAAAATATTAATCAATGGCAATGCCCTACCAATGATTTTTGGTAAAAATGAAGGTTGGAATTGGGTAAATGGTGGAAAATGCTCACTAAATAAAGGTAATAACCTTATCGAGCTGAAAGATTTAACTGGTTTTGACGGCCGTTGCGATGCAATCTTTCTAACTACCCACTCATTTACCCCACCCAATGAATTAACAGAACTAAACCAATGGCGCAGGCAATTACTGGGCATAGCCGAACCAACACATACCGGCGATTACGATGTTGTTATCATTGGTGGAGGAATGGCTGGCTGTAGCGCAGCGATAGCCGCAGCTCGTGAAGGTTGTTCAGTAGTTTTGATTCAGGACCGTCCGGTACTGGGAGGAAATGCCAGCGAAGAAATCAGAGTTCATACAATAGGTTTGCCTGGCCATAAAATAGTCCACGAGATTAATACCGATCATTATCCAAATGGTTCCCAACTTGCAATTGAAAGTAACACATCACGGCATTCTGTTATTCTGGAAGAAGAAAACATTGATTTATTTCTCAATACACGTGCTTTTGCAGTCAATAAGCACGATCGGAATATCGTATCAATTGATGCCAAAGATATACGAACAGGTGAAGAGTATCGCTTTAACGGAACTACATTTATAGATTGCACGGGTGATGGTTGGATTGGTTACTGGGCAGGTAATCGCTTTATGATTGGTCGCGAAGCCAAAAGTAAATACAATGAATCATTGGCTCCCGAAATTGAGGACAACATGATGATGGGATCAACCCTCTTATTTAATTCCCATTATAGTGATAATCCTTCAGCTTTTCCCGAAGTTGCCTGGGCCATGGATGTAGCAAAAGACTATGCAGCAAGTAAAAATGAGTGGTATTGGGAGTATGGCATTGGATCTGATCCTTTCGCCGATGCCGAAAAAATAAGAGATCATTTATTAAGAGCTATTTATGGGGCTTTTTTCAATGAAAAACAAAAAGACGGTAATGAATATTTAAAGCTAAAGTGGGTTGGTTATGTGTCAGGAAAACGGGAATCTCGCCGACTTTTAGGAGAGCATATTCTTACTCAAAACGACGTGATTAATTCCGTGGAGTATGATGACAATATAGTATTTGAAGAGCGTGAAATTGATTTACACATGCCCAAATCCGATATTTATGATTTTCTGACTAAAGCGATTTTCACCAAGATAGATCTTTATTACATCCCATTCAGATGTTTTATTGCAGCAGATTTGGATAATTTAATGATGGCTGGCCGGTGCTTCTCATGCTCACATGTCGGATTAGGAAGCCCACGTGTAATGAATACCATTGGACAAATGGGTGTTGCCACGGGTTCAGCTGCAGCTCTTTGTAAGAAATACGATACTGATATACGCGATGTTTGCCACAATCATATGAATGAGCTTAAAATATTGGTTGGATTAGATCCTTTGAAACCGGATAATGGCATCATATTGGATAATCTGGATTCGAATGGTAGCTATACTGGAGAGTGGCAAAGCAGCACATTTAACTCTAAATATTATGGTAGCGATTATTGGCATGATAAGAATGAGAATAAAGGTCAAAAATCGTTTGTATTTTCTTATAAACCTGAACAAAGTGGTAGCTATGTCATTTATGAAAGACACACGTCTGGCGGTTCAAGATCAAGTAATACTCCTGTAACCATTAGCTCTGATGAAGGGCTTAAAGAATATACGATCAACCAAAGAATTAATGATGGACAATGGATTAAGCTCGATACCTTATCATTTAGTAGTGGTACAGATTATAATATAACAGTTAGAAATGACAATACAGATGGGCATGTAATTGTGGATGCTTTCTCACTTGTACACTTAACCAATACTGATATACCTTCTGTAAAAACTAAACAAACCAATATAAAGGTTTCAAAGATTGAAAGCAACAAAGTAACATTTGCTGTGAGTTTAGTGGGAGCTGATAATATTCTGGAGATTTACAACCTTAATGGTCAGTTGATTTCTAAAGTTAATTTGCCTTATAGCCCAGGCAATCATAAAATTGTGTGGCAATACTATGGAACCAGTATTTCTGATAAATTATTTATCGCCCAAATAACAAATAAACAACAAAGCGCTTCGTGCAAATTTTTAATAAAAGATTGAAACTGGTATTTATAAAGCTTTCCCATTCCTTAACCTTATAAAAACAATAACCTCCAATAGTAAATATTGGAGGTTACTTAGAAAGGTATTATTCCTTACAAATCTTCGTGTTTTAGTGTAGATAACAAAAAACGAATAAATGCTAAACCATCAATGTTTTTTTCATCAAAAGTTGTGGCACTGGAAGAGTTTTTTGATAAAATCAGCTCATTAATTTCATCTAAACCCTTCTCCATAAAAACACTAATCTCCTCTTCTGTATAGTCTTTCTTGAATTCCTTCAAAAAATTGCTCGCACTTTTAATTAAATACATCGTTTGAACAAAATCATCACTTACTCCTTTGTTTTCAATCACTTCGTCAACTTGCTGATTTAATTTCTGTAACGCTTCATTTACGTTTTTCATTATACGGTCTTTAACCCTGACAGGCGGGTCACCTATTAAACATTTGACAAAGTTATAATGGATTTATTGTTATTCATATTATTGCATAGGTAGTCTAGTGGTACAAAAAATCAACCCTTATCAAAAGGCTCATTAGCAATTATTAATTTAACTGTAATACTAAAAATAAAATAGAATTACCCTAAAGTACAATTACATAATTAACCACTAACCCTTTGGCTCCAAAGCACCCATAGTATTAATCTGACAGTCCATAAATTAGTGAATACTTCGATTTACAGTCAGATTAATAGCTTTACAATATTCTTATCATAAACATATACTCTGTCGATATTTTGTTTATTTTACAGCAGGGTAAAAATTAAATAAAGAAGAAAAATAGAATGGCTTCGATCAAAATATTTTTATGATCATAACTATTAATCACATAGACTCAAACAGAGGTAAAATATTGAAATTATTTAGTAGTAAGTAAGAATAATTAAATGATAGAGATAGTTACGATCTAACTATCTCTCCCAATAGACACAGATCATCACCTTTTTCCTCAATACCGACAATCTGTACTGTATAAATCTGATTCTTTTTTAACGATTCCTTAATCTTAACCGGTACATAGTACTCACCATACCCTTTGGAATATTCATCCTTTATGGTATCAATCAGTACTTGTTGTTCCATACCAATAAACTGCTGACGATAAGTCTTTTTAGAAATAAGGGCTCTTTGACGCAATAATTCACTTCGCTGAGTTTTTGCTTTCTCCGGAACCACATTACTCATTCGGGTAGCTCTTGTGTCCTCACGCTTTGAGTACTTAAAAGTATGTACATGTCCAAAGCCTATTTCACCGATCGCATCAATGGATTGTTGAAAATCAGCTTCATCCTCACTAGGAAAACCTACGATAATATCGGTTGTAATATTAAAAAGCGGATTAATCGCACGTAAACGCTCTGCAATACGTTTATAAAGTTTATAAGTATACATGCGCCTCATTTGTAACAAGACCGATTCAGAGGCACTTTGCAAACAAAGATGCAAATGAGGAGTTATTTTAGGATGCTTTAATAAGTCAAAAAAAGCTTCATCGAAACGATCGGGCTCAATGGATGAAATCCGTACACGGAAATCCTGATCAATTTCAACAATTTGTTTTAGTAATCCTGAAAAACCAACACCATTATAATTATACCGGCTAATATTTACCCCTGTAATTACCACCTCTTTATAGCCAAAGGCCAACACCTGCTTAATGTTCTCCAAAATATCGTTAAGGGGTCGGCTAACGGCACGTCCACGCACTTTGGGAATGATGCAAAAAGTGCAGTAGTTATCGCAGCCATCCTGTATTTTAATCATACTACGCGTGTGAAAAGTATCCGCCGCCGGCGCATAACTAAATACATCTGCTTTATTCTGATTGGCTGGTACGATTTCCTTATTAAAGTGTGCTTCTACCAATTGAGGGATCGCACTTTTCTGCTGGTTGTCGACTACATATGCATTGGGATAACGCTGCTCAAGCTGTTCTTTGTGATGATTAGCCATACAACCAGTAATAATCAGCATTCCCGAGTGACCATTGTTCAAAGCATTATTAACCACATATCTTGATTTTTGATCACTCTGATTGGTTACGGTACAGGTATTAACCACAAACACATCGGTATCCTTACTATCTTCTACAACATCGTAGCCCAGGTTAACAAACTTAGAAGCCAGGGCATCTGTTTCAAATTGATTTAAACGACAGCCCAATGTTTTAAAGCCTACTTTCTTGTTTCTCATTCTTCCACCAACTGCACGATTTCAACCAATTCCCCTTCTACTGAAAAATTGCTGGCTGACGTAATCTTAACATTAACAATTTGTCCGATCAATGCGCGATCTTCCGAAGCAAAACGAACTGTAATTTTACCTTCCGTTTGCCCACTCAGATAGCCTTTTTTACGATCGGTATCTCTCACCAATACAGGAAAGGTTTGATCAATCATTCTGGCATTGTAAGCCCCCGAAACTTCTGCTAAATCATCTGACAACAAGGCCAAACGTTCCTTCTTTATCTTTAAATCCACATCATCGGGCCAGCTGTATGAAGCGGCACCCGGGCGTTTCGAATACATAGCAATATACGCCATATTGTAGGCAAACTCCTTCAATGCCTTTCGGGTGTTCTGAAATTGCTCTTCCGTTTCGCCCGAAAAACCAACAATAATATCGGTAAACAAGGTAGCCTGTGGGATCAGCTCACGAATAGCTTCCACAGATTCGCGGTATTTTTTTACCGAATGCTTTCGGTTCATTTTAATCAGCACCTTGTCATCACCTGATTGTATGGGTAGATGAATTTGCTTGGCCAGACAATCGTACCTGGCAATTACTTCTATCACCTCGCGTTGCATATCACGTGGATGCGGTGAAGTAAAATAAACCCAGAATAAATGATCTGTCGCCTGTCCTATCTTACCAATTTCTTCCAGCAATTGAGCAAAGGTCAACTCCTCTCCTTTCTTATCAAGGCCATAGGAGTTCACATTCTGCCCCAGCAGTGTAATGGACTTATAACTTTTCTCAACCAAACTTCTCACTTCATCAAGTATTTCGGAAGAAGGTCGACTCACTTCACGCCCCCTGGTATAAGGCACTGCACAAAATGAGCAAAACTTATCACATCCGTTCTGGATGGGAATAAATGCTTCAAACAAGCTGTTATACTTGGGCTTAACCTGCCAGAAGAACGACATCTCTTCCTTAGGATTAAGATTATCGCGCTCTAAGCCTGCCGGTGTAGTTATTCCATATTGAGAAAGCATTTGCGGAAACTGCGGTAGCTCTCGCATGGCAAAAACAATATCAAACAACTTGAGGAATTTCTTTTTATCGGCAGGTAATACACACCCGCTGATAAAGGTAATCAGGTTTTGTGATGCTTTACGTTTATTCCACAAGGCAATCTTCGAATAGACTTTATCAATGGCTTTTTGACGCACCGAACAAGCCAATATACCAATCACGTTGGCTTCCGTTTCGTTGTCGGTCCATTGGGCGCCCATCCCTTCCAAAACTCTTTTCACTCGCTCGCTATCCGACTGGTTCATCTGACAGCCCAATGTTACTAAATGGTATTTCACTTGTAAAAATTTAGCAGCTGGATAATAACTTCCAGCTAAATATGATTTACTTTTCCTCTACTGACTAAAAATATACTTCTGCATGAATATTATCTGTGCTCACTCCTTGTTCTTCAAGAATATCGTACACATCATGAATCATATTGCAGTTACCGCATAAATAATAATGAGCCGTTTTGCTGAAAGGATTTTTCTTCAGATAATCCGTAACACGCCCATTATATTTACCGGTCTTGTCACGAGAAGTACAAAGCACATATCGATCGGCCTCATAGGTATCGGCTTCGTAAGCCTCCTCACCTTCTCTTACCCCATGCAAGAGGGTATAATTAAGCTCCGGTTTACTTATAACAAAACTGTGAAAGGGTGAAATACCCGTTCCACTGGCTATAAATACATATTCCTGATCTTTAGGCAGATCTTTATTAATGGTAAAATAACCAACTGGCTCTTCAACCACCACATAACCACCCTTTTTCAATTTCTTTAAACTGGGCGATACCAACCCATTTTCAACTTCTTTAACCAAAATTTCCAGGCTATCGTCCTGCTCTGCACTGTATATCGAATACTCGCGTGTATGTATGCCATTGGGTGGTCCGACACATACATGCTGACCTGCTTCGAACTCCAGGTCTTTCTTTTCGATACGCATTACAAATGTACTATCCGTTAAGTGACGGATGTCCAGTATTTCGTGTAAATCTGTTTTAATCTTATTAGCTGTAGGCACTTCCTTTTGCATGTTTTATTGACTTCTTTGTTATTATTCTCCCTCAATTTATATGATCTGATTTTCTCACACTTGTTCGTCATCATCTGTTACTGAAGCTCAAAACACTAAACGAATGCATTTTGCAAGCATTCCTAATATCAAGCATCCAATACCCAAACAAATACTTTGATCATATAACTCAACAATAAACACACTAAACCGGCATTTGGTTTAATAAATAATACCTAAAAGTATGATTTAACTTTATTTATTATCTCGCCAGCATGATAAAGAAAATCGTAAGATAACACAGCTTTGTAAATCACTATAGAGTAAATTAATAGAAAATAATGTTCAATTATTCGGATTTACTTGTAACTTTCCGTCGGTTTGTTGAGTAAAGAGACCGGTAACACTAGGAAACACTATATTTTTAATGAATTTATTAACGACCTGCATTTTCTTATCATTTGTTGGGGTGGTAAGTATAATGCCTTTTAAGCTGCTATATGCGCTTTCTGATTTTGCCGCATTGATCATGAGCAAAGTGGTTAAATATCGCCGAAAAGTAATATTTGACAATCTAAAGCAATCATTTCCAGAGAAGAACAATCAAGAAATTGAAGATATCGCACGAGAGTTCTACCGCAACCTTACCGATAATCTTCTGGAGAGCTTTAAGGCTTTTACAATGAAACATTCTTCGATTGTCAAGCGTCACAAGATTCTCAACCCCGAAATTTTGGAAGAATTATTAACCAAGCACAATGGCGTTATTGGCGTCACAGCCCACTATGCCAACTGGGAATGGGGAAGTCAATCTGGTAGCCTGCAATGCCACAACCACTTTGCAGCCTTATATAAACCACTAAAGAACAGATACATCAATAACATTCTAAAACGCAGCCGTTCCAAATGTGGTACTGAATTAGTTTCAATTTACAACACCTCTGAGCTCTTTGATAAATATAAAGATCAAAAATGTGTATATTTAATGGCTGCTGACCAAGGCCCTTCAGGAGGTAGACAATTGGATAATTCGTATTGGTTTGAATTTTTTCACAGAAAAACAGCTTTTTTATACGGACCCGAAAAATACGCCAAAAGATACAATTACCCGGTTGTGTACATCGATATTCAGCGGGTTAAAAGAGGGTATTATGAAGTCGAACTATCCATCCTGACTGACGAACCAGAAAGCTATAATGAGGGTGAAATAACCCGACTTTATAAAGATAAATTGGAAAAAGTGATTAAAACCAAACCTCAGGATTGGTTGTGGTCGCACAGAAGATGGAAAAGATCGCCAAAACAATAATAGACTAACATGAAAGAAAAACATGTCGCACAAATGCTTCGCAACAGAGCCAACAAATATGGTTCGCGCGAAGTATTCAGATACAAACACGAGGACATTTACCTCTCAATTTCGTGGCAGACTTTTAAAGAACAATCAGAACAAATTGCCCGGTTTCTGCTCTCAAAAAATATTCAAACTGAAAGTAAAGTAGGAATATACAGTCAAAACAGGCCGCAATGGACCATCAGTGATTTAGCCATTTTATCTGCACGGGCCACGGTTGTTCCAATGTATCCAACGGCTACTTTTGGACAACTAAAATACATCATCGATGAAACAGAAATGGAAATTCTTTTTGTTGGTGACCAGGATCAATTAACCATTGCACAAAAAGCTCTTAACGAAACAGAATCTTTAAAATACCTGGTAACATTTGATTGTGGCGAATCAAATGATGATCACATTATTTCATTCAAGTCACTTTTAGAAGCTGATTACCAAACATACTCTAAGCAATTAGAGCAGCAGCTATCATCTGTTGATACAAATGATCTGGCAACCATTATTTATACTTCTGGTACAACAGGCGAACCCAAAGGCGTGATGCTTCACCACTCGCAGCTTATGCATGCCTTTAAAATTCACGACCAAAGGTTACACCTGACCGATAGCGATGTATCGATGTGTTTTCTACCATTAAGCCATGTTTTTGAGCGTACATGGACATTCTATTTGCTTCATTGTGGTGGAACGAATGTTTACAACCTGAACCCTAAAGCTATTATTGAGGAATTGCCTAAGGTAAAACCTACTGTAATGTGCGTAGTGCCGCGCTTTTTTGAGAAAACCTATGATGCCATTCAGCAGACGGCCGCTAAATGGCCCAAAGCACAGAAAGCTATTTTTGATTGGGCCATCAAAACAGGACAGGACTACATTGAGTATGAAAAAGATGGCTCAAAAGTACCTTTGTCGCTAGGTATAAAAAGATCAATAGCAAATGCATTGGTTTATAAAAAAGTGAGGAAAGTTTTTGGTGGAAACATTCGTTATATGCCATGCGCTGGTTCTGCTTTAAATAATTTTCTTCTGCGTTTCTTTCATGGAATTGGCTTATACATTTGTTACGGTTATGGCGCTACCGAAACAACCGCAACCATTTCGTGTATGCCGCATCAGAACTATGACTTCAATTATACCGGCGACATCATGCCAGGCATTGAAGTGAAAGTAAATGAGGAGAATATGATCCTCGTAAAAGGTAAAACGGTATTCTCGGGTTATTACAAGAAGCCTCAACAAACAGAAGAGGTTTTAAAGGACGGCTGGTATTACACAGGTGATCAGGGTTCAATACCGGAAGCCGGTAAGTTACATATGACTGAGCGAATTAAAGATATTATCAAAACATCGACCGGCAAGTATATATCTCCGCAAAAAGTTGAACTGGAGCTATCAAAAAGCAAGTTTATCGAACAATTGTGTGTTATTGGCGACAATCGTAAATACCTGACAGCCTTGATTGTTCCTACTTATTCTGCTATCGAAAAACTGGCTAATTCGCAGAATATTAAAGCACAGGAAATGTCTATGCTATTAAAAGAACCTTTAGTTTACAAGCTGATTGAAAAAGAAATTGAAAAATATCAAAGTCATTTGCCGAAACATGAACATGTTATTCAATTTCATTTATTACCAGAAGCTTTCAGCATTGATAACAGCATGCTTACCAATTCTTTAAAAGTTAGACGAAAACAGGTTAATCAAATTTATAAAGAACATATTGAAGCCATGTATTAATAGGTCGTTAAATTATAGACTAAAGATTAATTTGCAATACACTTAAAATCTTTAACTTAAAACTATACACCAAATACCAACATGTGACACATTCTCAATCACATTCAAAGACTTAACGAATTATAAAACCAAAAAAAGGATGTCATTTAACAATGTGACATCCTTTTTTATATTCAATGATTTAAGCTCCAAATTAAGTCAACAAATCTTTGATATCATCGATCGATAAGTTCTTCATGATATTTTCATCTGTTTGAACTATATCGCCCGCTACCTTTTTCTTGCGGTCTTGTAACTTCAAAATTTTCTCTTCCACCGTATCACGACAAATCAGGCGATAAGCGAAAACATTCTTATCTTGCCCAATACGATAACAACGGTCGATGGCTTGGTTTTCAACTGCCGGATTCCACCACGGATCGACAATATATACATAGTCCGCTGCCGTTAAATTCAATCCAGTACCACCTGCCTTAAGGCTAATCAAAAAGACACGTAGCTCTTCATCATTCTGGAAATTATTCACCGACTGTTCGCGCTGGCGTGTTGTACTTTTACCATCAAGGTATTCAAACTCAATATTGCGACGGGTTAATTCATCTTTGATTAATCCCAGCATCTTTACAAACTGCGAGAAAATAAGAATCTTGTGGTTGGCCGTTTTGTCGGTAATGTGCTGAATTATCTCCTTGATCTTAACCGATTCAGTTTCGTCAATATCCTTATTGCCAATTAACTGCGGCGAATCACAAATCTGTCGCAGGCGGGTTAAGGCCTCCAGAACCATTAACTTCGATTTGCCCATTCCTTCTTCTTCCACCTTACCGATTAACTGATCGCGGAACTGATTTCGGTAAGCATCATACACCTTGCGTTGGGCAGTATCCATCTCACAAAAGATAACATCCTCGGTTTTGGGTGGTAATTCAGATGCCACTTTTTCCTTGGTTCGGCGCAATACAAACGGGTTAATCAATCGCTGTAGTTCACCGCCTATCAATTCATCACCGTCCTTATCAATGGCATTCGAAAAGCTCTCTTTAAAGTTGGCAACACCACCAAGAAATCCACGGTTCACAAAACTCATCTGAGCATATAGATCAAACGTACTATTCTCGATTGGCGTACCAGAAAGCGCCAGGCGACTCTTGGCCTTTAGCAAACTGGCTGCCTTATATCGTCGGGAAGCCGGGTTTTTGATGGCTTGCGATTCATCCAGAACAATGTAGTTAAAGGCGTATTCCTTCAGCATTTCTATATCGCGCAACAATATACCATAGGTGGTAAATACAATGTCGAAGTCATCAAAAAACTGAGTATCGCTAACTCGTTGCACACCGTAATGGTAATGTGCTTTTAAGGACGGGGCAAATTTCCTGATCTCATTTTCCCAGTTAAACAACAAAGTAGTTGGAACAACAATCAGGTTAGTAGTTGAATCGCGCTCCAGCACCCGTTTTAAAAAGGTCAATACTTGTAGCGTTTTACCCAATCCCATATCATCGGCTAAAATTCCTCCCCAACCCATTTCGTGTAAGAAATTAAGCCAATTCAAACCTTCTTTCTGGTAGTGACGCAGATCGGCAGTAATGCCTTCAGGAACAGCAGTATCTTCAATTTGAGTAAACGATGCCAGCTTTCTGCGCTTCTCAGATAACTCCGTTAAAACAGTCGCATCATCTATGTTATCAAACAATTCATCAACAATGGAGAAACGTAACTTTGAAACCGTTAACTGTTCGCCATTCACCTCGCCATGTCGGAAGTATTTTTCGAAACGGTGAAACCACTCAGATGGCAATACCCCCACAGAACCATCCGACAACTGAATGTAGCGCTGCTTCTTTAAAACAGCCTTACGAATATCGCTTAGTTTAACAACATTATCGCCAAAACTCACATTCACCGTAATGTCAAACCAATCCTGACCGGAGCTGATAGAAGTGGATATTTTACCTTTATGTGGCGAATATTTGAAGCTTTTGAGATCATTTAAACCATATACCTCCACATTGTTAATCTGCAATGCATCAAAGAACTTGTAGAACCACATATCGTGATTAAACTCGTTATAGTGAAGGTGAAAAACCTTACTGCTTTTTTGTGCTTCGAAGAGTGGATGCAAGGTCGACAACTGCTCGGCAAAGTCGTCTTCCAACTCAAAGTTACGCTTATATTGCATAATCTTCCCGTCTTCCTCAATCAGCACATTACCATTGGTGGTCAGCTTAACCGATACCCCATGGTGATACTCTACCTGAGGCGTTATAATCAAATGCTGATCTTGTTCTGAAAGGAAAACCTGTTTCTTTTTAAAATCCAGCTCGGCCGTTTCCAATGGATAGATGCCTTTATCAAAATCCATATCAAAACTATGGGCCAAAGGCTTAATCACTTTTTCGAAGAAATACTCTTTCTCCGATTTAACCACCTTAATCGGATCTTTGTGCTCAACAATCAGTTTGGCTACCCTGTAATCTTTGGTAACGTAATACGTACCATCAATCACATAAATAAACTGTCCCGATTGTTCGATATCAATGTCATCAACCGAAAGAATACGATCTCCAATTCGCAGGCGGGGATTTAAATACACGAAGGTATTATCCTCTTTCACTTCGTAAAATCCGTCGATGGATTCAGATGCAATATTGATGGGCTCAAGATCACCCTTTTTAAGTTTGTAATTACTCGAATGATTGACATAAACATGTTTTTCCTGAGCCAATAGCTCCATGATGCGCTTATGCACAATAAACAATTCGGATGCCGGAATTGAAGCATTGCAATCATCAATTAACGCCAGTAGTTCTTTTTGGTGCTCACTGATATGAAGCATATAATCCTCATGCAAACCGTCGTATTCGGTAATATGCGAGCTTAAAGCCTGCCGCGTTTTATTGGGCTTACCGATAATTGGCGTAAGCTCGATGACATAATTATCGCTGAAATAGGTTTTAGTGGTGCTAAGCTCCAGTATAAAGCCCATCTCCCGTTCTTCTTTTTGCACCTCATCCTGCGTTTCCAAACGAAAGGTTTCTACATCTATTTCTTTTAATATCTGTGAAACAATTTGCGCCTCGTCATTAACCGGAATTAATCCTTTGGCAAAATCAGTCTGCTGTGCTACTAATCCTTGTTTTTCGTCAAAACCTATTTTAAAGTATGTATCAAAATCCACATCTTTCAATCCATGCTTCAGCAGTGTTTCTGATTTTATGCCTTCCAGGCTGAACTGAAAAACACGCTTGAGCAAATCGGGACTGCCAGACCGAGCTATTTTTAGCAAACAAATTACTTCCGGTTCAGTTAAGGTTTGCAGATTGGTCTTCTCATCGGGCGATACATACACCTTATCTTCTACCTTGCTAAAAACAACCCTTACATGCTTTTTAAAGTTCTGATCGAGCTGAACTATTAATTTATCCTTGAGAATAATTAGTTCCGAAATATAGCTTACCTGATAGCTGTACGAAACAGCACTTAAAATCGAATAAGTCGTATTTTCCTTAACAAACGATTCGGTAATCATTTCAAACGAAGGCAACTCAAAACCGAGTACAGATCGCCCAGATACAGCGCGCTGACTGGTTTGTTCATTGCGCTTTTCAAATCCCAACTGAATGTTACCATCAATATCGGCGATAAACAATAAGGCCGCCACCGTATGCGCACAAAATCGTCCTCCTATGTAGGAGCAATTACACATGGTTTCGATCTGACGTTGATTCAGGTTTCGAATCTGCACCTTATGCATTTTAGTGTCCTTAACTGAGAATATCCAGTTATCAAGTGCCTTCTGATAAAGCTGAAGCGACACCTTCCCTTCTTTATAAAAGTTAGTCCCTGAACTATTTATATCGTTTGATGCATAAAAATCTATCTCGCCACTAATAAAATCTCTTACGCTTTCCGCCATATTCTATCTTCAATTTGAAAAGTGCTAATCCGCAAAAATACAAACACTCGGGCAAAAGACAGCAATTTAAACTTTGGTATTTGTCGCGTTATTTTTGATATCGCTGATAGTCAACAAGAAAAATTTCAGGATAAGGATTTCGCTTTGGCCTATCAAAATTGCAGACATCTATCCTATGGCATTCTGGTTTCTGTTGGACTGAAACAAGTAAAATCAGTCTGTTTTTATAAGAAGTTCTATTGCCATCAATAAAAAACCGGTCAGAATTTAAAATCCTGACCGGTTAACTATATTACTATATTCTATACTCCTAAATCACTTCACTATTTCTGAGCTGCAATCCACTTACGTGCATTTACAAAAGCCTCAATCCATGGCGATACCTGATCTCCTTTGCGCTCAGCCGGGTAATAACCCCACTGCCATGGGAAAATGGCACGCTCCAGGTGAGGCATCATCGCTAAATGACGACCATCGTTTGAACAGATCGCTGCGGCATTGTAGTCACTACCATTAGGATTAGCCGGATACGTTTCCTGGGCATATTTACCTACAATATTATATTGATCCTCGGTATATGGCAATTGGTATTTTCCTTCGCCATGAGCAACCCAAACACCTAACTTGGTTCCGGACAAAGAGCTTAACATTACCGAATCATTCTTGGCTATCTCCATGTTCAGGAAGATCGATTCGAACTTGTGCGATTCGTTGTGCAGCATCTTTGGCTTTTCAGCATGATCAGGATAAACCAAACCAAGCTCAACCATTAACTGACAACCATTACAGATACCTAAACTCAATGTATCAGGACGGGCATAGAAGTTATCCAATGCCTTTTTGGCCTGTGGATTGTATAGGAAAGCGCCTGCCCAACCTTTGGCCGAACCAAGCACATCACTGTTGGAGAAACCACCAACAAATACAATCATGTTCACATCTTCCAGCGTCTCGCGACCATTAATCAGGTCCGTCATATGAACGTCTTTCACATCCATACCGGCCAGGAACATGCTATAGGCCATCTCACGATCACCGTTCACCCCTTTTTCGCGGATGATAGCAGCTTTAATGCCGGTACACTCTTTACGATCCAATGCCAGGTTCCACTGATCTAACTGACCGGTGAATGCTGTTGGGAAGTTATAGTCCAAAGCATGGTTGGCATAATTGTCGAAACGCTCTTTGGCTAATTTCTCGCCACTTTGCTTGCGGTCCAATAAATAAGATGTTTTGTACCAGGCGTTACGGTACTTATCGATATCCAGGTTTAATACCTGTCCGTTGTTTTCAATCACTAACTCACGTGCTTCAACCGGCTGCCCTAGCTCCATAAACTGAATACCATTAGCCTCCAAAATTGCTGAAACAGCAGCTAAATCTTTCACCTGAATTACCACACCAGGATTCTCAGAGAACAGTAACTTAATTAAATCATTCTCTTCATAATCACTTAGGCTTACTTTAGCTCCAAACGAAGTATTGGCAAAGTTCATCTCTAACAAAGCAGTTACCAAACCACCTGCAGAAACATCATGCCCCGCCAACACAAGACCTTTATTAATCAACTCCTGAATGGTGTTAAAACCATCCTTAAAGTAGTCCACATCAGTAACAGTCGGCGCTTCGGCACCCAGCTTATTCACCACCTGGGCAAACGAGCTTCCACCTAACTTCAGGCTATCAAACGATAAGTCGATGTGTAACAGATGCGTCTCGGTATCTTTCACCAATACAGGCTCCACGATATTTTTGATATCACTAACTTCACCGGCTCCCGAAATAATTACCGTACCAGGACTGTAAACCAAATCACCATCCTTGTACTTCTGCGTCATCGATAAGGAGTCTTTACCAGTTGGAATATTGATGCCCAGCTCGCAGCTAAAGTCACTCACTGCCTCAACAGCACGGTATAAACGACTGTCCTCACCTTGATTTTTACAAGGCCACATCCAGTTGGCACTTAACGATACACCTTTTAAACCATGTGTTAATGGTGCCCAAACCAGGTTAGTTAATGCCTCTGCAACAGAAACTACTGCTCCTGCAGCCGGATCAACCAATCCAATCGCTGGTGCATGACCAATAGACGTCGCAATACCTTTTTCTCCTTTGTAGTCAATGGCACAGGCTCCAAGGTTATTCAATGGCAACTGCAATTCACCGGCACACTGCTGCTTGGCTACTTTACCGGTTACCGAACGGTCTACCTTATTGGTTAACCAGTCCTTACAAGCAACCGCTTCCAGTTGCAACACATCGCTGATGTATTGCTCAATGGCCGTTGTTTCATATTCAACTGCGGCAAATTTTTCATCGGCCGTTTCATCTTTCATGATGGTTTTTGGCGGATTACCAAACATATCAGCCAACTTCCAATCAATTGGCGCATTGCCTTTATCATCTTCAAACTTAAAGTGCATATCGCCTGTTGTTTCGCCCACTTCGTAGAAAGGAGCACGCTCACGAGCTGAAATATTCTTTAAGTTCTCAATATCTTTATCTTTCAACACCAATCCCATGCGCTCCTGCGACTCATTACCGGCTATTTCTTTTGAAGAAAGAGTTGGATCACCAACAGGTAACTTATCTAAGTGAATGGTTCCTCCTGTTGTCTCTACTAATTCCGACAAACAGTTTAGGTGTCCACCTGCGCCATGATCATGGATCGACACAATCGGATTCTCATCCGACTCGGCCAAGGCACGAATGGCATTCATGGCGCGCTTCTGCATTTCCGGGTTGGAGCGCTGAACAGCATTCAACTCAATTGAGTTATCATACTCACCAGTTGCTACCGAAGAAACAGCTCCACCACCCATTCCAATGCGGTAGTTGTCACCTCCCAAAATCACCACTTTATCACCTTTTTCAGGATCGGCTTTAATAGCATGCTCTTTACGACCAAAACCAATGCCACCAGCCAACATAATTACTTTGTCAAAGGCAAATTTCTTCTGATTTTCAAAGTGTTCAAATGTCAACACCGAACCGCAAATCATTGGCTGACCAAATTTATTACCAAAATCCGAAGCTCCGTTTGAAGCTTTAATTAAGATCTCTTCCGGTGTTTGATATAACCAGTTACGGGCAGGCGTATCTTTTTCCCAGGCACGACCTTCTTCCGAGCGCGAATAGGATGTCATGTATACGGCAGTACCGGCCAATGGCAATGAACCTTGTCCACCAGCCAAACGGTCGCGAATTTCTCCACCACTACCCGTTGCAGCACCATTAAATGGCTCTACCGTTGTAGGGAAGTTATGCGTTTCTGCTTTTAAGGATAGAACCGTATCTATTTCTTTAGTTTCGAAGAAATCCGCTGTATCCTGACGGCCCGGGGCAAACTGCATGGCTTTCGGACCTTCCACAAAGGCTACATTATCTTTATAAGCCGAAACAATGTAATTAGGATTTGTTTCAGATGTGCGCTTTATTAATTTAAACAATGAGCTTTCTTTTTCCTCACCATCAATGATAAAGATGCCATTGAAAATTTTGTGACGACAGTGCTCCGAGTTAACCTGTGAGAATCCAAACACCTCACTATCGGTTAATTTACGCCCCAGACGCTCACTGAGCTCATTTAAATAGTTTATTTCCTCTTCACTCAAGGCCAGGCCTTCCTGAACATTGTATGCTGCAATATCTTCAATGTGCACAATCGGATCAGGCTCTTTATCAATGGTAAAAATACCATCTTCCAAACCTTCATACATTGCCTGAAGCATTGGATCAAATTCTGCTTTATCAGAATCGACTTCAAAAAACTCCTCGATACGCAAAATACCATCGATTCCCATATTTTGGGTGATTTCAACAGCATTGGTACTCCAGGGAGTAATCATTTCCTTACGTGGACCAACAAAAAAGCCTTCTAAAGTTTTACTTTCAGAAAGCTTTGCCCCACTAAATAGCCACTCTAACTTACTAATATTATCAGCCGAGAGATTGGCTTGCGTACCTACCGCAATTATCTGCTTTGTGTTTCCCTTAAAAAACAGAACCATGAATGAATGTTTTGAATTTGTTTTTATTGAGCTGCAAATTTAATAATAGTTCAGTAGTTTTTATGTAGATAAAGTATGATTATTGATGAACTTTTGAACATTTTATTGACAAAACAAAGAGCTTACTCCTTAGAATAAGCTCTTCTCTCTAAAACCAAAAAACTACCTGCGCTTATAATAAACTATCCTTTCGGATAAAAGTAGTCAGTAGAAACGAAAGCCTTACCAACGCTTTCAGGTATAAAACTACTATTTTTTCAAGAGCAAATACAAGAAATCAAATATAATTTCAATGAATATTTAGTGATTGTGCACATAATGATTAAACTTATATCAATAATCAATTATGAGCCTGTTAATTTTTGAAGCAAGGGCACATTTGACTAAAATTATTACGAAATGAAGCCAAACTTGGCGTTTGAATCAAATATTACAACCAACTTTTTTCTTACTTTTGTAATAGATAATCTTCATTGACCACTATGATAATTAACGAGAAAAAACAGTTTATTCCCGCTTTAAATGCGGAAGTAAGAACAGTTACGCTGCAAAATCGCAAGCACACTCAGGTAACAGTCACCAACTATGGTGGCATCATAATGAGCATTAAAACACCCGATCGAAGAGGTAATTTCGCCGAGATTGCATTGGGTTTTAATGACGTTGAGGACTATTTAACGGAAGACTACAAAAACAATTGCCCTTATTTTGGAACCGCTGTGGGGCGTTATGCCAACCGTATCGAACATGGTAAATTCAGTATTGACGGTACAGACTACCAACTTAATTGCAACAATGGTCCGAATGCTTTGCACGGTGGACCGGGCGGTTTTCATCAAAAGATTTGGGAAATGGAAACCTTCAAAGAGCCTAAACGAACCGGTGTGATTCTGACGCTCGAATCGAAGGATATGGAGGAAGGTTATCCGGGTAACCTTAAAATTAAGATGACCTACACCCTTACTTTCGATAATGAATTGGTTATTGATTATGAAGCCACAACCGATAAAAAAACCATTGTCAACCTAACCAACCACAGTTACTTTAATTTATCAAGCATGCAGCACGATGTGCTTAATCATTTAATGGTATTGTATGCAGATAAATTCACTCCCAAGGATGAGTACGACATTCCAACTGGTGAGATCGTAGCCGTGAATGACTCTCCTGTTGACTTTTTATTGCCTCGATTAATTGGCGAACGAATAGCTGATGTAGATGGAAAAGGTTACGATCATAATTTTGTGATAAATGGTTTCGAAGGTGATTTAAATATGGGGGCTCGATTGGTGGATAGCAGTACCGGTCGCTCTCTTGAATTTTATACAACTGAACCCGGTTTCCAGGTTTATACCGGTAATTACCTTGACGGACGTTTTGAAAGAGATGATATTCCATTTAAGGAAAACTACGGCATCTGCTTCGAAGCCCAAAAATATCCCGACAGCCCTAATAAACCAGAATTTCCTAGTGCAGAACTATTACCCGGTGAAACTTACCGTCAGACAACGGTTTATAAGTTCGGACTGGCAGAACAATAGACAATATTAATTACAGAATAATACAAACCCGCTATAAGAGTTGCTTCTTTAGCGGGTTTGTTATTTAGTAATCTTTATCTTTATAGCCCTTACACAGAAAATGATTAAGAGTGCAGCACCTAAAATTATATATATCCCTATTTATCCTTTTAATAAATACGACTTATCTTCTGTCGAATAACACGAAACCCATCAGCGAACAAAGCTTTTCCTGTGAACTTGATTTAAGTAATTTCGCCCAAAGTCTAAAAGCTGGTACTCAATCTTTAATTATAGATCTGAAGAAAAGTCAACAAAACCACATCGTTAACAATACGCTTTTAAACAATTACACTTTAACAGATTGGTGCAAGGACTTATTATCGATCCAGCAACCTGATTCCACACCTAACATACTTGTTATTACCGGTGATGTTGATCAAGATACGATACAAAACAAATTGCAGGAATTGCTTTTGGAAAGGTACCACTTAACTCGACAAACAGACACCATCCCGGGCCAATCAATCAACAATCATACAAGTCCTCTGCTTTTGGTTTTTGAAGATGAAATCACCAAAACAAGCAGTAAAAAAATCAATAATAACATTAAATATCACGATCGTTTTACAAAGGATCCATTGGATAAACTTGTACTATTCACATCAGAAAAGCAATCGGTAAATGATTACACAAAAGACTGTATTGACGCCTGGAACACAACTGGTAAACGCCCCAATTTTATTTATTCAAAATACCTTTCTCTGGATCAATTGAATGCGGTTGCCGACTCGTTAAATAAAATAAAACACTTTGCCGGCGAAGTAGTCTACGAAAATTACGGCTTAAATGAGATCAGCTGGAACCATGCCAAAAGCGTTATCTCTCCTGCCCGTTTTTCTTTTCCCATGTTTGAATACAGCGCCGTTTACAAGCCAAACAAACATGGCTACAAAATCAGTCCTGGAGAAGTCATTCACCACACCTTTATGTCGGATGAACACCGGATATTCAATGCATACGATATGCTGCCGGAAGATGATCTGGTATACGACCTGACTTTTGACGGAGCCTTCCTGAACAAGCTGGAAGCCAATTGGAGTGGCAGCCTGATTAAGGGTGCTGAATTTATTGAGGATGATCAAAGAGGTACTGTTCTGCACTTTTCGGAAACTAACTCTTTTATCGACTATGGACGAAAAAACACACTGGATTTTAACGCTCCCATCAGCATATCTGTTTGGGTAAAACCCGATCGCTTTGAAAGATTCATGAGTATCATTGGTTTTGGTTCTTCGTTTTCATTTAAATTACGCTATGCCAGTCCCGACTTTACTACGGCTACCATACAAGATCACATTGTGAACGATTCCATCCAGGCAAAGCAATGGACACATCTGGCGGTTGTTTTCTCCCCGGATTATACCGTTCGCTTCTTCATCAATGGGCAGATGGCCGATGAAATTGCGACGTCTGAGATTAACCCCAATAATCATGCTCTGGTAATTGGTAACAATGTATGGAGCGAACAATTTTATGGAAGTATTGATGATTTGAAGATATGGAATAGAGGTTTGTCTGATCAGGAGATAACACAACTCTACCTGCAAAGTAGTGATACAGGAAATTACAAAGTGGCGTATTTAATGCTTATTCTTCTGGTAATTGCTACTGGTGTTATTATATTGATGGTTCGAAAAAGAAAGCCGACAACTATACCTTCAACTCCTATTAATCAGGCAGAATCTCCTGTCGAGAAAGAAGAAATCGCTTTGCCTGCTAATGGCCTCCGTATTTTTGGCACCTTTCAATGGATTGTGGATGGCAAGGTGCAAAGCATCTCCGGCTTCTCTCCGTTGCTAAAACAGATTTTTACCTATTTATTATTGTCATCCATCAAAAACGATCAAGGCGTACCGGTTGCTCAATTTACCGAAACCTTCTGGCCGGGCTTTCCGGCTGACAAAGCAAAGGACAATCGAGGAACCAATGTGAAGCGACTACGAAAGATTCTGCAGGCATTTGATGGCATCGACATCGTTTATCATGAAAAGAAATGGAGGATTGAAGTCAGCAACGATTTATTTGTAGATATTAAAACTTTTGGGCAATACCGACTGCAAATAAAAGAGCAATTGGCGAACAAAGCATTAAATTTAAAAGATGTCAGGTTCCTCTTGTTACTCCTGCAACCGGGCAACATTTTGCAGAATACCCATGCCGAATGGCTCGACCCTTATAAAAACCAGGTTACAGAAGAAGTGATTGATCTTTTGATGTCAATCTATGATGATGTAAAATCGGATACCAATAAGGAGATTAATTGCCAATTGGCTAAAACCATCTTACAATTTGACCAGTTAAATGAATTTGCTTTAAAAGTACTGGTCAAAGAGTTGGCAAATGCCGGCAAGCATGGAATGGCTAAAGATGAATACAACCGCTTTTGTAAACATTATGCGGCACTTTATGGTGAAGATTTTTCGATGAATTATCAGCAATTAACTGATTAAAAAGAGCATAAAACGGGTGATTTTCTTATGCATTACCCCCTTTATCCCCCTTTTTGTTCATACCCGCATTAATATTTTAGCTGCTATTATTCAACTTAAAATTCAAGTCATGAGTTCTAGCAGAAGAGATTTTCTTAAAAAGGCTACCATGGTGAGTGCAGGTGTTGCTGTTGCTCCACATATGGTTCAGGCCAATTCAAAAAAGAATAAAAAGAGCAAAAAATCAGGTAAAACAAATATAGCATTTATTGGTGTTGGCGGCCGCGGTCGAACGCACGTAAGAAATGTAGCCATGACACCCGGCGTTGAAATTACCGCCATATGTGATATCGATCCGAAAGCAATTGAGATAACTAAAAACCTGTTGGCTAAACATGGTCACACGAAAATAACAGCTTACAGCGATGGCGATTATGCCTTTGAAGAGTTGTTAAAGCGTGACGATGTTGATGGCGTTATTATTTCAACGCCCTGGTTGTGGCACACACATATGGCCGTACAAACCATGAAAGCCGGTAAATATGCCGGCCTTGAAGTATCGGCAGCCAATACCATTGAGGAGTGTTGGGATTTGGTAAACACATCTGAAGCAACGGGTATCCCCTGCATGATTCTGGAGAATGTTAATTTCCGCCGCGATGTAATGGCGGTACTAAATATGGTGAAGCAAGGCTTATTTGGCGAAGTGGTTCATGGCCGTTGTGGTTACCTACACAGCTTGTTAAATGTGAAGTTCAACAAAGACCTTAAGTTTGGAGAAGGAGCGCATGGCGAGGCGGCCTGGCGTACACAACATTCACTAAAGCGTAATGCCGACGTATATCCAACCCATGGCCTTGGTCCAATTGCAGCCATGATGGACATAAATCGTGGTAACCGCTTCTTGTACCTTACCTCAACAGCAACCAAAGCAGTTGGTTTGAAAGATTATATTGAAGAACAGGGTGGAAAAGATCATCCACACGCCAAACTACCATGGAAGCAAGGCGATGTAATTACTTCCACCATTAAAACCACAAATGGCGAAACCATTATCGTTACTCACGATTGTAACTTGCCACGTCCCTATTCATTGGGCTTCAGGGTGCAGGGAACCGATGGACTAACTGATTTTGATTATGGTCACAGACGCATTTATGTGGAAGGCCAGAGCCAAGGTCACGGATGGGACGATTTTCAAGCTTTCCAGGATAAATACGATCATCCGCTCTGGAAGAAATATGAGCAAGAGGCTGCAGGTGCCGGCCACGGTGGAATGGACTTCTTTGTCGCCCGCGAATTTGTAAATGCCGTAAAAGAACAACGACAGCCGGTATTGGATGTATACGATGCCGCTGCCTGGAGTGCTATCACACCGCTATCAGAGGCATCCATTGCACAAGGCAGTGCACCGCAATACTTCCCGGATTTCACCAGAGGAAAATGGATCAACAGGAAACCTATGGAGTTTAAATAGGAAGCAGGCTCATACGTTTAATGAGAAAAGTGGATGACTAACAATCCAGATGACTCGCTCACTGAGTGGAGTCGAAGTGATTATTTGCAAATAATCAAACACACTAATTGAACCATCTCGACTCCGCTCGATGAACGAACTTTGGTGTTGGACATCCTCTTTTATATTTGATTTTGTATTTTAAAATTGAAATCCTTCAGTGAAACGTGGCTGCAGTGTATTTTTGGCTGAATATCTTAAGCAAACTGAGCATCTTGATAATTTCTGACTTGTCCAGATTAAGGTACCGTATTAATCAAAAATGACTACTGCAATCCCTTTCCTCTGTAACCTAACCCTCAATATCAATTCGATCACTCAACGACCTCGACAAGCGCGCACTCGACATGCTGGTGGCAATCAGGTTATCAATTTGATTGACCATGGCGTTAAATGCATCCGATTCCTGAACAACCTGTTGCAGTTCAATCATCTTTAATAGATTTTTAACGGCTCTGTTTAATGGCTTACGAGTCTCCAGAAGTGTTTTATTAACGCTATGATCCTGACTATTTTGCTGCTGACGTAAAGCTTCAAAATGCGTTTGTGCAAGGTTTAACTCCTCAATCCAGGGCTGCAGCTGAATAACATCACAAGCTGCTTTTAAAGGTTCTTGCTCCAAATCACTCATCAGATTCTGCAAAGCGGCAGATTCTTCCGGCAAGGAGAGTCGGTATAAATCATTACCGTAACGCTCGATGGCAGCTTTTATCTGAACGGCAGCTTCCTGCCAGCCTTCCTGCTTACGATAACTACAGGCTTCTACATAGTTTTTGAAGCCCAGAAAACGAAGATCGCGCATGCGGTCGGCCGCATTAATTTTCACCGTATAAGGATCAACCAGGTCACGCGTTAAAGCGAGGTCGAAATTATGGAATGCACGCGATACCTTTTCAATAAAAACAGTCATCCCGGTATTATCAACACTCGCCGAACTCAATATGGCCAATAATCCCTTTACAAAAGTGAAAAAGGCCTTGTGCGAAAACAATGAATAGGCAATTTTATGCATATGAATGTTCTTTAAAGTTTATAAAAAATAATTCAAAAGAAATTATTAGAGATCCGATTAGTAACCGGATAAGTACATGTGGTAAATAACGAACTAACGAGACATTCGTGTTAAGAAAAAATGCCGTTTACCAGCCTTTAGATTCTAAAAAGCAATTCGCAATGGCGATGATCCTCCTCATCAAGCAGCAAGAAGGAATTACAAAACCGCTCTGGCTACTTCACCGCTTGCGAGAAGAAAAACAAAAGCAACCAAACGACTTTACAAGTTGCGAGATCAAAAAACAGAACCGCTCAATCGGTTTTACTATTTGCGAGAAGAAAATCAGAAACAATTAAGCTGCTTGACGACTTGCGAGAACATTACTCAAAAGCGTTCGAACTATTTTACAAGCTGCAGGAAGGAAACACGGAAGCATTTACTTTACCGTACAACTTGCAGGAAATAAATTCGGAAGCGTTCAAAGCCCTTTACAAGTTGCGAGAGGCATATTCAGAATCGTTCATTCGACTTTACAACTTGCATGAACGAAAAACAGAATCGTATATTCCTCTCAACAGCTGGTATCCTCCCGAAATAAAGATAACTCTTATAGACACCTACCCCCGAGGCAAACCTACGGGGTATTTCGGCGACTTTATTTCTGCTATTGCAGAAAACCCAGTTTTCTTTATTAAGCCCTCTGACCGATAAATCGGACATCTCCCCTCAAATTCAGGGGGAGAAAAAGCGCGCCCTGAGGCAAGCCTCCGGGACTTTTATTGATTAAATTAAAATTTTAACTCATCCATTGGTATGAGCTCCTGATCCTGAGAATAAAAGTATGTAAGGATTTTTACAAGGGATTGCAGTATGTCAAAGAACGTGTACGCATCTGCTCAAGCAAATATTACGATGCGTGATACTGTATCCCAATTAGTAAGAAATCTTGCGTCGCGGCACCGATTCCCGTCGGTACCGCGAAACAAGTTTCTGCAATTTAAGTTATTATTTCATAACGTTCAATAGATAAATGAAAACTATTCCATAATTTCAATATTACCAGCCATATGCCAGTCTTTATGCTCATTGGTGTAATATAGATAAGCACAGCTGGCCGGCGATGAATATTGCCCCGGCACCTCTGCCTTCAGATCCAGATGAATTGTTTTTCTGGCATTCGGTCCCAGCTCGCGGTAATAAAACACCACGTAGTTCTTATGAATTTCATAATAGTCAAACACATGCTCTTCCTGCATCTTCTTTAGTTGCCAGGGCTGAGCCGAAAGTCCCGAAGGAATGCCCACCATGGCTACTGTCATTGGCAAACCGCTCATGCTTCTGTTAAAGAGTCGTGTTGATAAGCGAACCAATTCATTTTTCTTGCAGGTCTCTTTCATCAGTTTGGTTTCAATTTGCACCTTGCAGGCATTAGACGATACCGGTACTTTTTGACGCCAGCTGGCATTGGCCGAGAATGAGAGAGGGTTGGATAAGTTATTAAAACGAACATCAATTTTTTGAACTCCATTTGTCAGGTAATCCTCCAAACCATCTATTTTCACAATTTTATCGCTGCTCTTTATGGCCTTTGTTGCAACTTCTCTCCCATTAATACGAATTATTAGCGAACCATCTTCGGGCATTTTATTAACGATGGAAGCATATTCGGTAATGGCTTTAAGTGCCAATACAGTGGCTTGGGTCGATCCGAATCCACCATAACTGCGCGCACCAAAGATGTAATCCATCAGCATCATAACTTCGGTAAAATGCTGATCACCTTGTTTCATCAGAGCCAAAGCAGTTAAGGCAGCCACCTCAACCTGCAACGATTTACCCCATGAGCGCACAATGGAATGGTCGGCCTTTAGCTTCTCAACTTTACCATTTTTGAGTTTCTGCAGCATCACATTTATCAATTGCGTGGCTTTCTCCTGATCTTTGCGGTTTAATCCGGCATTGGCCATTAAGGCCATACGGTAAGCATCCTTGCTTCTAAATGCTTCGTTCCAGGCCTTATCGTATTCCAGTTGATATTTTTCGGGAGGTATCCCCACTTCCGAAAAGGCGTAAACCAGGTAAGCGGCCGTTACCTTATCCGATGCACCGGAAAAACCATATTTACCCTTGTTGGTTACAAAACCACCCTTGCCATCTTTTCGGCTTAACAACCACTGCCTGGTTCGTTTCAGCATATTTGCATCCACATCAGCATAAACCGCCATCATATCGTAAAATTCCATCAAGCCAAAAGCAGTCAAGCCTTCGTGAGGAGGTGTTTTGCCAAACCATTCAAAACCATAATCTTTGGTTTCATAAGCCGCCAGTTTCTTATAGCCGCTTCGGATATAACTAAGCGTTTTCCCTTTAAGTTCATCGCTCAATTCTCCATTTTCCTCCAGGTATTTCAGAATTAAAATATTCGGATAGGTGGCAGCACTCACCTGTTCAAAACAACCGTGAGGCTGACGAATCACTGACTCGATACCGTCCATTATTTCAGCCAATACATTATTATATACCGAGATACTCATTTCGGTACTTTGGTTGACTGCCTGAGACAAATCAAATGTAAATGAAGCCTCTTTGGCCCTTGCTGAATAAGACATCTCAGCCGGAAAACCTTTGCTGACTACCTGTGTTTCGTTAATATCTTCGGCTTTTAATGAGCCGGCATCGAAATTTAGCTTTACACTTTCCTTACCAACAGCAGCTCCAACTTTTACGGCTAATACCAGCTCAGCAAAACCATTGGCATTTATTTGAACTTTTGCAGGGGGCGTATCAACCCATTGCCAACTTTCAGGGAGTTTTACATCCAAAGTTCCTTCCAAAGGCACATCTGAATTGTTGGTGATCAAAACTGGTAATCTAATAATGTCTTCAAAAACCACGTAAGGAGGAATTTTGCATTCGATGCTTAAAGGCTTCACAACATTATAATAATACTCGGTTCGCCCTAACAATCCTTTCTCTGAAAAGCCTTCAAGTGTTGCGCGAAAAGTAGTTACCTCATCTGAATTATAAAATACCACCTTAGCTTTACCTTTTTTATTGGTTTTTATAAGCGGATTCCAATAGATGGTCTCGCGCTTATCCAGCTTTTCATTCAAAAATTCCTTTCGACCATATTGCGGTACATAAAACTCCTTTACATTATCGAAAACAAAGGAGTTAGCCACATACTGCTTTACCATTTTACGGGCATATTTTCGTGTTCGGTGATAAAGTTCGTGGTATCCTTCTTTGGTATTAATGATGATTACCCCATTGGCTGCCCGACTACCATATAAAGCGGTTGATGTAGCACCTTTTAAAATACTGATACTTTCTATTTCGTTAGGCTGAACAGGTGGCATGCCGGTAACCGGTACTCCATCCAAAATGTACAAAGGCTGACTGTTTCCTGTTAGCGAAGAGCTTCCCCGGATGGAAACAGATGAACGACTGCCATAGATACCACTGTCATTTATTACCTGCACACCGGCTACATTACCACTTAAGGCACTGTTGACACTTGCAGTATAGCCCTGAAGTTCATCTGAGACGACCCTTGTCACAGCTCCGGTTAAATCACTCTTACGCGAACTACCATAACCCATCAGAACCACCTCTTCCAATGCAACTGATTCCTCTTCCATAGCAAAGCCAATGCCCGTACCAGATATTACCTGATCAATATCCTCATCAGCCACAGCCATTTCAATCACATCATCAACACCTTCAGTTTGGGCGGTTAATGCCGTGACTTTTACTTTACCGAAGCCAACGTGACTATCGGCCGAGTACTTTTTTATATTCGGATTTGCCCGACTGATGTTAATGCGAATATTTCTTTCCTTACGATTGAGTGGGAAAGCATAAACCTGCAGCATCTTGTAATTTTTTAGACCCGATACTGAAAATCGTCCGCCCTCCTCCGTAGTTATTTTGGCGAATTTATTGAGTTGATCATCCACAATCACCACCTTGGCTTTAACGCCTTTGCCAGCATTGCTGGTGATTTGTCCAAGTATTTGATCAAATCGTTCGGGTTCCTGCAACTTAATCTTTTTCATGTGCAGTACCTCCGACCAGTTGAATCGTCGCCACCCTTGCGTTAAGAGTAAGTAATCAATGGCTTCCGCTGCTTTTTCTTCTTTAGGATTAAAATAAAAGGAAGGTTCGTATATTTCGCCCTTCAAATCAGATGACAGTAAAAGGTTGGATAAGATATTGTCTTGCTTGTCATCGGCAAAAGTAATGAGCTTATCATCCACCACAGCCAAGGAGAAATTTCCTTCAACAGGATTTCCTTTCGCATCGTTAACCTGAAGTTCCATCTCCACCTTTTCACGAGGAGCATAAGTCTTTTTATTGGTTTTTAGCTCAATACTTAACCTATTCTCTGGAAAAACATAAAACAATCGCTCGGCCAAAGGACGCTCATAATCATCAAAAACTGTTATTTGAGCAACACCGCTCAAACCCTTCTTTTCTATGGTAATTGGTAATACCTGTTTGGCACCTTTTAAGTTGTAGGATTCACTGTAAAGCATCTGTCCTCTTAAATGAGCCACCACATGCACCTTTTGTGTAACATTACTATTCAGTTCGAATCGATACACTGAACCATCGCGATCTTTCAGGTGCAATGCACATCCTTCTGTCTGGGCTTTCGGTAACGTGTATCGGCGGTTCACCCCCGATGGTTTCTGAATTACCGCGGAATAAACCTCATCAATAACCGGCACAAATTCGAAGGCGCCCATTCCCTGATGAAAACTTTCGAAGTTAGCGACCAAAGAATCTTTGCTATTGTAAATCTGTCCTTTCACATCGGCTGGCTTGCCAAACTCATTCAGAGCTTTAAATGCCATGCGACAAGGCTGCCCGGCAATGGCATCACCCCCTTCGGGCATAAATTGTAAATCCAGCTTATTCAATACAATCGGAATCGCTCCCGAGATGGATTCGTTACGGCCGCGGTGCGATAAAAGCACATTTAGCACCCCATCAGAAGAATTTAGCTTTTGAGGCAAAACAAACCGTATGATGGCATCTCCCTTATGGTCGGTTGTTGCCTTACCCCGCTGATGCAAATTGCCTTTCAGATGCACCATAAAACTAAAAGACTGGTTGCGAATTGGTACATTGCTTAAATCGCGTACATTCAGATTGGCCATTACTGTATCGGAAGCGCCATAAGCCTCTTTGGTAAAATCCAATATGGAAAGAATACGAGGTTTAACAATCTTCTGCACCTGCAACTTTTTTTCGAAGGTAAATTTACTTCCGAAGTTCGACATCCATTTGGTATAGGCCTTTAGCTTATAAAGCCCGCCCGGTGCTTCGTAGGGTAAATGCAGGTGAGCCTCACATTTGCCATCCTCAACCTGAAACATATGCTGTTTGATGGTGACTCCCTTGGGATCGATCAGCTCCACATAAAGTACATTACTAATGTCAGAAGCCCTATGGTTGACACCATCCAAAAGGTAAGCGGCCACCCAGATATCATCACCCGGTTTATAAAACGTTTTATCCGTATGCAAATAAGCTTTCTCTGCCGGATAGAGCATATTGTATTCTGTTAGTTTCTTTTGCAGATAGCGCAAAAACAAATCAGCAGGCTGAGTAAAGCCCGTTGCGATCAATGCCAATAACAACAGGATTGATATATATATTTTTGTTCTCATCTTAATGATATATTTGAAGGTTAAGCTTAAAAGGTTAGTTTTAATTTAAGGCCGTAACGACGAATCTGTGGAGTATTAAAGTAATCGAGTCCCATAGTGTTATGGTGTCCCCATAAGGTGTTTGATCCCAGATTTCCATCATAAGCGGATATGGTGACCAAGTTGTTGGCATAAGCGGAAACTGAAAGTTTCTCAAGGCCCCATGATGCTATCTTTTTTTTATTAAAATCATACTTCAGGTAAAGCTCCTTCAGTACCAAACGCGATGCATCCTGGATGTAGTCTTCGGCCACGCCACCTTTTCCATAGCGAACCCATCTGTTTTCTTCAACGCTGCCTTCTTTAGGTGCAAAATCCACCAGGGTATTATTGATCGATCCATCCATATTAACGCCATCAAAAATATAATCGGATACAAGACGTTGCCTGGCAGTAAGCTCCGAAACGCCATAATAATCCAGGCTTGACTGTGTTCCATTCCACACATCTCCACCGATAACCCCATCAATTGTGAAACCCCAACTCCAGGCTCGCGAACTAAAGCGGTTACTAAAACCAATCAGGCAGTCAGGATTGGGATCGGCGAGCACCTTTACCTGGTCATCAACCAAAGGAAAACCATGATCGCCAATAACCTTTTGGCCTCTATCATTTCGTTGGTAAGCACTTCCTCTAATTACTCCCGGAACTTCACCTTCCATTAATGCGGTGTGAACATCCTTGAAACCGGCCACCGCCACAACCTCGTTGTCAAAGAGTTTTTCAAGCTCAGGTTTTGTTTGAGAAATAAGCAGACTGGCGTTCCATCTAAAACCCGATTGAAACAAACGGGCTTCAATTACCTGCTCCCAGCCTTTTGTTTTAATATCACCAATGTTTTTAAACATCAGGGCATCGCCTTCAACAATGGGGAAGATACTGTTTTCACGCTTTGACCAATAAACAGTTGTTTCGGAATTAAGGCGACCATATAGGAAGGATGTGTTGAGCGATAAATTATGCTTACTTACATGCTCCGGCACTATACCTTCCGTGACACCAATCTCACGCTCTTCGAAATAGGAATTGAACTCACTGACATTATAAAACAAGGAGTTGCATAAACCGACTGGTGTCTGAAAACTATACTCATTCATCTGTGTATGGTAATTATAGCTCAATTTGAAGGTTTGAAATACCTCACTGGTACTCCAAATAAATGCATCATCTAAAAATTGAAAGGGATTAAAATAGATTCCCACATTAGGCCTTAAGTAAGTTTTACCGCTGGTAGACGATGAATAAAGATTCAGTCCTGACTTTATTAGAAAGATATCCTGATCGTGTTTGAACTGCAGATGCGGATTAGCCATTAATAGCTGTCTCGAATTGTTAACCGGTATTTGATCTGAATGATCCAGGCTTAAACTTCGACTGTAATTATAAAACTCGGAGCGAACCGGAACCTTTAATTGCAATTGATAGTTGAAAAGCTGATTACTTAAATTTGCACCAACAAAGTAGTTATCCAGTTCCTCCAGGCGTTCACTGGATCTGTTTGAAGAATTTCCAGCCACTAAATCAGGTAAAGCCAGGTAACGATCATCGCGGTACATCTCACCTGAAACATTAGCATTAAGCGATCCTTTATTCCAATTTGTTTTGTAATTAAGTTTGTATTGGAAGGCGTTTATTTTCCTTGAATCACCAGTTTCCCTAACCATATAGTAAGGATTATCGAGCCTGCCTGGTGAAGCACTTCGAACTGTTCCATCGGGATGATAAATACTACTGGCCTGCTTTAAAGCTTCTTTGGAAGACAAACCGAAAGCATTATCAAAACTTACAGGTGTTTGATAGACGGCTGCCAAAATGCGTGACTGCATCAATCCATTCTTGAAACCTTGTTTATTATTGCTGTAGTTCAGGCTGACTTTAAGCCGCTCATTCCAATTTAGTTTAAAGCGTAAAGTATGTTGTGTATTTTCTTCGTTTGGAATAACTCCTTCACCTTTTTGGTTTTGATAAAACAGGTTGGTTTTCATACCGAAGATTGTTTGGTAAGAGGCAATCCCAATGGAGCGCTCAAATCCGGTTCGAAAGAAATTAGTTGACTCGTAATTATTGGCAGCTTTACCATTACCCATTCCCTTAAAAACCAAAGACCCATTCGAATCATTGGATGTTGGAATACCATCAAACTCCAAATTTCGAACAGGTGGTCCCCAGGAATAATATTCGCCGGTTTCAGGTCCCCGATAAAGCAACTGACCACCTAAAGGCCTGCCTTGTGAATTGGTCGATTGTAAATTAGGCAATCGGCCTGTAGTCAACATGGAAACATCACTTTCAATCACGACGTTGCCCATTAAAAAGTTTCGATTGCCATAGGGATCGGTGTAACGACGTACTTTACGCTTTGCTCTCCCGCTATTCATTTCCACAGCCTCCACATGTTGTCTATCGTAAGTCCTCAGGATAGCAGAATCAGCCAGATAGCGCCGGTACATTTTAATCCGTTTATCGTATTTAATGGAATCCTTTTTCGCCTGAATTGCTTGTTCCTTTTTAAAGCGGCCATCATCAGATAATTTATTATAAGGTATGATTTTTCTTGTGCCTTTAGGATTTAATCCGGTACGCGTTACTTTCGCCCGTTGTGTTTTCATCCCAATAAAGCTAAAAACGAGCGTTGAGCCTAATGGTGCTTTTATCGAATAATGACCATTTATATCGGTAACGGTGCCTTTAGTTGAGCCTTCAATAAAAACTGATAATCCGGGTATTGCTTCGCCTTGTTTATCAGTCATGGTGCCAACAACCAATATCTCTTCATTTTGAGCCTGAAGCGAATAAGGCCAGATTAATATCCATATAAACAATAACAGACTTTTGTGGGTTAGGTACATGTGCATAATCATCGGTGTTTTAGAATTTACATTTTTCTAACAAGAGGATGCAGCACCTGTGGGAATTCCATAAATAACATTTAAAAAAAATGAAAAACACCTTTTCGTAACCAAAAATTCACTTCTATTCCATGTTAAAAAATCAATATTTCTTACTCTTCAATAACATTTTAATACCCGATTGCGTAGGCAGAAATAATTCTGCATCTTCGCGGTAATTCTATTTGATTAATATGCTTAAATTCAATTCGATAAAACATAATTTAGTATTAACTGTAGGCTTATTTGTAATATTAACTGTATTGGCATTGAGTTGGGTACATTATTTTTCTGTACGCAAATCAATACTATCCGAAGTATATGATAACCAGCTTATCGCCATTCTTAGAGCACATCAGAGTGATCTACAGATTATTATCGAAAAAGCAATTGAAACATCACATAGTTTAGCTGATGATCCGGCTTTTGTAAAATGGTTTGGTTCTCAGAAACCAAATCCTGAATTAAAAGAAATTGCGCTTCAAAAACTTGATTTCATTCATAAAGAATTAGGATATTCAACCATATTTGCCGTCAACAGAAACACAAATGAATATTGGTGCGAGGATTTTCGACTTCTTGATGTCGTTACTAAATTCGATCCGGATGACACGTGGTTCTTTGAAGCTTTAGAAAGTAAAAAGAAGATTTCTCTCAACTACGATTATAACAATATTCTCAAACAATCCATGTTATTCGTTAATGTGATTATGGGCTCCCCCAACAATCCAATTGGAGTAGCGGGAGTAGGCATTGATCCTACCATTCTTATTGATCATTTCGAGGAGCATAAAACCACTGAAAACACACAGCTCTGGCTTATTGACAATGAAGGAAAAATCCTCATATCCAAAGAGGAAAATGAGATAAATATTAATCTAAAAGCCCTATTCGATGATCATGTTATTGATGAGCTGACTGCTGGTCCGAAGGAGCAAATAATTAGAGAAATAAAGTTTCACGATGATACATATGAGTTAGCCAGCATTAATTTAGGATCGGCAGGTTATCGCGTGGTAATGGTCATTCCGCAGAAAGACATCCTGTCACTTATCAATGTTATTGGATACAATACAATCTGGTTGACAATCATCGTATCGATATTGGTTCTGTTTGTTTCGTCGCTGATTGCGAGAAACATCTCCAAACCAATCATTCACCTCACGCAGTTATCCAACCAAATAGCACACTCCAAGCTTGATGTAAGGGTTAAAGACCGGCTCATCAATCGACACGATGAAATCGGGCAGTTGGCAAAAGAATTTGATCAGATGCAAAAGCAGTTGCTGATAATGATTAATCGCTTAAACATCTCCAATTCGGATCTGACCAGTGAAAAAAGCCAGTTAAAGAAAATCAATGTAGAGTTAAAAAAGGCAATTGAAAAAGCAGGCGAAAGCGAAAAACTAACTAAATCATTTATGGCCAATATCAGTCATGAGATTCGCACGCCGATGAATAGTATTTTAGGCTTTGCCCAAATTCTGGAGGAAGAATTGCACGACAATGAATTGTTAAAATATTACGCTCAAACTATCGTTAATAACGGAAACCAGCTATTGGCCATCTTAAATAATATTATTGAAGTAGCCAAAATGGATGCTGGTGTTACCAAACCATTATTGACTAGTTTTTCGGCCAAACAAATTATCAGAGATAGCATCGAATTATTCTCTTATAAACTGGAAAACAACATTGATATTATAAATCAATCTGAAACGATTGACAATGACATTCAGCTTACCTCCGACAGAGTTCTAGTTCAACGGGTTCTTAATAATTTAATATCCAATGCTATTAAATACACACCGGAAGGTTCGGTCACAATTAGCTATTCTACCAGCGGGAATTGCCTGATATTTGAGGTCGCTGACACAGGTTTGGGTATTGATACTGAAAATCAGGCTTCAGTTTTTAAACCTTTTTGGCAGGCCACTAACAGTTCATCAATTAATGAGGGTGCTGGTTTGGGACTGGCTATCTCCAAGATGGCTGTTGAAATACTTGGTGGAGAAATTTGGTTGGATAGTGAAATTGATAAAGGTTCTACTTTTTATTTTTCAATACCTCTATCAATCAACGAATAGACTTATACAAATATCTGCCTACAAATAAACACCTTCAAGGTGAACTTTCTTATAAATTGGGGTATCCTTAAATTGCTTATGCCAATCTTCTTTTGAGTAGATATAAAGTGAAATTGATTTTCCTGATTCGAGTTCTACGTTGTATCGGGCGTCCAGATATTGTTGCTCCAGCTGGAAGTTAACCTTTTCATTCGTTAAAACATATACCACGATATCTTCATGAATACTTACACCCTCGGGGAATAGAATCACTACCTCAGCATACGGGTCAAGCGCCTGAATATGCTTCTTCACTAAATCAGAAATATCACCTGTCTGTTCATTCATGGCTGCAAAAATAAAATTAAACTGCATCCATATGACAAACATGTGTTATAAAACGCGTAAAAAAAATACTGAATTGTTCACATCCGATCTCCAAACGCCTCTACTCCATCACGTAAACACGTTTCACCCGACGACTAATACTTGTCAAAATTTCGTAGGGAATGGTATTTAAGGTGCTGGCCACCTCGTGAAGTGTGATAACACTCCCAAATATTTCAACTTCATCGCCTTCCTTAATCTTTAAATCGCTTACATCGGCCATACACATATCCATACAAATATTGCCAATAATCTTTGCTCTTTGCCCTCTTATCGATACTTGTCCTACTCCATTACTGAGCTGTCGGTTAAATCCGTCGGCATAACCAATGGGGATAACAGCAATACGGGTTTCATTCTCCGATTGTCCTTTGCGGCTATAGCCAACTGTTGCACCGGCTTTTACCACCTTAATCTGCGACACATAAGATTTAAGACAATTAACCTGTGCCAAATTTTGCCCGGTGGCCGACACGCCATACATACCGATTCCCAACCGAACCATGTCAAATTGAGCATTGGGAAAGCGCTCAATGCCAGCTGAGTTTAAAATATGCTTTATAAAATCGTAGCCCAAGCCTAGCTTTAATTTGCTACATGCTGATTTAAAAGCGTGAATCTGCTCCTCCGTAAAACCATCGTGAATGGCTTCGTCACTGCCAGCCAGGTGTGAGAATACGCTGCTTACTTTCAACTGACCTGATGATTTTAACTGATCAAGTAAATCATCCAGCTCATCAATTAAGAATCCCAAACGATTCATGCCAGTATCCACTTTTATATGGATAGGCACATTGGTCATTCCCTGACGCTGAACCGCTTTGCGAAACGCATTTAAAACTTCAAAACTATAAATTTCAGGCTCCAGCTCATATTCGAGCATCAATGGGAAACTACTTAATTCAGGATTCATCACGATGATGGGCAATGTGATACCTGCCTTTCTTAGTTCGATACCCTCATCGGCAAATGCAACACCCAAATAATCGACCTTTTGATGTTGCAATAAATTGGCTATTTCGAAAGAACCAGTTCCATACGAAAAGGCCTTAACCATAGCCAATAGCCGGGTATTCTTTTTCAGCTTTGACCGAAACCACTGAACATTTTCAGTTAGAGCATTCAGGTTAATTTCCAAAACTGTTTTATGCCGTCGTTGCTCTAAATGTGCCGAAATTCGTTCGAAAGCAAAATTACGCGAACCTTTAAGCAAAATGGCTTCATCCTTAAACTCATTCAAATCGGCATTGCGCAAAAAATCATCCGTATCACGGTATGCATTAATCCCTTCCATGGCTGCATACAAATGCTTCCCAATACCAATTAGTTTACTGACGCCTTTCTCTTTACACAATCGCCTGATTTTCGAAAACAAGGCATTGGCATCAATTCCGCTTTGGTAAATATCCGATAAAATCAATGTTTTGGAAAGATCGCGCCTGGCTCCCATCTGATTGAGAAAATCCAAAGCCAGTTCGAGCGAAGTTAAATCAGCATTGTAAGCATCATCAATCAATAAGCAATTATTAACACCTTCTTTCTGCTCAAGTCGCATGGCTATTGGCTGTAGCGAATCCACCTGACCTTGCAGCTGATCAATCTCAATATCATTTACTAAAGCCGCTAATATCACCAATAGTAAATTATCAATCGATATCCGATCCTGATACGCAAAATGGACATCAAACACTTTGCTTTCCCATTTCAAAGTCAGCTTGCTTCCATTCGCATGAAATTCCTGCTCACATAACTGCAAGTCATTATCAGCATTGCGGCCACAGCTTTTTAATTTCCTATTGGGATAAATTTCCTGAATGGTTTGAGTGATGAGCTTATCATCGCCATCAAATAAAATGGTATTGCTTTCTTTAAACAGCTGCAGCTTTTCTCTGAGCTTTTGCTCCACGCTTTCAAAATTCTCCTGATGAGCTTGCCCGATATTCGTTAAAATACCAATTTCAGGATGAATGCACCTGACAAGATTTTCCATTTCATCAGGCTTCGAAATACCGGCTTCGATTACAGCACAATCAATGTCTTTATCCAGCATCCATATGGATAAAGGTACTCCAATCTGACTGTTGAAACTTCGCGGAGATCGCCCAAGCTTATACTTACAGTCCAGCACTTTGCTCAACCATTCTTTCACAATGGTTTTTCCGTTGCTACCTGTAATGCCAATAAAAGGTATCTGGTAATTCCGCCGGATTTGTTCTGCAATCGCCTGCAAACATTGGATCGAATCCTTACAAACAATAAAACCGGCATCCGGGAAACTATTATAATCAATACTTGCCCTTTCTTCAACAATAAAGGCCCTGATTCCTTTATAGTATAAATCAGTTATGTAGTTATGCCCATCGTTATTGGTGGTTTGAATGGCCACAAAAAGAGTTTGGTCAGGCATAAAGGTTTTGCGACTATCGTAAACAATTTTGTCAACACCTATATTCCCCTTACCAATTACACGTGCTGAAGCCATTTGGGCTAACTGACTAACACTATACCCCATAATTACGAATTAGCTTTCATAAAACAAGCCCGACACAACGGTTCGTATTCATTTTTCTCACCCAAAAGAACCAGTTTTTCATCATCGGATAAGCGATGCGAAAAATGAGCCAAATCACCACAACGCATACAAATGGCATGCACTTTTGTAACATATTCGGCCGTTGCCATCAAATCAGGTATGGGACCAAAAGGTTTTCCTTTAAAATCCATATCCAATCCGGCCACAATCACCCGAATCCCCTGATTAGCCAATTGGTGACACACCTCAGCCAATCCATTATCAAAAAACTGGGCCTCATCAATACCCACTACATTTACATTACCACTTAATAACATGATGTTACCCGATGATTCAACCGGCGTTGAGCGTATGGCATTGGCATCATGCGAAACCACTTCATCGGTGCTGTAACGCACATCCACCATTGGTTTAAAAATCTCAACATTTTGTTGTGCTATCTTGGCACGTTTAAGCCGGCGCAGTAATTCTTCCGTTTTTCCCGAGAACATCGAGCCGACAATTACCTCGACCCATCCTTTTTGCGAATCTCTGTTCGCTTTACTTTCAAGAAACATTCAGTGTATCCTTATTATTTAATTCCAATCGTTAACTTTGTACATAAGTTAAAAAGCCATCTTGTTACTATGGAAAAAGAAGCACTCATCAATATTATCCTTAACGATATAAAAGAAGTTCACACTCTTGTAAACACCTTTAAAGGTAAAAATGAGTTGAATGCAGCTTTTATCAATTTAACCCGCACTAAAATAGCAAACATTAACGAGGAGTTGGCACTGTTGGAACAACTTAATGCTGAAAAAGGTATTGGAAAAAAAACAGAATCGGCCTTAACTTCTGAGGGTGTTAGCAATAGCCAGCAAGAAGATAATTGGGCCATTGCCGAATCTTCGAGTCGGTTTGCAGAGGGTGAGTCAAGCAAAACTGATGAAGCGCTTCAGAAGCCTTCTGAACCAGTAAAAAATGAGCCTGAACCCAAACCAACACAGGCAAAAGAAGTGAAATATGATCCGGTACCATTACAAAGTGATCCGGCACCAGTTATAAATGATTCGAAACCGGTACAAAGTCATTCGGAACCAAAAATGAACAACGCGGAACCACAACAGAATGATGTAAAACCGGCAAAAAATGATTCTGAAACGGTGACGAATGATTTTAAGGAGGTCACCGATCAGGAAGAAGTCGTAAAGGATTATTCAGAAAGCATCACCAAGGATTCTGATACTGTAACCTATGAGTCAGAAGCCATTCCTGAGCAAATTGAAGCAAACACCATTAAAAAAGGTGTGAGCAAAACAAGGCCGGCTGTATTAGGCGAAGTCATCAATAAAGATAATTCGTCGGTAAATGAGGCCATGGCTAATAAAAAGGAGCAGATTGAGGATATCAAGCAAATTGGTAAGCCGGTAAGCGATGTAAAAAAGGCCTTTGGACTAAACGACCGTTTCTATTTCCAACGCGAGCTATTTGATAACAATTCCGATTTATTCAATCAGACATTGGATCAAATCAACCAAATGGATTCCTATGATTCGGCGCTTCGTTTTCTGCAATCCAACTACAGCTGGGAAAATGATAATGAAGCTACAGAATCGTTTTACAAGAGTATTAAAAGAAGGTTTATTTAGAGAACTAAAAGTGTTGGTTGATTAATAATCGACATTGAAATCTGAATAAAGAGAAGCAAGACTAAAAATTGATTAATGAGTAAATTATACGTTGTACCAACACCCATTGGCAACCTGGAAGATATAACCTATCGCGCCATACGCATTCTAAAAGAAGCCGACTTTATTTTGGCCGAAGATACCCGAACAACTGGTTTTCTATTAAAGCATTTTGAAATATCTACCCGTATGTTTTCGCACCATAAATTTAACGAGCATTCATCGGTTGATAAGGTTGCTGAACGTATTAAATCGGGTGAAACCGGTGCTTTAGTTTCAGATGCGGGCACACCTGCCATCTCCGATCCGGGCTACCTCATGGTGAAAAAATGTTTGGAAGAAAACATTGAGGTGGAGTGTTTACCGGGTGCAACGGCTTTTGTTCCCGCCTTGGTTAATTCGGGTTTACCCAACGATCGGTTTTGCTTCGAAGGATTTCTGCCCCAGAAAAAAGGTCGTAAAACACGCTTGGAATTGTTAGCCAATGAAAGTCGCACAATCGTTTTTTATGAATCACCTTTCAGACTGGTAAAAACGCTCGGGCAATTGGGCGAGCATTTCGGAAGTGATCGAAAAGCTTCGGTATCGCGTGAGTTGACTAAGCTACACGAAGAAAACAAACAAGGTACTTTGGAAGAATTGAAGCAATATTTCTCGTCGAAAACCGTTAAAGGAGAAATTGTTATAATTGTTGAGGGCAAAACAGAAATTAAAAAGAAAAAAGACAACAAGCAGTAGTTTGTTGCATGCAATAATCCTTACTCACATTGGGCAATAAGAATTCTTACATGACAATTCTCCTGACCGAGGATGGTGAACGTATTAAATTCCGAAAAAGCCTTAGAATAAAATTAATACACATGAAGTACTTACTTACATTAGCATCCCTAATTTTTCTTTTCAGTTGCGGTCAGAAAGATACGATGAAAAAAGATCAGGCAATTGACTCCTTGCAGATGATGACCATCGAAAAAGACCGTCAGATGAATAGTTTGGTTTCTGCGCTCATCGAAATCGATGATAACCTGCAGGAAATAAAAGAAAAAGAACAGATAATTACCCTGTCTGCCAAAGATATTGAAACTGGTGGCGAAGCTTTGGAAGATCGCATTAATCGCGATATTAAAGCCATATACGACCTGGTATTAAAAAACAAAGAACAGATTTCGCAATTGGAAAAACAACTGCAACAATCGGGCTCTAACAACACCAATTTAAATAAGCTGGTAAAGCGTCTGAATAACCAGTTAAAAAACAAAACAATCGAGATTATTCAATTACAGCAGAAACTCGAAAGTCAGAGCCTGGAGATTGCTGATCTTAACTTCACCATCGATGGACTTCAGGGCGTTGTTGATTCATTAGAGCGGGTGAAATATGCCACCCAGCAGCAGCTAGCTGAAACCACCGAAAAGCTTTATCGTGCCTATTATGTTTTCGGTACAAAAAAAGAATTGAAAGAAGAAAAGATTATCTCGAACGATGGTTTCTTAAGCAAAAAGAAGTTATTATCGGAAGGCTTTGCTCAGGATTATTTTACATCGGTAGATTATCGTGAACTGGACTCTTTAAATGTTTTTATGCCTAAAGCGAAGATTCTATCCAACCACCCGGCTTCATCCTACTCATTGGAAACGGCCAACGACGGTTCGATGGTTGTACGCATCAGCGATAAAGAAAACTTTTGGAGCCTGACCAGACACTTAGTTATTCAAGTGAATAAATAGGAAGATTCAAGATTAAGACAAAAGATATAAATCATAAATACAGGTATTAAAACCATTATCAGCAATGAAGCACTACAAACATCTCTTTTTCGATTTAGACCATACTTTATGGGACTTTGAAACTAACTCAGAAGCAACCTTGCGAGAGATGTTTGATTCATACCAACTGGAACGCTTTTTTGATGATTACAATGATTTTCATGCCCGCTATGAGGTTCATAACCTGTTTCTCTGGGCTCAATACCGAAAGAATAAGGTGACTAAAAAAACGCTGAACCTTCAGCGTTTTCACCTTCCTTTTTCAGAGGTTGGTTTCGACGACATTATGGTTGCGCAGCAATTTGCCAACGACTACCTCAATATCAGCGCTACCAAAACCCTCTTGTTTCCAAATACACTTGATGTACTGGAGATACTTAAAAGCAAATACCAACTGCACATCATTACCAACGGCTTTAAAGAAGTGCAGAATAAAAAGCTGGAAAATAGTGGCCTCCGACAATTCTTCACAAATATTTTCATATCAGAATTGATTGGCGTACAGAAGCCGGACAAGTACTTTTTCGATTATTCGGTTAAAAGCAGCCATGCCAATCCTAAGGAATGTCTGGTAATTGGCGACAGCCTGGAAGCTGATATTAAAGGAGCCCGCAAAGCTGGAATCGATCAGGTCTTTTTTAACTCCAAAGGTTTGGAGCATAACGAAGAGATTACCTATGAGATTAATAATCTTCAGGAGTTGCTAACTTTCCTTTAGTTATACCTCATTGATTGCATAAAGAAAACCCAGTTTTCTTTATTAATCCCTACCGATAAATCGACCATCTCCCCGAAAATTCAGGGAAGAAAAAGCTGAACAAGAGGCAAGGCTCTGGGAATTTTATTTATAAAAAAACACCAATTCGTAAAACGTATAAGCTTGTTCGCCAAAGTTTAATCAAGCACACTTGCCAGCCCGATAAAATTACCTATCTTCATCCGTCAAATTAAACCATACCTCATTACAATGCAGCCGGTTATTGATGGCCAATATTTTTTAATGGATCGAACCCTTAAGTCTGTGAGTTACTACAATGCCTCGCTGACTCCTGATTCCATATGCGTTTATGAGGTTTTTCGCATCGAAAGGTTTAAAGCTCTCTTCCTCAACGAGCATTTAAAGCGGCTAAAAAACACCTTAAGAATTGCCGAAATAAAGCCACACATCAATGTGGATCGTTTACCTGCTTCGCTCAACATGTTGTTTTCGGCCAATAATATTGAAAATGGCAATGTTAAACTTGAATTCAGAAGCATGCCCAATGGCGAGATGCTGTTTATGGCCTATTTTATCGAGACCAACTACCCCGATGCCTCAACCATTAGTGAAGGAATAAGGTGTTCACTGCAATTTTCTGAACGCCATCATCCTGAAGCCAAAATCTATAATCCGACTGTTCGTAACAAAGCTGATAACATTATTGAACAACAGGAGGTTTATGAAACTTTGCTGGTCAATTCCGAAAATTACCTGACTGAAGGGAGTCGTTCCAATTTATTTTTTATAAAAGAAAATGAATTGTTTACTGCTGACGAGTCGATGGTGCTCTCAGGCATCATGCGCATGCAAGTAATTAAAACAGCAAGTAAACTCGGAATAAACATCCGCTATCAGGCAGTTAATATTGACGAATTAATACAAATGGATGCTGCCTTTATAAGCGGTACTACACCTCGAATATTACCCATACAACAAGTAGCCGATAAAAAATTTCCGGTAGACACGCCCATTTTTCTTAAGCTTAAAGAAGGGCTTTCAAAGCTTATTGAAGAAGAAATCGGTTAATACGCCAATTTTTTGCTAATAAAAAAGGAGGGTTGCCCCTCCTTTAACCACTCATATTATTATTCCTAAATATTAAGGAAACATCACCATATCATAGTCATTTATATTTGCACGTGGCACAGTAGCGCCAAACTTAGCATTTATTGCATCAATAAAGGCATTTGCAATAATGGCTGAGCCACGACCACTTGTATGTATACCATCAAGAGAGAAAACACCCCCTGAAACAAAAGTACCAGTGTAACGATTTCCATCAATTATCAGGCCTGTTGTACTTAATTGTTTTAATAAATCAGATAAATCAACTAAAGCCAATTTATATTGATCACTTAAGGTTTTAATGGTTTGATTATACGCTGCAGTTGCAGTTCTAATATCTGTTAACTCATCCAAATCCAAAATATATTTTGCTGGTAATGGCTTATCTGGTGATTGACCATAACCCATTTGCAACATGGTGCTGGCGGATAATAAAACCTTTTCGCCTTCTACAAGTTGACGAACACCAACAGGAGAAGCATCATCTTCTACAACTAAAGGCAAATGGCCATCTTTTAAGATATGATTGAAATAAGGTAAAAAATCAACACTGGGTACATTAGCAATAACTCCTTGTTGTCCGTTTCCGAAAGCACTTCCTGTTATAAGTCTCATGTAATTTGCAAACTGATCAACTGGAGTAATTGCATCAGCCTCCCCTCCTGCTAAAGCATATCCTAAAACATCATTTCCACCAATCATTAAAGAAATAAAAGTTGGCTGAGTTTGCATAGCATCACCCATCACAGAAGCATTGGCAGCTGACATAAAACGTGTGTAGAAAGGATTGTAATTACCTATTCCAGCTTCTGGGTTACCAAAGCCCGGCGCTAATAAATGATATGATTTTGCCCCAGGAACTCCAAAGCTTTGGTTTTCTTCACTATGCACTCGTTCCGCCAAAATAGCTGGATTTCCCTTTCCAGGAACAGGAGCAAGTGAACCTTCAATTACTTCCAATTTATAGTAACCGTTCAAAGCAGAACCTATACTTCCCTCTGCCTTAACCAATGGTTGGTTGTAGGACGAACTACCCACATACATTAACTGTTTACCAAGAATATAGCTAAAGCTTTCCTCCTGACCTCTTTTACCAAGTGCTCCATCGGTATAACCAGCAGTATAAGAATCGCCAATAGCAATAAACTTTGAGAAATCGGCCGTTCCTTTTGACGGCTTAAATTCATCAACATTGGGTTCGCAAGACCATAAAGCGGCAATACCCAATAAAAGTGTGTACTTCAATATATTTTTTTGCATCGCTATTGTCTATTAAAATGAATAATTGATTCCTATACCGGGAATTACCGCATTGGTATAGTATGTTCCGTAAAAATTAGTTGGTGCATAACCATCTTCACGTTTCGTACCGTGAATATATAGCAATGATGCATCCAATGAAAGTTTATCGTTAATCTGATAACCACAACCCAATGATAAGCCGATCTTATTGGTTCCCGGAGTTTCAGGCGTTAGTAAATCTTCCGGTATTGGTGTGCTATCGTAATATACACCAGCTCTAAACTGGAACTTTTCATTCAAGCTATATTCCGCTCCCAATCTATAAATCATGGTATTTTCAAAATCACGCTGATTATATGAATCAGGAATTGATTCTGCTTCAAAGTCAAAATTTAAGCTCTCATAAGTCGACCAACCAACATATTGAAGATCTGCTGCCAATAATAGCTTATCATTTACCTGATAACCAACCCCAAAAGTAATATTCATCGGCATTGGTAATTCTGAATCAAATTTGGTATCAGGATATAAAGTACTTAATGAACCAGGTACTGTAAAATCTGCATCCCCTTCTTCAAGCTTTACCAATACTTCAGATCGATAACTTAAACCAAACGATAATTGCTCGCTTGCCTTATAACTTAATCCCGCATTGAAACCAAATGCCCATGTATTACCAGCAATATTCACACTGGCATCACCCGCATCATATTGTACCGGCAACGCTTTATTTAAATCAACATTACCATTCACTGCCATTAATCCAACACCGAATCCTAATTTGTCGTTAATTTTATACGATAATGTAGGTTGCACAAAAATGGCACGTAAAGAAATATCCTGAATAAGCAATTTGCCATCCCACTCATCGCCCCATTTTAAAGAATTACCATAAGGTGTAGTCACTGCCAAACCAAATGCTAATTTATCATTTACCTTAGTGGCCCCATAAAAATAGAATGGTGTTCCTAAGGGATTATCCGATTTAGCTTCATAAACAGAAGCCTGTTTTTGAAAGGTATTATTTGAGAAGATAAAACTACCTCCAAATGAGAAATCATACTTTTTATCCATAAAACTTAAGGCTCCCGGATTAAAATGCATACTGGAAGCTCCCATAAATAAGCCGGCTCCGGTATGCCCCATACCTGTTTGCCGATTTCCTTGCAGATTAACCTGATAGCCTTCAGCAAACACCTGTAGGCCAAGCAATAATAACCCGCACAACAATCCTATTCTCTTCATACAAGAATGATTAGTGAATATTTATTAAGAATTTTTAACTTGGCGAATATATGACATTTTTCGAAAAATCTAAACATTTAAATAATTGATTATCAGTCCTTTTGAACATTAGGGTCATTTAGTCGATTATTTCATACCCAATAACGTTCTGTCATATTTATGATAACACTGTCATCTTTAGACACTCACAATTGTGTATTCATAACGTTAACCAATATATAACTAAGGAAGCTTGCTAAATACTGCCAAAAAAACTATTATTACAATCAACTAAAACTAGAAAATATGCTATCTCCACGAGACCTTGAACAATTAAAGACCGATGATATTTCGGAAGAATTGATCAATATTCAATTAAATCATTTTAAAAATGGTTTTGCTTTTTCGTCATTAGCCAAAGCCGCAACCATTAATGATGGTATAATTTCCCCCAATAAAGAACTGGAACAACAATATATTGAGCAGTATGAAGAAGCTCTTGCCAAAGGCCTTTCGGTAATTAAGTTTGTTCCTGCTTCAGGAGCTGCAACGCGAATGTTTAAATCTCTTTTTGAATTTATACAGGCCAGCAGCAACGAAAAGGAAGCGTTACTTTCGAAAGAACCTTATCATACCTTTTTTAGTAGATTAGATGATTTTGCCTTTGTCGATGAACTTGAAAAAAGCATTAATCAGAAAATCGACCCAAAAAATATAGATGCCAATTTGGGTAAAACCATTATTGAACACTTGTTATTGCCAATAGGCCTAAACTATGGAAAGCTTCCTAAAGGACTTTTAAAATTCCATGAGGATGAAAATGCGACTTTCACCCCACTGGAAGAACACTTGAAAGAAACTGCCGAATATGCCGCTTGCAATAAGCAAGGTAAAGTTCATTTTACAGTAAGTCCGGAACACCATGCTCTTTTTAATACACAATTAAATAAAAGTCAGGCCGATTTAGAAAAGAAGTTCGATATGAAATACCTGGTTGATTTTTCATTCCAAAAGAAGTCAACCAATACCATAGCTGTTAATCCGGACAATTCACCTTTCAGACAAGCTGATGACTCTTTATTATTCAGACCAGCTGGTCATGGAGCATTAATTGAAAATCTCAATGAGCTTAATGAAGATTTGATCTTTATAAAAAACATCGACAATGTGGTGCCTGAACATTTAATGGCTGATACAGTTCGTAACAAAAAGCTACTGGCCGGTATTTTAATTAATAAAAAGGAAAAGATATTCAACATTCTGGATGACGTACAGAATAAATTAACTGAGGGGGTTGACTTTTTATGCGAGGAACTGCAAATGCAACGCGACGATATTGAGAAACTTGGTGATGAGGAAAAAGCTACACTGATTAAGCATAAGTTAAATCGTCCGATACGCGTTTGTGGCATGGTTAAGAACGAAGGCGAACCCGGAGGTGGACCATTTTGGGTAAAACAGAAAGATGGTAATGTAAGCCTTCAAATTGTTGAAGGAGCACAAATTGATCCTAACGATGAAGCTCAACAAGCCATTTTAAAAGCCAGCACACACTTTAATCCGGTTGATTTGGTTTGTTATACAAAAGATTACAAGGGTAATAAATTTGATCTGAGCCACTATGTCGATCCTGAAACCGGTTTTATTTCAGAAAAAACTCAGAACGGTAAATCTTTAAAAGCACTTGAATTACCAGGCTTGTGGAACGGTGCCATGGCCCATTGGTTAACCTTTTTTGTTGAAGTACCAGTCAGTACTTTTAACCCCGTAAAAACAGTTATGGATTTGCTGCGTCCTCAGCATCAGCCGGCTAAATAAAAGTATTTCAAAATCCTATTATAAAAAAATCCCTTATTGCGAGCAATAAGGGATTTTGATTTTCATAGATTTGGAATATTCAGGCACTTAGTACCTGTAATCATTTATATAGCATTACTACCTTTCTCTCCCGTTCGAATCCGAATGCACTCTTCCAGTGGCGTAATAAATATTTTCCCATCACCAATTTCTCCATCTACCACATCACTTTCCGACTTTGCACCTGCAATAATAGCATTTACTGTTGTATCTACAAAGTCATCATTAACGGCAATTTCAACTTTCATTTTAGGGATAAGTGCCGGAACTACCTTTTTGCCCCGGTAAACTTCTTCTCTTTTTTGCACACCATGTCCCGATACACGACTAACTGTAATTCTGGTAATACCAGCTGAAATCAGGCTTTCGCGAACCTGATCCAACTGATAAGAGCGTATAATAGCTGTAATTAATTTCATTATTTTTTGCTTTGACGATTATTAATTTGGATTTAACATACCATAACCTCGCTCACCATGATAGGCATGATCAAGGCCTTGCATTTCTTCTTCTGGTGTTGACTTAAGTCCGAATAATTTTTCGACGATCACCAAAATAAGTAAGGTAAGTACAATGGAGTAAACAATCGCTATTGCAACTGCAGCTACCTGCACACCTAATTGTTGCCATATGGTCCAGGTTCCTCCGGCGGCATTTGCTGCATTGGCCATCCAACTATCCCTGATAAAGAATGTAAGCGCCACTGCTCCTACTATCCCTCCAACACCATGAATACCAAAAGCATCCAATGAATCATCGTAACCCATCTTATCTTTTACAATCAACATCAGGTAGCAAATAACTGTTGCAAGGGCTCCTAATACCATTGCGCCTAATGGTTGTACGACACCAGCTGCCGGTGTTACAGCCACCAAACCAGACAAGATACCGGAAGCGAACCCGAGTGCCGTCATTTTACCCTGATGGAATCCTTCAATAATGATCCAGGTTAATGCTCCGGCTGCTGCTGCTACCTGAGTAGCCGTTAATGCCTGAGCCGTGCTTAATCCGCTAGAAACGCTGCTACCTGCGTTAAAACCAAACCAGCCAACCCACAGCAAGCCAACTCCCATCATCACCATCACCAGGTTGTTTGGTCGCATTTGTCGATGCGGATAACCACGACGAGCCCCCAAATAAATAGCGGCTACCAATCCACTGATTCCCGCTGAAATATGCACCACCGTTCCACCTGCAAAATCGATGGCACCATCAGCGCCCATATTAAACAGGAAGCCATCTTCGGCCCACACCCAATGGCAAAGTGGATTGTAGACTAATAATCCCCATAAGGTAATAAACACCAGGTAGCCTCTGAATTTAACGCGCTCAGCAAAAGCTCCTGCAATTAATGCCGGTGTTATAATGGCAAACTTTCCCTGAAACATTGAGAAGACATATTCGGGCACTCCTCCCTCCATAACCGTCTCATCAATTCCCTTAAGGAACACATAGTCCGGATTCCATCCAAACCATCCGCCAAGAACATTGGGTCCAAAACACATGCTGTAACTTACCGTTACCCAAAGTACACTCATAACACCCATAGCCGCAAAGCTATGCATCATGGTGCCCAAAACGTTTTTGGAACGAACCAATCCACCATAAAACATGGCCAATCCCGGTACCATTAATAACACCAAGGCCGTTGAAGTAATCATCCAGGCTGTGGCACCCGAATCAACACCGGGCTGTGCACTCAGCTCCATTAGTCCGCCACACCCCATAATTATAAAAAGGGTAAGCAGCATTCTCTTTTTTAATCTCAAATTCAATTTCATATTAATGTGATAAAGGTTAACGTCTGCAGTCACAGCTAGTGGTTATTACCCCCTTTGTGAGTGATTTTACTTCAAAAAAACCATATTACCCCAGGTTTTGAAGGGGGTTGTTGTGACAAAAACATTTTTTACGCCAACAAACATACAAACCAAGGGGTGTAATTCCAAATTTATTACATTTATTTTAATTAAACCCTGCCCACCACACCCCTAATGTTTTATATTTTGGTTTTTATTTTGTCAAGACCCCTATTTTTATATCTCATCCTTTTGAAAAAGTATATTTACAAAAAATCGCACCACTTAAACATGATGCGATCCTCTTTTATCCTTTTTTGAATGCTAGCAATCATTCAATATTAGTCGATGCCCGAACGGACAAAACCCAACTTTTGTATTTTTCGAGCATTGCCCAAACAGGCAATGGGTCACTTTTTTGTTGGACGAGTTTTGCCCATTGGGGCAATGGATGTTTTTTTCACGGGAAAGCGTTGCCCGTTTGGGCATTGGTTGACTTTTGTAATTTTTGAGCCTTGCCCGTTTGGGCAAACACTGTCTTTTACATTTTTCTCACTTTGCCCGTTTGGGCAAACGGTGGTTTTTCAAAAAGTAGCACTTTGCCCATTTGGGAAATGCCGCGCATTAATTAAATTAGAATCTTTAGCACTCAGCTCTTACGGCTCTTTGTTTTATTGTTTTAAAGCGGCCTTTGTAAATAGATATGCCGGTATCTCAGCATTAAACTTGATGCTTGTGATTTCCCAATCTGTTCCTTTTCCCTGCTTAAGTACATCTTTAAAATTCAATTTCATTGGATACCACCTTCCCTCAATCTTTTTGAAGTTGCTAAGTGTTGTTTGCTTTAACAACTGACCACTTTTTGCATACAACTCTTCTTTGTGAGGCAAAAAATATTTGGCATCCACCCATAACTTGCGTGAGTCATAAGCTACGTCTTCAACTTTTGCTTTTAAATTAAGTACATACACTTTTCTTCCTTCATATTCCTCTGTCGATAGTATTTCGGCGGTATAAATATCACCGAGTTTACGATCGTCCATCATATCTTCGTAGGATAAATCGGAACCCATAACCGACTGCCGAAGCATGTGACCTGATATCTGCACAGTTCGATCATTTGAAGGATAATAGGTCCACAAACGATCCTCCAGCTTAAGCATCTTTGTTCCTTTCTCTCTTGCAGGCGATAAATACTCGGTATAAGATTTCTCAGTTCCAATTGTATAACTTACCGATGTGATGGTTCGGCTATTTCGTCGTCCATGGATGGTCATACTGGATTCGACAATTCGATTTTCAGAGGACATATTCTGATCAATCTTTTTCATGATGTCATCGGCCGATTGCGCATTGGCAGATAAACTCAAAAAAACGACTGAAAATATTATAATTAGGAATTTCATATTTATTGTATTTGATTGTTAACTATCGATTTCTTTGTCAAATTTTATGCCGCTTAAGCGTATATGCGCACAAGCGCTTGTTATCTTTATTAAGCCCTCTGAAATTCAAGGGAGAAAAGCTGCCATCGAGGCAAGCCTCTGGGAATTCTATTGATTAAACCTCCAGCTCTTTGAATAGTTGAGCCGTTTTACGTTTATAAATTGCATAACCAGCCAAGGCATTCCCTAAAGTCATGGCAAATAAGCCCGGTATAAAACCAATGTAAAACAACTCTGGCGTTACTTTGGCGCGGTAAACAGTTGGTATCATCATGGTCACATTTTTCATCAACGCACTAAAGTCAATGCCATTCTCCTGCAAATAGTAACAAAGCACAATGCCAAGTACCGACCCTACCAAAGATCCAATGGAACCAATGATGATGGCTTCGTAGATAATGGTCTTGAAAATATGTCCTTTTTCTTCACCCAAGGCCAGGCGAACCCCATACTCGGTGTAACGCCTTAATCCGCCGAGCAAACCCGTATTCCACAGCACAATCGACATGGCAATAATAAAGATGGTAACCATCATTGCACTCATGTTATCAGCCATATCCAGATATTGTTTTAAGGAGGCCTCGTCGCGCAATCGCACCATCTGAGGCGAAAACTCATCTTCGGCCTGACTGTACTTCTGATTAAAGGCATCGCGAACCGACAGAGCCACTTCATCATCATATAAACCGGTTTTAAAATAACCAAGCACTTCACCTGCGGCATCCTCCATATCAAAAGCTAAACCGGCATCGCTTATATCCATAATGATGGCACCCCGATCGAGCATTGCCATGCCAAAATTGATGGTACCACAAACTTTAAATGTGGGCACCACCATGCTTCCGTACATGGTTGAACCCAATATGGAAATATCATCGCCCAGCTGAACATTAAAACGGCGGGCAAACTCATCGCTGATCAATACCTCACCCTGCTTCTGTGGCATGCGGCCCTGAACAATCGACTTGGGAATATTTAAACGCTCAGCCTCTTTGGAATCAGGATTTAATAAATCAACTGCCCGACCTGCCGCCGGTCCCTGAGCCCTGGTCTCCCCATTCTCATCCGGCACATCCAGCAATCCGCCAAACTGAATGCGACGAACCCATTCCATATCCGGATACTCTTTGGATAATTGCTCCATCAGCTCCGTTACATCGAGCAATGCCAAATCATTGGGAATCTGCGCTTCATTTTCAGCATAGGCACGTGTCATCACCTTGACATGTCCCATCATATAATTGGCATTCATATCAATCATATCGCCAAAAATGCCCTTCATCCAGCCACTCATAAAGACGGTTAAAAACACCCCCAACGAAACAACGATGACCGGTAACAAACTTCGGCTTTTATCGCGTAATATACCTTTGATCAGAAATTTTATCATATTTATTGGTTCTAGGTTCCGGGTTTATCCTCAACTTTTAAACTTTAAACTCTTTACTTAACCCTTTCCTTTCAGTGCATCATTCGGTTTCATACGGCTAATTTTTCGTGCCGGAATAAAACTAACAATAGTGGACGAAACCAGCACCAGCAGTATGGTTCCAAACACCAATGGCAAACTGTAGTAAGGATATATCTTTTCGGCTATGGTAATGCCCATATCCGCATTTCCAAAACTAATTCCTACGGTATTAATCCACACAAACAACGGAACTCCATATGTAGCGCCCAATATGGCTGCCAATACACTGTGAAAGGCTCCTTCGATGGTAAAGATCGCAACCACCTGCTGCCGGGTTAAGCCCAGAGCAATGTAGGTACCTATTTCCTTTTTCCTTCTAAAAATTGAAAGAATCTGTGTATCAAAAATGGCCAACAGGGCAATCATCAAGAGAATCATCTGCATAATCATCCCACTGATTCGCTCCGAATTGATCAAATCATCAAGATCTTTTAATAATACATCGGGTGATTGATATAGCCAATTGTTGAGTTCCATACCTGTTTCAGTTCCGCTTACCAAAAGACTGGCTTCGTTATCGTATCCCATCATATCCTGCATCACTGAATAACCCAGGTATATCTGGCCATTATCCACATTGGCCACATCGCACTTAAAAACATCAACAATCAGCACATTCAGGGCATCAAAAGTGCCGTTTTTATCGCGCCAGCGCAACAATACCCTATCTCCCTTATTTAACTTGGTAGCTTTGGCCATGCGCCTTCCAATCAAGCCTTTTACCTCGCCATCCAAGGATTGTAGTTGCGCCGTAGGTAACTTAAGAATACTTTGCGAGGCTGGTATTCCGCGCAGTAGAACACTATGCATTCGTCCCTGCGGATAAATGGTTGCTTGCTGCACCAATTGCGGAACCAGAAGCCCTTTATCAACCAGGTCCTGCTCCCCGGACGATATCTTTTGATGGGCATCCAGATAACTAAATACATCATAACGATCGTATTTCGGGTGCCAATATTGCCCCTGACCAATTTCCCAGTCCTGCGTATCATTGCGCCCCTGGCGATTCCAACCGTCAATCATGGCATTGTAAAAAATAATCAGCACAAAAGCCAATGATAAAACACTGACATTTAACCAGGTTCTCAATCCGGCTCCAAGGAGGTTTTTATAGGCTAATTTAAGTGCGAGCATTTTGGAATTATGATGGATGATTTATGATGGATGAGTGATGATATATGATGTTGGATTTTTGTTGTGACACTTTTTTAAATAACTTTTAAACTCATAAACTCTTCAACTTTCAAAAAAATAAACTCATTCATTGGATCTTCCCTTTTAATGCGTCCGTTGGTTTCATGCGGGCAATTTTTCGAGCGGGTAAATAACTCACTACCGTTGCCGAAAAAACCACCAGTAATAAGGTGGAGAAAATCAAACCAATGCTGTAATAGGGGTATATTTTCTCAGCAATGGTGATGCCCACATCGACTGTTCCGAAACTCAGTCCCACACTATCGAGCCACCAAAAGAAAGGTATGCCATAAGCAGCGCCTACCAATGCAGCCAATATACTGTGTGCCGCCCCTTCAACAGTATATATCCCTACGACTTGCCGTCGGGTTAAGCCCAATGCTATATAGGTTCCTATCTCCTTCTGGCGACGAAAAATGGATAATACCTGTGTATCAAAAATGGCCAATAAGGCGATTAATAGCAGAACCGCCTGAAGAACAATGCCTCCACCTTTTTTCGACTCAATCATCTGATCCAGTTCGGCCAATAGAAACTTTAAATCATTAAATACCCAGTTATTAATTTCAGCCGGCTCCTCATCGCCGGTGATGATTAGCGTCGCATGATCTGATAGCCCCATCATTTCCTGCATCGCATCAAAATCAATATAAACCTGCCCGTTATCAACCGAGGGAACATCACATTGAAACACTTCGACAATATGCAACTCGCGCGCATCGAAAGTTCCGTTTTTGTCACGCCAACGTATCAGCAATTTATCTCCGGTGCTCAATTTTGTTGCTGCGGCCATTCGTTTACCAATAATCGCCAATAATTCACCTGACTTATTCCGAAGGTGATGTGTTGGCAGCTTTAACAAATCCTGCTGAGTAGGTATTCCTTTTAGTAAGATACTGAACAAGCGACCCTGCGGATAAATGGTGGCCTGCTGGATTAGCAATGGCACCAAGCGACCCGAATCAACAGCCGCCAATAACTCCGACGACAAGGCCTGATGACTATCCCGAATACTGAAAACATCGTATTTATCGTAGGTAGGGTGCCAATATTGGCCATTGGCTACCTCCCAGTTTTGTGTATCGTTGCGTCCTTGCCGGTTCCAACCATCGATCATGCCATTGTAGAAGATGATTAAAACGAAAGCAAAAGACAAAACCGTTACATTCAACCAAGTTCTTAGTCCGGCTCCAATCAGATTTTTATAGGCTAGTTTAAATGCAAGCATGTTTGGATTTATGATTTATGATGGTCGAATGATGATTTATGATGGATGATATATTATTAAACTATTCACTCCTCAACTTGTAAACTTGTAAACTATTAAACTTATAAACCATTAAACCCTATACCTTCACACCTACAAGCTCATCGGCCACCACTCGCCCATCGGCTAAAGAGATCTTTCGTTTTAAATACTGCATCACCTTTTCATCGTGGGTTGAAAAAAGAAAGGTAACCCCCAGCTCTTCGTTCAATTTTTGCATGGTTTGAAGAATATGGTGTGAGTTTTTTGAATCCAGGTTAGCGGTTGGTTCATCGGCCAGGACAATAACCGGTTTCTTCACCATGGATCGTGCAATGGCCACACGCTGACATTCACCTCCTGACAACATGGATGGTTTGGATTTTTCCTTATCTGTCAGTCCCACCCACTCAAGTGCTTGCAAAACGGCTTTTCGTCGTTCGCCGGCCGACATATTTTGCAGCAAAAGGGCAAATTCCACATTCTCATAAACCGTATACACCGGCAAGAGGTTATAGGTCTGAAAAATAAATCCAATGCTATGATTACGCAGGTTGGCCGCTTGCTTTTGACTCAATTCTGCAATTGACTTACCAAGCACCATTGCAGTACCTTCACTTGGTACATCCAACGAGCCAATAATGTTTAACAAGGTGGTTTTGCCCGAACCACTGGGTCCTACCAAACCGGCAAATTGGCCTTTACCAAAGGAAAGATTGATATCGGATAAAGCTGTAAAATGTCCGTTCCCAACAGGAAATCGCTTGGTAAGGTTTTGTAATTGTATGATATCATCCATTATAGATAGGTATTAGTCGGTATTTAAAAGTTATAAACCAGCATCATCTGCAAGCCTTTGCCACCAAATAAATTCTCGGCATTGGCCTGAATGGGCATGTTATAATCATCGGGATTCCAATAGCCCATAATATTCAGAACGATGGAATCGTATTGCTTACTCCAATTTATGAAATTATATAATTGCTTATCCTCCCAATTGTAAAAAACTATGGTATTTAAGTTATCAAACATGCCAATGGGATAATTCAATGACAAAGCCGTCATGCTAATGGAATTATCAAAAGCAAAAGCCTTTTCATCGTATGAACTGATCAGATGCTCAATAACGGCATTCAATCCGCTGCCCCAATTAAAGGTATAATCAGCCCCGAGATTTAAATTAACCTGGTTTGTAAACCTCCCGATGTTCTTGCCAGTACCCACCCAACTGCCTTCCAGCCAGAAACCAATTACTTTATCGAAACGTGCATCAAAGCCAATTCGGTTTTCAGCAATTTTCTCATATCCGGATAAATAAACATTGACACTTCTGGCATCAGCCACCCGGTGATGGAACGATAAAGCAGCTTCACCGAGTGGTACCGGCATTTGAAAGCGTGCACAAATTCAGGAATATGTTTGTGACTGGCTATCAGCTCCCAGCCTTTTACTTCGTCATTGCCATAGAGAAGCCAAACCCACAGGTTGGCATTATTCATAAAATAATAGCGCGACAGAACACCCCAAACACCATCGGTTAACTGAAGTGGATCGCGTGGATCAACCTGATCGAACCACATTAAAGGACGCAACAGACTGGCTGAACCAAAATTGATTTTTTGCAGGCCGGCACGCACTTCCAGCTGCTCGTTGGAATAACGCCCCCATAAACGATAAGGCGAAACCTTACCATTCCATTCCGTTGAATCGGGTATCTGAAGCCCGACATCACCAACCATATTAACTGATGCTTCAAAATCAATTAAAGCCTCATTGGCGAGGTTAACCTCATAGTTAAGCTGTGGTATAAAACGCGCTCCCAGATAAAGCGGATAGGGATTATCGGGATTGTAATGCAGCCATCCAACTGCCTGACCTTTTATACCAAGTTGCTTCGTTCGCTGATGTTTTAATTGCGCATTCGTATTAGCGAAACAACAAATTAATAGTATCAGGGCAGGCCAAAGTTTCATAATACTTATCTTTTCTTAGGCATTAATCCGTATAACATGAAGTTGATATTCTCCAGTGAAAACTCCTGAAAGGAACTGTATTGGCTTAAAAGATTATCGTTATTTAAATTTTCGAATAACTTATCAAACTGATACATGATAAAATCGATTTTCACATCCTTTCTGATTATTCCCTCCTCCTGAGCCTGAACCAAAATGGAATAAATCATTGTTTTACCCTGATCTTTATAATGTTGAAGCAGATTAATAATCTCTGTCTCATTATTACCATATATATCATTAACAAATTCGATACTAACATCTTTGGAAATTTTCACCTCCATAAAAATCGCCTTCTTGATTTTTTCTTCTACACTCACATCCGATAGCATACAAAGAGAAAATTCATCCAATAATTCCTCCATCATTTCCCGAATAATACTTTTAGCCAATTCCACTTTATTGGGGAAAAACTTATAAAATGTCATTTTACTCACCGAAGACTCATTACAAATCTCCTCAATACTAACACGTTTCATTCCATACTTCCAGAACAGTTCTTTACCTTTTTTGAAAACTGCCTGGTACTTTTTATTCTTTGAATAATCTTTCATCCTCTAAACGTTACTTTCGGAGCAAATATATACGTTTTTATTATATTTGAACGACTATCGTATACTTTTAGTGATTTCGCATAAAAAAACCAGAACCAACTTAATGATTCCGGTCCTTATATCGATTGCTAATCAATCCTATTTCTTCAGTGCTTTATAAATGTAGTAGATTCCACCAATAATAAAAGGAATGCTTAACCATTGTCCCATATTAAGGGTCATGTCTTGCTCCCAGGACTCCTGTACTTCTTTTACATATTCGATAAAGAAACGCGAACCAAAGATCCCAATCAGGAAGATACCGAAAATCAATCCTTGTTTCTCTTTAGCCTTTGTTTTCCAATAGGTAAAGAATACAACGATAAATGTTACCAAATAACACAGTGCCTCATATAACTGGGTTGGGTGTTTAGCTACCGTCTCTCCTCGACGTTCAAACACAAATCCCCAGGGCAAATCAGTTGCATGGCCATATATCTCTGAGTTCATCAGGTTACCCAGGCGAATAAAAACAGCCGTGAGAGCAACCGGCACCACCAAACGGTCCAGTGTCCAGATCATGCTCTTACGTGTTACTTTCTTAGAATAATAATAGAGGGCGATCAGAATTCCGATGGCACCGCCGTGACTGGCCAATCCTCCTTCCCAAATCTTAATTATATCGCCCGGATTTTGCGCGTAATAATCCCAACCATAGAAAAAGACATGCCCTAAGCGTGCTCCTACCACAGTTGCTATCACAACGTACATAAATAACTTATCGAGCCACTCTTGCTGAATGTCTTCCGACTTAAACATTTTCTCGATTATGTAATAACCCAACATAAAGCCCAAGGCGAACAACAAACCATAGTAGCGCACATGTATGGGGCCTACATTAAAAATCTCCGGATCAACATTCCAATTGATTGAATTGAGTATCATATTTCTTTTATTAGTGCACAGTGCACAGTGCGCAGTGCACGAGGCACCATGCACCGGGTACTATGTTTTATTTTCCATGACATTGCTTATACTTCTTGCCACTACCGCAAGGACAAGGCTCGTTACGGCCCACCTTTTTCTCAACGCGAACAGGCTCTACTCTTTCTGGCTTTTTCTGTCCACCTTCCGATGAACCATTGCCACGAGAGAACTCATCCTTACGCGTTTGCATCTTACTATAATCCTGACGCTTGCGCTCCTGAGCTTCCTGAACACCATCGGCATTCTGGATTGGAATATGACCTTTCGACAACAGGGAAACAACATCTTTATTGTTGCTACCTACCATTGCCTTAAACAAGTTGAATGACTCAAACTTATAAATCAATAAAGGATCTTTTTGCTCATACGTGGCATTCTGAACCGCCTGACGCAAGTCATCCAATTCACGTAAGTGCTCTTTCCAGGCATCATCGATGGTTACTAACATCGAAGCTTTTTGGAATGAACGAACCAACTCTTTTGACTCAGTTTCGTAAGCCTTTTTCAGGTTCGTGGTAATCTGATATACTTTCTGACCATCACTGATCGGCACCACAATGTTCTTATACATTTCTGCCTTGGTCTCGTAAACATCTTTAATAACCGGATTAGCCTGCTGAGCAATAATCTCGCCTTTGCGCTTATAAGCATCCCACATTTTTTCAAATAACTGTGTGGATAACTCATCAGCACGTCCTTTCAGGAATTCTTCCTCTTCAAATGGCGACTGTGCCGAGAATACGCGGATCAACTCCAACTTAAAGCCTTCGAAATCGCCGGCATTTTGGTATTCCTCAACAATATCGGTACAAGTATCGGCCATCATGTTGGAAATATCCACCTGGATACGCTCACCATACAAGGCATGACGACGCTTGGTATAAATCACCTCACGCTGCGAGTTCATTACATCATCGTACTCCAGCAAGCGCTTACGAATACCAAAGTTGTTTTCTTCCACCTTCTTCTGGGCACGCTCAATGGACTTGGTGATCATACTGTGCTGAATCATCTCTCCATCTTCCAAACCAAGGCGGTCCATATATTTAACGATACGATCAGAACCAAACAAACGCATCAAATCATCTTCCAACGATACAAAGAACTGAGAAGAACCCGGGTCTCCCTGACGACCGGCACGACCACGTAACTGACGGTCGACACGACGCGATTCGTGACGCTCGGTACCAATAATGGCCAAACCACCAGCTTCTTTCACCTCTTTCGACAACTTAATATCGGTACCACGACCGGCCATGTTGGTTGCAATGGTTACCACTCCTGCAGTACCCGCATCGGCCACAATCTCGGCCTCTCGCTGGTGCAATTTCGCGTTCAGTACATTGTGCTTGATACCGCGCATTTTTAAGGTACGGCTTAACAACTCCGAAACTTCAACCGAGGTTGTACCCACCAATACCGGACGACCTGCTTCTACCAAACGAATAATCTCTGCACTTACGGCATTGTATTTCTCGCGCTTGGTTTTGTAAACGATGTCTTCCATATCGTTACGCTGAATAGGACGGTTGGTAGGAATCACCACCACATCCAATTCGTAGATATCCCAAAGCTCGCCTGCTTCCGTTTCCGCCGTACCCGTCATACCCGACAGTTTGTTGTACATACGGAAATAGTTCTGCAAAGTAATGGTTGCGTAGGTCTGTGTAGCCGCCTCAACGGTAACACGTTCTTTGGCTTCAATGGCCTGGTGCAATCCGTCTGAGTATCGGCGTCCTTCCATGATACGACCCGTCTGCTCATCCACAATCTTCACCTTGTTGTCCATCACCACATACTCCACATCTTTCTCGAATAAAGTATAAGCTTTTAACAACTGGTTGATGGTGTGAACACGCTCTGATTTAATGGAGAAATTCTGAAGAATCTCATCCTTCTTCTTGGTGCGATCCTCTTCAGACATTTTCTCTTTTTCAAGAGCTGCAATATCAGAACCTACATCAGGCAGTACGAAGAACTCAGGATCTTCGGCCGAACCGGTGATTAAGTCCAGACCTTTATCAGTTAATTCGATGGAGTTATTTTTCTCATCGATCACAAAATACAAAGGATCAGTAACGATGTGCATGTTTTTGCTGTTCTCCTGCATGTAGAAGTTTTCAGTCTTTAACATGCTGGCTTTTACACCCACCTCACTCAAAAACTTAATAATGGCTTTGTTCTTTGGCAAACCTTTAAAAGCACGCAATAACAATAAAGAACCTTCTTCCTGTACTTTTTTATCGGATGACTTAAGCTTTTGCTTGGCTTCGGCCAAAATGCCGGTCACCAACTTTTTCTGTACCTCAACAATCTTCTCGATTTTTGGCTTTAAATCGCCGAATAACTGATCGTCGCCTTTTGGTACCGGACCAGAAATGATTAAAGGAGTACGGGCATCATCAATCAATACCGAGTCAACCTCATCGACGATGGCATAGTTATGTGGACGCTGCACCAAATCATCAGGTGAAATAGCCATGTTATCGCGCAGGTAATCGAAACCAAATTCGTTGTTGGTACCAAAGGTAATGTCGGCCTTGTAGGCTGCACGACGCTCCGGTGAATTCGGACGGTGCTTATCAATACAGTCGACTGATAAACCGTGGAATTGGTACAAAGGTCCCATCCATTCCGAGTCACGCTTAGCCAGGTAATCATTCACCGTTACCACGTGAACACCACGGCCTGCCAAGGCATTCAGGAATACAGGTAAGGTCGCCACCAATGTTTTACCTTCACCGGTTGCCATCTCGGCAATTTTACCGCTGTGAAGTACAACACCACCAATCAGCTGTACATCGTAATGAATCATGTCCCAGGTGATTTCGTTACCACCGGCCATCCAAGAGTTGAAGTAAACGGCTTTATCACCTTCTATCTCAACAAAATCTTTAGTAGCCGATAAATCGCGGTCGAATTGCGTGGCTTCAACTTTAATGGATTCGTTTTGAGCCAAACGACGGGCTGTATCCTTTACAATGGAGAAAGCTTCAGGTAAAGCATCAGTCAAAGCTTTTTCCAGCTTCTCGGTGATATCTTTCTCAAGCTTATCAACTTCTTTGTATATTTTTTCCTTTTCGCCAACCGAAACGTCGTTAGACTCCGTTTTGGCTTTTAGTTCTGTAATCTTGTCCTGTTCAGCTTTTACTGCGCCTTGAATACGATCGCGCAATTCAGCTGATTTTGCACGTAATTCATCGTGCGATAGTTTCTCAATTTGTGGATAAGCCTCTTTGATTTTCTTTACAAAAGGTTCCACCTCTTTCATATCTCTGTCGTACTTGTTTCCAAATAGTTTGGAAATCAAACCCGTAAGTGCCATATTATTATAATTATAAGATTTTTAGATATTAAAACAGACTATTAGACTGTTAGATTAAGCTACCGTGCGAATCTTTTCCTTAGGCTGCCGCACGAATCCCTTCGTGTGGCTATCTTCCCACGCGAAAGGATTCGCGCGGTAGCATATGACCATTAGAAATTAGGCCAAGGGGCCGGCGCGAGTTACATGCGAGTGCTTGTTGCGCTCGGTGAAGAAAGTAATCTGATCGGGTCCAAGAAGTAGTTTCAGACCATCATCAAATACATTAACCGGCAAGCCCTTGCCAACCGTAGCTGGAGCTTCGAATGCAGGTAAAGACTGATTAGATGTAACTACAGTATAACTGTGAACATCCTCCAATTCATGCTCCTGTTGTGGCAGTCCGCCAGCTTCGTTAATCGCATTTTCCCAATCAAGCACCTCATGATATTGAGCCGTTGACAGGAATTGAAATTGTTCCAGGATTATTTCACGAACATGATCATCAGCAAAAAACAGGGATTTTTTGTTTCCTGAATCTGAAACACAGGCAGCCGTCATCAGAAGTGTTACCCCGATGAGCTTTAAATACTGCGCTTCTATTTTCTGCTTTTGAATCATATTTTAAAAATCCGCACTAAGATAATATACTTAAACAAGAATATTATAAGAATGGGCAGAAATCATTTGTATAATATTATTAGCGTGGTTGAGCAGCTCTGCATATAGAGAGGCAAGGAATCGATAATTAGTTCTTTCTATCAACGATAAAGCAACTGGCTGTTATCTATTGTGTAGCTCGTTTTGTTCTTATACTTATGGGTAAAGCAACACAGAGTCGCGGAGTCGCGGAGTTCTCTTGGGAGGCCAAAGGAGCTTGCTTGCAATTCTGCCCTTGGTCGGAATCTATAAACAGAACTGATTTGTGGTTTCCACCTTGTTGGAAGTATGGTCAACTGTGCTTGCTTGTAACTCTGCCCTTGGTCGGAATCTATAAACAGAACTAATTTGTGGTTTCCACCTTGTTGAAAGCATGGTCAACTGTGCTTGCTTGCAATTCTGCCCTGGGTCGAAACTTGTAAACAGAACTGGTTTATGGTTTCCACCGTGTTGGAAGTATGGTCAAAGGAGCTTGCTTGTAACTCCGTCTTCGGTCGAAATCTATAAATAGAACTGGTTTATGGTTTCCACCTCGTTGGAAGTAGGATCAATGGAGCTTGCTTATAACTCCGTCTTCAGTCGGAACCTATAAATAGAACTGATTTGCGGTTTCCACCTCGTTGGAAGTCGGATCAAAGGTGCTTGCTTGTAATTCTGCCCTTGGTCGAAACCTATAAACAGAACTGGTTTATGGTTTCCACCTTGTTGGAAGTAGGTTCAAGGAAGCTTGCATGCAACTCTGCCCTTGGTCGGAATTTATTAATGGAACTGGTTGCACAAAAACAAAGAAGATGATACCCATAATAGATATCATCTTCCATTTATAATTTTTAATCTACCCGATTAATGAGCACCGAATACATTACTTAGTTTAATACCACAATAAATGGTGCGTGGGTTGGTTGGTCCGTAAATATAGGCCGGATCACGATCAGCACCAGAATCAAAGTCATCCTGATAAGAATTAAAGATGTTTTTAACACCAGCAAAAGCTTTAAATGGCAAGCCAGCTACTTTTAAATCGTATTCAGCTTTTAAGCCTAAATCGAAGAAGGTTGGTGTTGTGCGCATTGCACCGGCTGTTTGTCCATCTTCAAGTGTAATATCCTGACCAGAATATTTTTCTGATTTCACAATCTCACCATCTTCATTTGTTATTAATACCCATTCTCCCATATTAAATTCTGAGCCATAATATGCAATCTTCATTTTACCAGTGTAGGTACCGCTGGCAATCAGCGTCAACTTGTCAGATACACCATAATCCACCGAGAAGAATCCATAATCATCAGGTGTACGCAAGAATGCTTTTTCACCTAATTCAACAGCATCACCAAATTCGCTTGACTGAGCGGTATAACCAGCTCGTAAATATAATTTACGCCCCGGAGAAGCAGTTAATTCAAAGTTAACACCTTGAACTTTAGCGCCGTTCTCGGCATTATTTCTAACATAGGTCGTAACACCTGTCGCTTCATCAAATTCGGGTGTCTGCGAGAATGCATCGTCCAGGTTGGTATAGAATCCTTCAACCAACAGACCTACATTCCACAAACCTAACTTACGGTTGTAATCAAATGAACTCATGTAGGAGTGACTGGTTTCCTGCTTAAGATCCGCGGCATTCTTATGTATTACCTTTCTTGATCCAGAAGTTTCGATGTGCAAGTCTTCGTCAAACACCTGTGGTGCACGATATCCCTGCGAATAACTCACACGCCACTGCAAAGCTGGAGCAATGTCCCAAAGAACGTTAACACGTGGTGAAAATACATTTCCCGAGTTATTACCTTCTTTATGATCCAAATCTGTTATTTCATAGCGATCGAAACGGGCACCCAAAGAAGCTTTCACCGATCCAAATCGACGGTCGTATTGTGCAAATACCCCATAAACACTCTTGTTCTGATCGGTAATCGTAGTATTATCGGTATGTACAAATTCTTTGATCGTAGTACCATCGTCTTCGTAAATTGGTTGGCTATAATCAGGATAGCCTAATTTTTTATCCAGCATATCGTCATGTACTAATTCAATACCGGTTACCAGGCTGTTTTTACCAAAATCAGATTTAAACTGAGTACCTAAATTATAGGTTAACCCATCGGTTTGTCCATAGTCAGATAAACTTTGATTAGCGCCATAATACGAAGCGCGGTCCACATTTTGAGCCGATCCATACACAGATAACATGCTTCCTGCACCAATAAAGCGCTCGTAAGTTAAGGCTGTTGTTGTGATTTTATGATCCACAGCTTCCGAAACATCAGCTTCGTGGTTAAGGTAGTCGAACTTATTACCTCCCCTGCGCTCTTCATTTACCCGAATGAAATCCAGTGTAATCTTATTCCGGTAATCGATTCGATGATACAAACGACCACCAAAAGTCAGGTTTTCAATCTTCGATGATTCCGAATACTCATCACCATTGGCATCAAAAGGATCTTTATCACGATAAAAGCCAAACAAGGCCAAACCGGTTTTCTTATCATCACTTACCAGAGTCGAGTTCATGTTTAATGAATAATCATTCGCCACATCACCATCGGTTCCGGCGCCAATCGCACTGTATTGCGAAGTAATATCAAAAGAATTATTCATCGGGTCGCGGGTAATCAGGTTTATGGTTCCGGCAACCGCATTACTTCCATACAGTGCCGAGCCACCGCCACGAACAACCTCAATGCGTTCGATCATACTGGCAGGCAAAAGCTCCAAACCGTATACACCGGCTAAATTACTAAAGATGGCCCGATTGTTAATCAATATCTGCGAGTGTGCACCGTCCATACCATTCATTCGCACTTGTGTGAATCCACAGTTTTGGCAGTTGTTCTCCAGTCGCAATCCAGGAACGTAATTAAGTCCTTCGGCAACCGATACAGACTGCGTATTTTCAAGCAACTTAGGTGTCAATGTATTTACAATTACCGAAGCTGTTGTTCTTTTCTGCTCATTTCGATCAGCTGTAACAACTACCTGTTCCAGTCCCAGTACATCTTCTTCCAATTCAAAGTTTATATTAATGGGACTGCCCTTCTTAAAAGTTATTGTTTTTTCAATTGGTTTATATCCCATGGCCTGAGCCTTAACAACAAACTCTCCTTCGGGAATATGACCAAATTCAAATTCACCGTCCAGACCGGAGGCTGTTCCAAGAGTGGTATTGTTAATGGTTACGGTTGCAAATGGCAATGGTGCTCCCTCGGAGGTGATAACTCCCTTAACACTGCACTGAGGTTCTGGTGGAGGTGTTTGAGCATAAATACTTGCCGAAATAAATAGGCACACTAAAAATAGAGCATTAAGAATTCTATTCTTCATCGTAAAAAAATGATTATTACTGTTGTGAGTAACAGGTTGTGAAATCTGATTTATAATAAAATATGGTGACCCACGGTCACAGATCCCGTCTTTTGAGAGACAGTATCAGAAAATGTAGTTCGTTGAATTATGCTACAGGGGGAGCCCTGCCGGCATTGTTATCGGAGTATTTTTCCGAAACACTGATGCATACCTCAGTTTGAATATCCTGCAGATAAACCGGTATAACATCCTTAAGTAGAGTTGGCGTTTCTTCAGAAACAATGTTTTGCAATTGTTGATAAAAAGCAAAATCAGCCGCAGTGTGCGAATGACCATCACATCCCGGGTGGGCATGACTGTATGTTTTACCATCAATTGTATGGCTGTGATAAAAGAAAGCATTGCTTGCAATCTGCACTGCAAACATCACCAGAAGCACGTAGGCTAGCCTATTAAAGACCTTTTGGTATTTTATATACTTATTTATCACGGTGCAAAAATGAAAAAAATCTTTAATAATCCAAATCCCTATTTGTGGTGATTTTTATCAGGCATTTTGGGTATAAAAAAGACAGAAGTGTCAAATTTGAATGATTTTTTGAACGATTTTAAACAATGCAAGAGGCTGTTGCGATTAACTTTGCTTCCATAATTAAAATATCAATTGTAGTGATTTAGGGATTGAGAATATGGAACCGATTGGAAAGAAAAATAAAATAAAAAAAGAACAATTATTTAAAATTAGTCGCATGAAAGAGGTTATTAAACCAACCAAACCACATAAACATGCCGGCTATCATGAATTTATAATTCTGGATGAAGGAGCAGGAATCCATACCATCGACGAGCAGGACTACGAAGTAAACCCTCCCACCCTATTTTACCTCAAAAACGGACAAGTACATTGTTGGGATTTTACACAAATACCCAAAGGCTATGTGATGATATTTAAAGAAGAATTCCTCGATGAATTTAATAACATTGCTCATTTGCTGACTTCTATTCCAACGCATATGCGTGTATCAAAAGCCTATCGAAGCATCTTTTCTGACTTCGAATTAATGATGAATGAGTATGAATCATCAGGCACAAATACACAGATTCTAAAAAGTTATTTGAATATTATTATATATAAGATTTGCGACCTATTGCAAAATACCAATGCTGTAGCCAGCGAGCATAAAAGCATTTCCATTTTTAAGTCTTTGGTTGATAAACATTACAAAACTCATAAAACCATTGGCTTTTATGCCGATCAACTGGGAATGACCAACCGAAGCCTTAGCAACCTTTGTTCAAAAGAATTGGGTCGACCGGCCAGTTCCATCATATCCGAACGACTGGTAATGGAAAGCAAACGCTTGTTGCGCTATACTTCCAACACCATATCAGAAATTGCCTTTGAATTACAATACACCGATCCTTCGCACTTTGTAAAGTTTTTTAAATCGAAAACCAACCTGACTCCAATGGAATTCCGTAAAAAGTTCTGAAGCGACAAAATCTACTATAATTAGGTATAATAATACCATTATCCTGATGTGGACTAAGTTAATTTTGCTGCCATAATATTAACAATGCCAATCAAAAGTTGAAAAAACACAGAGATACAAAGACACTGAGGAAATTTAAACTCTTTGTCTCGTCTCAGCGTTCATTTTTTAATCCTTGATTAGAATTAACAACCATAGGGAATGACTTATAAACACACAATGAGTGTTGTTGTAGCCTTTTTAATTGCAACAGCAACATTTGCACAAACAGGAAGCATAAAAGGTCGCGTTGTTGACGCGGATAACAATGAAAAGATACCCTTTGCCAATATTGCACTCTTAAAAGATGGTAATATTGTTACCGGCGCCGTAACCGATGACGGTGGCGTATTTAAAATAGATCAGGTCGATAATGGCAATTACAGTGTCTCTGTCTCGTTTTTGGGCTATGAGGCCAATACCATCAATGACATCGTTATCAGTGATAATGTAAAACTAATCGATCTTAAAAAGGTAAAACTTATAGCATCGTCGGTTAATATCGAAGGCGTTGAAGTGAAAGCCATGGCACAAACGGCATCTTCAAAAATAGATCGAAAATCTTATCGTGCGTCTGATTTTGCCACAGCCAGTGGTGGAACGGCTGTAGATGTATTGGATAAATTACCGGCTGTATCCGTTGATGGTGAAGGCATTGTTTCGGTAAGAGGTACCAGTGACTTTTTGGTTTATATCAATGGTAAACCAACCCAAACCAGTGCCAGCGATATTTTAGGGCAGTTGCCAGCCGACCAAATTAAAAATGTAGAAATCATTACCGTACCGGGTGCGCGCTATGATGCACAGGGAAAAGGTGGTATCATTAACATCACCACTCAAAAAGGAGCAACGGATGGATTATCGGTGACCGCCAGCGGAATGGTTGGAGGCACTCCGTGGACCAATAAAGATGATGTTTATAGTCGCCAGAAACTCGATAACAACCGTTACAATACCAGCCTTAGCCTCATGTATAACAAAGATCGCTTATCAATTAGTGGGGCACTGAGTATGCAATCGCGCAATAACAAAGGTCGTGGTATTATCGATCCATACATTTATCAGCATCCCGAAGAATCGGTCAGTGGCTACCCGGGAAGCTATTATGTGTTGGATGGAGAAGGTTCGCGTCCAAAGTGGTACACCAATATGATAACCAACTTCGGCCTTAACTATCAGTTGAGCGACAATGCCGAATTGGCGGCCAGCTATCAGTACTCCAAGCGGACAAGCGGGCGTACTGCCAACTATGTTTATAAGGCCTATTTTGCTGATTCGCCCGAAGGAGAACCATATCCCGGTACGTTGCAGGAAATCTACAATCCCAACGATATTCACCGCGATGGTTGGTTCAGCAACCTCAGTGTGGATTATATCCAAACGATCAATGAGCAATCGAAGCTGAGCACGTCCTTTATTTATGAAACGTCCAACCTGGAACAAACCATCGACAATAAAGAATTTCAGTACGATGGCGAGCGCTATTATTACGATGACACGCCAGACTTCCACTCATTTCAGAGCGACGAAACACCACTGAACGCCTATCGCTTTGTTTTGGACTATCAACACAAGTTTGACAATGGCAACACCATTAATACAGGTGTGCAGCCACAATGGATTCGCCTGGATGGTGAATTTGCCTACGACACCATTATCGGAAATGGTTATTGGGGCGATCCGAGCATCGAAAGCTACGACAACAGTATCGACCTAAAGCGCGATGTTTACTCGGCATACATCGATTATGAGGGAACAAGTGGTAAGCTTAATTACGTTATTGGTTTACGTGCCGAATACATGGATCAATTAATGAATGTTAGCGGTACCGAATATTTTGAATACGTATATGGCTATTTTAAAGAGGTAGGCGACGGCCGCGATTTTAACCAAAAGGATTTTAAGCAACGGAAGTTTGATTTGTTTCCAACACTGCACGCCAAGTATGATGTGAACGAACAAAATAGCTTATCACTGGCTGCCAGCCGTCGAATTAACCGTCCTCCGGCAAAAGACATGGCGCCTTTCTTATACCGTCGTCACCAGGAGATTTACGAGATGGGCGATCCCCTGTTAGAACCGGAATATACTTTAAATGCAGAATTGAATTACACCCGTCGTTTTGGCAATAACAATGTGACTTTAACCGGTTTTTACCGTGGCGTTAATAATGCAATCTACCGAGTAAACAGGGTTGCTTATGATATGGGTAACCCGGGTGGTGTGCTATTGCGCAGTTATACCAATGCCGGTAATCAGAAAGCTTTGGGAGCTGAAATGGGCATGAACTTCGATCTGCTTAAAAAAGTGAAGTTATTTGTAGGTGGTGCCGTTTACGATTTCCGGGTTATTGCGGATGATGAGTTATTGGGCGAAAGCCGTGATAGCCGCAGCACCAACTGGAATCTTAAATCAAATGCATCGTGGATGATTACCGATCCATTAAAATTAACTGTTGACTATTCGATCAAGTCTGGCTCGGTAACACCGCAAGGTGAAAGCCTGCAGTTCGAGGCATTGAATGCTGCCATTAATTACAAGCCGAAAAAGCTAAACGGCTGGGCTTTCTCAGCCAAGATGCTGGATATAATGGGCACCAATCAGGCCGGAGGCTATACTGCAGCTTACGAAGGCGAACAAATTCTATTGCGCCGTGGATACGTTTATGATTACGAAGGCCAAATCGTTGAAATTGGTGTGAGTTATTCATTCAACAACAAAAAACAAAAGGCCCAAAGAAAACATATTGGCGACGATTATTTCTAGATCGCCTAAAATATTTAATAGGAAATCAATCCCTTGCTATACCAATTCAAAATGTAGCAAGGGATTTTTTATTACAATGCAATGGTAGCTAGAATACACGTACTCCTAACCTGAACGAAAAGCGGTTATAAGTCGTTTTTCGCTCCACTTCTCTTAAGCTCCAATCTCCGCGTACAAACTCAAATTCGTGGTAGCGGTAGCCCATCGCCAGAAAAACACTAAAATCCTTCTTACTTGGAAAGATGTACCCCACTTCAGTATTAATAAAATAGCCTCCTTTTGTGTCTTTAATTTCATAATCGAAGAATTCCATATTCTCCAAAGCAATGGCATAACCACCCGATAATGCGCCAAAGAAAGCACCATTATTCTTACCGCTCAGAAAACCTTTTACATTTGGTCCCAATGGCATTACGGTAACATCCAACCACTCAACCCCAGTGACTAGCCCCAAAGCCCAATTCTTATTAAATTGATAATTGTGCTCCATTAGAAGTGAGGTAATATAGGTTTTTTCATCACTTTTTGATCCAATTAAAGACCCGATGGATGTGTAATTAAAATAGCCTTTTTGTTTTATTTCGGCGGTCTCTTCCTGGGCACTAAGCAGCCAGGGAATTAGCACTAATAACAGGATTAGATTCGTTTTCATAGAAATGGTTTTAATACTATGATTTAAAAATCGCACAATAGTTGCGTCATAAAATAAAAAACTATCACGCAACCATTTAAATGTTGCTCCATCTTAGTAAATGTAAAAGTGCTGTTTCGAAACAAAAAATCAGTTTAACCATTAAGTATAACCGTAATCATGAAAAAAATAAATGGCTTATTCCTGTTAATCATTGTTGCTGCCCTTTTTTCGTGCAGCGATAAGATTGAAGAAACCTATATCGTACATACGCCTGAGTACATGAGTTATGATGCCTTGCGCTCATCGTTTCAGATGAAAAGCTCGCAAACAATCAAACAACCGGGCAAATTCTATTTTAAAGATCAGCTTATATTTGTTAATGAATACCAGAAAGGCATTCACATTATTGACAATTCAGACCCTTCCAATCCCCAACGGGTAACCTTTCTGGAGATTCCTGGTAATGTTGACATGGCCATTAAAGGCGATAAACTCTATGCCGACAGTTACGTTGACCTTCTCACCATCGATCTCAGCGATATGGACAACATTAAAGAGGTAGACCGCGATGAAAATGTATTTCCTTATATTATTCCTGAAATAACCAAAGGCAGCATCAGTAGCATTGATGAAAACAAAGGGGTTATCACCGGCTATACCGTCACGGAAAAAACCGTTGATGTAACTGGTGATGAAGTTTATTACCATCGATTTCCAATTTGGGAAAACGCCTTCGTGAATTTTGATGCTTTATCGTCGGCCAAGGTAAATACCAATGGAGCCGGTACAGGTGGTTCCATGGCACGTTTTACATTGCATGAAAATTTTCTTTACATCATCGACAAGGCCTCTTTGCATTTATTTAATGTCGATAATAACAGCGATCCCACTTTCACTAAAAAGATACCCATCAGCTGGCAGATAGAAACCCTCTTCCCTTATAACGACATCCTGTTTATCGGAGCACAAAGTGGCATGTTTGTTTATAGCCTGCAGGATCCGGCTCATCCCGAATACATTTCCCAATTCAGACATGCCTCGGCCTGCGACCCGGTAGTGGTTGAAGGAGATTATGCCTATGTAACACTTCGTGGTGGTAACCTGTGTGGTGCCATCGAAAGCCAACTCAACGTAATTGACATTTCTACGATTGAAAATCCTAAGATGGTCAAATCATACAGTATGAAAGAACCCTATGGCCTGGGTATCGACGGCGATATACTTTTTATTTGCGATGGAAACGATGGCCTAAAAATCTATGATGCCGAAGATCCGATGATGGTTGATAAAAATCAAATCGCACATTATTCCGACATCAATGCCTTCGATGTAATTCCGCTTGGTGATATTCTTTTACTTATTGGCACCGATGGATTGTACCAATACGACTATTCATCTATCGATGATATTAAGCTTCTAAGTCACATACAGATATACAGTAATTAATTCACCTGACTTTTACTTATTTAAGGTTGTTTCTGCTTGGGAACAACCTTTTTTATATTGATACAGTGGGTTTAGGTAATTTTTTAAAATTTATTAAATTAGCGATTTACATAAACAACACACATCGAATGAAGAAATTAGCACTACATTGGAAAATTATTATTGGCTTATTTTTAGGCGTCATCTGGGCTGTTCTATCCGGTTTTTTTGGCTGGAGTGAGTTTACCCTTAACTGGTTGGCCCCCTGGGGAAATATTTTTATTGACCTGCTTAAATTGATAGCCATTCCGCTGGTGCTGTTTTCAATAATTGGTGGGATTGTTGGATTGGGTGACCCGAAGCAATTGGGTAAAATGGGCTTACGAACCCTCCTGCTCTATCTATCAACCACCGTCATTGCCGTATCATTGGGATTAGTATTGGTTAACACCGCTAAGCCGGGTGAATTGATGGATGATAATGTGCGAAAGGAAAATCGTGTTGCCTATGAATTATGGGCTCAGCAGGAAGGCATAGAAGTTCATGACTCAAAGAACCTGTTGGATGATCCGGCCAATAAAAGCATCATTGCAGAAGTGGCGAAGCGCAGAGGATTCGACGAAGATGAAACCATGCAAAAACGCATGAAGGAAGCTAAAAAACAATCAGAGAGCGGCCCCCTTGCATTTATTGAAGATATGGTACCCGACAATGTATTTATGGCCATGTCGGACAATGGAAGTATGCTTAAAATTATATTCTTTGCCTTATTCTTTGGTATAGCCTTATTATTTATCCCGAAAAAACAGGCACAGCCGGTTATCGATGTGGTGAATGGCCTGAGTGAAGTCTTCCTTAAGATGGTAGACATGATTATGAAAGGAGCGCCATTCTTTGTTTTTGCCCTGATGGCAGGGATTGTTTCGGAGATGGCAGGTGATAGTCCGGCCAAGATATTCGAACTTTTCAAAGGCCTGACCTGGTATTCTGTAACTGTTTTAGCTGGTCTTTTACTGATGGCCTTTATTATTTATCCAACGGTGATGAAATTCTTCGTTAAACGACTTACCTATAGCGGCTTTTTAAAAGGCATAAGTCCGGCACAAATGTTAGCATTCTCAACAAGCTCAAGTGCTGCCACCCTGCCTGTTACGCTCGAATGTGTAGAAGACAACCTTAAAGTCGATCCAAAAGTATCGAGTTTTGTTTTGCCCATCGGAGCCACGGTTAATATGGATGGAACCAGTTTATATCAGGCCGTTGCCGTTATCTTTTTGGCACAGATGCACATGATTGATCTTAGCTTTGCGCAGCAAATCACCATCGTTCTGACGGCTACACTCGCCAGTATTGGCTCGGCTGCCATACCGAGTGCAGGCTTAATTATGCTGATGATCGTTTTAAGTTCGGTTGGACTGAATCCTGCCTGGATTGGCATCATCCTGCCTGTTGACCGCATTTTAGATATGGTACGTACCGTGGTGAATGTTACTGGTGATGCAACGGTTTGTTTGGTACAAGCGCAATTTGTAGATTTAGATGCAGAAAAACAAACTGATGATGAAGGCATTAATTTACAGAAGGGTATCAACTGATTCTCGGAAGCAGGATATTCAACGCCAATTAGCACCAATTGAAAAGTATTGTTTAACAAATAATCTTGAAATAATAGGTGATTATTATGATGAGATTAGCGGTACAATTAGAACAGAAGATAGGGAAGGATATAAAAAGCTTTTAACACATGTCGAAAATTACCCGAATAAAAGGGAATTGAATATTGTTTTCGACCAAATTTCGAGAATTGGTAGAAAACGTAAAATAATTCTAGATGCTATAGAATTATTTACTGAACAACGAATTAATGTTCATTTTCTTAATCCTCAATGTGTAATGCTTAATGATGATGGTACAGTTAATAAAATGGCTGACACTATCATTACATTATTTGCACAATTTGCACAAAATGAAAGAGATGAATTAGTTCATAAAATCCAAACTTCAATCTCTCGTACGGCTGCTAAGGGGCATCATTTAGGAGGTAGACAAACTCTGTATGGTTATAAAAGTGAAAATAAAAAATTAGTTGTTGATGATAAAGAAGCAGAAGTTGTACGTTCAATTTTTAGAATGTATGAATCAGGAATTGGTACAACTAAAATAGCTAATTACTTAAATTCAAAAGAAATACCTACACGTAATAATAGCAATTGGAAGGGGTCAGTTCTTCAGCGCATGTTAAAAAATCGAACATATATCGGTGAACGAGAGGTTAAGGTTGATGAAGAAAAAACAGGTGAGTTTAGAACCATTAAATCAGGAAAAAACAAAGGTGAAAAGGTTGAGATAGTTAAACCAATTAAGGAGGTATTTTCAATTACATCAATTGTTGAAAAAGATTTATTTGATAAGGTTCAGGATATTTTTAGGAGCAAAGTCAATTACAGTACTGTTAAAAGGAAAAATGTAAATCCTTTAATCAGGAGACTGTATTGTAGGTGTGGAAAACCAATTTTTGTACAAAACAGTGCAAGTCAAGGTGGCTTAATTTATCGATGTTCATCAATTCATCATCAGGCAAAATGTGATGCTTTTAGTACTATTAGTTACGATAAGTTAAATAATAGTATAGTAACACTTTTTGAAAACATTGTAGGTAAGGAAAATGAGAATACTAAACGTCTTGCTGAATTAGAGATTGAATTAAGACATCTTGATGAGATTGAAATACCTTTGGTAGAGGTTAAGATTAATAATTACAATGATACCATAGAGCGAATATATGACGCTTATGTGTCTGGTGTGTATTCTAAAGAAAAAAGAGACCGAATGGTTACCAAGTTAGATGAAGATACAAAGGAACATAAAGAACGATTCGAAGCTTTTAATGGTAGGGTTAAAGAAATAAAGAAGCAAATAAGGGTCTTAAATGATAATCAAAAAGTTGATAGTGTTATCGATATACATAGTTTTAAGTCTTTTGCTCAAAATAACGTTGAAAAGGTTGAGATATCAAAAATGTCTAGACCCGACGAGTTGACGGATGTTTATAAACGTAAAGATGAAAAGACACTCTTTAAGGTGAGTGTTAGAACTGTTAGAGGTGATAATTTTTCATATTTGCTAAGTAATAGGAGTGATGTTCTAGTTTTTGAATGGAAACACAAAAAAATCACAATTACACCAAATAATAAATGGATGAGAGAAGCACCATGTTCAATTCGAATCACAGATGCTATTGATGGTAAATGGGTTTTAAGGCAAGATTCTGATTACTTTTATGATTATGTGCCGATAAAGAAAGTATTGTGATAAATGTATCATCGTTTTATAACTAATTAAACTGACCTGTATAATGTTGCAGGTTTTTTTATAATCTTTATACAATTATATTAATTTACTGTAGTGCTTAATTAGTTAAATCATGAACGAATTTATTGATGGTCTTTCTTGGGGTGTTATTGGAATGGGGTTAGTTCAAATACTTCTCTATATATATGTAGCCAAATTTAAAGCATACGTTGTTAAGAAAACGGAGAATCAAGCAACAAAAGAAGATGTTGGAGAGATAACTAACATTGTTGAAGAGGCAAAGAAAATTCATACTAAAGAAATTGATAACTTAAGGTCACAATTAGATGTTAGTGCTCAACAAAAAAAAATCATTTTTGAGGATGGTAAAAAGGCGTTATACGAATTTTATACCCTAATTAATAATTGGTTTTTGAAAGAGGATAAAGCAGATTATGATTTTGTCTACGAATCGAATGATTATACTTTAGTACAGGACAGAGTTCTGGACGTAACCAAGTATGCAAAAAAAGTTTACGTCCAGAAGAATATGATTGAGTTACTGATTGTAAATAAAGAATTAATCGATACGCTCATACATACATATGAAGCATTTATGTATCAATACAATGGTATCGTAAGGCATTTTGGAATTGTGGAAGGACTTCTTTGCCAAATTCAAGAGTATGTTGAAGAGCAACATTATCCTAGTGGTAAGCCTGAATTCAAAGATATTGATGAATTGTATGGTGAGTTAAAAAATATAACCGCACCACAGAAAATAGGGGAATGTAGAAAGGAACAGATTGACTATAATTCTCAGTTGAAAATTCGATTTGAGAAACTTAAAACTGTTTCAGCGGCTTACCTTCATCAACAATAATTTCTTAACCTATCAATTTTTTTATGATTGAATCAATGGATTATATTAATATCCCAACATGGGGAGCTCTAGTAATTGTAATTGTTCAAATAATTGTAGGTGCTTTTATTTACCGTTTTTCAAAGTATATGGGTAAGAAAGGTGAGTATCAGGCAATGAAGGAAGAAATAGGTAAAATAACAGCTACAATAGAGGGTATAAAACAGAATAACGCAAAAGAACTTGAAGGTCTGAAAAGTCAGCTTACGATTCTTACAAGTCAGAAAACAATAATTTTTGAGGATGCCAAGAAAGCTCTATATGATTATTACGTTATACTCAATCGGTATATTACTGATATAGAGGTTTATTATAACGATGGAGACACGGTTGATATTCTTAAAGAAAGGATGAATGTGTGTTATAACGAAGGTATTAAGATTACCTCATGCATAAGTATGATTCAATTAATAGTCTCTGATGAAATAATTGTTGATAGTGCTAGGACGGTCTTTGACAAGTTTAATAAAATTTGGAAAGCAAAATTAGGTCTGCTTTTTGATATAAAAGAGCAATTAAAAGAGTTAGAAGAATACAAGACTAGCAACAACAAACGTAAGTATTACGAGATTAAGGAGAAAACTATGCCAAAACTTATTTATGACTATAGGGTAGCAACAGACAAGCAATTGGATGAAATGATAGATGTTATGAATGTTTATCAGTCAGATGTTAACGCTTTTCTAAATAATTTATGATTATGACCATTGAAACAATACTCTTACTTTTATTAAGTATTCCATTAGGATATTTGACTTACTATATCCATCAGAAGGGTAAGAATCAGGCTAATAAAGAAGATGTCGAGGCATTGACCAACATTGTCGAAGATATAAAACACTCAAATGCAAAAGAACTAGAAGAATTAAAACAAAAATATTACGTGGCTTCTGAAAGGGAGAAACAATACTATGAAGAAGAGCGAAAAGTAATAATTGATTATTATATTTTCTTCAATAATTGTATAAGTAATATAATCGACAATCTTGATGGTGTAATAATTACTCACAAAGATGGTTTACAATTACTATGGAGTAATTATTTGGAGCTAAATGTTTTTTCGCAAAAAATTGATTTGCTTGTTAGGGATGATGATATTGTATATTTATCAGGTGATTTAAATTCCCTTTATAACGATATTTATTCCCTTTTGAAAAAAGGATATAAAGAAGCAAAAGAAAACGGGAAATATGATGCTGAGATGTACGAGAATAAACTAAATCCAATTTCAAAGAAAATAGGTGATAAAATGAGAGAATATAAAGATGCTAGCAAGCAATACCTTTCATCACCACAACAATAGCAGAATTATAAAAAAATATAAAATCCATATTCCCACATTGGTTTTTGTCTCTAGAATTTTAGTGTAGCACCGACAAAAGGGGGATACCCCTAATGGGGGTGGGGTAAATGAAGGGAGGATACAAGTTCGCTTACATGAAATAAGACTAGACCAAATAAACGTCCGTTTTTTTGACCAGTTATTTACAGGGGAGGATTGCCACAATTTGGCACAAAAAATCCCCCAATAATTGTTTGGGGGAGGATTATTTAATTGATGTAAGATTCTATTGATTTATGAACTCCGGCATCTTCATCAACCTGTTGTCTCTTTTTCGCCTCTCGTAAAATATAACCTGATTTACGTCTTGGCTTGCTATCCTTTGAACCTTTTGGTCTGCCTCCTTTTTTACCTTGTTGTTTGGCTCTGCGTAGACCTTCGATTGTACGTTCACGTATTAATTCTCGTTCAAATTCAGCAAAAGCAGATAATATTTGAAATTGCAGTTTTCCGGCAGCAGTAGAAAAGTCAAGGTGGTCACTCAGACTGATAAAGCCAACACCTTTATCAACTAGCTCCTTGGTATCTAGTATTAATTCAGTTGATGACCGTGCCCACCTATCCAGTTTATAAACTATTACAGCATCATATTCTTTTTTACGTAACCTTTTAAGTAGTGCCTGTTTTACAGGTCGGGTCTTTCGGGTTGATTCAGTTTCTTCGAAGATATCATAGTCCAGTTGATGATTAGTCGCATATTCTACTAATCTTATCTTCTGATTTTCCGTTGTTTGACTTCCATTGCTCAATGAGACTCTACAATATAATGCGACTTTTTTCATATCAATATTTTTTCTTTAAAAATACATATTAAAGTATGTAAAAGCAAAATAAATACATAGTTTTATATGTATTTATTATCTTTGATTTATGAAACAAAAAGAAATTCCAGAATCAGATAAATTAATCCTTAAGAGAATTGGTGCATTAATCCGGCAGAAAAGAAAAGCGGTTTCAAATAACTATGAGGATTTTGCTGATTTGTACGGTATAAATAAAGTGACATTGTTGAAAATCGAACGAGGTGAGAATTTTAAATTCAGCACATTGTTGCATGTTTTGAATGCGTTGAATGTACCATTAGATGATTTTTTCTCGGAACTTTCAACTTTGGAAGAATAAAACCATTGTAAATTCTTCGTGTAGGTGGGATTTGATAGTAGTAACCTGTTGTATTACCGTTATATCAGGATGTTAACAATTGTTTTTATGAATTTTACGCACTGTTATAATCAATTAAGTAGTCGTTTTAGTGAGTTATAGTACGTTTAAAAGTAAGCATAAAAAGATTAAGGATTGATTATTTCCAATGCCCTTGATGTGAAAAGAAGTTGTTTATTACCAATGTCAGTAATGTAACCTTTTTTACTATTCTTCTTCCAAATACACCCAAACGCAATATCTGATACATATTTATCGCCGCCTAATGTTTGCTTATTGATTATTCGAACTTCTCCATACGAATTAATAATCTCATGGTCACAGGTTACAGGTTCATTTGATTTTAAATCATATGTAACATACCCCTTTGTTTCATGAAGTTTCTTACTAACCTTTAATGATAAATCGTATTCGTAAATCTCCAAAGCAGTGCCATAGTATAGTTTGTCACCAGATGAATTAAAATGAAATTTACATGCTTGACCTCCTTTAAGTTTTAAATTGCTGATGTCTATACTACTATGAATTTTACTAGTGTTTAAATTGTAAATAATTATTGAATTTTGAACGAATTTTTGTTGATTGGAATAGGTCGAAAAAGCATAATGTTTACCATTATTTGAAATCGCTGAAGCAATCCTTAAGTATTTATGACCTTTTTCAAAATGATTATCTAAAAAGGAATAATGTCTAATTGATTTTAAAGTAGTAGGTTCTCTTTCTGTAAGTATATAGGAATTTTTTACTTCCTCAATTAGCATTAAAATTGATTTGTTGTAGTTTAACGACATACCTATAACTCCGGTGACTTTATCTTCAAAAAAAGAGTCATATGTCCTTAAGCCAGTTTCATCAATTATTGTAATAATTCCGTTTTTCACACCGAATGCTCCTATTGCATATTCACCTTCGATGATTTTTGAATTAATTACTTTTCCATTATTGAAATCAACCTTCCAAATTTTAGTGTCATCTAATCCATAATTTAACTCAACTTGCGTGTGACCAATGGCGTATATATAATTCTGGTCAATAGTTATTTGCTCAACTTTTTCTCCTATTCCTGTTTTATCCGAAATTCCAAGTTTTTTGGCATATTTCAGTTCCAGATTTGAATCATATTTGACTACAGCAAAGTTTTCTTTAAATACCGATAAAAATGTACTGTTGGGTAACACAATTATTTCATCTCCATAGTATATTTCAGAGTGTTTGATGTAATCTAAATTTGAATCTAATACAATGGCATAATGTGTATCGGAGCTGATGGGAAAAGGTACATTGCTAGTTGCATTATGTCTTTCGTAATTATGCGTTAACTTAATAAAAACAATGACATTATCTTCTGAAATTATTTTTACATCAGCAAGTTTCCATTCTTTACCTTTGTAATGGTCGGCAACAGTTGAACTATGAGATATACTTTGCCTATCAGGTACTTTATTAATAATGGCATTCAGATTCAAAACTTTATTGATAGATTTTGATTTTGTGCGACTTTCAAGAATAATATATTTCTTATTATTAGGAACTAATAACATTTCCTGTGCAGAAATACTTTTTTGGGAGGGAGATTCAACAATATCGGAATATAGTTTTGATGAATTAAATGATTGGAAATGGTATATACGTCCGCTTTCTTTAAATTCAAAATTATTTAGATTCGGTTTGACTGCATAGACATACTTGTCAGAAGAAGAATTAAAGCTTTGAATAAAACCAATGCCATAATATGTCCTTTCTCTTAGGTATGAGGCGGGGAGGATTTCTTTTCTTATTTTTTCCCAAGAAAGAGAGGAAGGGAATTTTTTTTCTTCTACCTCCTTAGTTGAAAGGTTATATTTTATAACACCTCTTTGGTTATAAACATGTACCCAGTTTTTATCCCAATCAATAATTGATGGATACTTGAATGCTTTAAGACAAAAATCTGAAGTGCTAAAATTAATTGGGATTTTATTTCGTAAAACATATTTTTTCCCAAAATAGCTAAACTCATTAGATAATATTCCTATATAATCATAATCAGTATCTTTAGTTGAAATGTTAGATGAACCATATTTCATCCTTTTACATAAACTTCCGAAACCATGTTTTTCACCTTCTATAAAATAGCCATCATAAAATGTTCCATTGGAGAGAAATAGTTTTCCGAAACCATTGAACTGATAATTCTGATTCAATTCACCCACATACTTATTTCCATTATCAAACCAAATAGTAGCGTTTTTTAAAGGTGAAATTCCATACTTAGGATAAGACACTATTTTATCATTGAAAGCTAAATGTATTTTTGCTGTATCATAGCAAAAGTCTATATGATAAGAAATTAACTTCTTATTGTCTGTTAAGAATTTGTTTTTAACTGTTTGATTTTCGGCATGTACTTTCTCTATACTACGTCTTTTAGCAACCTTTCTTTCTATCGAATACAATTTAGTAGGAGGATATTTTTTTGCGACTGCTGGGTGATATGAGGAGTATTTGCTTATAAAGGAACTCCAATTCAAAGTGTCTATCTGTTTCAGTGAATCTGAAATTGCATTTATAAAGAAATAATTTAAGTCACTATGAATTTCGGGCTTTACATATCTCTGCATTGTACTTCTTGCTTCATAGCTTAAACGTGCTCTTGCTTCATTTTTTTTAATCGTATTAAATTCATTAAACGCCATTTGTATATTACCCAATTTAAGGTTGCAATATGCAGAACCATAAAAGGATATGGAACTATAAACATGGATTATATCTATAGGATGGTGGTGTTTTTTGCTAAGCTTTGATTTATACTTTTCATCTTGAATTAAACCTAAATATTTCACATAAGTCTGTTGTGCTTTTTCGAACTGTCTATTATTGATATCATTAGAGGCTTGCTTAAAACTTTTATCATCTTTGGATGGAATACTAAAACCGATGTTTGCATTTTGACAATATGCACTGAATGTCAGAAAATTGATTAATAGGAGTATGAGGTATGTTAAATAAGACTTAGTCATGATATTATATGGGAGTTTAATTAAGATATCTGAATGAAAATTAGTTGTATTTGTAAGTTGTTCTTGAAACGAGTTTCAACTCATAGTTAGTACTTCTATCAGACTTGTAGGAGCTTTGTGAAAGAATTTGACCATTACTATTATATTCAGAATCAAATTTTTCAATTACACCAGCGTAGTCATCGATTATTTCCCAGTTTGTTTCTTTCCCGTTTTTATCATGAATAGATACTTTTCTTCTTTCAACAGACCTGAAACTTTTAGTGTAACTGTCCCAAAGGAAATAATGCTGTTCTACTTCCTTACCTTCATTATCGAGTTTGTAAAAGTCCTTGTTTTCTCCAATCCACGAATTTACTTGATGATTCCACTTATAACACAATGTTGTCTTTGAGATTTCAGAGTTTATGAACTGCCATTTATAATTCGGAGTCCATTTGTCATATCCATCCACATAGAATTCGATAACCTCTATTTGAATTTGGTTCTCGTTATACTTTCGTTTATATTTTTTTTCTTCCCGAATTTCCCAACCTTCTGTTTTGTGATATTCAAGTTTTTTCTTTTTAGTGATGTTACTTAGAGAATCGTATTCGTAATTACATCGACTTTTGCCAATAACTTCCCATTCCTCTAATCTAGCATTCCATACATTTTCGTATTTATATATAATATCGCCAAGGTCATTATATTTCATATTATTCTTATAACGAGGTTGCCAGTCTTTATAGTCTGAACTAATTTCATAATCTGTTATCTCATCCTGATTTCCATTGTTATCATACTTGAATTCTATTTTGTATTCCCCAAGCCATTGATTTACATGTTTATTCCAATTGAAATTTTCTTCAGATATACACTGGTCATTAAAATTATAATCATAAATTGTTTTTGTTGCAAGAACCCAGCTTTTTGAGCTTCTATTCCACTTACTGACTTTTTTTTCAATTATGCTATCAGCAGAATTGTAGATGTTGTCTGTTTTAGTATGATACGTTAACTCACCCGTAGTGTCATTTATAAACTCTTCATAAATAGTTACATTAGTGGAATTAGAGCACGAGAGTAAAAAAAAAGTACAGGTTAGTGCAAAAAGCGAGTGTTTCATATTGTTTCGTTTAGTATATTTTCTGCATTTATACCTCACGAAACCTTTACTGTTACTGAGTTTAATTAAAATTTATTGTTGGTCTTTTTATCGTTGTTAAATATCCTTTTACCGTTGGTTATTTGTGTATGCCAATAAAGAAATGCATACTCTCGTACCTTCCGGCTGACCATTCTCATCCTTCAAATCCTCAATGTTGAATGTATACGCATTTGTTTTAAATTTTTGGTTCAGCAATTTCAATCGTTCTTTAGTTATTTCAATAGCTATTCCATTAGAAGTACCATTTTCAATAGCAATTTGCTTGGCTTTATCTCTACCAATACCATTGTCTGAGATAAGGATGTTGAGGGTAGAATCTTCTTTAATGTGGATATATATCATTCCGTTTTTTGGGCTATGCATGATGCCATGTTTAATAGCATTTTCAATAATCGGTTGAAACAACATCGGGGGTACTAATATTCCTTTGGTGTGTGTATTTATATCGATTTCAAAATCCAATTTCTCCTTGAATCGCATTTGCTCTAAGCGTAGGTATTCTTGAATGAATTTAACCTCATCATCTAAGGGTATCATTTCTTCGCCCAGATTATGAAGGTTCTTTCGAATCACACCGGATAAGCTACCTAAATAATCAAGAGCATCTTTTAGCTTTGATGAAAGAATAAAGTATTGAATGCTGTTAAGTGCATTAAAGATAAAATGAGGATTTAACTGTCCCTGCAAAGACCGTATTCGGATTTCGTTTAATCGTGTTGTCAAGGCTTGTTTTTCACCAACTCGTTTCCTAACGTGATTAATACGTAATTGAGCAATTGTAATAATCCCCATCGAAAGTATTGAAATAGATAAAACTATAAACCACCATGACAACCACATTGGCTTATTGATGGTGAAATAAACTGTTTTTGAATATGTTTGTCCATTTTCCTTGTCGAATGCTTGTAAATCGATTGCATAATCACCGTGAACAAGCGATATTAACTGAATATTATTCCCTTTTTGCCATACTTGTTTATTTACACGGTGCTCGTATTCAATATTCTTAGAACTTGGATATTTAAGGACTTTAAATTTAAAACCAATATTATTTTGATTGTACTTAAATTGATTGTCTTCAATTGATTCAAATGGTTGACTATTTAGGTGGATATCATCTATTACTATAGGACTCTGTCTAAACGTGTCATTTATATGAGTATTAATTGTGATTATTGTATTAGAATCAAATACAAATAGATTTCCGTTATTATCTATTTGCGGTTTTTTCGCTGCGATGTGCTTGTATCCGTTATGTTGGTTATAAAATTGAATGTCAGCTAAAATATCGTTCTCTAACTGCTTAGATGATATGATGTTTAGTCCTTCATTTGTTGCCAGAAACAATTTATTTTTATCAAACTTAAGCCATTTGAATTTCTGACCAATAATACCATGAGATTGGTTTAATTTAGTAATGACATGTAACGAATCATTTGAAATACCAATACGGAATAAATTACCATCTGTGGACGTACACCATATTTGTCCGTCTGGACTGATATCTATATCTGATAAAGAATTATCTATTGTGCTATTATTACTATTCAGGTATAATACAGAATCATTTTTTAGAGCAAATAATCCATGATAATGAGATGGGAATATAACAGTTTGGTTATCTGCTTCAACGATTTTAATTATATCTCGAATGTGACCTTTTGAACCATTATCATGCTTCCAAGAAAATGTATTATCACTTGTATTAAAAATGATTAACCACCCATAGTTTCTTATGTGGTATGTTTTCTTATCTGAGATATAGGTTTTGCCATTGGAGAAAGGGAGATATAAGTTTTTGTCGTATAATGCAATTGTGCCAAAATTAGTAATGATTAGTAATTCACCCTTTGTTACTTTCAACTCAGATAAATTCATTTTGGAATAACGAAACAAATGTTCAAAACCTTTATTAATGTTATGCTTTTGGTTAAATGCCCTTCTGTTAGTTATCACCCTTTGAAAAATCATATCATACGATAGAACTTGCTCTAATTCACCATTATTGATATTAAATAATCCGTCATCAGTTAAACTATATTTCCTGTTCTCGAAATTTATAACATCAATAAAAGTTTGCTTATCTTGAAACTTTTCAATAGATATTTGAGAATCAAATAATGCGTATATTCCATTATCACCGCCAGCCCATACTATACCAGATTTTTTATCATAAAATACACAACTAAATGCATTTGCATTAATATCAAACTGACTATTGATTATTTGTTTTCTATTAATATCAAACTGCTTTAAATTACCATTAGCTATAGCACCACCCCAACCAGCAATCCAGACAGTATTTTTGCCATCAAATGCCATATCCCATGGCAGAAAGTTTTCGGTGTTTGGAAATGAATCAGTTTGACAATGGTTGTTTAATGATATTTCTCTCATCAAACTGTTACCATTACTATATATTTTATCTTTTACCTTGGCTAGTGCATATAATGACTGAGAGTTGATGTAATCGACCTTTGTAAGTAAAAGGTTTTCCTTGTTAATATCAAGAGTATAAACGCCGTTAATCGATGAATACCCGTTAATCGTGAAATATATTTTACCGTTTATTTCTTTGATTGCCAACACAGAATTTTTATTACCATCTTCTCCATCTAATTTTAGCTTGGTTAAAATCCCATTTTTAAAAATATGGATACCATAATCTGTACCGATAAATAGTAAGTCGTGATAAGATGAATAATGTAATATGCGAATTGAATTGGAATACTTACCAAGTTCAATATCGTATTTTGCTACAACTTTTCCATCTACAATTTTATTAAGTCCTCCTCGGTAACATCCAGCCCAAATTGTATTTTGGTTATCTGATGTGAGTGCCCAGACTCTATTACTTACTAATCCATCATTTTTATAAATGTTCGTAAATGTGTTACCGTCAAATCTTGAGATCCCTTCATCAGTTGCAAACCATAGATAACCATCCTTATCTTTTATAATATCTCGTACAGAATTACCAGCTAAACCATCATTCTCGGTATAATGAATAGCGGGTTTTATCTGGCTTAGTGAGTTAATACCAAATAATAATATCGATAAGATAAATATTAGGTGCTTCATTTGTTGAAAAGTCGTTTAATATCCAATATAAATTCCGGTACGATACGAACCGACACAGGTATTTTTTTACCGCTACGCAATATCACATTACTTTGTTGTCCTTTTATAAACTTGCGTATATAATGGATATTGACCAGAAATGACTTATGAGTCCGATAGAATTGTTCTTCTGGCAACATCAGTTCCAAATCTTTTAATGGTTTACTTATGGTCAGTTTTTTACCATCAAATAGAACAACCTCTGAGTAGGATTGGTCTGCAATACAATATTCAATCTCCTTGGTATTAATGATTTCAAACCCATCAGATAGGGAAAACATGATATCTTTGCCATGAATCGCCACCGGATTTGCGTCTCGAAAGTGGTTTTCTAAATTTAATTTCTGTTGCTTCTCATCTATTCTGGCTTTAACCTTTTCAACTGCCTCAGATAATTCTTTGTAGATAACTGGTTTTAATAGGTAGTCGGCTGCATTCTTTTTTATAGCATCGATAGCGTATTGATTGTAAGCCGTGGTGAAAATTATCTCAAAATCAGGATTAGGAAATGTTTTATAAATAGATAATCCGTTTTGATTAGGCATTTCAATATCTAGGAAAACGATATCAGGAAATTCTGAATTAATTAATTTAATTCCGTCTTCCAGATTTTTTGCTGTTCCCACAATTGAAACATTAATATCTATAAACTCCTTAATTAATTTTTCTAACCCTGAGATTGCATCCATCTCATCATCTATAATTATTCCTCGCATTTGTTTGATTTAGGTATAGCGAAAATAACAAATTTGAGTTGAAAGGATTAATGACTTTTTTATCGTAGGTATTTTGAGTTTTATCGTATAAAATAAGATATGCCGTATCTGATAATAAAAATTTACGTACTACAGATAAAAAATCTATGCAATATTATATACCGAAATCACTATTAGATTTACCAGATAGAATAATTAAAGAAATAAATACTGGTGAAAATCTTGAAACGCATCACATGGAGAAAATATGGCATGTGATTGATAAGTTATACCTTGAGTCATTATATAGAAAAGATCATGAACATGGAGAACTAATTAGGTTACATTCAAAAGTTTGTGAAAGACTATACCAATCAAGAGCATGGGGCAAAATTCGTAAAGCATTAGTTAAATTAAATATTATAGAAGTTGGAGACTCATATCAACCTAGTATTCATAGTAAAGGATATCAACTCAACGAAATATATTTAAATGATTCATTTGCTGTTATTGAATTACCTGAATCATATTTTAATAAGAAACTAATTACGAAAGATAATTGGAACAATACATACAAGAGATGTTACTCAAATTTATATAAACGTATTACAATAGATTATAAATCAGCAATAAAACATATCATCCAGAAATTAACATTCAGTAATGAAGAAATTGAAAAGAAGGTTTGGTCTATATATGAGAGGCTTGTCTTATGTTCTTCACCCAATCTAAATGACATTGCTTATTGTATAGATAATGAGATTGTTGGAGATGGTATGGTGGCTTTGGAAAATTTGTTTTTGAGTTACCGTCTTGAGCATCCAAATAAATATAGTTGTCCGGTAAAGAAACCAGAACGGTACACTTATCACAAATTTAAATTTGACCTATTATCCATATTAAAAATTGCCAATAAGCAGTTGTTCTTTTCTGTTGACGATAATAGCGGTAGGGTATATCACAATATTTCGAATATTCGACGTGAATTAAAAAAATTCCTAATGATTGATAATAGTAACTTGGTTGGATTAGATATAAGAAACTCACAACCACTATTATTCGGTTTGTTGTTGGTTAAAAAATGGCGTAAAAGAAAAACAACCAGTTATGAAGCGATGCCTGATTTGAAAGAATATTTACAACGTTGTTGTGATGGGAACTTTTATGATCATCTCATGGAATTAAATGATATTCCTGTTGAGCAGAGAGCAGATTATAAGATCCAGTTCTTTACAGATATTTTTTTTAGTAAAAATCCCAAGAAGGTAAAAGGAAAACTAAAGCAGTTTGCAGATGTTTATCCGAATGTATATCAGGAAATCAGAAAATACAAAGAGCCGGATTATAAGTTGCTTGCACGTGATTTGCAAAAATTTGAAGCAGATGTTATTATTAACGGTATTATTAAATCCTTATTTAAACAAAATAAAGAGATTCCAATTGTAAATGTTCATGATGCAATTTATACGGCGCCAGATTTTGCGCCAATTGTGGAGAATGAAATCTATAATTATTTTATGAATGAATTTGGAGTTACACCCACATTGAATAGGGAGTAAGTCTAGAGTTGATGGGGCAGATTATGAATACCAAAATTAATTCAGTTGATTTAATGTGATTCTTTATATTTTTGATGAATTAACAATAACAACTCAAAATGAAAAACCCAAAGAATTTGCCTCTTGATTTACTAAAAGAATTATCAAAGGTTTATAGTAAATTCGTTTCCAAATACCATGTTATTCAAAATGAAGATGTAATATTATCATTTACTGATATGGATAAGGAGTCCACCTATCATTTTCGTATTTTAAGCCATTCTTTATCAAAAGGTGATTTGATCTTAAATGTTGAGCATTCACCAAAATCATCTAAAGAAACCGTATCATATAATAGAAATGTGGCATTGTCTCAACTATCTAAAGTAATGGAGAATTGGGATCATTTAGTAAATGATACTAATAGGTATATTTCTCTAATAGATCCAATACAGAAATCTTGGGAAGACGATTTTTATTCGAAGTTCGAATTGGTGGATGTAGATAAAGATGGGGTTTATGATACAGAACGTATTTTAATACTTGATGAGCATTTAACCAATGTTTCAAAAATGTTAGAAGAAAGCAAGACCGAAGAAAATGAAAGTACTATAAATGAGATTCAGGATGAAATAAGCGACCTAAAACCTAGATTAACTAATACTTCTAAAGAGAATGTTGTTAAGAGAGTTTCAACGATTTACGCCAAAATTGCTAAAATTAGTACACCATTATTAAAAAAGTTGATGACTGAACTTACTAAAAAAGGAATTGATAAGATTACTACATCTGCAATTGAAAAAGGGGGAGAAATAATTGAAGTATTAGGTAATGCAATCACTTAATAGATTTAAACTTAAAGTAAATACTAATTTAAGTGTTAATTGTTTAGGGGGAATTGACCTTTATGGGATTTAGTAAAATGGCGCAATTTATTTAGGTATTTGATGTTAATAACTTGATATAAGTCTATGAGGTTTTAATTCAAAATAATAACACTATTTGTTACTTTTGAACTATACCCCAATATTTTTTGTATGAGTCAAGACTTAAATAACATTGTTGAGAAGCTTCAGTCTATTCATAAGATGAACAAAGGGCAGTTATTAGCTGCAAACTACATTTTAGATAATTTAAAAGGTAAATTTGGTGATTATCGTTCCGTTAATGATCGTTATCTAAGAAATGATTTCTCAAAAGAGCATGGTGTCCAAATAACAGATTCGGATATTGACTACGTTTTGGACTTATTAAAATACAAATTTTATTTTGTCAGTGAGGGGCAAACACCTCGGTACTGTACCATAAGCCAAGACGGTTTCGGGACACTTCAGGAGCATGAGAATTTTATTTCATATTTGGTTTCTGATTATGTTGAACGTGTAGAAGCAGTTATTAAGAATCAAGAAGAAGAGCTTCAAGAGCAGAAAATTAAAGAGTTAACTATTAAACAACTTAGAGGGAATATATTTCAGGTAAAATGGTGGTGGATGTTCTTGTTAATTAATGCAGTATTGTCATTTGGTGTTGCTATTGCGGTGAAGTTTATATTTGAGTAGTTGATCACTTGTAACTATAAGAATATTAAGTGTATATGTTTAGTTATATCGAGTTTTTTGACAATTGTAGCAAATATACTGCAGCTGATGCTACTGTTGCCAGTGTTATTGGCGAAGTGAGTGAAATCGAAAACGAGCCTCAAACCGATATACAAGAATAAGAAGAATAATTCTCTACATAAATAAAGAGCTGCAATCAAATTGATTGCAGCTCTTTTATATTCTAAAAACAACACGACCTATGAACTGGCTTTGCTGGTTTTTACTTCTGTTTTGGTTTTCACAACGGGCTTTTGCTTTACCACTACCTTATTTGTTTTCTGCTTCAAGGTATCACACTTAATCTTTCCCGCTTCCAGCTTCGAATAGTTTAAGGTATCCGTCGCATTTAACTCTATTTTTCTTCCATCAGATAAGATCAGTACTGCTTTTCGTTTCCCGGGCTTAATGCCCTCCTTTTTATCCTTCTTAGCCTGAGCAACCGCGTGACTGCTAAAAATAATGATGCCAATAATTATACAATTTCGAATATGACTACGGTTAAACCGTGGGAGCTTAAAAAATCTATTCATTTACTTCTTTTGTTGTTGATTGTTATACATCCTTAGGACACTTTCACAGGGAGAAAAGGTGACAAGAGGGATGTTATTATATGTTAAAGTATAAACAGGTTTGTTAATGTCACTAATAATCTCACATTACAAGGCAAAACTATTAATTTTTACACAAATCATAAAAAGCCAAAAGCATTCATCGCTTTATTTTTCTTCTTTTAATCAAATAAGATTTAGTATTGAGATTTTCAATTAATTTCAATCGCTTTCTTCTTCCTTGAATACTTTTTAAGGTAAATCCAAAGACCTGAAATAAGTAGTGCTATGGTACTCAGGCCTGCCAACGGAACAATCAGTATGTAGAAAGCACCCATTAAATCCTGGAATATTCGCCCCGTATGCACTTCCAATGACAGGTTCCATAAGGACAAGGGCGAAGATTTGATTACCTGCTCCGGCATTTTAGGGAAGTCAACGGTATCCTGTAATTTTTGAACACCACTGTTGTAATCGAAATAAAATTCCTTGTTATCAAACTCGGCGTATCCACTTGCCATGTATCGACCAATTGGTCGTGCCATGCCCGATATTGGTCGGTGAACTTCACCGCTTATATAATCCTTGCAGGTACTTGTAAATGGATTCCATAAATATAATCCACTAAAAGAACCAATAAGGTAGGAGCCCTGTTCCTTTTCCTCGAACAAATTAATACCCATAACCGATACCGGAGGCTGCACCGGCACTTTAACCATTTCCTTAAAATTACTGGTCAATGCATACATGCCTTTTGAGGTGGAAACAAAATAAACATCATATGCTTTGTTGTAGCGTATGGCGCGCAATTGATCATACCAGGCATTGGGCGTATCCAGCATTGTAAAAGGTATTCCCTTTACCTGCGCATTGGCGATCGCAATTAATAAAGGAGGCCGCAGAAAAATACCTGTCAGGCTTGTAAATATGAGAAAAAACACCGCATAATAACCTATTTTGTTGTGCCACTTTACAGAAAAGCGAAAGGCTTTCTTTTGCTTCTCAGCAGGGCGTAGTTTCTTTTTGGCCTTTTTAATTATGGAAGGTGATATAAACCAGATTAAACCCGTAATGGACAAAAAAATAAAAATCAGACCAATAATATCAACCAGAATTTTACCGCTTAATCCCAAAATATTACCACTGTGCAATACCCAGATTGTTTTAAACAGGCTTACCTTACCATCGTAGTCATCAGGTGTTGGTAACCCCATTATCGTAAGCTCATTATTCTCCAAATTAAGAAGTGCCAACTCGCTTCTTGTTAAAATATGCAATTGCCCTTCAACGTTGATTAGATCCGTAATACGATCATGTTTTATACCAAGATCGATGTATTGCCAAGCCTCATTTTTAAACTCATAAAGGCCAAATAAAGTACCTGCAAAAAGCCGCTCATCATCGGTTCGGATCAACTTGGATATCTTACGATTATCGATACCTTTGGGTAATCCGGCATTATAATCGCTCCACGCTTCTGTCTTCTGATTATACAACCAGCATCCAACGTTTCCATAAAACAAATTCAGAGAATCATTTAAAACCAGGCTACCTCTTAATGCCGCATTGTTCCAGTTGCCATATTGGTAACTTGATGTTAAAATACCCCTTGGTAAATCGATGGAGCGAATTAACTGGCGATGATTTAACAAGATGCCTGAAATTGAAAAAAGCAATAAAAAGACTGTTAATACAATCCCCACCCATTTATGATATTTGCGCCAAAACTTCACCCTGATCCTATTTTAGTTTGTTGAACAAAACTGTACTGTCCGACCTCATCGGCGAAAATAGAAACAATTCGGTAATTATTTGCGCATTTATTTAAAAAGTACCCAATTCGCTTTCGTACAATCTGAATTCTAAAATCTAAATCTACTCAGGCTGTATTAATGCTCGGGATCAAAAGCTCTGAAAGAGCAACGCATAAGAGGAAAAGCCTACGGCCAGCAGCAAAATACCAATACAGTTAATAGGGCTGTAATGTCACTAAATATCTATAAATAGGCCTGCGACCTATCCTTCTAAATAACGAACTTACAGCCCCTATCAAAATGGTGTCTTCAATTATACCTCATCGAACTAATTAGCCCATCGTCGTGCGCAACATTCAATTTAATAACACTTTAACTCCCTTCGCCTTAACTCAGGGAGCGGCTTTTGGACGATTGCTAATAACTGTCAGCTAGTGGCTATCGGCTTTTTGTTAGCTGGAAGGTTATTTGCTTATATCCATCCAATATTTAGTATTGACAATAAATCCAGTTATCAAGTTTTGGAAACAATACATCCATTAATGCACCGCTTTCTTCAGAAGGTTTTAAAACATCCATTCGCAAGAACTGATCGGCTGGAAAAATATCCGGTCGTAGATGTTGCATCTCCTGCCACGAACGAAAACCCAAAAACAAAGGCGCCATCAAATCTTCAGGTATGCTCATTAAATAATCACTGGAATCAGCCTTATCAGAAAATTCGATTAATTTACCCTTTTGCCATTTCAACTGAATAGTGAAAGTGTAAAAGTCTAATGTAACCATCGCATTTAGACCTTTAAACGAACTTTCTTCAATTCTTTTTTCTAATAACTGCTTTATCCGCCGTACAAAACTCTGTGGATTCACCACCTTAATCTGCCATCCATAGGAAGGCCGAATCACGGCACCATATTGCATTGCTATTTTAATCAGCTGATGCTGATGAGGTAAATTAAGTCTGATATATGGTTTTTCATCTTCCTTTGCCTTTTTTGCTGCAAAACTCAATATGGCTTTCTGAACCATCATTGGCAGGCACGAACTGCTCTCACTAATGATGAGTCCTTGTCCGAAACCCTGCTTTAAAATCCGAAAGAAATAGCGTTGTCCTTCAAACTCTGTAATATAAATTTCGCTGGCATATTCGGTCGCTATTGCATGCTTTAGAATATACTCCCAGTGATCAGCACTTCGCACCGATGTGATGGCATAATTATCACTGCACCTGTTTCCATCGCTTACTAAAAACGGTATATCATCAAATTCTGCCTTACGAAAGGCCAAATCACTACTTTCGGGGATGGAAAATAATGGCACTTCGGTATGATGCTCCATGGGCAATGCGTAATGATAACCCAATCGGTGATAAAAACCAGGTATACCCTGAATAACTGCCAAATCGATTCCCTGCTCAATCAGCGCCTTATCAAACTGATCATTATTCTTTTTCATTAAGCCTTTACCCCTGTGCTCCTCAGCAGTGCCAACAATGCCCATTTCGGCTACTTTTAAAGGCACCCCACTAAATTGCCATAGCCAGGGAATCATTGCACAAGCAGATACTATGTTTTGATTCTCGCTATTTTTAACAACAAACCAGTTTTCAGATGACATTCCCGGTAGGTGCTGACTCATTATTTGTGCCAACTCTCCAACTTTTTCGGGATAAAAAACATGATTAAAGAGTGATTTCAACTGGTCTAAATCGCTTTGATTTTCTGCTTGTTTAAATATATATTCATTCATGATTATCATTTTTTAAGGTAGTCTTGATCCTAACCCAGATCATTACCTAATAAGGATCAAGACTGGATTTCTAATAACGCTTTTTGATGTTTTGACGCTTCATATCACGCACTAGCTTCGACAAATCCCTTCCTTTCCGCTTTTTGTCTTGTTGCGTTGCGGCATAATGCTCGGCCTCGCTCCTTAACTTGATAAAGCTGTCATAGCTATCATGCTGAAGAATACCTTCATCAAGGGCTTTAACCACTGCACAACCAGGCTCGTTCACATGCGAGCAATCAGTATAACGGCATTGTTTGGCCAACGCACTGATATCATCAAAGGTTAAAGCCACTGCCTCTATGTTTTCAAGGGCTAATCCGAATTCCCTCACACCAGCCGTATCAATTACAAGGCTGCCATTGGGCAACACAAAAAGCTCGCGCGAAGTAGTGGTGTGCTTTCCTTTACCAACAGCTTCACTCACCTCATTGGTTTTTTGCGTCTCCTTTCCCATCAAACTGTTGAGCAAAGTACTTTTGCCAGCCCCTGAAGATCCAATTAAAACATAGGTTCTCTCAGCTTCCAGCAAGTCCATGATTCTTTCAATGCCTTGCTGATTAATGGCACTTAAGGTATAACTTGGAACCTGGGGCAAATTATCTTTAATCTGGGCTTTTAATTGTTCTGCTTCTGTATTTAAATCAGCTTTATTTAAAAGAATAACCGGTGCAATTTGCGCATCGGTTAATGCGGTCACCATTCGCTCCAATCGTCGCACATTAAAATCACGATCGAGCCCCTGAACTATAAAAGCCACATCCACATTGGCAGCAATTACTTGTTTATCTGTTTTTCGACCTGCCACTTTACGGGCAATCACTGTATGGCGGGGCAATACTTCCGTGATAATACATTGTGTCTCAAAAATCTGTATGGTAACCCAATCGCCCGTCTGGGGTCGCTCATCATTGGACGCTGAAAAAAGCAGCTGACCTGTTAATTCACCTTTTAGAACCCCATCATTTGTAATGACATCGAAATTGGTTTTGTTAACTGATCGGATTCTACCAATAGCAGAATCATCTTGATTGTGATTGGTAAGTTGACAATAATAACGCCAACCGTATTGATTGATATTGTAATCCATTGCTTATCTGATTGCAATTTACCTAAAGGTAATGGTAATTAATAATTAAAAGAATAGGATGCTATGAGACAGGCCAACAATGATTTGTTGGAAATAATCTCTGTAAAGACAGACCTGTCTTTACTTCACCAGATAAGTATTCACTTGTGTCATAAGCCACAAAAGTAATGATTTAATCTGAATTGTGGTAGTAATGGCTTCTTTATTGGCATTAAGCAATTATACACGATCACTCAGCCAATATTGATTCGTTAAAGTTAAAAATCCCAACATATGGTGATTGCACATAATTTTTTGTCCACCTACATTTGTATCGGTTATTAAAACAAGTCATATTATTACAAATTACAAGCGATTTTAATTTATTGGTTAAAAAAATCCCAACCATTGTGTCAGCCAGACAGCGGTTGGGATTTTTAATTAAACATGAAAAAACTTGTATATCTTTCCTTACTTAAACTTAGATTTCTGAAACCAGTTCTCATTAAAGGTCAGGCCAATTCGAATGGTATTGAAGGTTTCTTCAACCAAACCCGCTTTATTGGTGCCTGTTAATTTATACTCATAAGCAATATTGATCTTTGAACCATCACGCATCGGCAAAGTAATACCAGCCGTTAATCCTTGCGAATCAATATCCTGTCCTTGTATAGTCAGGTACTCCTGTTGATAAAAAGCACCCAATCGGTAATGCATGTTCTTTAAATAAGAACGGTGCCTGCGTGTTGGCGCGTACTGCAAACCAAGGCTTCCTCCATAGGTATCCCGCGTTTCACCATTGGTAATCGCCAACTCCGACTCGGTCCATTTATTATAGGCAAAATCTGTTGCCAGTGTAAAACCTTTGCTATTCTGAAAAGCTAATCCGGCCTTATAAGCTGTAGGAATAAATGAATTATCAACATTTTCTTCATCTGACCATAAATCCGAAGTTGCGTTGTTGTAAATACGTTGTTTGTAATAAGTATCCAGTTCGGTAGAGAAATTGGCTGTTGCCCCCAACATTAAAGTATTGTTGCCCACACGCTGATGCCATTGAAAACCATACTCAAAGAACAAAGAAGATACATGAATATTGCGCTCATTGTAGGTTGTTTCGCCAATGATACTCGGATAAAAAGAGGTTTCAATTATATCGGTTGATCCCCACATATAGGATGCACTCAGGCCTAGCGAGAATCCCTTAAACAATTGCAGTCCATTGTGCCAGCTCAATTGTGAAATACCTCCTTCCCCGCTGTATTGAACAGGATACTTATCTGTTGTTCCGAGGATGTATTTATCGCCATTGATTTTATAACCAATACTCGAATAAGGCGATAAGCTAAAACCCATTCCCCAGTTTTTACCAGCTCTAAATCCAATACTGATCGCCCCAATATTGGCATCAAAGTTAGTTTGGGAATCGGTATTGGTTTTGTAATCGGCAAAACTCATATTTCCCTGCAGGTTAAAAATAAAGCGGGCACTGTCCAAAGCACTGTATGAAGCCGCATTCAGATTATTAAGAAAGCCGGTTGAACCGAGCGCAATACCCGTATGTCCCATACCTGCGGAGGTAACATCGGCTTTTGATTCAATGATTCCGACGCCAAACCTAGAATAGGTGGAAGAAGTGTTGTTTTGACTCATCACCAAAATATTTGGCAACAAGCACAATAGCAATAAGTATAATTTATTCATTGTCATAGTAGTAATAGTAAAGCTGTAATTCTGATGGATTTGAAACCACATTTTGATCGTTTACCCTCAACCAGGTGAAGGAACTGCCCATGTTATCATCCGGCAAAGTGATCACCAGCCCCCGGTCAGTATCAACAACCGGCTCCTGAAGTCGGGTGTTGATGTAATTAGTTAAATCAAAAGCATAATAGGTATCCTCGTGGTACATCTTATCCACCGTTAATTGACTGGCAATGGGATTATTATTGCCATCGGTAAGGTAACCCCATATATCGTTGGAACGATAAATATCCCCAATGTAAACCTGTGCCGGTAAATCGGAGGTTTTCATAACCGTCATATCCGGTCGAAGCAAGAGTATGGCTTTTACAATATAGCCCTTAGTTTTCAGCTCCAATAAACTATTCATACTCGGAAAATCCACCCTGAACTTAAGCCCCGACCCCGACTGAAGCATTACGGTGCGATTGGTTTGAGCAGATTTAAGGGTGCTTTTAGCATTACTGATCTGGTTGTAAATGACCGTTTCGTCATTTGAGCTTAGCTGGTTAAACTGATTGGTACTATTCGATAAGGTAAAATCATTGGTAATATCCTCTTGCTCCAATCCCACTTTGTGCGAGTATAAACGCAGGTAACAAGTGGTATCACTAACTGAAAAACCCATCGCTGCTTTGGTCAGGCTGGTATCCGACAGAAATACCAATCCTTTAAACTGCTCGGCAAACAAAGTATTTTTATCCACATGGTTCTTATAGGTATTTAAGAAATCGATAATCTCCATGGCAAAACCGTCGTTTATCCGAATCTTTACCTTTTCCTGCTCCTTCGGATACGGCCTGAAGCTTTCTTTTGCAATGGGCACCTCATCGTATGAAAACGAACTGGTATTGTATAATTTTCCATCATCGTGCGTTTCAATCTCTTCACTGAGCCGGTGTATTTGAAAATGGGCATCAACAATAGTATCCCCAATGGAATATGCATTGGGTTTGAGCACCACCACAAGGCTGTCAAATATTTGCTTCTCTTCGTCCCAGCTAAAGCTCGAAGGGTAATTCAATGAAAAATAAGACTTGGCCTCCTGACCCCCAAGTACCGGATGACGATAATAACCAATCAGGGCATTACTGGTTGAAGACGTCACAATGGAATCGGCCTTAAATGTTGATAACTGCATGGTAACCGTATCGATTAAGGCAGTATAAGTTGGAAAGCTTATAAAATCATCTCCTAAATCCAACTCTCCCTCCTGGCACGATGGACTGCCTATCAGCAGAAGAAGCAGAAATGGAATAAAGCGGTAATTAAATATGTATCGATGCATAAAATCAATTATTAAGTGTTGCGAATGGATCACAAATAAACTTGTTGACCGGCTAAAGATTAAAACTTATCAATATCGGACATGCCCATTTCAGCAAATAACCGATCCTTTTCAACGAACTGTTTATTGAAGATTATTACCCTCACAATTGCCGTTGATTTAAGATAACTGGCAGAAAGACGATAAAAAACTAACGTTAATCGAATTGATTTACGGCACTGCCTTATTGGGCTTAGATTTGAGCGAATTTAAAAACGAATAACAATGAATTATACTGACCGTTTGAGCTTAGCAATGCTCTTTGTAATAAGTCTGACCTTTAACGCTTGCAGTTCCAGCGACGATGATGAGGATTTAATGGGTAACTGGGTTGAGTTAGGCTCATTTGAAGGCGTTCCCCGCAGCGACGCTGTGGCTTTTGTAATTGATAAATATGCCTATGTTGGAACCGGCTACGATGGCGTTGAAGATGAACGACTGAAAGACTTCTGGCGCTATGATGCCGAAAAAGATTTCTGGACCCAGGTAGCTCCCTTTGGCGGAGTAGCCCGTAACGGAGCGGTGGCCTTTTCGGCCAATGGCAAGGGATATGTCACCACAGGATACGATGGTAAAGACAAACTGAAGGATAATTGGGAGTACGATGCCACCAGCAATACCTGGACTCAAAGAGCTGATTTCCCGGCTTCGGCACGCTATGGCTCAGTGGCTTTTACGCTTAATAACAAAGGTTTTGTGGGTACCGGATACGACGGAAACATATTAAAAGATTTTTGGGCTTATTCGCCGACAAGCGACTCATGGGAACAAAAGGTAAGTATTGGTGGTAAAAAACGCCGCGACGCCATTACTTTCGTTATTGATGACAAAGCTTATGTGTGCACCGGATCGGATAACGGACAATACCTGGACGATTTATGGGAATACGATGCCAATGAAGATGCCTGGACACAAAAACGTGACATCGGTAAAGATGCCAATGAAGATGAAAGCTACGATGACGATTACCAGATTGTAGGTATTAACGGAACGGCTTTTACCATGAATGGCCTGGGGTATATCACAACTGGCGGACCGGGCTCACCGGGTAAGCTAACCTGGGAGTATAACCCTGATAGCGACCTGTGGGAACAACGCAGCGATTTCGAAGCTTCGCCACGGTATTCTGCAGTTTCATTTGTGATCGACAACAAGCCATATGTAACAACCGGTAACAGCGGTGGTTATTACTTCGACGATGTGTGGACCTTTAAACCCAACGAAGAACAGGATGACAATGATTAATACCAAAATGTTTACCAATATACCAATGCGCCGCCTGCTTAGGTGGAGCATTGGCTTTTTAATTGTATTAACCCTTTTTATTTACTTCTTCGAATCGCGTTCGGTTTTTAGTTACCAGGTATACGAAGTGAAAGGTGGTTATGCCTACCAGATTGAGAAAGCAGGTAAAGTATTTATCGTACAGGATTTTGTTCCCACGCTGCAAAACTACCAGCCTTTTAAAAGCAAAGAACAGGCACGCAAAGCAGCTTGTTTGGTGATTAAAAAACTCAAAAAGCAAAAAGTGCCCGCCTTATCAGCGATTGAGATTCAGGAGATTTTAAGGTAAAAAATCCTTCTTGGTAGAAATTATACTTAATACGTCTTTAACTTTTCATACCCCAAGCTATAGCACGCATCTTTTTGTGCGACTTTAGAACAGTTTCAAGCCAATAGTCCTGTATTGAATAAATGCATTAATCATAAATGCCTATTCCTTATGCCCACAAACCAAACCATTATGACGAAAACACTTTTACTTTTATTCTTCACTTTGTGCATCACTGCAAATTGTCAGACCATTTTTAAATATGAACGAGAAATAAATTCAAAACAAAACTATCATTTCCAAGAGATTAACTTCAAAAATACAAATGAAAAAATTATCCTATCCGGCACTTTAATTACGCCAAAGAACAATTTTGAAAAAGTTATTGTAATAGTTCCAGGCAGTGGCAAAGATACCCGATATACACATCCTAGATTAACTGAGAAATTACTGGAGCATAACATCGCTGTTTACCGTTTTGACGAAAGAGGAATCGGTCAATCGCAGGGAAAATACACGTATTGTGTCAGCCCTCTCATTAGTGATTTAAACCATTGCATCTTAAACTTGCGAAGTAACGAAATTACAAAGGGTAAAACGATTGGGGTTTTAGGACATAGCTTGGGTGGAATGGCTACAATTGGTATTTCAGAATCCAATCCGAAAGTAGATTTTTATATCCAAATGGCTACTCCTGTTAATGCGGGAGAATCATTCAAACATAGGCTCCCCAAAGAAAAGATGTTTACTGAACATGGACTTACTTTTGAGCAATCGCAGGCTATAATAGATACCTTCAACTATGTGATCAGAACTTCAAAGAATTTAAAAGCCATAAAAAAACGATGTGCCAGAATATCAAAAAAATTAGATTGCCCAGAGCTTTTCCGAATGACGTATACTAAACCCCAGTTTGCCGATATGATAAAACTCGATACCGAATCATTTTACAAAAACATTAACAAACCCCTATTATACATTATTGGCAGCGACGATGAAGCTGTTCATGTTAAATACGATGTTCAGAAATTAAACGAATTCGATAACCGCTTAATAAGCATAAGCGTGTTGGACGGCATGGATCACTGCTTAACTTATAATAATGGTGAATGGAGTAAGGAAACAGAAAGTAAAGCCAGGGAAGTTGACGATGTGGCAACACAGACAATTATCGAATGGATTTTAAAAATATAAGCTCGAAGGCTACCAGCTCAAGCTCGAAGCCACCAATGCTACCCAAGCTATCGCACAAATCCCTTCTTGTGATTATATAAAAGAATCTCGCGAAAGGATTTGAGGGCAAGCTGGGTTATCTAAGCTATATCTTTAATCCGCTTATCTATGGTATCAGTTTGAGAAGTAGCCCCTATATTTTTTACAGTATTAATTATCAACATTACAAAACCAACTGTAAAAGTAATACCTCCAATAAAGGTTACTATTTTTGCCGCGAAAAGAATCCTTGTTAGTTCATTAAAAGGATCAATTAGCTTTTCCTTCACTAGATATATCAATACAACTGAATGAAAAACCTGCATTAAAAATCCGATAATTGAACCAATAGTTAACAATGCACTATCTGTAGTCGTTTTCTTAAACAGATAATAAATGCAGGCAAATATCATCACCAGTCTCGTTATGGTATAGGGTAAACTTTTGATTATGTTTTCAGTAATTTCGTTCATTCTGGGTTATGTTTTTGTTAAAGTTGTTTAATGATTTAAAGCTGTATAGTATGCTAAGCCTTTTTTCGAAAATTCTTTTATTCCATCTTTACATGTTCTGCCATTTCTCCAGTCTGCCTCTCGCATCTGATCTTGTGGCTTAATACAGAAGTTTGCGAAAGGATTAAATAGATACTAGGGCCTTATTAATTTATTTATTTCACTTATAAATTCCTTACACTCATATATGTCGGCACCTCTTACTTTTCTGGAAAGCACCCGATTATTAACTAATTCTATTTCCAATTCATAGATATGCCTATAATCTTCATTTAAAGTATTGGTATTAACAAGGCCAATAAAATTTCTTACCACGAATAGCTTTTCGAGCCAAAAACCTAATTTTTTTTCAACTGGTAAACAGGCATTGTCAAAGGAGATGTCCTTTATCTCATTAAATTGCAATATCTGTTCATTCGAGTCATCATCATAAAACACAACTGCCTCATCTCTTATTTCGAGCCCCAGGTATTTTAATATGTCATAATCATTCATCATTATCTCTTCTTCCGTAATACAACACTATACGCCGGTAAAGCTACTTACAAAAACTAGTTTATCAGCACTAGTTTATTTGTCTGACCAAACTGCCAGTTCATTTCCTGCCGGATCAATAAAATGAAATCGTCGTCCTCCGGGAAACGAAAAAATATCCTTAGATATTAATCCATTCGATTCAATTATTCTATTCATAATCAATTCAAGATTATCGTGGTACAACACAACCAGTGCTCCATTGCTAATCTCTGTATCACTTTGCTCAAAGCCTCCTTCGAGGCCGCTTTCTGAAAAAGCGGTATAGTCGGGTCCGTAATCAGTGAAAGTCCAATTAAACGACTTTGAATAGAAATCTTTTATCTTTTCTAGATCTTTTGCCTTAAACTCAACGTAATTAATATGGTTGTTCTTCATCATTTTTGATTTTTAGTGAGTATAAACTCTTATCATTAACAAGCTATAAATTGGTACTTCTGTGGCTTTGGTTTTTATAAAATTAACCATGCTTCTTATGACATTATAACAGGATCTTCTGAAAAGACTTGAAAATTGCTTTGAATCGGGTAAAATATTTTTCTATTTATATATCCAAAAAGCATTTGACCATGGTTCATAAACACTGACTTTCGAGTATAATTTGTCATAAATATTAATGTTTCCTCCCGCACGATACATTATATATCTACCATTTTGAGAATATTCAAATCTTGATAATGGCTTTTTTAAAATTCGCTTTTCTTCACCAGTCATTATATCTACCTCAGTCAGATTACCATCAATTAGCATTAAAACATATTTCCCATCCTGACTAATTTGAGGATTCAGAAGCCCTCCACCGACAACAAAACATGAAAATGTCTTTAATCTACACTTTTTAGTCCAGGTTAAAGTTGAGTCTATATAACATTTCATTTCCTCACCAGATCGACTTATAATCTTAATATTTTTGCACTTATAAGTCACATAAGGATTTTGATTTGGCTGCAATATAGTCTCTTCATTAATCTGCTCGAATTCTATTTTTTGTGAGATAAGGTTTTGAATTGAATCTAGATTAAACTTAATACAAGAGACTTTCCCATAATCCTCCAGGTAGACATTTAACACATCAGATTCCCAGTTATATCCTACAAATTTCTTTCGAACATTATTGCTAAGCTCTATTTTGTTTTTAAAATTCCAATTTTGATATAAATCTGATTCAATTTTAGTATCGTAGTCAACTATTGAAATCTTTCTAAAGTCTTGAAAAATTAAATACTGCTGAGCTTTTAAAGAAGTGTTTATCAAACCAATTAATCCCAATATGATTAGATATTTATTCATGATTGATATCGTTTAGTGTGTGCTCTCCACCGATTCATCCATATGAAGTGACCCGTGTTCGTATGGTATATTCGCTTTCTTGTTTTTTCTAATGCTGGCTCAGGAGCTGAACTCCCAAATTCCGCAATTAACAGTGCTACTTTATGATGGCTAAACCGTTCGGCATAGTTTATTATTCCTTTGGAGTCATTACTCTACAAATATATCCTTTATGTTTTGTTATGTTATCAGGTTGATTCATTAGGTAATCACCACGTAATTCCCATAATACGATTGTTCCGTCTTTAAAGAAAATCCATCGAGAGAAACTTCTTTTAGAATCTCGATGTTCTGTGAGTTCAAAGAATACAGCATTTTTAAATTTCCCCCTAAAATTTTCTTTACTTAATCCATTTTCTTTTACATCTCTCAAAAAGTTACGTTTTGCTTGTCCACTTAATGACTTTGATTGTACCCAATGAATTTCTCCAATACAATTTTCACAATTAAGCGTATAATTATAAACTGGATTATCTTTTAATCGACCTATTAATTTCTCCTTATTTCTAATAATAGATTTGGGTGAATGAAATATATTATGTCTGCTAAAAATCGTTGAAAATTGAATTTGGTTTGAAATTGTCGAATCGATCAATAACAATTCTAAACAAGGTCTCCCAAACCAACCACCCCACTCAATTGAAGCCATATATGACATTTCAGCATGTTTGATTTCAAAGTCTTTCTCAATATATCTAAATTGCTTCTCATACCTGTTTTTAGCTTTTGCGAACTCAACATTATCCTCAATATAACTATCGTAAATTCTTTCAATCAAATAATGGTTAAATCCATTGCCTATAAGTCTGGATTTATTGCTTTCTTGATTATCTGGAAGTAAGCGTGAAATCAATATAGATATTGCTGAATTATATATTTTTTTACCGCTAACATTCCATGGAAGCATAAAAGGATATTGTCCAAATGATGAAATCGTCAATGTATCAAGTCCTTTAATAACATTTACTGACATAAAAGGATAATAATCTGTCCAACGAGAACCTTGAAGACTCCAAACAGACCTTTTTATTTTTGAATAATCTTTTATTGTACTAATTGCTATTAAATCAATCTCAGGCGATTCTATTCGTTTGTCAAAGTCATTCCATAATCTCTCTGCGTTATTAATCAACCAAGTTGAATCCAAGTCGAACATAACTAAAGGATCATATATTAATTGTCTGCTATTCTTGAATGAAAGAAATAAAGAATCAATTAAATCAGGATTTATTTGTTTTATAATAGAATCAGGTCTAGTTTAGTAGTCAGCGATAGATTTGTTCTTAATATCTGATAGTTGTTATTAAATTGAGACCAACCTACATACGAATCAGTAATCAGTATTTTTTCCCAATTATTAGTCCATGTAGAATCACTTTGTCCGTAAACAAACGTGATATTTAAAATCAGAGCTATTATATATGTGGTTGGGGTTTTCATAATTCTGACTAACGTAAAAATTAGTAACTGATTTTCAGTTGTTTATATTTTAGTCAATTTTATCATTTCCAGCATAGTTCCTATACGCGCTTTTACGTTAGCTTCAGAAATAAATAAACCTATAAAAGTATTGATTACCTTATTTTTAAATCAATACTACAGGTTTATAGGGGGAATTACGCACAACGTTCGGTGTATGGTGTCGTAAGGTATTGCGGGCTTAAAACTTATCAAGTTAGACATGAAATTGATGCGTGTGATACTGCTCGAAAACCTCTGAACCCCTTATGAATTATACACATTGTTATGTGGTTTTTTTATCCTTTATGTTCTTAATATTTTTCTTTATCTCTTCGATCATTTTATTAATATGAATAATAAATCTATCATTTGCTTGAGCTAAACTAAGATTATGCAGAAATTCATATTTCTTTAAACTCGCCTCCATATTTCCTAATTTAAACCATGCATTTGCACGACATTCTATTAAATAACATAAATAAATATCTGTAATGTCTCTTTCAAATTCAACAAAATCTGTTGCATCTAAAATTCCAAAAAAGTTCCCCCAAGAATGATATAATCTTAAAGTTGTATAAAGGTTAAGATGTGTATTAATTTTTCTTGGTTGAATTTTGCTTTTCGCAGGTATAATAATAGGTGCATCACCTTCACATTCTACAGCATAATCTAGATTGTCGTTAATATAAAATGAAATTATTCCAGTTGAAAATATATGAAAGTTCTCACCTTTATTAGGAGTCCTAAACAATTGGAAACTTGATGAAACACCAGGTAAGCCATTATCTGTATTAAAAATGAATGTTGGAAACGTTTCTCCCAAGGGGTTTTCTATATAATCTTTGATGTTAACATAGCAAGTTTCTTTATTATCTTCGATGAAATAGCAGCATGATTGTTTTGTGTAAATTTCCGAAACTCCAATTGTGAATTCAACTAAACCTAAAATAATCAAATATCTCTCATCTAACTTCTCAAGAATTCTAAAAGGATCATTTGAATTTTGAACTAATGATTTACTATCTACATGTGAAGTTTCTTTATTTCTCATTAAAAGAATTATATCTTTTACTGTAAAATCTTTGAAACCCGATCCTTCTTTAGGTAAGCGTAAAATTTTAGTTTTTAAAAAATCCGCGACACTAATTTTTTCATTGGTTAATATTACGGGCTTGTACGCTCCATTAGATAATTTTAAACTTGTTGCAAAAAATGTAGCATCAACAATAGAATTAGCACTCTTAAAACCAAATTTCTGATAATCAACATCAAATATTTCTTCTATTGATAAAATTTTAGGAACTAATTGATTGTTAAAAACTGAATTCCATAAGGACATTTTTTGTTTATCAGTCTGTTTATGTAATTCAAGAAAGATTTTATTCAATTCAGTAGCAAGTCTTTTTATGATTCTATGATGCTTAATTGATGTTAAATCAATTACTTCTTTCATAAATTCAATTGAATCATATAATTGACTATTCAAATAAGCATCCTTATCTGGTATATTATTTTTTCTTATGAATTTCACTTTAAAGTTTCTTTTAAATTCCACATAACTCTTCTGTATCTGCACATCATATACCGATATATCCAATTTATTAGATATCATCATTTAAAATCCTCCCTTCGATACGCGGCTAGTAAAGTTAACAACATAAGAAACTTAAACAATAAATACCTTGCGAATTTGATTAACACCATAAATAATTAAGTGCGTGCACATAAAATCTAAGCGCATTATTCAAATATAAACTCTCACAACTGCACCTTCTATGTTTATTAGGCTGATAACATACACACCTTGTCACTTAATAAGATAAATATCCCCTTATGTGAATAACATGAATGGGCAGCAAAATGATAGTACTGAACCATAAGCCTATCCAATCACCATTATACTTTGCTTAAATTATCCGATACCTTTAGCTCTGTCGATTCTGTCCTGCCCTTGATCTCTTTAATAAGTAGGTTCAAATCCTCTGTTTTAATGCGCTTAATATTAAAACCAATTGTGGAATTACCACTTATATACAGCCGGTTACTTACTCCATGAAGTGAAATTCGATCAATTGTTTTCCAATATACTTTGACACTGGAAGCTGTTTTAAATATTAATTGCTCTTCACCTAAGATCAACCGATCTTTTTTGATGTATAACTGAAATATGATTTCAGTACCTTTGATAAGAAGGGCACATAACAAAGCAGTTAAATACACAAAAGTCAAATCATCATCTTTACTCAGAATTGCACTAATAAGTAGTATTGCCATAACCACAAACGGACTTAAATTAAAGCTAATACCCTTTAAAACGAGCTCTTTTTGTCCTGCTTCTAATGGAGTTGTTCGCGCTTTATAACTGATCCAAAGCACAATGGATCCTAAAAAACAGAAAAAAGCAAGTGTAGACATTATCCAAATCATTTCGTCACAGTTTATAGTTACATGCAGGTAAAGAGTCGAATATTAATCATTCAACATCAAATATTTTATGGCCGTTTGGTAATTTGTATAATGAACATATTTTTGGTTTTCCATCCATATTACTAGTTCTGGATCGGAGCTGCTTAATCCTCGTGGAATATATGGCCGAACATTGTCCTGAGTTGAATTTTGGGTGATGGCTTTGCTAATCCAGGTTTTTCCCATATCAGAAGTTTCCCAACGCTCGATTTCAAATACACCATTTATTTGTCGCGATAGATAAACTACATTCACCTTCTTGGGGTGTACTGTCATTCCGCCAAAATAATGCGGTTCAGGCTCTACTTTTCCTGCTGGTGTTTGGGGAAACCATTTACCTGAATCACATATTTTCCTGCTGACCCATCCCCCTTTTGTGTATCAGGCATACCAGTATTCGTGATTATCTTCCGTCGGACTTTTGGTAAACAGTAGCACCGGATTTCCCTGTTCATCCTCAGCAATATCGGCAATCCAGGCCCTTCCCTCCTTCTTATTTGAGGTATACACAACAGAAGCATCCTCTGGCTCGAACGGAATGTCAGTTATCTTACAAATCTGCTCGTTGTTTGCCCTGTAGAAAGCGCCATTCTCATAACAAGCATAATAAACAGAGTTGGTGGGTTCGTTGCGCGGATGCCCGTCGGTAAACACCATGTGAATTTTCGATTCTCCATTTGAGTGGTATTTAACGTATGGACGGTTGCTTCCGTCAAAAGGGTAATTGGTGATAAATACTTTACTTTTCGACCAGCTCACACCATCATCATCCGACCACATTATATTTGGTTTATAACCGGTCCAACGACCAAAACAATAAAGTCGGTTATCTTCCTGCTTTAGGCAATAAGGATTTGCATAGGTCACGTGTTCTTTGGGAAACTTCTCTAACTCCTCCTGGCTCATGGGATGTATCAGTTGTGCTCCACTAAATTCATCTTCGCCTTGTTTTACTTTTAGGCGATTAATAAACAAGTCCTTTTTACTATGCCTGGTATACATGGCCAATACATCGCCAGATTCGCTTATAGTAAAGGCCGGATTGTTATGATCATCCCGCTCCAGCTGATAATACAGTTCGAAAGGCTTCTTTCTTCCGGTAACTAAATCCATGCTCAATGCCTCAATGGTTCCGTTGGCTTTAACCCATCCTGTATACAAAACATTTTCTGATATAATGGCACGCGAATCAGAAAACCAACACCAGGCACCATCCCTGGTCAGATAATGACTATTTTCCTGAGCAAACAACTGAATACTAAAAACCAATGCAATGACTATGAAAATTCGCTGTTTCATAATGAATACCTTTACGATTAACTCTGTTAATGTATGCTAAAATAAAAAAATGCCCTAACAAACAGAAAGGATGAAGATTGCATTTCGTGCCAATACTCAGTTAAACATCCGGAGCCGCCAACCACAATCAGAAAAAATAGATTGCTAAAGCTTAAAATCCCAAATCAGTAATTTGTATACAACAACATGTAAAATGTATCCATCATCGCACAAAAGGGTTGTTACTTTTGTTTTGTTAATATTTGAAAGATGAGAAAATTGAAAAAAACGATGATAATAACAATATGCATTATAAGCGCCTTGGTATTGCCTGTGGTAGTTTTTATGGCTTTTAGTCCGCAATTTGGAGAAAAAGCCGATCGCGATCAACAAAAACAATTCCGTCAATCACCACAACATCGCCAGGGTAAATTCGCCAATATTGGCGATGTTAAAATGGAAATGTCGGGCGATAAGTTTTGGGCCATGATTAAAGAGCAGTTCAATACCCATCCCAATGCCACACCAGCCAAGAGTCCGGAAATAATGCCAATGGACTCAGCAAATCTGGCCAATTACAAGGGTGATTTCCGCTTATTTTGGTTTGGCCATTCATCATTTTTGATTCAGACCAATGGTAAAAACATTTTGATTGATCCAATGCTAGGGCCATCGGCTTCACCGGTGCCTTTGGTGGGTGTTAAACGTTTTAACAAAAAATTGCCCATTAACATTGAAAAACTTCCCAACATCGACCTGGTGCTGATTTCGCACGATCATTACGATCACCTGGATTATGGAACTGTTATCAAGTTAAAAGATAAAACCAGGGCCTTTTATGCTCCCCTGGGAGTTGGTGCCCACTTAAAATCCTGGGGTGTTGAGCCCAATAGAATCAAAGAACTGGATTGGTGGGAAGAAGCCAGATACGAAAATATAAACATAGCCTGCACACCTGCACAGCATTTTTCAGGTCGTGGCAAATGGTTCAGCGATCAGGCCACTACCTTATGGTGCTCATGGGTAATTCAAACACCAGAGAAAAACATTTTCTTTAGTGGTGATAGCGGCTATGGCGATCATTTTAAAGCCATCGGCGATAAATATGGTCCCTTTGATCTGGCTTTGATGGAATGTGGTCAGTACAACAAGTTATGGCACGAAATTCACATGATGCCCGAAGAAACCATTCTGGCCGGACGCGATGTTCAAGCTCAAAGGGTGATGCCCATCCATTGGGGAGCTTTCAGACTGGCCATGCACGATTGGCTCGATCCCATTGAACGTGCCAGTGCCAAAGCCAGCGAGATAGGTCTGCCGCTAATAACACCTCAAATTGGCGAACCTTTAATTCTAAATGGTCAAGCAACACGCACAGTCCAATGGTGGAAACAGGATAACAAGCAAAAGATATTGGTCGAAGAAACGGCTGAATCAAGCCCGAAGAGTGAGGTTCATGTGCATTAAGTCGTTTTTACAAGCACCAAAACTATCTTATTGCAGGAATATTTTTAATAGCAAAAATCGCTGGTTTAATTATTAATTTATATTTTCGACATTCATTTAATGATAATTTAGTATTAATAATCATTAAATGCTCCCGGAATGAAACATTAACAAAATTAAACCACACATCGTGAATAAGCTAATATCCTACGACAATGGAACATCGTGTACCCCCTTATTGGGCATAACCATTTCAGAACAATTAAAACAAACCGTAGATAAATACTCCGAGAGTGATGCCTTGGTTGTTCCCTACCAGAATTATCGGGCGACCTATAAAGAGTTTTGGCAACAAGTAGGAGAAGTTGCAAAAGGCATCTTATCATATGGCGTCAAAAAAGGCGATCGGGTTGGTATTTGGTCGCCTAACCGCTTCGAATGGGTGCTGGTGCAATTTGCCACGGCTCGCCTGGGCGTTATCCTGGTCAATGTTAATCCGGCCTATAAAGCAGCTGAATTAAAATACGCCTTAAGACAGTCAGAAATTAGCTTACTGATCATGTCGAAAGGCTTCCGTCAGACCAATTACATTGATATACTGGGCGAGGTTCGCGGCTCGTGTATCCACCTAAAAAACATTGTTGTTATCGATCACGACTGGCAGTCACTGCTGGATGCCGGGAAAAAAGTATCAACAGAGCAACTGGAAGAACTTGAGCAAACGCTGCAGTTTGATGATCCAATAAATATCCAATACACATCGGGCACAACCGGATTTCCCAAGGGAGCCACCCTCTCCCATCACAATATTCTCAACAATGGTTATTTTATCGGGCAACGATTAAAATATACCGAGAAAGATCGCGTGTGTATTCCTGTGCCCCTTTATCATTGCTTTGGCATGGTATTGGCCAATCTGGCCTGCATTACCCACGGTGCTTGCATGGTACTGACAGGAGAAGCCTTTGTTCCGGAAACAGTACTAAAAACTGTTCAGGATGAAAAATGCACCTCGCTATACGGCGTACCACTCATGTTTATAGCCGAATTAAACGATCCTTCGTTTGCACAATATGATTATTCCAGTTTGAGAACGGGTATTATGGCTGGTGCTTCGTGCCCCGAATCAACCATGAAAGCCGTTCGTGAAAAAATGAATATGCGTGAAGTGGGCATTTGCTATGGCATGACGGAAACATCACCAGTAAGTACACAAACCTTTGTGGATGATAATGAATACCGCCGTTGTGCCACTGTAGGAAAAGTGCATCCGCACATCGAAATCAAGATTATCGATCCTGAAACGGGCGCGATTGTGCCTCGTGGTGAGCGCGGTGAGTTCTGTACCAGAGGATATTCGGTGATGCTGAAATATTGGAACAATCCTGAGGCGACAGCATCGGTTATCGACGAAGGACGTTGGATGCACACAGGCGATTTGGCCGAAATGGACGAAGATGGATATGTGAAAATTGTTGGTCGTATCAAAGATTTGATCATTCGCGGTGGCGAAAACATCTCTCCTTTTGAAATTGAAGAGTTTTTACATCAGCACGAGGCCATCAAAGACATTCAGGTGATTGGCGTACCTTCTGCCAAATATGGGGAAGAAGTGATGGCCTGGGTTGTATTAAAAGAAGTCTCCAACATTACCGGTGAAGAATTACAAGCCTATTGCAAAGGACAGATCGCCACTTTTAAAATTCCTAAATACTGGAAGTTTGTGAGCGAGTTTCCAACCACTGTAACCGGCAAGGTACGTAAAGTTGAAATGCGTGAAATTTCGGCAAAAGAATTAGGATTGGAACAACGGAAATAAAAAGGTTTTAATTCAACACCTTTCTATTTCTACGCTTTTTCTCTACTTTTACACATAACTATTGGGGGTGCTTCGGCTGAGAATATACCCTTATCACCTGATTTATGTAATGATACCGTAGGGAAATGGTTTTTATTTTGATAACATACAATATTTAATACAGGCTGTTTTGTACAACAAAACGGCCTTTTTACATTTTACCAATGAACAAAAAAGAGAGTTTTGACGTCTATGCCGGTGCATACGATAGCTGGTTCTTCGATAATTTGAATTTATTAAATTCTGAAGCGAAATTAGTGGCCCATTTTTTAAAAGATGCCGGCGATATTTTTTCTGTAGGTTGTGGTAGTGGTTTATTCGAGTCTATCCTGCGAAAAGAAAACAATATTGAAATCAATTATGGTATTGAGCCATCAGATGGTATGGCTAATATTGCCCGCAAACGCGGCATGACTGTAGAGGTTGTGACTGCCGAAGAGGCGGATTTCGGAACGGAGAAATATGATACCATCCTTTTTAATGGTACACCAAGCTACATTAACGATTTACAGGCTGTTGTTAATAAAGCATACACGGCTCTACGACCGGGTGGAAAAGTGGTGATGATTGATGTGCCCAAGGAAAGTTCATATGCTACCATGTATAACCTGGCCAAAGCTGTTGGTACCTGGGATCATCCTTTATTGGAAGGTGTTCACCCACGCGACCCTTATCCAATCGAATTTGTGAAAGTAGCCAACTGGCGCACCACTGCCGAAAAGATTGAGATGTTGGAGAAAGGTGGTTTTGGCGATTTCCAGTTTGCCCAAACACTGACCAAGCACCCCTTGTATTCAAACAATGTGGCAGAAGAGCCAATTGAAGGCTATGATTGTGGTGATTATGTGGCCATTTGCGCACTGAAGAAATAGACTCTACTTCACTCGGAGTGCGACTAATAGTGAAGTGCCAATAATCGTACTCCGAGTAAAACCAACTAATAACACTAAAATGATCACATCCAAACAAATTATTGACTGCCTGGATAAAGTACGTTCAGGCTCTCCCTTGGTGCATAACATCACAAATTATGTAGTGATGAATAACACGGCGAATGCCCTTTTGGCTATTGGTGCTTCGCCCGTAATGGCACATGCCATCAACGAAGTGGAAGATATGGCCGGTATCGCTTCATCTTTGGTTATCAATATGGGTACCTTATCCGATAATTGGGTAGAAGCCATGCTAAAAGCCGGCAAAAAAGCCAATGAAAGAGGCATACCAATCGTATTTGACCCGGTAGGTGTTGGTGCAACACCTTACCGTACCGAAACAGCCAAGTCTATTATAGAAACGTGTAATCCATCTGTAATCCGAGGTAATGCATCGGAAATTATGGCACTTTGCAATACCAATGTTAAAACAAAAGGGGTTGACAGCACTGCCAGTTCCGATTCGGCTTTGGAATCGGCTAAAGCATTGGCTAATGATACAGGCGCCATTGTAGTTATTAGCGGACAAGATGATTTTATCACTGATGGCAAACAGGTTATCACTACTTCCAACGGACTTCCCCTGATGACCAAAGTTACCGGCATGGGATGTACATCAACGGCTATTTGTGGTGCCTTTGTTGGTGCCAACGAAGACTTGCTACTGGCCACTGCCAGCGCCATGGCTATAATGGGCTTAGCAGGTGAAATGGCCGCCGAAAAGGCCGAAGGTCCCGGTACGCTTCAACTTCATTTTCTGGATGCCCTATACCTTGTGGATAATGCCACCATTAATGCCAACTTAAAAATCAATCATGAAACAGTGTGATGTAAGTTTGTACCTGGTAACCGACCGTGAGTTATCTTTGGGACGCAGCCATCAGTTTATTGTGGAAGAAGCCGTCAAAGGTGGAGTTACCATGGTACAATTGCGCGAAAAAGACATTAGCACACATGATTTCTACCAATTGGCCAAGGAGCTTAAAAAGGTTTTGACACCATTAAACGTGCCGCTGATTATCAATGACCGCCTGGATATTGCCCTGGCCGTTGATGCAGATGGACTGCACATCGGACAAAGCGATATGCCGTATGAGGTAGCACGCCAACTAATGGGAGCGGATAAAATTATTGGTTTATCCGTTGAAACCATTGAACAGGCGCGGGAGGCCAATCAGCTCGATGTGGATTACATAGGTCTGTCTCCCGTTTTCTCAACCATGACCAAGACGGATATAAATACACCTCTTGGTTTGGAGGGCATCAAGGAGATAGCATCCTTCACAAAGCACAAAACCGTGGCCATTGGTGGAATAAATACGGATAATGCGGGTGATATCATTAAAAACGGAGCTGATGGCATTGCAGTGGTTTCGGCCATCGTTTCTCAGGAGAATCCTTGCCTGGCTGCCCAAAAACTGAAGGATTGTTTAGACGAAGCTAAAAACATCCAAAGTAAGGCTTGATATGCATAAGCTTTTATCACAAAGGAAAATCATAAAAGTTCTTCTGCCTTCTGCCTACAAACTGAAATACTAATTTTAATGCAACTAAAAGACATTGGCGAATTTGGATTTATCCAGCGATTTGCCACAAAATACGATTCGTTAATCAAGCAGGGCGATATGGGCATTGGCGATGATTGCGCTGTGCTATCCATCAGCGATACCGAAAACCATGTCATCACCACTGATTTGTTGGTGGAAGATGTGCACTTTCTCAAATCAGAGATTAGCGCCTTTGAATTGGGACATAAATCGCTGGCCGTTAACCTCAGCGATATTGCCGCCATGGGTGCTCAGCCGCTTTATTCCTTTCTTTCTGTCGGCATTCCCAAGAATACACCCGTGGAGTTCCTGGATTCTTTTATGGAAGGCTATCACCACTTATCGGAGAAATACAGCGTTCCTTTGATGGGTGGCGATACAACAAAATCGCCGGATAAACTAGTGATTAATGTGGCGGTTGTTGGACGATGCAAAAAGGATGAGACGCACCTTCGTTCCATGGCCGAAGCCAACGATATTATTTGTGTGACCGGTCCATTGGGTGATTCCGGTGCCGGGCTAAAAGTGATGCTGGAACAGCTGGAACGCAATGACATCAACAATCAATTGGTTAAACGTCACCATTGGCCTGAGCCACGGATTGACGAGGGACGCTGGCTGGCACAGCAAAAGGGAGTACACGCCATGATGGATATTTCAGACGGTATCTCATCCGATTTAAAGCACATCTTGAAGGCTTCGGGCAAAGCTGCTGCCATTCAAACGGACATTCTTCCTATTAGCCTCGAGATGAACAAGCAGGCCTCTGTTTATAACTGGAACCGCATTGAATTGGCTGCTGCCGGTGGTGAAGATTATGAGTTATTGGTGACCATACAAGGTGATAAATACGATGCCATCAGTCAACAATTCTTAAAAGCTTTCAATAAACCGCTGCACCCCATCGGACGCATCACTGAAGGTGAATCCTCCATTCGCTGGTTTAACGAGAGTGAAGAAATTCATCCGGACAAGATTGGTTTTGAACATTTTAAATAAATTAGCATAGAAATTATCACTTAAGTGAATACAATCGCTTTTTTAAATTAAATGTCAATAGAAATCTATAATAAAACTAAACGCAGAGGCGCAAAGACGTGGAGCAAATGTATTATTTAATAACAGAACTCTGCGACTCAGTGTCTCAGCGTCATCTTTTAATATAGAACCCAATCAACTTAGGTCTAAGCATGCGAATAGTTATTCATAAAAAGAAACCAAATGAAACATTATAATAGAGTACTTACCATTGCCGGCAGTGATTCAGGTGGTGGTGCCGGCATTCAGGCCGATATTAAGGCTATTTCGGCTTGTGGTTGCTTTGCCACTTCGGCCATTACGGCCATTACCGCACAAAACACCTTGGGAGTAACAGATATTCATGCAATCCCAACCTCTACACTAAGCAAGCAAATTGAAGCCGTATTGGAAGATATCGGCACAGATAGTGTTAAAATTGGTATGTTGCACAACTCGGAAACCATCGAAGCGGTGCATACTGCTTTAAACAAGTTTGAGGTTAAAAACATTGTTTTAGACCCGGTGATGGTAGCTACTTCGGGCAATAAATTACTCCAAGATGAAGCCATTGCCTCGCTCCAAAATGTGCTAATACCGGCTGCACGTGTTATCACACCCAATATCCCTGAGGCAGAAATACTGTTGGGTAAAACCATCAATAAACAATCGGATTTACCACAGTTTGCCCGCGAATTATCGATGAATGGTAGCGTTTCGGTTCTGTTAAAAGCTGGTCACCTGACCGACAATGAACTTATCGACATCTTTTACAACGCAGAAACCGACGAGTGCATTGAGCTCCAATCGCAGCGCATTGATTCGAAGAACACGCACGGAACAGGTTGTACGCTTTCCTCTGCTTTTGCGGCCTTCCTGGCACGCGGATTGGAACTAAACGAAGCGGCCAAAGCAGCAAAGGATTACATTAATCAGGCCATTATTGCTGGTGCCGAATATCATATTGGTGAAGGCCATGGTCCGGTGAAGCACTTTTTTAACTACTGGGACTAATGCAATTTTCAGAAGAACTCTGGGCGAGCATATCACCCATTTACAAACAGCTATTAGAGCATGATTTTGTAAAAGGGCTAACGAGTGGCACCTTATCATCCAAGGCTTTTGCTCATTACCTGACGCAGGACATGCTCTACATCATTGATGATTCGTTGGCATTGGAAAAACTGGCCCTCAAAACAGACTATGAAGAGGAAGAACATTTTTTTCAACAAATGGCCGATGAAGGTATAGAATTGGAACGCGTATTACACCGCGAGTTTTTGGGTTATTTTAAGGTCAGGAAAGCCACTGAAAAATCGCCCGCAATTGAAGCCTACACACATTTTCTGCTCAATCACACTGAGCATTCGTCTTATGCAGTTGCAGCCTGTGCCCTGCTCCCCTGCTTCTGGGTGTACAACGCAGTGGGTAAGCACATAGTTAAGCTTGCCAACGATAACAATCCGTACCAAATGTGGATTGACACCTACAAGGGTGATGAGTTTGAAGTTTATGTGAAGCGATTTATCCAAATCGTCGAGGCACTTAGCCAACACGTTTCTGAAGCAGAAAAAGACGCCATGAAGCAGGCTTTTGTGAAAGCAACTAAGTATGAATTGGCCTTTTTTGAGGAGGCGGTTCGTTTATAGTTGAGTAGTGAATTAGGCAATAGTAATTTAGTATTACTCAACTCGTAGTGCGACTATCTACAAGCTGTAAATAGTCGCACAACAAGTAATAACCTTTATGCTTTTTCTAATTCGTTAAGATGCTCCATCTTTTTGGTGCTTAAGAAGTCCTGAATACCGCCTAAATGCTCTTTCACCTTTTTGTTACCAAACTCATAAACCTTATCTACCAATCCATCAAGGAAATCACGGTCGTGAGAAACAAGGATTAGGGTGCCATCAAAAGCCTTTAAAGCATCCTTCAACACATCCTTGGTTTTCATATCCAAATGGTTAGTCGGCTCATCGAGTATAAGCAGGTTAACCGGCTCCAACAACAGCTTAATCATTGCCAGGCGGGTTTTCTCTCCCCCAGATAACACACGTACTTTCTTATCAATATCGTCGCCACCAAACATAAAGGCGCCCAGCATATCTTTTATCTTCGTTCGAATATCGCCCACAGCAATATCATCAATGGTTTGAAAAACGGTTAGTTCTTCATCCAGTAACGATGCCTGGTTCTGTGCAAAATAGCCAATCATGGTGTTGTGGCCCAGCTGCAACTCTCCCTGGTAATCAATCTCGCTCATAATGGCTTTTACCAGCGTGGATTTACCTTCTCCATTACGACCTACAAAGGCAACCTTTTCGCCACGTTCCAATGTCATTGAAGCATCGGCAAACACCAAATGCTCATCGTAGTATTTGGTAACTTCGGTACCAATCAATGGGTAACTGCCAGAGCGCGGCGCCGGTGGAAACTTCAAACGCAAGGACGAACGGTCTTCCTCGTCCACCTCTACCCGTTCCAACTTTTCCAACATTTTCACCCGGCTCTGCACCTGCAAAGTCTTAGAGTAAGTGCCCTTAAAACGCTCGATAAAAGCTTCATTCTCCGCAATCATCTTCTGCTGCTCTTCATAAGCTTTTAATTGCTGCTCGCGGCGTTCCTGGCGCAACACCAGGTATTGCGAGTAATTCACTTTATAATCGTAGATGCGCCCCATGGTAACTTCAATGGTACGCGTTGTTATATTATCAACAAAAGCACGGTCGTGAGAAATAACAATAACCGCCTTTCCACAGTTAATCAAGAATTCTTCGAGCCACTGTATCGATTCAATATCCAAATGGTTGGTTGGCTCATCCAGCAAAATCAAATCAGGCTTTTGAAGCAGAATCTTTGCCAGTTCAATTCGCATACGCCATCCGCCGGAAAATTCACTGGTTGGCTGGTGTAAATCCTCACGCATAAAACCAAGGCCTAACAGCACTTTCTCTACCTCGGCGTCAAAATTAGTTTCTTCGATGGAATAAAACTTCTCGCTTAAGGTCGATACCTTTTCAATCAGCCCGTAATACTCCTCCGATTCATAGTCGGTTCGGGTTTCCAGCTCTTTATTGATTTCGGCAATCTCCTTTTCCATCTTAAAAATATGGGCAAAGGCCTGTGAAGCTTCTTCAAAAACGGTCCTGTTGTCTTCAGTCATCAAATGCTGTGGTAAATAAGCCACTACCTTATCTTTGGGAACCGACACATGCCCTTTATTCGCCTCGCGAGCACCGGCCAATATCTTCAACAAGGTCGATTTTCCAGCTCCGTTCTTGCCCATCAAGGCAATACGGTCCTTTTCGTTAATTACAAAAGAGATATTTTTAAAAAGTGTGGTAGCTCCAAACTCTACCGTCAATCCATCTACCGAAATCATATTATCTAATTTAGCGCCGCAAAGATAAAAAGTTAGTCTAAAGGCAGAAGTAAAAAGGCAGAAGAATAACACCCTGGTTCCTGAGTATTTGTTCAAAGCAACGCAGTTAATTATACGATTGCTAATATAATCTACGAGTCAGACCAAGAATATTATACAGCTTGTAAAAAGTCTCTTGAGTATTTTTAAAAAGTGTCTTGATACTTTTAAGAAAGTGTCTTGATAGTTTTCGAAAAGTCTCTTGACACTTTTTCAATTACCTCAAGTGACTTTTTCATTTCACTCTTGTAACTATAAAATGCTCCTTTGGGACCTTCAGAAAAAGTAACGGTTAACGCTGCAAGCAAATAGAAGTTACCCGATAATTTTCTTCTGAACCAAACTGTGTTTTTCGCGGCTGTATTTTTAAATCGCTTCCCCATGCGATTTACCCGCCCCACTCCGCGGGGATTGAAATATTATTGTATTTTTGTTTGTTAACCTTACAAAAGCAAGAAGAATGCCGGATATCGGGAAAGAGATACAAGAATTAAGAGATTTACTACATAAATATAATCATCAGTATTATGTACTGAATGAGCCACTTATATCGGATTACGATTTTGACCAACTGCTTCACAAGTTGATTAAACTGGAACAGCATCATCCTGAGTTTAATGACCCAAACAGTCCAACTCAGCGAGTAGGAAGCGACCTTTCGAACGATTTTACACAGGTAAAGCATCAATACCCAATGCTTTCGTTGGGTAATACCTATAACGAAGCGGAGATTGAAAATTTCTACCAACGAATCACAAAAGAAGTTGGTGATGATGTGGAGATTGTATGTGAACTAAAATACGATGGTGCATCAATAAGTTTAACCTATGAAAATGGTCAGTTGGTAAATGCCGTTACTCGTGGCGATGGAGTTCAGGGCGATGATGTGACAGCTAATGTTAAAACCATCAGAAGCATCCCGTTACAACTAACAGGCAACTACCCCAACAGCTTTGTTATCAGGGGTGAGATTTTCATTCCTAAGAAAAAGTTTAATGAAATAAACGCTGAGTTGGAGCAAAAAGGTGAGAAAACCTTTGCCAATCCAAGAAATACAGCTGCTGGTTCTTTAAAATTAAAAAAGAGCAAGGAAGTGGCTAAAAGGGGCCTCGATTGTTTATTGTATTATGTATTTGGCGAAGGACTGAATACGCTCCATGCTGAGAATATTAAAAATGCAGGCAACTGGGGTTTCAAAACGCCTGAAAACTATAAAGTTTGTCAATCATTAGACGAAATTTATCAGTTTATTAATTTCTGGGACAAGGAGCGTTTTAACCTGCCATTTGAAATTGATGGTATCGTTTTAAAAGTTAATAACCGGGATTATCAGGACCAGCTAGGCTATACTGCTAAAGAACCCAGATGGGCCATTTCATATAAGTTTAAAGCTGAAGAAGCGGAATCGGAATTGCAATCCATTACCTACCAGGTGGGTCGAACAGGCCGCATAACACCTGTTGCGAACTTATCGCCGGTTCAACTGGCCGGTACAACGGTTAAGCGAGCATCATTGCACAATGCCGATATCATCAACTCTCTAGAATTGTATGAAGGAGATACGGTTTATGTGGAGAAAGGTGGAGAGATTATTCCTAAAATCACGCGGGTTAACAAAGTAAAACGCAAACCGGATGCCAAGCAAGTTAGGTTTATTGAGACTTGCCCTGAGTGTGGAACAACCTTAGTAAAGGAAGATGATGTAGCAGCTCATTATTGCCCGAATGAAAATGGCTGTCCTCCACAAATTGAAAATAGGATTAGTCATTTCGTAAGTCGTAAAGCCATGAATATCGATAGCCTTGGCGAAGGCATTATCTCGTTGCTCATTGAAAAAGGCTATATCAAAAACTTTGCTGATTTATATGAACTAAAAGACAAGCAAAGTGAATTAATCGGCTTAGAAAGGCTTAATATTCCAAAAGAGGAATTGTATGAGCAACCTAAAATTCCATTGGAAAAGGTTATTTATGCCCTTAACATTGGCTACAAACCAATGACCTTAAAAAATGCGTCAGTACTTGCCAGTCATTACCAGACTTTGGAGAAGTATATGAATGCATCCATCGAATCGTTAAATGAGATTGAAAGCCTGGAATTTAAAGATAAGCAACAGCGAAATAAATTTATAAGCAGCGTTGCATCTTTTAAATCCGACCTGTTTAACCAGCAGCTCATCAATCACTTTAACAACGACAAAAGCAATAGCAATGGCATCAGTCTGCTAACTATTCTGAAATACTTTAACATTGCAGGTGTTACTAATGATGAACTCGATAAGATTAATCAATCATTTGATTACCTCTACCAAATAGCCAAAAGCAACAAAGAGGAACTGGTAAAAACCGGCATTAGTGAAGAGGCTGCACAATCGCTTATCGGCGCGTTAAACTCCAGAAATAATAAGGGCATTGTTGATAAGCTTAATACCTTATCAAAAACAACGCTTCAGGAGAAATCTGTAACAAAGCTGATTGAGAATATTGAGAATTCGAAGAACGCTCCATTCGAAAAAGTTCTTTTTGCATTGGGCATTAAAGATATTGGCGAAACAGTAGCCAAAGACATTTGCAAAGAAGTAGTAAGTGTGGATAAAATTATTTCTGCTTCAGACCATTCTCTATTGAGTACAATCAAAGAGCTATATTTAGACTGTTTACCAGAGGAAGAAACGCCTTCAACCATCAAGTACACCCCCAAAGAGGATTTGGATCAGACAAAAAATCTATACGAAACATTAAGTGTATTTGAGAACATATTAAGTATTCATGCCATCCAAAAGAGCTTTTGCGCGAATTTAAATGCAAAGTATAAGCTGTCCATTAACATTGGCACTAAGGATGTGCTGGAAAAGGACATCAGGGAACAGCTTAAAAAGGATTTACCGGACGCCCACTTCCATTATTCACAAATAAAAGGAGTTAAAGCGAATATTTTATCCAGCCTGGTTCAATTCTTTGAAAAGCCAGACAACATCGCTTTGATTGAGCGCCTAAAATCATATGGCTTGAATTTAGAAGCCGATTCATCAAAAGTTAACAGCTCCAATAAGCTGGAAGGCAAAATAATTGTGATTACAGGTACGCTTTCGCAACCACGCCCCCACTACGCTGCTTTGATTGAAGAAAATGGTGGTAAATGCACGAATTCCATTTCTGCAAAAACCTCATTCGTTTTAGCTGGCGATAATGTTGGGGCATCCAAAAAAACAAAAGCTGACAAACTAGGAATTGCTCTTATTAGTGAAGAGGAATTCAACCAAATGATAGACTAAACCCACAGACATAATTGTAGCATTAAATGAGCAATTTCATTCATAAATTACGAGAAAAGGTGGCTTTATATAAGCTAAATGGCTTATTAAAGAAATCACCGCGTCAGAAACATTTACACAATCTAAAAACTGCCGGTACAGCCGGAATTCTTTATGATGCCACTAACGAAAGCCACCATGCCATTGTTAAGAACTTGATTAAAGAATTGAAAGAATATAATATTGAATCCAATGCCTTAGGCTTTATTGACAAGAAAAAGCGCGACGACAATTACATTGGCGACAGCACCTATTCATTTGCCTGCCGCAGCGATTTCAGCTTCTTTTACAACATTAAAAAAGAAGCCGTACAATCATTTGTTGATAAGCCTTTTCATTTGCTAATCGTGCTGGTTAATAATCAGCCTTTTGCCATCGATTACATCGGTCAATTATCAAAAGCCGAATTTAAAGTTGGCAAAGCCGGACTCGATAACGATTTGTTTGACCTGATGATTGAGCTTAAAGAAGGTAGTGAATTGCAAGAACTGAAGAAGCAGATCATGCACTATCTAAACATCCTAAACAACTAATCTGAAATTAATGATATCTCCCCAACAACTTAAAGGAACAGGTGTGGCTTTGGTCACGCCTTTTAATCAGGATAAAGAAATTGATCACAGTGCGCTTGCCCGTTTAGTCGATTTTGTTCTGGATGATGGTGTTGATTTCCTGGTGGCTCTGGGCACTACGGCCGAAACAGCTACACTTTCGGAAAAAGAAAAGCAGGAAGTCATCCAAACCATCAAAACATGCAACCAGAACCGTGTGCCATTAGTAGTCGGCTTGGGTGGCAACAATACCGGTCACTTAATCGATACCATTAATAAAACCAATTTTGATGGCATTGATGCGATTCTATCGGTTACGCCTTATTACAATAAACCAACACAGGAAGGACTGTACCAGCATTATAAAGCCATTGCAGAAGTATCGCCGGTTCCGCTGATTGTATATAATGTACCATCACGAACCGGATGTAACATTACTTCGTCAACGACGCTTCGTCTGGCAAATGATTTCGACAATATTATTGCCGTTAAAGAGGCATCGGGCAATCTGCAGCAAATAATGGAAATCATAAAAGACAAACCAAATGATTTTATGATACTGTCTGGCGACGATGGAACCACGCTTCCGATAATTGCTTCAGGAGGTGATGGCGTGATTTCGGTTATTGCCAATGGATTTCCAAAAGAATTCAGTCAGATGGTACGATTATGTATAGATAACCGTCTTGATGAGGCCCGACAAATACACTATCGACTGTTCGATTTGATGAAATCCATTTTTATTGATGGAAATCCTGCAGGAATTAAAGCAGTTCTCGAATTGCGCCAAATAATTGACAACCAATTAAGATTGCCACTTGTTAAAGTGAGTGATAAAACATACGCGTTGATTAAAGAGCAATTCGAGGCATTTTAGAGCATTTTTGGAATGCTTTTTGATTACAGAAGCACGGATTATTTAAAGAATATCCAATAAACTAAACTATTTACTTATGAAACGAAATTTTTTATTCGTACTGGCATTGGGCTTAACCTTAGGTTTACTTAGCGGATGCGCACACACTGTTGAAAGAGTAGACACGAAAGAGGCCATTGATTTGAGTGGTCGTTGGAACGATACCGATTCGCGTTTGGTAGCAGAGGAAATGGTGAATCAGGTGCTGGGCGGAGCCTGGATTGATAACCACCAGAAAGAAAATGATAAGAAGCCTGTTGTGGTAGTGGGATTGGTTTATAATAAATCGCACGAACACATTAGTGCCGAGACTTTTGTTAAAGATGTGGAAAGAGCCTTTATCAATAGTGGTCGTGTACGTTTGGTTCAGGCAGGTGATAAGCGCGAAGAACTCCGTCGCGAAAGAGCAGCTCAGCAGGAGTTTGCCAGCATGGAAACAGCCAAGGCCTGGGGAAAAGAATTGGGTGCCGATTTTATGCTGAATGGCGACATCAATTCAATAGTTGACACTTATAAAAAAGAACGTGTGAACTTCTATAAGATTAACATGGAATTATCGAACCTTGAAACCAACGAAATCGTGTGGATTGGTGATAAGGAAATTAAAAAGTATATAAACAATTAATGGTTAATGGTTAATGGTTAATTGCTAATAATTAATAACTTATCATTGATAATTAATCATTAACCTTTTTCACAAAAAACCCGAAACACCGAACTCTGAATTCTGAACTTTAAACCCGCAACTCAGTTCTTTCATCTCTATACTACCTATGAAATATAAAATCCTCACCATATTCTTGTCCATCTTTCTGTTTGGATGCGCTACTTATTACGAGCAAAATATCAAATTGCAAAGCCTGATTACATCGGGTCAGTTTGAAGCTGCAGATAAGGAGCTGAACAAAGATACCAAGGGAGCCGAAGGAAAAAATCGTTACCTCTATTTCTGTAATCGTGGTGTGGTGGCTTTTATGAACGGTCAGTACGAAGTTAGCAACGACTATTTTAATAAGGCCGACTATTATGTAGAGGATTATAGCCGATCGCTGGGCAGTGAGGCACTGGCTTTGATCACCAACCCCATGATGAAACCCTACCGCCCCGAAGATTTTGAGGCCGTTTTAGTGCATTTTTACAAGGCTCTTAACTACATTTACCTGAAAGACTACGAAGGTGCTTTGGTAGAATGCCGTAGGGTTAATATTGTGTTGCAAAAACTCAATGACAAATACAAAAAGAACAAGAATAAGTACGCCCGCGATGCCTTTGCACATTGTATGATGGGACTGATTTATGAAGCATCAGGCAGTGTTAACGATGCCTTTATTGCCTATCGTAATGCCCTGGAAATATATGAAGAGGATTATAAAAAACTGTTTGGTCTTGATGTACCCAATCAGCTGAAGAATGACTTGATGCGTACTGCTTACCAACTGGGCTTTGGCACTGAACTGAACTTTTACGAAAATAAATTCGGTTATAAATACGAACCGGAAGATCCGGACAAAGGCTACCTGGTATTCTTTTGGATGAATGGTTTTGGTCCTGTAAAAGACGAATGGAGCATTAACTTTACCAATACCGGCTACAACGATGGTTGGATCACATTGGCCAATGAGGAACATGGCTTAAGCTTCCCCATTTACATTGGTAATAAGTCCAGGAATGATCAGGCCGCTTTTCAGAACCTGTCCTTCTTACGGGTGGCTTTCCCAAAATACAGTGAGCGAAAACCCATATTTGCCAATGCAGCAATATCAAGCAATGGAGAGCAGTTTCCTTTGGAAATGGGAGAAAATATCAATGCCGTCGCTTTTCAGTGTTTAAAAGACCGTATGGTGCGTGAAATGGCGGCTGGTATTGCACGACTGGCTACCAAAAAAGCACTCGAAGAAGCGGCCCGTAATGAAAATGAGAATCTGGGTGCAATCGTCAGCATCGTTAATGCCATGACTGAAAAGGCTGATACACGCAACTGGCAGTCACTTCCATATAGCATATCGTACTGTCGGGTGCCAATGGATGAAGGTATGAACAGTGTGAACTTAAATTTGAATGGGCGCATGCAACATTCGGTTCCCTTTACCTTCGACATTAAAAAAGGCCAAACAACCTTTTTTGCATTCCACAATTTAGAAAGTGAACGACGATAAGATCAATATAAATAAAGCGACAAGACGGCTATCAGCAAGCCAATGGCCGACAGCACCAATCCACGCTTAAACTTCTTGCTTTTGGGTTTATACATCCAATAAGATGAAATGGCTAGAAACAGTAACAGAACGCCATAAATAAGCCCAATCCAGTGCATATTATAACGGCTTTTCAGCTTATGAAAACCATTGATGGCCCAAACAAAATCCGGGTAAGTATTGATGGTATAATCAGCAACTCCGCTGGTTTTACAGTAGGTACCATAATTAAAATAAATGGTATCAGCCGTTTCGGAGCTAACATGTATACGTCGTAAACCCAGAGCATCGCCCAACTCATCAGCCGATATTTGTTTTTCGATTGTTTCAATGTATTGCTTATCAATGGTAAACATATCGGTATCACGATATAACAACACAATGCCACTAAGGCAATATACAACAGTTAAACCAATCATTAGGAAACCAATGTCGCGGTGTAAAGCCCGCATGATCTTGGTTATCGACCTCTTCTTTTCTCCCATTACATTTTTTTAAATCGGCCACAAATATAATATTGTCAGAATGAATCGAACTGCCCTGCCCCCGCTTTAACAAATTTTTAAGGCAGAAAAGCCACTGAACAATCCCGATTCGGTCAATAATAATTCTAATAAAATACCAATTATTGCTACACACATACTTCTAACTGAGCTGCATATTCGGTGACATTTTCAAGTACTTTGTGAGATAAGCGTTCTTTGGCTTCTCGTGTCCAGCCGGAAGTAAGTGAACTATAGATCAGCTTGTCATTCTGAATCAGTTCCTCCTTAAAAACACCAAAAGCGCAGGCATCAAAAATGGCATAATTACCATTTCTCGATAACCACTTTACAAAGGCCTCTTTATCGAAGGTTAAGCCCAATGAAGTATTGATAAGTATCTTGTTATTGCCCAATATGTCAAAATGCAAAGGCTCTAATACTTTCGTGTGTCGTGGTAAATGAAATGAAATGATCTCGCACTCCTTTAATAATTCATCCAACGGCAAATAGCGAATTCCTTGTATCTCGGCTTCTGATTTACGTGAACGGCTATAATAATTAACCTCAGCACCAAATGCCTGCAATGCTCTGGCCGTCATCAAACCCGTTGTGCCCATGCCAATGATTCCAATCTTTCGATTACCCAGCTCTACCGGTTCTGATTGCCATTGGTGCTGCCCCAAACCTTTTAGTAAAAGAATCAGTTCGGCAACAATAAATTCACTCACACCTTCATCACCATAATCACGAATACCTTTTACTTCGATGCCTCTGCTTCGGGCAAAACGCACATCCACATTGGCCGAATCTTCATCGATTAAGCTGCAACACATACCAATGTATTTGAGATGCTCACATCGACTTATAACATGGGCATTAACCGGTGTATTCCACGACACAAAAACACAATCGGCCTCACTGATGCGCCGAATAATTTCTTCATCATTCTCTGGCACATCATTAAATGCCTTAATTGCATTGTGTGATAAAAGCTGCAGCTTTTCAATGGCAAAACCCTGCAAACCTGTATAATCCAGTATTACTATTTGTTCAAATAACATATAATCGCCAACCTAAAATTCATTTTTATTTAACATTGCCTTTACAATAAAAGACCTGTGGGTAGTTAATTTTGTTTTTTTTATGAACTTAACCCATAAATTACATGGAAAGGCTCGTTTTCTTTCCATCAGACTTTTTTCGTAATGAGTCTTTCCATGTTACTCGCTCCCATGTGCAGAATTCCATGCTTCAATACCTCCATCCAAATTAACTAGCTTCGTATATGCTTCGTTTTTAAGCCAATTTATCACATGTAAACTTCTTATTCCAAGATGACAGTAAATAACAACAGGCTTGTCCCTGGGTATTTCATCTAATCGATGGGGCACTTCGTTCATGGGAATATTGATGGACCCGGGAATACAACCTTCCGTCAATTCCATTGGTTCTCTTACATCAATGATAACCGGTCGGTCAACTTCTTGTAACCAAATGCTTAATTCGTCAGCCGAAATTTGTTTCTGATCTTCAAATACAAAGCCAGTGCCACACAAAGTTTCATAGTCACCTAAACTAGTGATGTCCGGCATTTCTCCGCAACAAGGACATTCCGGATCTTTGAGAAACTTAACTTCGTTAAATCGCATCTGAAGTGCATCATAATTGAGTAATCGCCCAACCAATGGCTCACCAATACCGGTAATTTGTTTAATCACCTCTGTGGCCTGCAAAGTACCAATAACACCAGGTAATACGCCCAAAACACCAGCTTCAGCACACGACGGTACTGTTCCCGGTTCCGGAGGTTCAGGAAACAAACAGCGGTAACATGGTCCATCGCTTGTACCAAATACACTCACCTGCCCTTCAAATTGCCGGATAGACCCAAATACATTAACTGTTTGGCTAAGTACACAGGCATCATTCACCAGGTAACGGGTTGCGAAATTATCCGTTCCGTCGCAAACAACATCGTAATGCTCAAAGATCGACAAAGCATTATCTCTTGTTAATCGCTCGTTGTATAGCTCAAGCTCGACAAAAGGATTGATTTCTCTTAGCGATTCAGCCGCCGAATCTGTTTTAGCATCACCAATACGGCTATTTTTATGGATGATTTGACGTTGAAGATTACTGGCATCCACCACATCAAAATCGATCAAGCCCAGTTTACCTACGCCGGATGCTGCCAAATACATGGCGATTGGCGACCCCAGACCGCCGGTACCTACAATCAAAACAGAAGCTTTTTTAAGTATCAACTGTCCTTCCATACCTATTTCAGTCAAAATGGTGTGACGCTTGTAGCGATCCAGCTCTTGTTGTGTTAATGACATGTTAAAATTTCTCTATTCCGACGTGAAGATAATTACTTTCAGCCAGACAATTATCGATACGATGAAACCTTTGGGAAATATTATAAAACCTACGATTTACGTAGGGATTAACCCTTATTTCCCCAATTATTTTCGCCCCAAAGAAATGGATAAATGTTCAACTATCATTTAAAAGCCACTAATCTTTTTTGGGCACACTTTGTTTTTTTAGTGCGCAGGATAATTACGAATGTAACGTCAGATAAAACGGAAATAGATATAAACAACCTAAAGGATATTTGAAAGTGAAGATTATTACCCTCTTATTTGGAATGCTGATTTCGGCCAGCTTAATGGCAAACTCGCCTGAAAAAGAAGGCATTGTTAAAGGAAAAGTGTATGATGGCAAATCAAAAGCACCCGTTGAATATGCAACTGTAGCCATCTACAATGCTGATGACGACACCGTAATTACCGGTACCATCAGTGATGCCAATGGTAATTTTAAAATTAAAGGACTCAAAAAAGGAAACTTCTATGTGGTTGTTTCTTTTCTTGGCTACGAGAACAAGCGCTACAACGATATTATTGTTGATGGAGGCCGCGATATGATTGATTTGGGAAGCATCACACTGGGAGCCGAAAATCAGTCTTTGGAAGAAGTTGAAGTAGTGGCAGATCGACAGTCTGTTGAATTTCATATTGACAAGAAAGTTGTTTCCGTTGGTGAACAAATGACATCAGCTTCCTTATCGGCTGTAGAAGTATTAGAGAATGTTCCATCTATACGAGTTGATATTGAAGGTAATGTATCCCTAAGAGGCAGTACCGGATTTACTGTATTAGTAGATGGCAAACCCACCGTTTTGGAACCCAGCGATGTACTTCGGCAAACGCCCGCATCTACCATCGAAAATATTGAAATAATTACCAATCCATCGGCTAAATACCAGCCCGATGGAACTGGTGGTATCATTAATATTATTACCAAGAAGAACCGCACCCCTGGTGTACAGGGATTGGTTAATGCTAAAGCCGGCACCTATGGTATGTATGGCGGTGATTTCTTACTCAACTGGAGGAAGAAAAACGTTAACTTTAATATTGGTGCTGATTATAACGATCGCCCACGACCTGGTACTACAACCACCCGTCGCGAGAATTACAAAGATGATAACACCACTATAATTGAGGCCAGTGGGGATAACGATCGTAGCTTTTATGGCGGTGGTTTCAGAGGAGGAATCGATTGGGACATCAGCAAACGCGATAACCTTAGTTTCAGTGCCCGCATTGGGAAATTTAACATGGCAGGCGAATCGGATTTAGATTATTATGAACTGTATCTGCCCAAAGATTCAACAGCGCGCTACCATAGTATTAATGATTCTAAACGCAGTGGTAATTATTATTCCCTTACCACCAATTATACTCATAAATTTCCTCAAAAGGGTCATGAGATAGCAGCACAAATCAACTATCGTCGTTACGATGGAGATGAATACTCGGAGAACTTCCGATCGCAAAACAATGCCATTACCGATGGTACCCGCACAACAGAAGTTGGACCTAACAGGCGTTGGGAACTGCGACTGGATTATACCAAACCCATAGGCGAAAACGATGTTTTTGAAGCAGGATTTCAAGGTCGTACAGGATTGGGTGATGACAAAACAAAATTATTCGACTGGAATGTTGAAGATGGCAAGTTTGAAGAAGACTTGCGCAATAGGAACACAACGACGATGGATCGAAATATATATGCCTTGTATTCGGTTTACAAAGGTAAAGTCAATGATTTCGGCTACCAGTTAGGATTGCGTGGTGAATATACCGACCGTTTGATTAAATCAAGCGGTGCCAATGAAAGCTATGTGATCGACCGGGTTGATTTCTTCCCTACTCTGCATCTATCCTATAACTTGCCCAATGAGAATCAGATAATGGCAAGTTATTCCCGTCGTATTGATCGCCCACGTGGCTGGTATCTGGAACCATTTCTCACTTATGTGGATCAATACAATGTGCGACGTGGCGAGCCCAATCTGGCACCAGAATACATTGATGCCATCGATGTTGGTTATTTGAAACAATGGGAAAAATCGCAACTATCAATCGAAGCTTATTACCGCATAACACACGATAAAATTGAAGGTATTGTGATGCCATATGAAGGCAGTACTGAGGTTTGGTTACGCACTTATGACAATATTGGAACAGATTATTCGTTGGGTGTAGAAGCCATGTATAACTTGCCGATGGCCAAATGGTGGGAAGTAAACCTAATGGGTAACCTTTACGATTATCGCATTGAAAGTGATTACGATCAAGTGGAAGATCGTTCGTCTTTCAACTGGAGTTCGCGGATAAATAATTCATTCACAATACGTAAAAACCTCAAGCTTCAAATCGATGGCACTTATGATAGTCCGACCATTACAGCCCAGGGAGAAACAGAAGAGAACTATTACATGAATGCGGCCGTTCGTGTTGATTTATTTGACCGAAAACTATCAGCGGTGGCACAGGTACGCGATGTATTTGGAACTTCTCAACGTGTTTCTATCACCGAAGGTCCTGATTTCTACAGCTATCAGAAAAGACTTTATAGCACACCAATGGTATCATTTACACTCAGCTATCGACTAAACAATTTTATACAGAAACGTGGCCGCAATGGCAATGACGGTGGCGGCATGGATGACGATTTTTAATTTATTTGGGTTAGGTTAAATTGAGCCTGTAGAGAATTTTAGGATTTCATGCCTATTTCTTTACAGGCTCTTTTTTTATGATTCTACTGATGCCTTATATTTTGAAACTTAATGTACTATTGCTTTTAGCTTTAAACACCCTGCTATAGTATCTCCTTATACTTCTTCAAAGATATCCTTGAATTTTTTGCATTATTAATTAATTTAGTGGAGCTTATAATTGATTCACTATTTTAACCATGAACAAGCCCGCGAGTAAAAGATTAAGATTTCTCCTTCTGATAGGCTTTTGCTTTCTGTTTATACAACTTAATCGGGCTCAACAAAAATCGATACATGTTTTTGTAGCACTTTGTGACAATGAAAATCAGGGCATTGTTCCGGTTCCATCAAGCCTGGGCAAAGGCGACCAGCCACATGCAAATTTATATTGGGGTGCTGCATACGGTGTTAAGTCATTTTTTAAAACCAAAGCACCAGACTGGCAGCTAATCAGCAGTGCCAAACCTAAAAATGATAACATTCTGGAAAGGTTAATATTTAAGCATGCTACCCAAAACGTTTACCTTATTGCTGATGCCTATTCAGGGAAGGAAATTAAGGCATGCATTGAAGACTTTTTAAAAGCTGGCAATCATCAAAATTCAGCTATCATTTATCACAATGATGTGGCGCTAAATATTGGCGGAAGTGCAGATTTGATTGCCTACGTTGGACATAATGGCTTGATGGATTTTGATGTCAATATCATCTATGAAAAACAAAATAAATTGCCTAAGGACGTAATTCTTCTGGCTTGTTACAGTAAAAACTATTTCAGCACAGAATTAACACACGCCAATGCCAATCCTATTCTCTGGACGACCCATTTAATGGCTCCGGAAGCCTATACTTTAAATGCGGCCATCGACGGCTGGCTTAATGGTGAATCAGGAGCTGAAATTGAAGAACGTGCGGCTCAGGCATACAATAAGTACCAAAAATGTGGCATCAGAGGTGCTCGAAACCTATTTACAACAGGCTATTAAACTCTAAAATATAAATGATCATGATTGATAATTTTCCTACCATTGAAACAGAGCGTTTTTTGTTAAGACAATTTAAAGCGGATGATCTGGAAAATGTTTACCGTGGCCTCTCCCACCCCGATGTTATTAAGTATTATGGCATAAGTTTCGACAGTTTACAGGCAACACAAGAGCAACTTAATTGGTTTGTAAGTCTGGAGCGTGAAAACAAAGGAATTTGGTGGGCCATCTCATCGAAAAACAACCAAGAGTTTTATGGGGCCGGTGGACTGAATGACCTATCTGAAACTAATAAAAAGGCTGAAGTTGGTTTTTGGCTGCTTCCCGACTATTGGGGCAGAGATATTATGCGCGAAGTGATGCCCTATATTTGCAATTATGGCTTTCAGGAGCTTAATCTTCATCGAATAGAGGGTTATGTTGATTCAGGCAATGTGAATTGTAAAAACGCATTAAGCAAACTGGATTTTAAGCATGAAGGAACCATGGTGGATTGTGAGTTTAAAGACGATAAATACATCAGTCTTGAAATTTATGCCATGATTAATCCAAAGCATCATTAAAAAAGTCTACACTAACATCTACAATTATATTATTCAAAATTCACCTCTAACCTATTATGAAAAACATTATCAAACGTTTAGCTATAATTCCTGTAGCTCTGCTAATTCCTGTAGCTCTGCTAATTCTTGTAGCCTGTAACAATACAAAAACTTCAGTTGAACAAAAACCAACAGAATCGTCAAACCCATATCTTGAAGAATGGGAAAATCAAAAATTCTCCATGTTTATCCACTGGGGTATCTATTCACTTCCGGCAGGCATTTGGGAAGGTAAACAAATAAGCGGTTATAGCGAACAGATTAAAGGCCATGCCAAAATTCCAACTAACGACTACCGAAAACTTGCCAAAGATTTTAATCCGGTTAATTGGGATGCCGATGCCGTAGCTCAGTTGGCAAAAGATGCCGGCATGAAATCGATTGTTATCACTTCTAAGCATCATGATGGGTTTTGCATGTTCGATACGCAATATTCTGATTTTAATGTGGTAGATGCGACCCCCTATAAAAAGGATGTGATTAAAGAGCTGGCTGATGCCTGTCAACGAAAAGGCTTAAGATTCGGCGTTTATTTCTCGCTAATCGACTGGGATTACGAGCATGCTCTACCATTCGTTTCAACGCGAAACTCAGATTCAATACCTCCCTTGCATCATCAATACAACCTGAATCAGGTAGAAGAATTACTCAGCAATTATGGTCCTATTTCTGAATTATGGTTTGATATGAGCGCCCCTACTTATCAGCAAAGTAAGGAAATAGCTGATTTGGTTAAAAAACTACAGCCGAATTGTATGGTGAGCGGTCGCCTTTGGAACGATCAGGGCGATTTTGTTGTGATGGGTGATAATTACACGCCTGACTTTAAAATTGGTGTACCCTGGCAAACTCCTGCTTCCATGTTTCACGAAACCTGGAGCTATCGCTCGTGGCAGAAAAGAGATGACGTAGACAGCAAAATAAAGGAGAAAATCCATGATTTATTAAACATTGTTAGTTCAGGTGGAAATTACCTGTTAAACATTGGTCCTAAAGGGGATGGTTCAATCGTTAAATACGAAAGTGATGTACTTAAAGCCATGGGAGAATGGCTCAAAACCAACGGTGATGCCATTTATAACACACACGTTTCACCCATTGAACGACCAACATGGGGCTACCTGACAGCCAAATCTGGTAAATTATACATACACATCACCGATTTCCCCGATGATAATATTTTGGTACTGGAAGGAGTTTCCGGAAAGATCAAGGATGTTTATGCCTTAGCTGATGCCAGCACTAAACTCAAGGTACAATCGAAAGATGGTGATATTAACCTTGAATTGCCGGAAACACTAACAAAAGATCCTTATGCAACAGTGTTAGTAATGGAGTACGATGATGAACTGGCTTATGTTCCTTCCAATATTATCGATTTGCATACAAATGAAACCACTTCTCTTAATGCAGAAAATGGCGATCAATATTTTAGCTATAGCGGGCAAGATTATTATACAAGTAAGCCAACTGTAATTCTATTAAAATGGCATGTAAAGAGTCATAAAAAAAACAAGTATACACTTCAACTTAATTACCCAGGCGATTTAAAAGATAAGCTTTTACTAAGCGTTAATAATAAAAAGTTTACATACGCAATAAAAAGTGATTTTGAAAAACCAATAGAAGTAGAACTGTCAAATGAGACTATACACACCATTCAATTGCGTTATAAAAATCCTTCTAATCCACATGACGGCCTTAATACCGATAATTTGAAAATTGAACTAAAATAAATGGCATGAAACAAGCCATTAGAAAAGTTCTTACATACAAGGATGATTATTTTTCAGACGAGTTGCATCCCGCCAGAAAGGAAAAGTTATAACAAATGAAAATAAATTTAAACACATGAAAATAATTTACATTTGCCTTTTAACTATATGTTTTGGCGCAAATATAAATGCTCAAGAAAACCATAATCAATTAAAAGATCACTTGCGTATCAACCTGATTAATCCTGCAATACAATATGAAAAACCTATTAATAAGCAAGGTTTATTACTTTTTAATATTGGCTGTGGATTAGGCGGTGATTATACTGGCAGTAACGAAGAAAGTGGATATTTTGAAGAAATTATTCCGTTCATCAATGTTGCTTATAGAAACATCTATACATTGAATAAAAGAGAGGCCACGAATAACAGTGGCAACTTTTGGGGTGTCAGATTTCTAACGACAGGACCTGCACTAGCATATACTCATAAAAGAGAAGCAGATTTTTATCTTTACTATTCATCCGATTTGGGGAATTCAGAGAGGTAAAAATCTTCTACACTATAGTTTTTCCATTGGTCCTGAATTCTCAATTAATTCAGAGAATCAAACAGGTTTTTACCCATTTATGGTTCACTTAACAATTGGACTTAACACTAAATTTAAATAAAAATGAAAAAATAAATACCCAATAGGGCTTTTGTCATAAAGTTAATTACCTTAATTTATAACACATAGCCTAACTAATGTAGTACTCGACGTTGACTTTAGTTAGGCTATCTTATTACCCCCCACCTATACTACCAGTAACATCTCAAGCACTCAATGTGCAAGATAATCAGTTCATAATTCACTAAGATCGAAGACTTAAATACAGACCTTAAGGAATTATCATATTTTTCATTTTAATATTTACATATTATATTTACATCATATTATTAATTCATTTAGATAGATGTAGAAACAATGTGTGAATTTGATCAGTCATAAAACCCGATGATTAGGATATTAACTCACTATTTTAAATTTTAAACCTTAACTACATCCACTAAATATCTTTAAACAACTAATAAATGAAAAATTTAATCGTAACCTTAACATTAACATTGATCATGTCAAGTGCCCATGCGCAATTCCAGAAAAGAATGAAAGAAGTAGGTGGAAGTTTCTTATATTCCACCGATAAACGAGAACATAATTATAATTCCAACAGCACTGAATCTGAAACTAAAACACTAAACCTCAATCCAAAATTTGGTTATTTTATAACTAATTCATCTGCTCTTGGCCTAGGGTTCTCATACAACTTTGATGAATCAAGTAATGATGGTGAAGTTACTGACGAATCTAAAAGTTATGCCTTTAATCCATATTATAGAAATTATCACTAGTGACCGACTAAATCTTTAAAAGAGGGTACTCCCAAGTGGTTTCCCCTCAAAGTTGTAAATTGATTTTGCGAAACACTTTACAACATGAGTAAAAATAAGGAAATAAATTTTGTCGGTCAGCCGATCTTCAA
>JAOARW010000023.1 GCA_025210475.1 Carboxylicivirga sp. | reverse complement strand
TACTCCGAACAGTATATAGTGTTGTCAATAGTAAAACACCATATAGAAAGGATTATATATGTACTGACCCGAGAGAAAAAAATAGTAATAGCTCACCAAAAAGAGTTGCTTAAATTTGTTTTTTAATAGAGTATATGTATTGATATATTTTTTCTTTTGAAGCCATTATTATCGGTTTGTATAATGACTGGCATTTCAAAAAGAAAAATCCCTTACAAGAATCTAAAAAAAAGTTAATTTTTAAGATTTAAGCCGTTGTTTAATATACTTTAAAGCCCTGTATATCTGCGCCTCTACAGTCTTTGGAGAAATATTCAATTGCTTGGCTATTTCTTTATATTTCAATCCTTTTTCACGACTCAGAATAAAAACTTTGCGGCACTGATCCGGTAATTCTTCAATCAAATCCTTTAATATGCTACGTATTTCCTCCTCGTAAATAATCGAGTAGCCATCTTCCGTATACAATCCTTTTTTCAAACTCTTCTGGATATAATCCTGCTTATTACGCTCTTTATTAAAATAATTAACGCAAGCATTGTGACAAGCCTTTAAAAGATAAGAAGTAAAGGACTTTTGAATGTGTATCACTTCCCGGTTTTTCCAGATATAGGCAAAAACATCCTGAACGATATCCTCACAAACAGAAGGCGTTTTAACAAGCCGTAAACAATATTTATAGGCCAACCGATAATTCGACTTATAAAGCTCTTCAAATGCCTCAGCATCCTGCTTTACTTTTAAGCCAAAAATATGCGGTTTGATACTCATCTATTTATAAGTTGGATTTAACGGAAGCTAATGTAGAGCAGTGCGAAGATTTTCACTGCTTAATTTTGAGAATGGAAGTCCGAGAAAACCAAAAGCTTTGTCCAAACATCACTATCTCCTTGACTTACTACTCATTACCGCCATCTTTATTTGGTGTGATTCTAAACTGAAATATTTTGGACAAAAATCAGTATCATTCATTTAAACGTTAAAAACTTCGGCTTACTTCCCAGGGATATTCCTTAAAAAAATACCGATTTCATTAACGACCAGTTGTGGTAGATAATTAAAACAGATTTTTTTCCTAGAATATTCAGAAAGTGTATTTGTTCTGCACATAGAATGTTATTTTTGCGTGTACAGTACTATTAATACATGAAGAGACTAAGCGATTTTTTTAATAGAAACTTCCCCTGCTTCGATACATGGTTGAAGAGAGTTCTGCATATATTTATTACCCTGCTCATATGCACCTTTATTTTATTTGGATTAAAAGCATTCAACATTAGTTCGTGGCTTACCATTCCGGGCTGGATGTCGTTTCTTGGTCCGCACAGTTTCTTACTCATTGGCATCGGCACCTTCTTTGTCACGCAGTTTATATTGTATGTCATATTCAAATCGAGGGACTTTAAAAATAAGCACCTGATAGCATGGCTTATAAGTGAGTTAATTCTGATTTCGATAATTGCAACCCTGATTTATGGCAATAAAGAGTACCCTTTTCTTGACGAAATGCTTACCACCCTTCGGTACACTACTTTTATAATGATTTTGCCTTATACATTGTCGTTGTTGCTGTTAAGTTCTTTTTTTGGCAATAAAACGATCAGCGAAATAAAGCCGGAACAGGTGATGGTTGATTTATTTCATTTTACCGATGAGAAAAATCAGACTCAAATGAGTATTAAACCGGCTCATGTACTTTATTTGGAATCGTCGGATAATTACGTCACCATTTATTACATGGATGATGGCGCGGTTAAAAAAGAACTGGTCAGAAACACACTGAAACGGGTTGAGTCGGAGTTTGGCGACAAAGGATTAATGCGTTGTCACCGATCGTTTATCATCAATATTCAGAACATCGAAACCATAAGAAAAGTGTCTCGAAGTTACCAGATCAAGCTAAAAAACACCGACACGTTCATCCCTGTATCGAAGAGTTTTATCCCACAGGTCAAGGAATTAATCAGCCAATAGCTACAAACATCCCTCAAAACGATCACTACTCCCATAAATTTGCATTGAATTTTTTCTCCCGATACTTTTGAATCGAATTATTAATTAAAAATCAAAAATATCATGAAAAAGTTTTTTGCAATTTTAGCCTTCACCTTCGCATATGTATTAACTGTACAAGCTGCTGAAAAAGATATTATCGGAAACTGGAAGTTTGAATCGGAGCAAGCACCTTACGATTACCAAACAGGTAAAGCCGTATTCTACGAAAAGGATAATGCCATTATGCTAAAGCTTGAGTTCGAATACGAAGAGCTTAAGGATATTAAAGTAACTTACAAGGATAATAAGTATACTTTTGAAGTAGAAGTTGACTACCAGATGATTCCTGTCACTCTGGAAATTAAAAACGGTGTTATTGAAGGCTATGCCGAAACACCTGAAGGTAACTTACCGGTTACCATGAAGAAAGCGAAATAGCACTTTTATCTCTAATACACTAAAAGGGTTTCCTCTATGCAATAATTGTTACATTGAGGAAACCCTTATTAATACTGATCATTGTTCATTGGCAATGATCCTTTCGGATTTTATTCTTTTAAATAAATATCGGGTAATATAGATACCGTTGCTATCGTCATCGCCACCATAACTTTCAACGCCTGTATTAACAAATGCCAACTCCCATCCCTGGGCCAACATCTCGTTAATTTTTGAAGTTAATAAAGCATCATTCGAGGCAATGTTTTGGAAGCGAATTCCACCCACATTAAAAAAGTTCAAGAGTTTCGTTTCATCATACTCTTTAATTCGGATATCCTTTCGATCACTTTTGTTACGATCTCCTTTTTCAGCCGTTTGCTTGGTTGTGTATTGTTTGTGATCGATATTTACATCGGTAGAAATCATGCGCGAACGACCTACTCCATTGGGTACAATCGACTCAACACTTGTGATGATTTTCACCTCATAAACAGGTTTTTGTGCACTGGCAACACTTGAAAAAAAGCATACAAATAATGCTATAACTATTAATTTATTCATTTTTATCTATTTAAATTATTTCCTTTTATTGATTTAAATTCTTGTTGGAGAGCTATACCGCTACTCCACTACACGTCTGAAATAATAACGCGTCATAAAAAGTCCGTTGGGATCATTCTTCGACTCATTATCATTGCTGTCGGTAAGCATTTTAAGTCCCATTTTTAGAAGTTCTTTCTTAACTGAGGAGCTAATCATTTTACTTTCAACACCTGTGGTCACCGAAAACAGCTCCCATCCCTGGCTCAGCATATCATTTAATTTGGAGCTTACCAATGCATCGTTGCTTGCAATATTCTGAAAACGAATACCTCCCTCATTGTATAGATTCAACAACTTGGTTTCCTCATACTCTTTAAGTCTGATGGCATTGCGCTTACTTTTGTTTCGATCCTTTTTTGCAGCTGTTTGATGCGATGTAAAATCGAGGTAGTTTAACTCCACCGGCGTTGAGAACATTCGTGATCGCCCAACACCTCCGGGCACAAGCGACTCAACGCATGTCACGATCTCAACTTTGTACCTGGGCAATTGCTTTTGAGCCATAGCCAATGTGCTTGCCAACAGAACCAAAACTAAGGTAAATACTTTGATCATATTCATATAATTTATATTTGTTATCGATCCTTCTATAGAATTGGAGGACCTCCCAGGCGAAAAATAAAGCGAGGAATAAAGCAGGTCCCCGCCTTCATTGAGCTGTCAACTCATTTATTTAATAACTCCTGAATCGCACGATCCAGAATTTCATCATGCGATCGATCTGTCCAATCCATTTTCACTTCGATATCAGCCGGCACACCGTTTTCCCAATCCGCCTTTTTATCCAGGTTAAGCGCCTGCGTGATGGAGAAACGAAAGCTCCAGCCATTGGGCAACTGACCACCATTGGGCATGCCTAAACCTCCTCCTGTTTTATCTCCCACCAAAACCATGCTTGGAATGGCCTTTGTTGAAAGCGCCGTAAATGATCCGGCACTATAGGTACCCCGATCAACCAACACCATAACTTTGTTTTTATAACGAATGCCATCCTTTGGACTAAGTACCGCCGCTTCCGGCTCGCTAAAATCATCGTGTGCCTTACCGGTTTTGATTCTTGAATAATACAGCGTGGTTTCTTCTTCAACAAATCGTGATAACAAACTAAATATATCTGTGGCTGCACCGCCTCCGTTCTCACGTAAATCGATAATCAGACCTTTGGTATCTTTATATCGCGACAGAATAAAATCAAGCGTATAATCATCAACACTGCCAGTAAAGGCCGGGAATCGAATATAACCAATTTGATTATTCTCAATAAAATCGTGCATAAAAGGCCCGCTAATAAAGTAATTCCTTGGCAGGTAATTATCTTCAATGATGCGCCAGTCAAAGTTATCCTGCGATTCATAATTAACTCCAAACCGGGAGATATTGAAGTTAGATGATAAATTGGTATGGTCATCCTTTAATTCCGTCAGCATAGCTCCCAATATATTAAACAACTCCTGTTCGGTTGTTTCATCAGTTATCTGCGCCTGATACTTTTCTTTAACAGCATTCCAGTCAATACCTTTCAACTCGAAGTAAGAGTACTTTTCATCACATTGTTTCCACAAATATTCGAAATTGGTTTTAGCATCTGTTGAAGCCAAATCTTCTTCCAGAATTAAAGACTCGCAAGACGCAAAAAATGGAATAAGCAGTAATAATATATATTTGTTCATAACGTTCTTATTTGGTTTTAAAGAATAAAGAGATTTTCAATTGATGGTGAGCCAAGGCGAATTTATCGTAGTACCACCGGTTTTATAAGCATCGAGGCCATAGCCTAAATTAATGATGTTACCATTTTTTAGGAATACCGAGTAGTTTAATTCACTGGCGATTCGATAACCACTAAACAACGAAAGCTCATAACCATCAAATAACCTGGTGTTGTTAATGATATCCGATTGATTGTTGTAGATGTAACCGTTACGATAGGTGTTGTTCATCAAAGCCGTTTTTAATTGAAAAGACAACTCTCTTTTGGCGGGTTTAAAGCGAAAGGGGAAAAAGCGCTTCTCTTTGGTATTGGAAATGTCCCAGCCCAATTTACTGCTCAACATTAATGTAGAGAAAAACTCCAGACCTTGCTGGTTGTTTTGTAAAGAGGGGTTGTTACGTGTATGAAAACGATTCGACAACTCGCCTCCAAGCTTTAAATTAAACTTACTCTTGCTCCAAACTGGAAAAAGGCGAGAATAATCCAATCCGTAAATTGAAATGGCTGAAATGGCCGTATGATCGTTAAATGAACTGGTGGCATTTCCTTTTGAAAGGCTAATGCGTAACTCTCTCTCCTTATCATGCTGATGCTTTACCAGCCCTAATTCAACATGTGACAATCGGCCCTGATAAAACAAGGGTGAAGTGGCCATATCACGAAATTTCACGCCATTAAAACCGGCACTTACTCTTACAAAGCTCCCATCAGAGCTATTTTGAGCATTTAAAGCACTTTGCCCATGCACCATTATCGAGATCAATAATCCCGTAATTACTAAAAGTTTCTGTTTCATAAATAGAAGTTAATTTTATCATTCTGCGAACACACAATGCATGTATTAGGTATCTTAATTATCTAATTTCCAGTTGGCGTCCAGCTTTTTCAATTCTTCGAAAAATCCGCTTTTATGAGCTTTTCCGTAGAGTACCAGAATTTTATTATATCCCGCATCTTGGACCTGTCGGGCCAGATATTCATTTCTCACATCGAGAATAATCGACATGGCTTGCTCATCGGGCTTTGCTCCGGTTATTTCATAGTCAATCGGACTGCTTAGTTCATCCTCACTCAGTTCTATTTCCCCGTATTGCTGTTCGTAATGCCAGATAACATCAATCGCTTCAAGATCGATTTTGAAATCGTTCTTATTTACCAGCCCCAAAAACATGGAATTATCCTGCGCCACCACACCATCAATATCTAATTTCGACACAAGGGTTTGATAGCCTTCTTCTGAAGGAATTAAGCCAACGATCTTCTTTGTTTTGCGTAATGTTAAGTCATCGGCCACTTCGAAATCAATCCATTCGTAAAACAAAACATAGCCCTCTTGCTTGTACTTTTCAATCTCTTCCTTCACATTTTTATAAAACTGCTCCTGCCCCATATGCACCATGCCAATAAAATGCACTGTTTTGGAATCGTTGCTATAATCGCACGATTCAACATTAGTATTGGTAAGCATTTTTCGAAGCTCAATGGCCTCTTTAAAACTACAGGCAGTTAATAAAAATAGCATGCTTATAAGCACACTTATCATTTTGGCTCTTGCTTTCATAATCAACTTTTCTTGATTTGACTATGCAAAAGAACCACACATAAGGCAATGTGTATTCTGAAATACAGAATGTGGACTTCGGATTTCTGAAAATGCTAGTTATTTCAGGAATCCGAATTTTTGAGAAATTGTAAAGGCGTGATATTCAATTCCTTTTTAAAGGCCGTATAAAATGAGCTATTACTATTAAATCCGGCTTCAAAACCTATTCCTTCCATATTTAATCGGTCGGATTTGTGGTTTGAGAGCAATATTTTGGCCTCTTCGATGCGGTATTTATTTATAAAGCGGTTGAAGTTTTCCTGACATATTCGATTTATGCTGACCGAAACTGTGCGCGGATGTTCTTCTATTTTTTTAGCGATATCTGCAATGGTGAGATCGGCATTTAAATAGAGTTTTTCGTTCTTCAACAGATTCTTTATCCGTTCTACAATTTCATTTTCTTTTGAGACATTTTCCGGTTCCGGTTCAATGATATCTTCCTGCTCCGGAAGTACCGCTGCAGTCTGATTATTTATCAGGTTAACTGAAGTTTGCTGTAACAAGCCATTGTAAGCAATCCAGAAGGTTATAAATAAACTAAATAAATACATAAACAGATCGGGCCAAAAACCAGGTAAAGCAAATTCAACGATCATTTCAAAAACAAAACTGGTGATAATGGCAATAATGGCCACTTTTAACCAGCCCAGATCCCTGTTTTCGGTGGAACTATACTGGTTACGAATCATTTTTGAATGTCGCCTTACTTTGTTGAATATCTTAAATATCAGCACCAAACCAAATACGATACCTGTTAACTCAAATAAAGCGTAGCCAAATGATTCTTCCAAAGCTGTTTTTTGATGGAGGGGCAAAAAGAATTTCCCAATATTAATCAGCAGGTCAATGCCTCCGGGAATCAAGAGGTAGTAACTTCTTTTCTTGCCTTTCTCGATGGAAACACGCTCGACATAAAGATAAAGCAAGGTGGGTAACAGCCACAGGAAATTAAAAGATAAAATCTGCAAATAAGGGCTACTCACATAGGCACTGAAAAAATCAAATATCAATGACAAACTACTTAATCCTGAAAATACAAGAAAGCTCCCTAACAGAAGAAGAGAATTCTTTTTTCGACGATTCATAAGTAACAAGAATATACCTACCGATATAGCTTGCCACATATCAATCGTATCTAATAACAGAAAGATTACCTTATCCAGATCCATAAACAGTTATTTTTCCATGTAAAGTTGATAACGTAAAATTCTATAATTGGTTATCAACTTTAGTCCGGCAAAACTACATATTTCAGATTTGATAACAATAAGTGAGTCTTAATGACTTTTGTACTGGAAACTACAGAATTTCTATTTTTTTCCTGGTTTATTTGCCTTGCGCTTTCTTCTTATTCGTTTAAAAACGTATATGATCAATCCCGCAATTATCCAGAAGGGCCATAGTTTAACCACCCAGATAATGAAATCAACAAAACCAAACCACCCTTTTGAAAGTGATTGTTTTATGCTTTCCGAGAATTTATCGCGCTTATTGGGCGTATATTTAAAGTCTTTTTGCTTTAGAATGTTTAGTCGTAGTGTACTGTATTTCACTTGGTCGCCCAGATACTTTAACCGTCCGGTGGTACTCTCTACCTCTTCCTCCAATCGGCGAATCTTTTCCTGTATCTCCAGTATTTCCTTAACGTTTCGGGCTTTCTTTAACAAGTCATTGTAGCGCTGCAGATAAGCACGCTTGTTTTTTAAACGGGTTTCCAGGTCAATGAATTGATCGGTTACATCGCGGGCATCAACTTCTTTATAAAGGATTTCACCATTGCCACTTTCAAGGGCAAGAATAAATGTTTCAAAACCGGCAGCGGGAATTCGGACCGTCAGGTTGTATGACGATTCCCAATCGCTGTTATTTAAGCTTTCGTTGGAATAGTAGCCATCCAGGCTTTTCACCAGCGAATCCACACGATCTTTGGTCTGCTCCAGGTTTCTCACCTTCATTCCCATGCGACCATCCTTAATAATCTTCTTTTTAACCACCTCTGGTGTTTGAAGTGAAGGAGGCGGTGGTGGTGGCACACTTACCTGACGCGTTATGGGTATCACCTCCTCTTCCATTGAAAGATCGGCAAACTCATTCGATTTATAATTTGGACTTTGATGACAAGCCGTGACCATTACGAGGGCCAATAAGAGTAAGGTTGTTGTTTGTTTCATAATAAAATGAGGTTTTAGTTTTGTAATTCTTTAACGCAAGAATGTGCTATGTAAAACTAGTAAACTTTTATGAAAGGAACTGAATGAGGTAATGGAGCATTCGGGTTTAATTATTCTCACCTTAAATTCATTCAGGATTTTTTAATAACAATCACGAATTGATTTGCAAGCTTGAACAATAAAATGATGTAACTCATTAACCGGAAAAAGAAAACATTTGGCTTTTAGTCTCAGGTCTTTAATCATTTGGCTTAAGTCTAAATTAATCTACTCCTGCTCCCTCACAGCCAATGTAAACGAAAACTCAGAGCCAATACCCGGTTCGGAAACCAAATCAATTTGTCCGCCCATCATATCCACCAATGTATTACAGATGGGCAAGCCCAATCCTGTACCTTTTAAATGCATGGTGTCATCGTTCTTAACCTGTACAAAGCGCTTAAAAATCTCCTTCTGCCGCTCTTCGGCAATACCAATGCCTGTATCCTTCACAAAAAAACGAATTTCACTGTTGTTCAGACACTTATATCCAATGGTGATAGTTCCTTCGTTGGTAAATTTAATGGCATTGTTCACCAGGTTCGTCATCACCTGCATAATGCGGGTTTCGTCACCTACGATGTTGTCTTCTCCATCTGGCAAACAGTAATCATATTCGAGGGTCAGTGTTTCTTTTTCGGCCGACTGCAACATGGCTTGATTATTTGCCTCCAGCTGATTAAACAGGCCATTTAAGGCAAACCGTTTTTTATGTATGCTCACCTGGTTGGCTTCCAGTTTCGAAAAGCCAATGATATCATCAATCAGGTTAAGCAAATGGCGGCTATTTTTATAGATTATCTCCGAATAGGCTTTTACCTCTTTGCACTCCAGATCGCCGGCATACAATATCTCACCAAATCCGGCAATGGCATTCATGGGTGTTCTGATCTCGTGACTCATATTGGCCAAAAAAGCAGACTTTAGTCGATCAGCTTCTTCAGCCTTTTCTTTGGCTGCCATCAAATCAATTGTTCGTTGCTTTACTTTCTTTCGAAGCATTAAATTAAAAAACAGCAGCACTAACACAACAAACAAAACACCAGCCCCAATGTAATAAAACAAGCGCAATCGCTGATTGTACGATTCCCTTGAGTAGGATAGCCATTTGTTATAAACCTCGGCACGCTCTTTATTACTGATGGCGTTTACCCCTTTGGTAAGTATTTGGTTTAACATGGGCAAATCCTTTCGGGTAGCAATGCCCAACGAACCATTATAATCTACTTCTCCACTGATGCGAAGATTACAGATACCCTCTGCTTCAATCAGGTAAGTAGCCACTGCTTGGTGACAAATAAAAGCATCCTTCTCGCCGGTGGACACAGCCCGCAAGCATTCCAAATCATTGTTCAGAGGGTGCAATTTTAGCTTCGGATAATTATTTAGCAGATACTCATGTATTGCATAGTGATCAACAACTGCTATTTGTTTTTCTGCCAGCATATTTAAATCCTTAAGATGCTGGTTATTGGCCCTTACAATAATAACATGAGGATGATCAACCAAGGGTGGTGTAAAATCCAAGTATTTCAGTCGTTTGGGTGTGCTCTGCATATCCATTAAAACATCAATACTACCATTTTCTAATTCATTTAATTCCTTTCTAAAAACAGAGTAATATTTGCGATCAAATTTATAATTAATTCGTTTTTCAATGATCTCCAAAAAATCGATGGACATCCCTACAATTTCGCCCTCCTCGTTGATAAATTCAAATGGTGGCCAAAAAGCCAAGATACTCATTGAAATGCCGGGATGCTCATCCAACCATGCTTGTTCTTCTTCGTTGAGCACTGAAGTATTGTTACAGGCATATACTATAATACCCAATAACACAACAGCAAAAGTTGCCAATGCAATATACCGTACAGGCCTTTTTTCCATGGCGCTAAGATATTATAATTCATTAAAAAGCGAAAGGCCTACAAGTGACAGTAAAAACAACATAAAAGAAATACATACATTAACAATTACCGATACTTATTCTGTTTTATAAGAAAGAATCAACACATGCCTTAAATCCATATACAGTCTGTGTTTAACCAACACTTAAACATTAACATTATTGATTAATTAAACCCTTCAATAATCCTCCAATATTTAGAGTTTTAAGCATTAATCCTAATCAGCCTTGATTATAAACACTCAACAATCAAAAACCTCATAAAACTATATTTCAGATCACTAAAAACACAGAATCGAATACCTATTGATTATATTCGATAACCCCCATGGGATAAGCAACCAACATACCTCATGCTAAATTCTTCAATTATTATTTAACTTATAAATGCCTTTGTTGAAATATTTTTATTAATATTGTATACGCACTTTCAAATCTCATGCGCATATCGATGTTTAACTTAAAAAGATTAGCTATGCCAGTAAAATTTGCAGTACAGGAGAAAGCGAACCCGCAAAACCGCGAGGAGAAGAAGTACTATGTGCAACCGCGCAGGGTAGGAACCATCAAACGGAACCAGCTGGAAAAAGAGATTATCGACCTGACATCGTTAAGTAAAGCCGATGTAAGAGGTGTATTGGTTACACTATCGGATCTGATTAGTAAATACATCACTCTGGGCTACAGCGTTACGCTCGACGAGGTGGGCACCCTTAGTTTGCGTGTTAGCAGCGAAGGCAGCGACACCCCCGAAGAGGTAAGCGTAGCCAATATTAAGAAAACCAGCGTAGGTTTTAGAGCCGCTACTACTCTACGCGAAGGCATCGAAAAAATTCAGTTTGAAAAGACCAACTAAACCATTTTCGATGTATAACTGACTATAATAGTTCGTTGGTTTTATAAGGACAAAATCCCATAGTTTGAAAGTGCCCTATAACAATGCGTACCAAACTTATAAAGCCAAACGAACTATTATTTCAATAAGGCACACACAACTAAAAACAATTAATTATCAATCCATTACACCACACAAAAATATTTTTACCAAACAAAGCATTCTGTTTGCTTAAACCTTAGCGGCCGTAGGGTACTACCTTAGGAACTCCAGGGTACTACCCTACGAGGCCCAGGGTAGTACCCTACACGCTCTAAGGTTTAACCCTAGGAGGTCTAGGGTTTAAGCCTGCGAATAATAACATTTAACCTATGTTTTTGATAAGAAGTCAGATTTCAATAATAGACACAAACTAATACAATAAAGAGTAATGCTTAAACAGGACTTAATAAACAAAGTAAACAACCTTTATGATTCAAATGACATTGAAACCAAAAGGCTGATCCAATCAGATATTCAGGATTTCACAAGAAAGAACAAAATCTTTAAGAGTAGAATATATACTAACTCATTCATTACAATAATACGTGCTCATATTGATGCTTACAGATTGAGCAAAACAAAAACAAGCAAAAACAAAATTATTGAGTTTATAGAAAGACATTATAATGATTTAAATAAATGTGATCTTGCGGAATAACTAGTATCTAAATACAACTTCAATAATCTTTATAATATGTCCATCAACTTTTACTTTCAATCGAATAATTAGAACTAATGAAAAGAGCATTAATAACTTTATGCGTTTTATTCTACACATTTAAAGGATTCACACAGACTAAAGATATGCCAGATAGCATCCTAATTGATCAACGTGTAGGATTAGACATTGGTATTGGTTTTAATTCTTTCTCTGGTAAAAATGATGATTATACAAAGGTTGCTTTTGATTTGGGTATAATCTATGAACTAAAAGAAATGTACATCTTTGGTTTAGACTTCTCTTTTTCTCCTAAAGAAAAACATGAAGAAACAGGTAAAGATGGCAGTAAAAGCACTCACATTAAATGGGACGCAAGTGCAACATGTATAGAAGCTTATTTAGGTCACAAAATTTTTAATAGAGCATCTCTTCTTGGTGGCGTTGGTACGTGTTTTTCTAATGAATTTGAAGTCATGAAGGGTTATACGAACCTAACTTCATACAAGAGAAATAGCAAGACTTATTTTAGTCCTGTTTTTGGTATGATATATGGATTCCCAATGGCATATGAAAGTGAATGGTATTTAAAATATGACATGACAATTGGAAATTACAAAAGATACTCTTTAAATGTTGGATTAAAGTTTTAACATTCTCAACCCACTACCTTTTTTGTTACAAAACAAGTACAATTCAGTTTCTCTGCAATAGGGTTTACTATAACTCATTAGTTATGAAAACATAAAAAACACAATCAATGCCTATATGTAAATTATGCAAGAAAGAAAAGTCTTTAATTAAGAAATCTCATATTATACCAGATTTCTTGTATAAAGACTTATATGATGAAAACCATCGTATAAGAAAATTTGATGCAATCGAAAAATCAAAAGGAGTTGAAAAAGTTTCAAAGCCTCCTACGGGTGAATATGAAGGTAATATTCTATGTAAAGAATGTGATAATGAAAAAATTGGTCAATTTGAAAGCTATCTTGCACAAATCCTTACTAATCCTAACATTCCTGAAGAACAAAAACCAAACTGCGAGAAGATTACAAATGAAACAGGAGTCGAATTTACACACGTAACAAATATTGACTACAAATCGACTAAGCTAGCTCTACTTTCAATATTATTAAGAGCTAGTATATCAAAGAGATCAATGTTTAATGAAGTCGAATTAGGACCACTTGAAGAAAAAATCAGAAAATTAATTGATTCAGAATCACCTTCTAACGACAATAATATTTCAATTGCCATAATGTCTTGGCATAATGACGATAAAATAGCTAAAGATATTATTGCTCAACCAAGGCGACATAGAAAAAATGGAAAAACACATTATTCTTTTGTTATAGGTGGTTACATAGTTATTTTCTATATTTCAGACAATTCAATTCCTAAGGAGATAGAGCAATTTCGATTACAATCAGATAATACATTATCTATATTCCATTTACCTAAAGGAACCGGAATGGAATTCTTAGTTAATTATTCTGGAGCTAGGAAATAATAATAAATTACTTACTAGCGATGACTTATACAGCAAGTGTAAGATAGGTCGTTTGGGATGATACTCTGAATCTGTGAACAATGCCCATAGTGTATATTTAGCATTTAAGACAATACGATGAAAATTTAATACAGCATTTTATGTTCGTGATTTTTAGAAATGAGTACATATACGCTTCATAACGATAACTTTAAAAATACTATCATCATCATTCCCCTAAACAGCCTTTGAATTGATTTCAAAAAAAGATCGCACCTTATCAAGCAGATAGGGTGCGATCATGCATTCTCAGTAGATAGGGGGTAATTCTAATTATCTAAGGTATTATCAGCGATTTACAAAGAAATAGCGAATGCGACAAGCATTGCCGGTACTTTGCTTGTTAGCTTCTTTGGCCAAACGAATTTTCAGCGTATGCTTTTTATTATCCAAACCGGTTGCCAGGGTGTAATACCAGGGCAAATGCAGGTGCATGCTCCAGTTGGTAAATAAGTCCTGCTGCTGCCATTCACCGCCATCGATGGCATATTCGATGATTCCGGCATCGGGCCCCGCTGCCACGGCAATGCCCACTGCCCGTCCTTCAAATTTAAACTGTAGGCTACCCGATTCGCCTTCGGCCACCAGCATTGGCACTTTTACGTAATTGGCACGTCCGCCTTTTCCATCCTGTGGTTTCCATTTATTAAGCATGGTCCAGCCACTGGCCAATTTAGCCTCTTTGGCCAGCACCAACTCGCCCTTATTGTAATTATCGGGATCTAATGGAGCTGGCATTGGGTACATGCTTACCTTATCGTCTTCGGCCACAAATCCGGCCCATGCCTTATCCAGAAAGGCCAGCATGGAACGGGCATACACCCCTTGTCCGAAAGGCGAAGGATGCAGGTTTTTAAAGTCGTTCTCCCAGGTAAACTCACCGGCATCGATGCGTTCGGTTACTTCCTTTGCCAGGTTGATGGACGGAATGTTGTAATGGCGAGCCACGGCCTCGTGATTCTGAATCACCATGGGCACTTCTCCCCGGCGGTAGGTGGCCATTTTATCGGGATCAACAAAATGCATCAGCACAATGTCTGTTTCCGGGTTAACCTCGCGCAAATGCCTGACGATGCCTTCCATGGCCCGCACCTGCTCCAGGTTGCTCCGTCCGTTGGATGCATCGTTAACCGCTGCTTCCTCAAAGAGCAGGTCAATTGAGCCTTTCGACAACACATCGCGCTGCAAACGGAAAGCCGCAGGCGTTGTTCCCATGGATGGTATCCCCGCCGCGATAAACTCAAAATCAGTATCGGGGAATCGCTTCTGCAGGTAGGCACAAATGCTATCGCGCCAGCCCCCGTTGTAGGTAATCGACCCGCCTAAAAAGGCCACGCGTCCCTTTTTCTCGCGCTCAAATTTCATTAAGCTATTACGCATGCCTCCCCTGAGCTGATGTGCATATTGCACCTTCGAGAGCTCTTTGGGTATCCAGGTGTTACCCATAATAAAATCGGCCACCAAGCGGGGCGATTCAATAGGAAAATGGTGTCCGTGAAGGGTTTGTTTGCCATCGGTACAAGGCACTATGCTGGTCGGTCCCCCCAGCTTCACGTAGCGCTCCATCAATACAAAACTGTTCTCGGCCGGAGGTACCACCTTATCGTTTAAACCAATCATGTGCATAATGGGCACCTTGTATTTGGCCAAATTCTCCAGTTTATGGATGGGCAGGTTGTTATAGTCTTTTGCCGCCTGATCAGAAGAGAAGTTATACTCTTGTTTTAAACGTTTCCAGTCGGCCTTGCTTCCCATACCCGATCCGAAACCACCAGGCCAGCTGGTAAAATCACATACCGGTGCCTCGGCATAGATGCACGATACCTTTTCTGGATTTTCTTTCGCCCACCGGTGTACAAACAAGCCGCCCCGGCTAACGCCTTCGAGGGCTACTTTTTTTGATAATCGGTGCTGAGTGGTTAGTAAATCATAGAATTGATCCCAGGCTTTCATGGCCTCATCGTTGCCAAAGAGGTTATTGGTATTGATGTAGGCAATGTGAAAACCTTCGCTTAAGAGGATGCTATCGGTTTCGAAATGCCAGTCGGGGAAACGTGCCCGCCACACCCAGGGTTTGCCCTCCAGGGCCACTGCCGGAGCTACCACACGTGCTGAACGCCCTTGGAACTCGAAATCGTAACGTTTAAAGCCGTGCCATTGGGATTGCTTTCTTGCGAATACCTCTGCCGACTGCTTATTGCCGGCAATGGCATTGGCATAACGTCGGCCCAGTTCGATCTGTGCTTTGGTATTAAAATGAACCTTATCACCCGGCATATTTACACCTGGTTCCACACATCTTAAAGGTAAATCATCGCTTTGTACCAGGATAGCTCCTTTAGTAGCCAAAGCATGTCCGGAAAACTGACTCACATCAAACTGAGCCTGACGTACTTCTTTTCGTCCTGTAAATCGTGGCTGATCAACAGGAATAACATAACCATACACAAACAGCATGTCGGGCGCATGAAACTGCTCGCGCACCCGGTGTATAAAGTGTTGCAAATTCTTTCCATAAGCGCGTGAACGCTCCATACCGGCAATATCGCGGGCATCGGCCTCTCCCTGCTGCCAGGTCATGGCTTTGATCTCAGGCTTATACCCCAGTTCCTGCAGTTGCTTTAAGGCATCGTCAACGGTTTCAACAAACTTTTTGTACTCCTCCCCCTGCTGCTTGTGATCGGTGTTATCGGCACCCGGATTCCACTGAGCATAAAGGTTAGAACCCGAGAGCGCATGCTTTATTATGGCCAATGGCCGATCGGGATTTAATCGCTTGTATTCGGTACCAAGACTTAATTCGGCACCAAATTTATCCTTCGATCCTGATGCATTGGATAAAGGTATCCATTTAGCTGCCTCGCCTTGTCCCTTCAACCACTTTGAATAATAGAACAAAACAGATTTATCAGCTTTAAAATCTGCCGGTATATTCTTTAAGTAGCCCTGGCCGGTGGCATTGGACTGGCCGCCCATAAGAATGACATCGATCGACTTTGATTGCGAAAACAGTTGATTGGCACAAGCAAACAATAGTAAGGCAACCAGTATTTTTATATCTCTCATTTTTGATAATCTAATAGACATGCAAATCAGCTGTTTATATTGTATCACGAAGCTTTATAAGTGCTAAAGAGCGTGTCAGTAAACATGTTTTCACACAAAGACCGTTAAGAAATTCGCAACAATTACAGAACATCGAATGCTAAATTTCAAACCTTGCGCTCTTTGCGAGATACATTAAGGTAATTGGACATTCTCTCAAAAAGAGTCTAAAGGGTTAAAAGAGTAATTCCTTTCAACCCTTAACTTCAATCAATACTTAAACTTCAGCTTTTTATGCTTTTGATTGTGCATCACTGTTATGTCCAGCTCTTTGCCTTTATTGATTTCCAATTCGTGCATTAGCTGACTGAAATTATTGATCTGATGCCCGCCAAATTTAAGGATAACATCGCCCGTTTGAAAACCATACTTGGCCCAAACCGAATTTTTAGGTACATCGAGTAAGGCAATACCAGCGATGGAAGACAAACCAGCCGCCGACTGCTCGCCTAAAGTCTCAATATTCTTCAGTTTGGCACCTTTTAATTTATGAATCTGACCTGTTGAAGATTTATCGGCATTGATAATAGCCGGAACTTCTGGTGTTTTAGCCAGCTTGCGCAGCTTGGGAGAAACCACACCAAACTGATCCATTGAAAAGTTCTTAAAACTAATATTGAAAGCCGGTGAACCTTCTTTCACCTGGTAATTCATGGTTGAGGCATCAACAAAAAGCGGATCGCCAACAATGGAGTTAGCATCACATTCGTTCTGGGCAAACTTTAAACGATCGTTTTCGTGCGTTGCAAACAGGTTATAATCCAACACGTCTCCCCATTTGTCATCAACAGCCAAAGCACGGTTCATAGCCGCCGGACGGTATGCTCCAAACACAATGTTATTCTTAAAAATGTCGCCACTTTCAGGATACCAAACGTGCGGATGCAAGCTGTTATTAATAATCACATTATTGCTTGCTGTTCTGAAATAACCCTCGCGCATTTTTAATCCTCCGTTCAAAAGAACATTGTTATAAATTTCGTACCAGGTTGATCCGTCGTCTAGATCAATATCCCAACCGTGGTCACATCGCCACCGACTGTTACGGATGATGTTTTTCTCCAACATATCGTATTTTGGCAAGTCCGGCACTTTCTTCACCTCTTTATCCGTTACTCGAATATCTGGTGTCCAGAAACGATCGCGTCCCCATGAGTTAAAACTACCATGGTCGCCTGTTTCCAATACCGTGTTAAAGATATCACTGTTTTCGATGATGTGACCTCCAAAAGTACCTTCACTTATGTTGATACCTGCTCTTGGCACATCGTATATCGAACAGTGATTGACTCTGATTTTATGCGACATGGAAATCTGCACCGGCGACGTTTGCTTCTCATCACGACCAGTCATGGTGATCAAACAATCCTCAACCAAACAGTCCGAAGGATAATTATCACCCTTTGGTCCTTTTACGCGATCCATGTTTTTGAAATCCTGATTACCATATCTGAATAATGGGCTGCGAACCATCTTAGGATCACCCACAAAAGCTACTCCATTGGCACCCGAATGGTGAATGTAACAACCCTTCACCTTGATACGACGGTTGTAATTATTTACAAAGATGCTGTTACCACCAACCTGGTCGAACTCGCAATTTGTAATGCTGCAATCTTCGGCACCATTTAACACCACAGCTCCCCCACGGTAAGTAGTCCAGTCGCTTCGCAACAACTGCTCTTTGTTTTCCATAAAACTGCGGGCAGCATGACGGAATACAAAGCCATCGAAATTAACATTTTTGACAGGTGCTTCCTTGGTACCGTTTATCTCCACCAAATGTTTTAAGCGAACAATTTCCACCAATGCCACACTCATGTTTTCACCCTGATTAGGGTAGTAATACAGTGTTTTCTCATCTTTATTGAAAAACCACTCTCCCGGCACATCCAACTCTTCAAAAACATTCTCCACCATGCGGTAGCGTGGGTGCATTGGCGACGGACGGTTATTCTGCCATCCTCCTTCGAGCTGAAGCGAACCATCTTCCTTTTTGCCTTTCACAAGCCAGTGCATATCGCCCCACAAAGCCATGTGCATCGCATGAACATAAGCTCCGGCCGGATTCTTCCAGCTGGCCATTCGCTCCTTCGTTAATGGATCATTGGCCACATCCGGCTCGCGGGTATGAATCAGATCCCAGGCATCAAACACGTTTTTACCCTCAACAGCATTGGGGAATCGGGCCATTCGCTGACGTTTCCCATTGATGTATAATTGATCAATGTTGAGATCGCCTTTAACCTGGGCTTTGTAAATGCCATCCTGATAGGGTTCCCATTTCAGATTTAGCAACTGACCACCACTCAATACCGCTTTGCCTTCGTTAACCGCTTTAATTACTAAAGGGGCCTGCTCGTTTCCGGAGTTGGCTGCGGTAAGTTTTAGTGTTTGTGGCAGATAGTAAACACCATCTTCCACATAAATGGTGATTGATTTTTCACCGGCATCTTTGGCCGCTAATTCACAAGCTTTCTCCAGTGTTTTAACCGGCTTAACAATATCCCCAATGGAATTGTCATTTCCATTCGTAGATACATAAATATCGCGCTTTTGCTGACAGGATACAGTAATTAAACCTATCAGTACAAATAAGAATAAAACTTTATTCATTGCGTGTCTCATAAAAATATTAATTGTTAGTGATTTTAATTTCCCAGTCATCTGTTCGGAAGGCAGAGGCAGGCAAGCCCTCCTGATTAAATAAATTAGGCTCAGCGATATTATCCCATGCGAAGCGCACAGCTACAGGTTGCTTGACTTGCTTGCTGGTGACAACGACTGTATTACCAGATATTTTAGCTTTTGCTTTTACAAATTTTTGATCGGCACCAGCTATCTCGAAATGCGTTAGTTTTTTGCCTTTCATCATGAGTCCAGATTCGGCATAATCGAAAGATATAATGGCCTTATTTTTCTTAATATCCAACTGTTTATAAAGTGGACCACTATATACAATGCTGGCCTTATTATACGTTTTGGCCAGTGCCCAGTTACCCAGTCGTTTTCCAACATCCTGCTTATTGCCCGGGTGAATATTATTGATATTACCTATGTCGCTTACAACCACCATGCCCACATTATCGTGTTTCATGGCCTCCAACTGTGCCTGACGAATCATCACACCTGCATCCTTTTCTTTGTATTTAAAGGGAGCTATTTGCACATAGTAGAACGGGAAATTATATCCCCAGTTATCTCTCCAGTTATCAATTAAACCCGTAAACAGTTTGGTGTATGAATGAGGCGCAACGCGGTTACTTTCGCCCTGGTACCAAATGGCTCCGGCAATTTCAAAAGGAATTAAGGGCGCAATCATTGAGTTAAACATGTAGGCCGGATCGCGGCTTTTCCAAGGATTCTCACCTTGTGCCGATAAAGCCTCTAGTAATTCAGGATCGTCATTAACCACTTTTTCTTCAACCCAAACCTCAGCATTGGTGCCACCCCAACTGGAGTTTATTATACCGATGGGCACGTCGAGGTTTTTATGCAGGTGACGGGCAAAAAAGTAAGCAACAGCACTAAATTCTTTAACCGATTCGGGTGAACATTCTTCCCATTCAGCAGGTAAATCAAGTTGTCGGGTAGCCGACTGTACCTGAGGCACATTAAACAGGCGAATATTCGGGTAATCGGCCAGGCTGACCTCTTCTTTGGCATTATCAAAACCATGAACCGAACTCCATTGCATATTGGATTGGCCCGATGCCAGCCATACCTCGCCCAACATCACGTTTGACAGAACCAATTCCTTATGGCCCTTAATGGTAATTTTATAGGGGCCACCAGCTTTAGTGGTTACCAATTTCACTTCCCACTTTCCATGGTGAGCCTTCGTTTTTACCGGTGTCATGTTCCAATCACCGGTTACTGTTATTTCTTCAGTCGTGTGAGTTGTCCACCCCCATAGGGTAACTGTATCGTTTTGTTGCAACACCATATTATCCGCAATTACGGATGGTGTCCAGATTTTTGCGTATGAACCTATTGATATGAGAATCAACAAGCCTGACAATAGAAATCGTAGCATTAACTCTGTTTTTTATTAATAAATCGTATAATATTTTAAGGTTTCAGCAAGTAAACATCACCCTTCGATACTTTACCCAGGGTACCTTTTACTTGCAATTGTAATTCATATTTAGCCGTTTTATCAACGCGTTGTATATCCATGAAATAAATCCGATCATGATTTTTTTCCTTTGAAATCAGACCAATATGAACATCATGGGCGATTTGTTTACCGTTTTCGAGCACAATAGCTTTTTCGACAATTAGCTCTGCTCCTTCCTGCATATCTCCTAAAACAAAATAAACACCCGGCTTTGTCAGCTCTTTTGAAATGTCGAAAGTCAATACCGATTGTTGCTTCCACAGATCATTTGTTTGCCAGCTGCCGATTTTAACTGAGTCTTCGCGCCAATAGGCTACACCCAAATAGTTTAATCGCTTTAGGTGTTTATGGAGGCGTGCTTCAAAGTTCTCCCAATCTTTACTATTCTTATCAACCCAGGCTGCCTCACTTAACGCCACATTCCTTGGATACAAAGCAATATCCAAAAGCTGATCATTGTGCATAAATGGCGTCCAGACAGAAGTTTGGATACCTAGAATCTTCTCTTCCTGCGCGGCAGTTGTGCCTTTGGGCACCGGGTTAAATTCGTAAACCTCTCTGGCTGTATTAATACGCGGCCAACCTTGCGGATGAAATGGATTGGTAGTCTGGTTTTCCTGAATATAATAACCTTGGTGAGCGGCTACAACAGTTTTCCGCCCCTGGTCAAGTGATTTTTTTGCTCCTTCGATGTTTCTCCAGGCCATTACCGATGCTGATTCCGATAACCCTCCTTCCAATATTTCGTCCCATCCGATCAGCTTGCGGCCGCGGGCATTAACCATTTTCTCTACCCGATTAATAAAATAAGCCTGTAGCTCATCCATGTCATTCAATCGCTCTTTCTTTGCCCCTTTCTGACAATGTGGACAAGCCGACCACCATTTTTTATCAACCTCATCGCCGCCAACGTGAATGTATTCACTCGGAAATAAACTGATTATTTCATCAATGATGTCTTCAATGACCGGATAGACGGATTCTTTTCCCGCACATATTACATTGGTACCTCGGTGGCGAATGTAATTGACACTTCGCATTGGATAATCGCGGAAATACTGCATGTGCTGTTGTTGCTCTACACTGTCGCAGCTCAACTCGGGCATGGCCCATAATAAAGCAGAAGAATGCCCCGGTAAATCAACTTCGGGAACAATGGTTATGTGTCTTTCTGCAGCATATTTTACCAATTCACGAATTTGTTTCTGAGTATAATATCCGCCATAATTACCCATCTCACCTTTAACAGGATAATTGGGCTGTTTTCGCCATGCTCCCTTCTCTGATAACCAAGGATACTTCTTAATCTCAATTCGCCAGCCATGATCATCTGTTAAATGCCAATGCAACACATTCATTTTATGCATGGCCATTAAATCAATGGTTTTCTTTAGGTAAGCAACCGACTGAAAAGAACGGGAAGCATCCATCATAAATCCTCTCCACTTAAAGCGAGGATAATCCACAATACTAACGCAAGGAATAGTTATACTTACTGCATTTGTATTGACACGACTAAAGGCATAATCGGGCAATAACTGCAATAAGGACTGCAAGCCATAAAATATACCTGTATTACTTTTTGCTGTTATAGTGACCTTCTTCTTTTCCACAACCAGTTGATAGCCTTCTTCACCAATACTTTCATTAATTGTATTGTCGAGCTTTAATTCAATTAGCTGTTTTGTCTTAGTATCCGTTCTTTTAATATCCAAACCAGTTGCCACCTTAATCTGAGAAGTAAAGAATTCGGCTTCCCTTGCTAATGAAATGGCGTAAGTTATTGTTGTATGCTTATCCAATAAAAAAGTCCCTTCTTGCTTTTTAAGTTCCACTGGTTTGGGCACCAATGCCAGATCTTGTGCCTGCATACTAGAGGCCAGCGTTAAAAGCAAGAAGCTGATGGTTATTAGGATATGGGATAGTTTCATAATTTTCTTGTAAACGATTTGTAAAAAAAACGGGACGCAATGCACACCCATCGTTATCCTATTGGTCAGTTACTTCATAGTGTTTTCGAAGTCTGTCCAACTCCTTTTTCATTTCAGCAATCTGATCCTTCATTTCTGCTTTTTGGTATAAGTTCACCATCTCAGCAGGATCGTTCTTTAGATCGAAGAATTCCCACTCCTCACCATTGGGCACATCTTTGCCATAAAAACGAATAAGCTTATAGTTCTTATTGGCCACACCTTCGTGCTTTCGAACGGAATGAGCTCCCGGATATTCGTAATAGTGGTAATACAAAGATGTTCTCCAATCATCAGGTGTATTGCCTTCCAGTAGCGGAACGATGCTTTTGCCCTGCATATCTTTAGGAATGGGTAATCCCGCAATATCGAGGAAGGTTTCTGCAAAATCAATGTTTTGAACCAAATCATTGTTAACACTTCCGGGTTTAACTGTTCCCGGCCACTTGACGATTAATGGTGTTCGAAATGATTCCTCGTACATCATCCTTTTATCGAACCATCCATGTTCGCCCATATAAAATCCCTGATCCGACGAATACATGACAATCGTATTTTTATCCAGGCCTTGTTCTTTTAAGGCTTCCATTATCTTGCCAACACTTTCGTCAACACTATAGATGCAACGAAGATAGTCCTTCATATAAGTCTGGTACTTCCACTTTACCAGCTCCTTGCCTTCCGGTTTATTCTTTGCTAACCATTCACGGCGACTCTTGTACCTTGGGTCATTGGCATAGGCTTTACCTTCAGCCTTTAAATCCCTTACCAGGTTCATTGAAGTGGCAATATCCAGCTTCTGCTTGTTGGCTGCTTCTCCTTTGGTTTTGTATTCATCAAACAGGTTGTGTGGCTCCGGAATAGTCACATCCTCATACATATCCATATAGCGTTCAGCCGGATCCCAGTTTCGATGAGGAGCCTTGTGGTGCACCATCAATAAAAATGGCTTATCCTTTGTTCGGTTATTGTTTAACCAGTTTAAAGCCCTGTCGGTAATTACATCGCTAACATACTCGCCTTTATAACTGGTTCTCCCCTGTTCGGTAATAAACTCTGGATTATAATATTTGCCTTGCCCCGGCAGCACTTCCCAATAGTCAAATCCCTGCATGTTACCATCGAGGTGTATTTTACCGATCATGGCCGTTTCGTAGCCGTTGTGGCGCAATATTTTCTGAAACTGCTGCTGATCGTGGTTAAAAGGATGACGCTTGGTATTGGTAAATTTACCATTCTTATGGCTCATTTTACCGGTTAATAAAGCAGCCCTGCTAGGCGCACAAATGGAATTCTCTACATAACATTTATCAAAACGCATACCTTCGGCAGCCATTTTATCAATGTTTGGCGTTGGATTCAATTCCTGCAAACGCCCACCATAAGCACCAATGGTTTGATAGGAATGATCGTCACTGAAAATCCAAACGATATTTGGTTGTTCCTTTTTAGCAGAGCTTTCTTTTACACTGCAAGCCTGAAGAAATGATAAAAGACAAATCGCTAATACCAAAACCTTGTTATTAAAAATAATGGAGCTTTGTTTTCCTTGTTTTCGTGTCATGGTTGTGGAATATTTTTTATGATGAGATGATCGTTTATATTCTTCCTATAGGTCGCATTCCTTCAGTAATCTTGTTATCCAGCTTTTTCATTAGTTCCATTAAACGATGAAATTGAGCAGTCTCCTTATCTTTTAAATCGTACTGCTCTGATATATCTTCTTCCACGTTGTAGAGAAAAAATGATTTGCCATCGGAAATCAATTTATAAGCACCAACACGAACACCGGCCAGATCGCCATGTTTGGTATAATAAACAAATGGCTTATCGGCCACATCACCTGTGCCTAACAACAATTTGGATATATCTCTTCCATCAATGGTATTTTGTGGTAAATCGGCATGGCATATGGTGGCAATGGTGGGTAGTAAATCCATGCTTGTCACGAGGTTCATAATCTGTTGACGCGATTCTATTTGCCCCGGCCACCAGAAAATAGCCGGCTCACGAACGCCACCTTCCCAAATTGTTCCTTTCGCTCCACGCAAGGGACCTGATGATCCTCCTTCTGTTTTATACACTTTCCATGGACCGTTATCTGAGGTAAATACAACCAGGGTATTCTTATCCAGATTAAGCTTTCGCAATTGGTTGAGTACCTGTCCTACACCCCAATCTAATTCTGTTATCACATCACCATACAATCCTCTGGGCGAGCTGCCTTTAAAATTACTGGACGCATAAAGCGGGATATGTGGCATAGGATAAGCCAGGTATAAAAAGAAATTATTGTGCTGATTCTTTTCGATGAACTCCAATGATTTATTGGTCAACTCCCTGGTAACAACCGATTGATCCGGATCAACATCCAAAGTATCTTTTTGTGATAACCAAGGTAAGTGATAGGGATACTTACTATTAGGTTTTAACAAAAGCTGTTCCTTACGGCTCATATCATTACTGTATGGAAAACCATAAAACACATCGAATCCCTGATTCAAAGGCATAAACTCCGGGTGATGCCCCAAATGCCACTTACCAATACAAGCCGTCGAATAGTCTTGCTTCTTTAAAAGCTCGGCAATGGTGGTTTCATCGGGATTGAGGCCTGTCTCCGACTGAGGAAATAGAACACCTTGATGCAACCCTACTCTTTTGGGATAACAGCCTGTTAGCAATGCTGCCCTTGATGGCGTGCAAACCGGTGAGCCAACGTAGAACTGTGTCAGCTTTGCTCCTTCCGATGCCATTTGATCCAGGTTAGGTGTGTGGATGGTTGGATTACCGTAACAGCTTAAATCTCCATAACCCAAATCATCGGCAAAAATGATAATGACGTTCGGCTGCTCCTTCCTTTGCTTGTTGCCAAATGCGTTAGCTACAACTAACAGACTTATGATTGTTATTACAAATGTTTTATACTTCCAACTCATGCTTTTGCTCTTTTAATTGATTTGTTTTTCGTCAAACCTTCACCAATAATCCCACTTTACTTGTCGTGCCGGCGATACGCCACATGCATCTCATGGAATCGCTGGTATTGCTTCTCCAACTTATTCTGAAACTCTGAGTAATCTTTGTCTTCCTGATTGGTCCAAGTTAACTCAGCCAAGGCACACAAACGCGGATAAGTCATGTATTCGAAATGTGCCGGCGTATTTATAAAGTTCGACCACATATTGGCCTGTGCACCTACGATGTATTGCTTTTCCTCATCAGTTAATTGCTCCGGTACAGGATCGTAGTTGTAAACCCGTTCCAGAGGCAATACATTTGCGAATGCCACATAAGGTTCATTTTCGCGCTCTTTTGATTGAACGTAATCCAAATACAAATCATGATGGGGTGTCATCACCACCTGATGCTTCATTTTAGCAGCTTTAATCCCACCTTTTTCACCCCGCCAACTCATTACCATTGCATTGGGCGCTAATCCGCCATCCAGAATCTCATCCCATCCAATAATTGTTTTACCCTTTTTATTGGCGAACTTCTCAACTCTTTTAATAAAATAACTCTGAAGCTCATCGTAATCTTCCAGGTGTTCTTCTTTCATTCGTTTGCTGCAATGCTCACATTTTTGCCAACCTTCCTTTTTCACTTCATCGCCACCAATGTGTACTACCTGAGAAGGAAATAGCTCAAATACTTCCGTCAGCACATCTTCAATGAACTTAAATGTAAAGTCTTTACCGGGACAAAACACGTTGGACATTCCACCAACTTTCAACTCTCTTACTTTAGCCGGTTCGCCCGTACAAGATAACTCCGGATAGGCGGCAATGGCAGCAATGGAATGTGCAGGCACATCAATCTCGGGGATAATTGTAATATGACGTTCGGCCGCATAGGCAACAATCTCCTTTATTTGTTCCTGCGTGTAAAAGCCATTATCCGGTGTTTTGTCTTCATAATCCACCTTACCCCTTTGACGAATAATGGTTTGATCACGCTGCGATCCAATTTTTGTAAGATTTGGATATTTCATCACCTGCATACGCCAGCCCTGGTAATCGATTAGGTGCCACTGAAAAGTATTCAGCTTATATAAGGCCATAATATCCAGGTGTTTCTTAATGCGATCGACCGAAGGAAAGAAACGAGAACAATCAAGCATATACCCCCGCCATTTAAATCGCGGATAATCTTTTATCTCCACACATGGAATTGACATCTTTACATCCGGCACCGGATAATAACCGGCAACTTCAACCGGTAACATTTGCTTTATGGACTGAACCGCATAAAATGCTCCGGCCTTACCAGCCGCTTCAATAACGATTTTATCAGAAGTCACATTTAACTTGTAACCTTCGTCTCCCAATTCATCTTTTAATGTCGGATTATACCTGAAAATTACATCAGCCGATTTTTCTTTCTTTGTAATCTCAAGCGAATATCCGGCAACGGTGGTAAACATATCGGCCAGTAGCCGGGCCTCGTCACTTAACTCTTTTGAAGCAGCCACAAGCGTTGCCCCATTGAACCTAAACTGACCCGTGCCCGCTTTTAAATAATGTGGCTTGGGTATGATATTGATGTTTGCAAAGGCATTACCTGCCATCAATAATAAAAGCAAACAACTTATGTAGATGATTTTTTTCATAGATAATATTTAGTATTCAGCCGATAAAAAGTCCTTCTTTTCAATCTGGCGCTTCTTTAACACCTCTTTTAGCTCAGCTATCTTGCTTCCAAACTCAGGATTATCAATTTCATTTTTGATTTCAAGAGGATCGTTCTTCAAATCAAAAAACAGATATTCGTCCGTTCCTTTCATTTTTCCATGCCAATTGGAATGGTAGTGCCTGATCAGCTTATAATCCTTTGTTGAAACACTTCGTTTTAGATTTGATAAGGAGCCAAACATGTATTTGTGAATAATGTTATTGTCTCCATTTAATGCCGCTTTAAAACTTTTCGCCTCTACTGTTGAAGGAATATCAATGCCTGTTATGTCGCAGATGGTTGGAAACAGATCGTGTAGATAAACACGAACATCTGATTTATACTGACCTTTGATACCGGGACCTTTCATAATCAGCGGCACTTTCAGGCTATGGTCGTAAAAACTAAATTTACCCATCAATCCATGATGCCCTATCGCTAGTCCATTATCGGAAGTATAAATAACGATTGTATTTTCATCGAGTTTATTTTGCTTCAGGGCATCCATAATTCGGCCAATCTGCTCGTCCATGTGACTAATCAGACCGTAATAGTCGGCCAGCTCTTTTCTTACATCATCGATAGTTCTTGGATAAGGCAGTAACTTTTCATCCCTTATTGAATCATAACCATCGTTAAAATTATACTTCGACAGAATATTAGCCGGTAATGGCATTTCATTGGGCTTATACATCGTTGCATATTTCCCGGGCGGTGTGCGTGGATCGTGTGGTGCAGTGAAGGCAACAGTTGCAAAAAACGGCTTATCATGTGGTTGATTTAAAAATTCAATCATCGCCTCTGCAAAAATTTCAGAGCTAAAACCTTTTGTTTCTTTACCGTTTTCATTGATCGTCATGTTATGATCTCCCATGCCTCGCTGAAAAATCAACGAAGTTTGCTCAACTCCCCACTCCGATGGTTTACCATGAGCATTGAATTTTCCGGTCCAGAAAGTTTCGTAACCGGCTTCCTGCATGACCTGTGGCCAGCGTTTTAAGCTTTTGTTAGCCGCCTGGGTATAACCCGGATAAAAAGTTCCATGAGTTAAAGATCCGCAACCCGTTAACAGGGCAGCCCGGCTTGGTGCACAGGTTGGCGTTTCGGTATAAGTTTGTACGAGTGAAGTGCCTTCATTAACCAGTCGATCAATGCTTGGCGTGTTAATATACGGGTTACCCAACGCATTTATTGCCGCAGCCTGATGATCATCGGAAAAGAGCAGCAGAATATTGGGCTGCTTTACGATTTGGTTCTTTTCAGCTTGTTTACCTGTGCAAGCGCATGCAAGGCTAATTATTACTACAAAAATTAATATCTGTCTCATTATTTGTTTAAACTAAGTTTGAATACCCATGCATAATCACATGGCAAATCATTCGGATAGATTTCACTAAGATCGACTACAATGCCCTTAGTTGATTTTTTCCATTTCAATTGACGATCGGTACCTAACAACTGAATGCCTTTAATCTCCGATTCATCGACTGACAACATTAATTCTTTACCTGGCCATTCAAATACAGTGGCATATAAATCATCGGCCTTTTGCGTGTAACACAGCCATGTTTTCTGAGACTGATAATTGGCTTTTAAGCCATTTTCCTCCTTGCTGTCGGAGGTAAAGAAATTACGGGATGGAATAATTGCTTTCTCCATCTTTTTAGACGACCATGATAAACTGATGCTGGCATTGAGCTTACTTTCGAAATACTCAACTTTAATGGGGTAAAGCTTTCCTTTTTTAAGCTTGATGGTTCCACTCAACTCCTGAGCATCTTTGTTGGACATCACGTTCGATTCAGTTCCGCCTTCAGACTTTTTCCATTTGTCCACGATTAACTGATCATCAATCCACACCCGAACACCATCATCGGCCATGGCTTCAATTTTATAAACATCGGTATTATCGGCTTGCAGATAGCCCGTCCAGTTGGCTGTAAAACGATCTTCTTTGATTGGCTTTCCGGGAGAATTACGAACCCAGTTAAAATTAATTTCCTTATCGATTCGGTTTAATTCAACTGCTTTTTCCTCGTGGGTGGTCGTCCATTTCTTACTGGCATAAATGGCTTCTCCATTTACTTTTAGCCAGGCTCCCAATTGCTTCAATCGCTCTTGCTGGATTAATGGTATCTGACCGTCAGCTTTTGGACCCACATTGATGGTTACACCTCCGCCATGTGCCACAGTCTGCACAAAGAAATGAATCAGATCCTCAGGCGACATATAAGCTTCCAAAGCTTCGTTGCGGTTCAGTGCAAACGAACGTCCCAATCCTCTTACTTCAGCCCAGGGGCGATCGGTTTTAATATCGCCTGAACTGTATTCGGGCGTCAGGTAGCCCACTTTATTGCCACTTCCCCATCGGTCATTCACAATAGCATCCTTACCCACCAAATTAAAATACCAGGCCATTAATTCTTTGGCGTGCCATTCATCGGCCGTATTCCACCATTCTCCATCCGTAAAAATCAAAGAGGGTTTATAGGTGCCTATTAACTCTTTAAACTGAGGAATCATGTACTGATCTACATAGGGTTTAATGCTGCGAGGATCATCATCGTACCAATCGTGCAAAGGGTGATTCCATTCGGCTAATGAGTAATAAAGTCCCATTCGCATGCCTTCCTGGCGAACTGCATTGCTTAATTCTTCAACGATGTTTCGCTTAGGGCCGGTCTCTACGGTATTCCATCCAGGCTGATACTTACTTGGCCACAAGCAATATCCATCGTGATGCTTTGTTACCAATAAAACATATCCGGCACCACTTTCTTTGAATAATTCGGCCCACTCACCCGCATTAAATAGCTCTGCTTTGAATAGTTTAGCGAAATCTTTGTACTGAAAATCTTTACCATAAACCCGGTCCTGAAAATTCTGACGGATGGTATCTTTTAATTCAATTCCTCGCATATACCATTCTGAGTATTGCTCTTTATCACAGTACGAAGGAACTGAATACAGGCCCCAGTGAATAAAAATACCCAACTTACAATCACTGAACCATTGAGGATATGGTCGTGAAGTCAATGATTCCCAAGTTGGTTCGTATTCAACCTTATTGTTTTGAGCACTAACAGGAAAAGTTATCAATCCCATCAGAACCATCGTTTGCAATAATTTATAAAACCGTCTCATTTTAAGCTATTTTAAAATTGAATTATACCTTGCTAATATTCTTTAATGCTTACTATTTTCCAGCGAAATTTTATAAGCGAATGCAATATCACCCTCTACTCCTTTAGGAAAGGATACAATTAAAGCATCATTCTCCTGCTTCCACTTAATTCTGGATCTGGTTCCTAGCAGTTGTACCTTTTTTATTTTGTGTCCACTACTCTTACCTAAAGATTTGATAGTAACCTCTTTTTCTGGCCTGGCCATTACCAATGCATACAGGTCATTACCCTTGCTAGTAAACCTGATGTCTTTAGCTGTTAAATCAGTATTTTTTCCTTCAGAGTGATGGCCCTCCGCACTTTTAGTTGGGCCTTCACCATAAATATCCCAGGTTCTGGTGCCAAAAATGGCCTCGCCATTAATCTCTAACCAGGCTCCAATACCTAATAAAATATCTGCTTGCTCTTTGGGCATTGAACCATCTGCTCTTGGTCCAACATTTAATAACAGGGCACCATTTTTACTCACTATATCTACCAAATCATCAATTATTCGGTTGACTGATAATGATTGCCAGTTGGTATCGTAATACCAGGAGTTTGTGCCAATTGATGTATCTGTTTGCCATGCTTCCTTGCGTTTGCCAGCCAATTTACCCCGCTCCAAATCGAGCATGTGTGTTCCTTCTTTGTAAGATGGATATTTCATGTTCTTGGTTTGTAAAACAAAGTGCTTACCGTTTTCTAAACCTTTGTTATAATAATACGCGGCTAGCTTTTTATGGTAAGGTGCAAACTCTTCTCGATCGATGTAGAAATCGAACCAGAGAATATCCGGCTCATACAGGTCAATTATTTCTTTGGTTCGTGGCCACCAGACTTTTGCCAACCACTCTTTTGATACAGGATCACCTGTTTTATGCCGTGGTGCATATAGGTCAGCGAATTCTGGATCCCAAGTATCGAACTCCGGCTTCTGAGGAAAATAATCCCAGTTATAGGCCAGATGCGATGAAGCCCCAAAAATCAGCCCCTGCGCCTGTATTTCTTTTTTCAATTCACCCAATATATCCCGGTGTGGTTGCATATCAACCGAGTTCCATCGCGTTAAAGTTGAAGGATACATGGCATAGGCATCATGATGCTCAGCAATTGGTATAATATATTTGGCTCCTGACTTTTTAAACAAACTGACCCACTCTTTGGGATTGAACTTTGTTGCAGTAAACTTTGGTATTAAATCTTTGTAACCAAAAACAGATTGATCGCCATATGTTTCCTGATGGAATTTAAAAGCCGGATGCTTTTCTTTATACATGCGTTGGCCATACCAGTCTGAATATCGCTCTGGTACGGCACTTGGTCCCCAGTGAATAAAGATCCCAAATTTGGCGTCTAACATCCAATCTGGGATCTTATAATTCTCCAGTGATTCCCATGTTGCTTCATACTTAGTGCCTTTATCCTGTGCCTCCACTTGCGTTAAAACAAGTAAGCCAATCAGCACACCAACACTTAAACGATGAATTTTATGTATCATGAGAACAGTTCGTTACTTAACCTTTGATATTTTTATAACATAAGCATAATCAGGTAATTCCCAATTTGGATCATATTGCGGCATTTGAATCTCTATCCCGTTACCTTTCTTCTTATAGGATAAGTTTCCTTTTAAGCCCAAAATGCTCACTTTAGCACCCGGTGCTGTTGTAATGTCTTTGATTAGCATCTTTTTACCCGGCCATTTTGGAAGAATCGCATATACGGCCTCTCCTTTTGATGTAAACATCGCTTCCTTCACTGCCTTTCCTGGCAATGGATCAACTGTTTGCTGAAGGATGTAATTACCGCCTACGTATGATTTACCTTCTTTAGGATTATGGTGGGTATCGCCCTTTGACCACTGGCAGTGTTTATTCCAACGGCGCGTACCATAAATTGCTTCACCATTTACATCCAGCCATGAACCGATCTGTAATAAACGCTCCTGCATAATAACCGGTATTTTACCATCGGCCGATGGACCTACATTTAATAGCAGATTACCACCCATACTCACTAAATCACATAACATTAAAACCAATGCCTTTGGTGAAGTGTAGTGTTCAATGTTTTCGTCGCGGTTGTATCCAAACGAGAAGCCCATACCACGGTTTTCTTCCCAGGGACGATCACCTTCCATACCTTCTACCTCATATTCGGTAGTGCGGTAACCACCGTGCTTGTGACGACAGCCTTTAAACCATCGATCGTTAATCAATACATAATCCTTACAAGGTGATTCGTTGAATAACCAGGTTAACAATTCCCCACTCTTCCAATAATCATCGCGTCTTTCCCACTCGCCATCAGCAAATAACATATCCGGTGCATATTTGTTAACCAAGTCCTTGAATTGAGGATGGTAATGGTCTTTCACAAATTTCTCACCTGCTGCATTATACCATGGGTGATACCACTCATAAAGACTGTAATATAAACCAGCTTTCAAACCAGCTCCTCTCATGGCATCCATATATGGTCCAACCAAGTCACGTTTGGGACCAATATCGCCGGCATTCCACTTAAAATGACGGGCGTTCTGAGCTTGCTTGTTTGGCCATAATGTAAATCCATCGTGGTGTTTTGAGGTTAATACCACATACTTGGCACCGGCTCTTTTAAATAAATCGGCCCACTCCTCTGGATTATAAAGCTCGGCCTTAAATTTTTTACCAAAATCATAATAGCTCGATTCATCACCATAGGTTTGCTTTTGAAATTCCGGTATGGCATTATGATCCGGATTGTTATTACCAAAGATGCGACCACTCTGAAGCCATTTCTGATACCATTCGGTATAGGTACCTGCAGGTGACCAGGACGGCACTGCATATGGTCCCCAATGAATAAAAATACCAAACTTGGCATCAGAATACCAGGCAGGAATAGGACGCGCATCGATGGCCTTCCATAGTTCCCCTGCATCATCCTTTTCTACTTTAACATCCCAATCCTTTTTGGTATTGTCTTGAGCATTCATCGTAATGGATAATAATCCAATAGCGAAGATTAAAAGGTATTGCTTCATAATTAATTGTAATATTTTAAGGTTTATCTTATTCAACTATTATCTCATCTATTTGCATGACAACTTTTCGGGCCCTGTTGGTATAACCTTTGGTCAATTCTTCCAATACATCAGCTTTAACTCTAATGCTTGAAATACCCTCAGCCGCACAGTCAATTTTCTTTGTTAATCGGTTTCTTCCTGGCACCCGACATTCTTCCTTTAAATCGATTTTACCAATCTCGTTAAAGTTTTTGCCATCGGTAGAACCCAATACCACTATTTCCCCAGGCAGATAAACTCCCTTTTGGGTAAAGCGCATTGCGTTAACAGAAACTGAACGCACATCAGTTGGCTTTTGGAACTGAATTTCAACATCCATGTCATCGGTAAATTCCTGCCACTTTTTGTCATTCTTAACACAGAACTGCCCGTAGTTAAGGTCTGTCAGAGCAGTTTCTCCTCCGCCATTATTCGGTTTAGGCTTTTCGCTGTGATAAATCACTTTTGCCCCTTTGGCTTTGTGCACGGTAATTTTTTGTTCGATAACATCGCCCAATAACTCACCATCTTTAAATATTGCGGCTTTAAGCATTCCGCTCTCATTAAACGGGATCACTTTGGTGTAAATCTCACTTTGTGCTGAAGGACTGGAACCGTCAATGGTAAATCGTATTTCTGCATTTGGTAATTCAGAATCCAGTGTTACTTCAATTTTCTGACCATCTCCTTTTTGATGGATCCAAGGATTAAAAACACTTTTGGCATAACGAACATTATTAGCCTTTAATCGCTCAAGATTCGGTCTTAAACGATTAGTAAAATCTTCAAAATCCTGCAATTCTTCTGGTGTCCAGCCATTTTCAGCAACCGCAAACAAACGCGGGAAAGTCATATATGTTAGTTTCCCCCAATCGGCTATGGATTCAGACCAGAGGTTACCTTGTGTCCCCAGTATGTGCTTTCCTTCTTCTGCATTAAGTTCATCAGGAATAACTTTATAATTATAGCTGGCCGAAAGCAAAGCTTCTGAATATCCCAGGTTAGGTTCATAATCCGATTGCCCTTGTTTCAGGTCGAGGTAGTTGGCATAGTTAGGCGACATAATAACATCGTGCCCCTGTTTAGCGGCAGCAATTCCGCCTTTTTCTCCTCGCCATGACATAACAGTTGCATTAGGCGCCAATCCGCCTTCTAAAATTTCATCCCAACCAATCAGGTGCTTATTATTGTCGTTTACAATCTTCTCAACGCGCTTAATAAAATAACTTTGCAACTCATGCTCATCTTTCAGGCCTTCCTTTTTAATCAGATCCTGACAGGCTTTATGATTCTTCCAACCACTTTTATTACACTCATCACCTCCGATATGGAGGTATTCATAAGGGAACAGCTCAGCTACTTCACGAATAACGGTCTCCAGGAACTCATATGTATTTGGATTTGATGCACACAAAGCATTATCCTTGTATACTCCCCCTGTAGCTACATAATAGTCTTTGCTATGATCGCAGGCCAATTCAGGATAAGCCGCCAAAATCTCTTGAGAATGGCCAGGAACATCAATTTCCGGCACGATTTCAATGTGTTTTGATTTGGCATACGCAATTAAATCACGCATTTGCTGCTTGGTATAATAACCACCATAAGTAGCCTTTTCACCTTCCTGTTGCGGCAGGCGAGCCCACCGGGTACTCTGGCTTTCGTGAGTAATGTTACGATCTACCCGCCAGGCACCTACTGAAGTCAATTTAGGATAACTTTCAATCTCCAGTCTCCAACCCTGATCATCCACCAAATGAATGTGAAAGCGATTCAGCTTAAGCGCAGCCATAAAATCAACTACTTCATAAAGCTTCTCTATCTCAAAGAAATGACGGGATACATCCAACATATAACCACGCCATCCGAAAGCCGGATTATCCGTAATACTTAAAGCTGGCAGTGCGATTGCATTGCCCGTATTTTCAACAGGCAATAATTGTTTGATGGTTTGTAATGCATAATAGGCTCCTGCACCCGCTGCGGCATTAACTGTTATCTTTTTTCTGGTGATATCTAATGTGTAGGCTTCATTGCCAAGCGAGGCATCTTGCTCGATCACAATAACATTTGATGAGGGAGCATTCTTTATATTTTCAACAGGCTTAAGCGTAATCTTTGCTGCTTCCTGAATCTCATCTATATATTGGCTTTGCTCATTCGCAAATAAAGCCTGGTTATCGATAACGATAGCCGTATTATTATCCAATTCAAAATGCCCATCTGTAACAGACAGTGATTGAGGCTGTGGTATCAGAGCTATCTCTGCAGTTTCCATCGCGGGCTTACATGAAAAAAATAAGCCGCATAATACAAAAATGGAGTATATAATTCTTTTAACAATCATAGTTGGTTCTTTATTAATTCATCCTGGTATAAGGTGTTAAAGCAGATTATTGTCGGGTCATTTCTGATTCCCTGTATTGTTTTAGCAATTCCCGCATCTCTTTCACCTTATCAGGATGTTTTTCGAACAAATTATTGTGCTGTGATGGATCTTCCTTAAGGTTGTACAACAAACCCGGATTGGTCTTTTTATAAGTTTCATAGCTTTGTCTTTCGCCATACCATTCGGGCATTCTTGTATGTTCACCAGAATAAGAGTCAATCAGTACCCAATCACCAACCCGAATAGCAAATCGATCTTTAAATGTGTTTTGAACCGTAGCTTCCCTGTATGGCGTATCGTGCTTTTTATTACGTAACAATGGCATCAGGTTATAGCTATCAAGAGCATCCTTATCAGTTAATTTGTAATCAACAATATCTGCCAGTGTAGCTGCTATGTCAATTTGACTCACCACTTCATTACACACAGTTGATGGTTTAACTTTTCCCGGCCATTTAACCACAAAAGGCACGCGGTGTCCACCTTCCCAGGTGTCGCGTTTAAGCCCTCTTAACTGCCCCATGCTTCGGTGACCATAGTTACTTACCCGATCGTAAGCATATAACTCTGGTCCGTTATCTGATGAGAAAATGATAATTGTATTCTCATCCAAGCCTGCTTTTTCAAGTGCTTTAACAACACGGCCTACAACATCGTCAGTTTGCACAACAAAATCGCCATAAGCACCGGCATTTGATTTACCAACAAACTCCTTATTAGGTATGATTGGCGCATGCGGACAAGGCAATGCAAAATAAAGGAAGAAAGGCTGCTCATTACTTTGCTTACCAATGTAATCCTCCACTTTTGACGTTAGTGTTGGTAATACCTCATATGGATCCCAGTCTTTTACCATCGGTCCTTTTCTGAACTCCCAATGACCTTCAGGAATCTCTTTCCCACTCAAATCCAAAGCAACCGTTGGGGCCTGAACAAAACGATCATTTTCAACAAATGCATAAGGTGGAAAATTAATGGTTCCATCGCCGAAATAATAATCAAATCCTTGAGCTAACGGTCCATCTTTAATGGGTTGATCGCAAACCAACTGATCGGCCGTACATGAAAAACCACGCTTTAATTTTGTTGGTTCTGAGCTAAACTCCCATTCCCAACCTAAATGCCATTTACCAACACATGCTGTTGAATAACCTTTTTCTTTTAGCATGCGTGGAATTGTAAAATCATCCTTTTTAAATACTGAAGGCCCAAAAGCCCATACAATATCGTGCATCCGCCTCCAGTGATATTGCCCGGTCAGTAAAGCAAATCGGGACGGAGAGCATATACCTGATGAACTGTGTGCATCGGTAAAAGCCATTCCTTCATTAGCCAACCTGTCAATATTGGGCGTGTTTAGTTTAGCCTCTTTGTTCTGAAAGGAAGCATCGCCATAGCCCATGTCATCGGCATAGATGATTACAACATTAGGATATTTGCTGTGTTTTTTACCAGAAGCATTAACACTGGTTGTCAATGCATTTACAAAAGCTACCAGCAGAACGGCAACCCATATTTTCATAGTTCTCTTCATTGTATTTATAGATTAGTTTTTTGCTACTTTAACGATTAATCTGCCTTTTGGAGATACACATAATAGGCTCCTCGCTTCTTATTGTTTTCATCAATAAGCCAAGCTCTTACATTCTTCTCACCGGGTTCCAGATTCAAATTAAATCTTGCATATTTATCCCGGTTGTTTATTGCCTTTTCAACAACCTTATCTCCGATTTGCAGTTTAACCATTACAACGGGTTTGTATTCTTCAACTTGCTCTTTTACCAGGCTTTTACCATAGCCATAATCCAAAACCAACTGTCCGCGACGATAAATGTCTGCCTCTTTCTTTTCAAGTTTCTCTGTATTAATGGAAACATCAAGTTCTTTGGGCCAGCGTCGAACATCGATTTGGTACTTGCCTGGCTTTGCTATTTGAACCGGCCAAAAGCCACTACCGTTAACGCCGGCGTTAATGTGCGATTGATCCCAGGTATTGGCATTATTATCCCTGATCCAGCCATCTGGTACTAAAACGGTTTCCTGATCATAGCCTGATCCCACAATAGCCAAGGGGAATGGATATTGCTCCATACTTAGTTTATCCCAATGTTTATCGTAAACATCATTCAATTGTGTCACAACATCAGGGTATTCTGAAGCAACATTCTGCTTTTGTCCTGCATCCTCTTTAATCTTATATAGCTCTTTGCCATTGATTAATCGCCATTGGCTGGTTGCCACCAAACTATTCATATGCTTCACAGGCACTTCCCTGGTATTTTGCTGATGCATGATCAGATGACGATCCGGCAAATTATCTTGTTCTTTGTTTAATAATTTTGTCAAGTCTTTTCCATCAAATGGTAAGAGTGTTTTATCCGGTGCATTTAAAGCACATATTTTTTTCAATGTGGGTAATAAATCAATATGGGCTGTAAACTCATGAATGTCTTCACCTTTATCGAATCCTCCCTGCGGCCAATGAATAAAAAGTGGCACGCGGTGTCCCCCTTCATACATCGATCCTTTTTTACCTTTCATACCCGCATTAAAAACTCCGCTTCCGCCGGAAGTACCATTATCGGTCAGAAATATCAGTATCGTATTCTCATTTAACTTATTATCACTTAAAAAACTGCGAAGGCGTCCTAAATTATAATCGAAGTGCGTAACTGTTGCCAAAAAATCTCTTGTAGCCAACCAATCTTTATATTCAGATGCATCAACATCTTTATAATCCTCGTACCACTCTTCCTTTACATTCCATGGGCGATGCGGAACATTGGTAGCCAGATAAATAAAGAACGGATTCTTTTTATTCTTCTTAATAAAGCCCATTGCCTCATCGAAAAACACATCGGTTCCGAATCCTTCAAACTCTTCCTCAACACCATTTCGGATGTAGGTATCATTCATTTTATCATTTCCCCAGTAATCACTGGCCGATCCGGTACCGCCATCACCATGCCCTACCCAATAATCGAAACCTCTATCCATTGGCCGATAAGGGTAATTATGCCCTAAATGCCATTTACCAAACTGACCAGTAGCATAGCCGGATGCTTTAAAATATTCCGCCATGGTTGTCTCTTCCAGGTTCAGGTGGTTGCGCGCATATACGGTCGATCTCACATGGGTTCGGTCCGACATTCGTCCGGTCATTAAAGCAGCCCGTGTTGGCGAACAGAAAGGATTAACATGAAAATCCGTGAAACGTGCTGATTCATTGTATAACTTATCAAGATTGGGTGTTTTAATAACTGGATTTCCTAAACAAGCTAAGTCACCATATCCTTGATCATCTGTCATTATAATGATCACATTGGGTGCCTGTTTCTTATCCTTGGCTAAAACCTCATTAGCCATTAATGCAACAGCTATTAACAGCAAGTATTTACTTAATAATTTATAGTTACGATTTAGCATGATCACTTCTTAAATAGTTTGACTGTTATTTTCTTTCACTCCTGTTTGGTTCAACCGATTTCACCACTTAGACTATTTAATTCGATAATCACGAAAAGCCGGACAGAAGTTATCCATTGGGTAATCAGCGCCTTTGTTTTGGATAATAATATTCTGGGAGTCACAAAGGTTTCCGCCTCCATAATGCCCGTTGAGAGCATATTTTAAAATGGCATTTTTAGGATTTTGATGACAGGTAATCACCAAGGTGTGACCATTTTTAATCTCTGGTTCCTTTTCAATAATGTCTTCACCTTTTTCATTAACCAATGAAAAACCATAGTTAGGCTGTTTACCATTTAAATTGTGGTAATGCCCTCCAGAGGTATCGAATCGTATCGGTAGCACAGGTACATCAAATCTTACATGTACGGTCCATTTGTCCTTACTTTTTTTAACAGTGTGTGATTTAGGAGCAAAGGTCTTCCACTTATCTCCATCGCTAATGATTCGTTTGGCAGCTATTCCCAATTGAATGCCAACCACTGCCCTGTCTTTAGGATGCCAAAGATCTCCGTATTGATACTGGTACATGGCACCTCCCATATAAATGTTCTTGCCAGTATGGCTTATCTTCAATTGGGCAAAACTGGGCCCGCTATCGCTATAATTTCTTGGATCTTCTTTGGATGGATATGGTATTGTGCCAATAACAGGGGCTGTTTGATAGCTTATAAAAACCACATCCTTCTTTTGCTTAGTGATTGCCTTAATATCCTTGTTCAAATCGGCAAATAGCTTTTCCAATTTTTGCAGGTATTCCTCTTCAGTATCCTCAATATTTGACTCCCCTTGCACCCAAAACACCACGGGCACACCAAAACTTTTCGATTCCTTATCGGCTAATTCAGCTCCTTTGGTCACACTATAGAGCAAACGCTCATAAAAATTGGTTCCCTGAGATAGTTTTTCAATTTTGGTTCCGTGATAACCGGGTGTGGAAAGCAAAAAGTGATTGCTGGTTTTCGCCATGTCAATACCATTCTCTTCTTCCAACAAGTTCATCCACGAAACGGCAGCAGCAGCAACCGGTGGCCATCCTTTACCTTTCAATGAATCCAGATAAACCAGGCGATTACCATAGAACGATTGCACAGCCTTGGTATCCGACAGATCTAACTTCGCTCCCCATTCGTTGCAGCCCCCTTGAAAAGAAAGTATGTTTCGAAAATTACTTTTGCCATTAGTGGCTCCACCGCCTACAGATAAGCTTTGACCGTAGCAGATCAGCATATTAACCTCGTAATCAAACTCGTTTTTTAACTTTTTTGTTTGAGCCGAAGTAGCCTGGCTAAAAGCTAGTAACAGACAGATAACAATTATTCCTCTAATAATTTTATTTGTTTTCATGATCAACTTACTTTTTAACAGGTACAAAAACAATATATGACACGTGACCTTTCTTAACCGCCATGCACAAGGTTCTGGACGAGCCATCCTCTAGATACACGAAAGGACGTTCCATTCTATCCGGTTTTATAAATGTCCCATCTTTTTTGGGGATTAACTTTTCATGTACTTTCGCATGCCTGGCTTCCTGCCATTTAAACCCATCTTTCGAAGTAATCAGGCCGATGTATTTATGTGCATGAAAAATTCCATAAAAACGATCCCTGCTTTTATCAAACCATAGCGACATATCTTCGGTATCAAGGTAATCGATCACCGGATTTTCCTGCATAATGAAAGGCCCAACAGGGGTTTCCGATACAGCTATGGCCTGATTTCTTATGAAACGTGTTTCGTTGGGTTTATCTCCTTTAACAATCAGGTAATATTTTCCATCAGCGCCTTTATCAATGGCAGGGTTAACGGTTAATGTGGTAATAGGGCCTGAAGGTTCAATAATGGGATGATCCAGGCGCTTCCAGGGACCATTAATAGATGATGAAACAGCAACACCCGTTCGTTGATTTTCTCTTAGAACCTTTCGTACAGAGCTTGTTTTCAAAGTCTTTCCGTGGGTGTCAATCAAATCCTGATCCGTATAATCCATCTCTCCCAGGTTTGTTGAGATATAGTACAGATAATACTTACCATCGAAACATTTAATCTTTGGATTATGAGCCGTTACCGCATCCCAATGCCCTTTTCCGCGCCCTTTCAGAACTGTTTCTTTATATTCCCATGGTCCTGATGGACTATCTGAAACAGCATGAGCAATTTCAGAAAAAGTAAGCCAGGCCGAATGAACATCTTTCCAACGTGAATAAAACAAATGGTATAATCCATCGTCACCTTTTATGATGGATGCTCCCCAGTTATGCCAACCTTCAGTTCGAAGAATGTTATCGTTTGATAAAGCTTCAAAACACCCTTTAAAAGAAAGGTTATCGCTGCTTTTTTGACCAAAAACAACCGAGCAAAACAACAGGGCGACTATACTTATTTTCAATCTCATTATCTAAGGCTTAAAGGTTAAATCACTTTTCTTCAATCGGCACAAAAACAGTGTAAGACTCATTCCCTTTTTTAACCGTCATGGTTAAGGTTAATGGCTTACCATCCTCAACATAAATAAATGGTCGTTCCATACGCTCCGGATGAATTACCTCGCCGTTGACAAGCGGAATCTCTTTGGTATAGATTTTAAAATGATTGGCTTTTTCCCAGTGAATTCCATCGGCAGATGTAACCAAACCAATGTAATGATGTGCATGAAAAACTCCGTAAAATCGTTTTCTACTCTGATCGAACCACATCGACATATCTTCGGTATCCATATAGTCAATGACTGGTTTGTCTTGCATCTTAAATGGACCGATCGGCTTTTTTGAGATGGCAATTGCCTGGTTACGTTCAAATTTCTTGGAATCCGGTTTATCGCCTTTCACAATTAGGTAGTAGTTACCGTCTGCTCCCTGGTCAATAGCTGGATTAACGGTTAGCGTTGTTATTGGCCCCGATGGTTCAATAATCGGTTGCTTTACACGCTTCCACGGTCCGTTTATCGATTTGGCTACAGCCACGCCAGTTCGTTGATTCCTTCTCAGTGTATTCCAAAGCGGATGGCTGTATCCTGTTTTACAAATCTCCAGCAACAAATCGTCATCATACGCTTTGTCACCCATATGCGTGGATATGTAATAGAGATAGTACTTGTTACCAAACTTCTTGATTTTAGGATTATGTGCCGTAATGGCATCCCATTTTCCTCTACCATCGCTGGTTAGGGCTGTACCAATATATTTCCAGGGCCCAGCCGGACTATCCGATACCGCATGAGCCACTTCAGAGTGCGTTAGCCAGGCGTAAAAGCTATGCTGCCAGCGCGAATAAAACAAATGGTATTTACCATCATCACCCTTTATGATGGAAGCTCCCCAATTATAATACCCTTCTGTTTTAAAAATATTATCGTTTGTTAGTTTCTTAAAGCGGCCTTCAAATGACAAGTCATCAGTTTTTGACTGAGCCAATGTGAGCAATGAAACACAAAGTAATAGTATTGTTATTGTAGATTTCTTCATTGTTTTAGGATCTGTGTTTATTGATACTGGTGTGCTTTCATATCCGTAATACATTCATCAGGATAAGGAACTAACTGGTTAGTAACAGTACTGGTGGGGCGCTGTGCTTTTACCTCTCGCAAATAATCGCTTAATTCGCCTGCCAGCTCTTTGGCAATTTGGGTTTCTTTGCCAATCAGATTTTCTTTCTCGCTAATGTCATCTTTTACATTGAAGAGCTCGAAGCCTGAATCAGTGTAATAGTAAATCAGTTTCCAATCTCCCTTGCGAATGGCACTGTAGGTATCAATACCAGGCCCGCGTGGTCCCCAGTTATTTGGATAGTGCCAGTATAAGGGACGTTCTTTTTTAGAGGTACTCTTTCCTTTTAACTGTTTTACAAAGCTTACCCCATCAATGTGCTGGCATTCGCCTTTCAATTGTTTAACACCAGCCATTTCTAAAATACTTGGATAGAAATCTTCGATAATTAGATAATCATTACAAACTGATTGAGCAGCTGCATTTCCGGGCCATTTTACAATCATAGGCTCACGAATACCTCCTTCGTGAATCGATCCTTTTCCGCTTGATAATGGCCAGTTATGAGTATGAGCTTTACCGCCGCGTGCATGAGCACTTAAACCACCATTATCAGACATGAATATAACGATTGTGTTATCCCCCAAGCCCTGCTCTTCGATGTAATTCATAATGTCACCCAGACTTTTATCCATGCCCTCAACCAATGAAGCATATTTGGCTTCGGTAGGAAGTAGGCCGGCATCCAGGTATTTTTGCTCGAAACGCTTATCGCCCATTATTGGCGCATGAACTGCGTAATGAGCCATGTACAAAAAGAAAGGCTTCTCTTCTTTTACCGATCGGTCAACCGCTTTCAATGCTTTTTGAGTTAATGCCTCTGTCAGGAAAATATCCTGACCATGATATTCTTCCAACCCTGGCACATCCCAGATGGAAGGCTTCTTTTTTGCAAAATTCTCCGTTCCATAATAACTGGCCGGTCCGCCAGAAGCATGGCCGGCAATATTAACAGTAAAGCCAATGTTTTTAGGATCAGCTGCCTCGGTATCCACCGCGCCAAAGTGGGCTTTACCACAGTGAATGGTGGTATAGCCATTTTCCTGTAACACCTTTGGCAATGGCTGCGGTGTATAAACGGCATTATTCAGGCTTTTTACCACACCTATTCCGTTCATATTCCAACGCGGCATTTTTAATCCCTTTGGCGGGTTCACCATCATCTTATCCTTATGCAAAGTCCAGTTGGTTACCCGATGACGGGCAGCATTCATTCCAGTCATCAGACTTACGCGTGTTGGTGAGCAAACAGCACAGGCATATGCCTGAGTAAACTTCATTCCCTGATTTGCCAAACGCTCCATATTGGGTGTTTGATAACGCTTATTAAAATGCGTTTCTTTCTCCCAGAATGGTACTGAAGTATCCTGCCACCCCATATCATCAACAAGGAATAATACAATATTGGGTTTTGATTGATTTTTCTTTTTCCTGGCAGCAGAAACATTAAACATGATTCCGTGTAAAAGCATAACTGCTAATACGAGGTTTTGAAGGTATCTCATTCCTTGAATTATTATAAAACAGGTTACTTTTTTAGTTTTCAGCGTCAATAATAACACTTTTTTAGCAAAAAGCACACGTGTGTATTTCTAAAATGTTTTGACTTTTTAACGTCAAACGAATGCTTAACTCCTAATATTCAGTGCTTAATCGAGCGTCTTATATACATATTATTCGGGTGCGACTATTAGTAGAGTTTTAACAGTCGCACTCCGAGTAATTGCTTTTATTTAGTCAGTAATAATATCGAACTCGGCATAACCGGCAGCCACATCGTTAGCAATGTTGCTAACTGCTCTAAGTTTTACATAACGAGCTTTGGCTGGATTGAAAGTTTTCTTTTGCCACACCGGATGATTTTGAATATTCGAGAATTCACCCGCTTGCTGCTTCTTCCAGCTTATGCCATTGGTTGATGTATAAAATTCATATTTAAAGATAATACCCTTTGTCCAGCGATTTTGACCTGGCAAATATTGGAAACCCTTTACAGATAAGGTCTCTCCTAAATCAATCACTAAATCGATCGGCATTTTCTTACCATTCTGAATCCATTCCGAAGCTGGGTTACCGTCTAATACAGCTTTGCTGCGCTTATCTTTCGTTTTGGTAACTTTCCACTTGCTTCGGTCAACATCAAAGTCGGCTGTTACAACAGAACTTTTACGATCACTTGCCGGATCGATGGCAATTACCTTAAGCGAAACTTTTCCTTTAACAGCAAAAGGATTAGCATATTTTATGGATTGAGTTGTTGGCTCTGAACCATCTGTTGTGTAATAAATATCCAGCTCTTTATTTTTTGAATAAATGCTTACAACACCTTTTTTGTCGCGACGCACCATTGGGCTGGTAATCAATTGAGGGGCATTATACACTTCAATGTTTGAAATGGTAGGACAAGCCTTGGCATCTTTTACTGTAAAACGGATGGCCTTCGCTTTAGTTGCAGGCAAACGAAGAATACGTTTGTAGCCAATTGTTGTTTCTTCAGCTATTTGTTTCCATTTGTCATCCTCTGTTTTCACCTCCAGGGTAAACGCCTTTACCCGCTGCCCCAAGGTAATGTACTCTTGTACCAGGAATCGATTAAAAGTAATAGCTTGTTTAAATTCGATTTCCAAACTGGCAGAAACTACATCATCGTCGGTTGCCCAGTAGGTATTTTTGTCACCATCATTTACTTTATCGGCATTAAACTTACTTGAGTTTCCACGCACATTAGAAGCATTAATCTTGCTGATGCCACTCATTAAGTTATTGGCCAGATCTGCCTCAATGGTCTTCTGCCACTCTATAACATTTTTGGCATCAATTTCGTGTATCAAACCTCTTTCATCAACCGGAAAATTCAATAAAGCAGTACCATTACGTCCAACTGATTCGTAGAAATAATCCATCAAACGTGGCAGATCTTTTACTTTATGATCTTCCGATTTGTGGTAAAACCAACCCGGACGAACGGATGTATTAATTTCGGCAGGCACCCAGTAATCACCATCTTCATGACCAGGATTCAACTCCTTATAGCGAGGCCAGCCCGGCCATGCTTCATCGCGACGTAAGGTTGACCAATTCGTTCTACCACCAACGCCACTCTCATTACCACACCAACGAATGTCGGGGCCTGCATCACTAAAAATTAAGGCATTGGGCTGTAACTTACGAACCAACTCAATGGTTGTTGGCCAGTCGTAATAGGTTTTGCGATCTACCGAACGTTTTTCATCGGCACCACCATAATAGCCGGTACCACCATTGGCTCCATCAAACCAGACTTCGAATACCTCGCCATAATTGGTTAACAGGTCGGTTAATTGTTCTCTGAAGTAGGTGATGTACTCCGGTGATCTGTAAAGGGCAGAATTACGATCCCATGGCGAAAGGTAAACACCAAACTTCAAACCATACTTTTTACAGGCATCCGATACCTCTCGAACCAAGTCGCCTTTTCCATCGCGCCAAGGTGAATTTTTTACGGAATACTCAGTTCCTTCGAAAGGCCACAGGCAAAAGCCATCGTGATGCTTACAGGTTAATACCACCCCTTTCATTCCGGCTTCTTTAATCACTTTACACCATTGCTCGGCATCCAGTTCTTTCGGATCAAAAGTCGCTGCTGGTGAGTCACCATAGCCCCATTCCATATCATTAAAAGTATTCAATCCAAAGTGAATAAAAGCGTTACGCTCCATCTCATTCCACTGAATTTGCGCCTCTGTTGGAACAGGCTGAACCGGCGCCGGTGGCTGAACGTTATCACAGGCCGATACCAGTATCGCCATTAAAATTGTTGCAAATAAATAGATTCGTTTCATAGTATATACAATTGTATTGTTGACGTATCGAATTTCAATAAGCACAATATTAATTGTATCAATCACAAATGATTGTCATGAATGTAAACGATTCTGTTCAGGAGGTAAGATATGATTGTCAGCTAGTTAAAATTGCGAACACCAGAAAGAGATAATTTAATCCACCATATGCATTAGAAATCTATTCCGTATTGAATCAGCTTCACCAGAAGGTGTTTCACTAATTTATTTCAATTCACCATAGCGATGCTATGATTCATCTCTAAAAACTCCTGTGCTTTTCTTTTTCAATCCTCATTATGAAGGTCTAATACATATACGGGTTTATTCGCTTATACTTACTCCTTTCTGATAGGATTAATATGGTAGTTTAAGTGCTTGCAAACGACAAATACAAAGGAGGCCCCCAGGAAAATAATTTGCGAAATATAGTATCCCCACAACAATATTAATACGATAAAGCTGGCTGTTCCAAACATGGTGGCGGTATGGCTGTGGGCGATGTACATGGCAATGATTACTTTTCCCACGAGGAATAATATGGCTGTAAAAAGGCCTCCCGCGAGCGCTGCTTTCCAGGGGATCATGGCATCACCCAGGTATTTATACATCAAACTAAAAACCAGGCATAAGATCAATAAAGTCAACAGGTGTTCCGATATTTGTATTAACCAAACATTCATCTGCAGGCCGCTTGAATAGTGGGCTAAGAAAGTGCTTAATAATACACTCGCAAACATGATTAAACACAAAATAATCAAAAGCAAGAATGATTTAAGGTGTGTTAGTACATATAGAAGTATACTGTTTTTGGAGCTTACATCAACTTCCCAAATACTATTAAAAGAGGTGTGTATCTGGCTTAACATTCCTGAAGCACTTAAGGCCAGGGTTACAAATCCGATAATTGCCGTAATAACACTGTGATGATTGGTATGCTGTTGGGCGATCAGGCTCTGCACCTGGTTGGCTGCACCAGAACCAATGACACTCTTCAACTCATCGAAAATAACATTCTGAACGGCCTGTTCACCGAATAACAAGCCCAATACCGATACACTAATCATGATCATTGGCAATATTGAAAAAACTGTATAGTAAGCCAATGAACTGCTTTTCTGACTGCTATTGCAAGCTGCAAAGTGTTTAAACAATGCTTTTACAAAATCTACCATTCTTATCCCCTCTTATATTTTTACCTTCCCTTTGAGAAATTCGCTTGGACTGCCTCCAAACTGCTTTTTAAAACTACGCGAAAAATGTGATGCGGTGCTAAAGCCGGTTAAATCGGCAATTTCACTTATCGCGTAATTCCTTGTTTTTAACAACTTACAGGCCTCCTGCAATCGTATCTGCATAATAAAATCACTGGGTGCCAGATTACACAAGGCCTTTAGCTTTGTATGCAGGTTAACGCGACTCATGTTCAATTGATCGCTCAACACCTGAACTGAAAAATCAGGTTGATTGATATTATCCACCACCAATTGGTGTGCATCATCGAGTAATTGCTGATCCAAACCACTCAACTGGCTGGTATCGATCTTCTCGGTTCCGCCTTGATTATATTTTGTGGCCAGTAACTCACGATTCCTTAAAATATTTCGAATCAGGCTTTCGACATGATCCAGGTTAAACGGCTTCGACAAATAGGCATCGGCGCCAATGTCCAGACCTTTTACAATGTGCTCCGACTCTCCCAAAGCCGTTAGCAACACAATGGGTATGTGCGACACTTTAATATCCGATTTAATCCGTTGGCAAAGTTCCCAACCATCCATTTCGGGCATCATCACATCACTTAATATAATTTGCGGTTGCTGGTCCATCGCTTTTTCCAATGCTTCACGGCCATTGCCTGCTTCAATCAAATGATAGCTTTGCTCCAGCTTGCTCTTCAGAAAAGCTCTTAACTCATCATTGTCTTCCACCAATAAGAGCTTTGTTTGTGAAGTCTCATTTTCCTCAGGTTTTTCAGGATCCTGAGTTTCTTTAGTAAGCACCTCCTGCTGATCATCTATTGCTTCGTAGGGTAAGCTAACAGTAAAGCAGCTTCCTTTGCCCAATTCACTCTCTACCAAAAGCTGTCCCTGGTGCAATTCCACCACCTCTTTGGTTAAGGCCAGACCAACACCGCTGCCTTCCACTTTTAATTCCGAATCCTCAGCACGGTAGAACATATCAAAAAGTCGTTTCTGATCGTCCTGACTAATGCCAACACCCGAGTCACTAATCTTAATAAGACATTTTTGATCTTGCACATTCAAACTCACTTCAACACTCCCCTCCTGGGTAAATTTAATGGCATTGGATAACAGGTTGTAAATCACCTTTTCAATCAAGCCCTGATCCAAATTAATCAGTAATTTATCCTTGCTTGTGTTAAACGACAGTTGAATCTTCTTCTGTCGGGCCCAATGGTGAAACGACTCGCAACTGCTTTTTATCAGAGCCACCAAATCAAGCGGCGACTTTTTTAGCTGAATGGCACCCGACTCAATCTTTCTTAATTCAAGTACCTGGTTAACCAGCACCTTCAGCTTATTGGCATTTGAATGGATGGTTTCCAGTTCTTTTGACTGAGCACCTTTTTTAGCATAACGGCTTAACAACTCCTGCACCGGAGCCAAAATTAAAGACAAAGGTGTTCGGAACTCGTGCGAGATATGTGTAAAAAGCCTTAGCTTAAGCTGGTTTAACTCCTCTATCCGCTCCCGCTCCTTATGTTCATAATCCAGTCGGTTTCTTAGTAATTTTCGTTCCAGAGAGTAACGGTAAATAACATAAAGAATAAGCAGAATGATGACCAGATACAAACCATAGGCATAAATGGTACGAGTAAATGGTGGTTTCACAATAATGGTTACCTGGCTTGAATTACTCCATACCCCATCGCTATTGGCTGCCCGCACCATAAAGGTATATGTACCCGGCGGCACATGTCCGTAATTCACGGTACGACGGTTATTGAGGTACAACCATTCGGTATTAAATCCATCGAGGCGACAGGCGTACTTAATTTTTTCGGGGTTGGCATACTCAATGCCGGTGAAGCTGAAGCCAAAGGAAGACTGGTTATAATTAAACACCAGGGTATCGTTATTGATGTTCATATGCTCCAGCTCTTTGGCAGCCTGACCTTTTGCATCCTTTTCATTTTCAAGCAAACTGGCATTTAGAATTACCCTTGGCGGATTGGGATTGGTTTTTATCTGCTCCGGATAAAAATAATCAATGCCTTTTTCTCCTCCGCACAGCAATTTTCCGGAATAAGTCAAGAACATGGAGTCGTCAATGTATTGGTTATTGATTAAACCATCGGCATAATCAAACACCTCCAAATCACCATTCCCGGCATTCATGGCCACCAAACCGCTGTTGGTCGTGAACCAGATCTGCCCCTTTTTATCCTGGGCAATGCCATGCACCACCTGGCTGGACAAGGACTCATCGCGGATAATTTTTATCTCGTGGTTATCGCGGCTTATTTTGTTTAACCCTCCGCCATTGGTGCCAACCCAAATGTTTCCATCCCGGTCTTCATACAAGGTATTTATCCAGCTAGACGACAACCGGAAGGGCTTAGCTTTATCAGCAGAATAATGATTAACCAACTTATTGGCTACATCAATGTGGTATAAACCATAAACAGTGCCTACCCACATATCCTGATTGCGATCCTGCATCAGGCAAATGACGCTGGCGATATTTCCTTCGCTCACTCTCTTTATCTCTTTCTCCGCCTGATCATAGATATACAAAGATTGTGAACCAATCCAGATATTACCCGAATGATCGGTCAAAAGGGAAGTCACACTTCTGTTTTTAAAGAAGTTATTCCCCGATGAAGGAACACCACTTAACGTACCCGACGACGGGCTGTATTTGAGCAATCCGCGGTTATAGCTTCCCAGGTAGATATCCCCATTCCAATCGATTGTGATGGCATTAATCACCGTGCCTTTGGCCACGTATTCTTCCACGCGCATGGTCTGCTGGTTAATGCGACAGAGGCCGTCGAAAGAAGCTGCCCACAATTGGTTGTTTTTATCTTCCTGGAAATTGGAAAAATTACCATGCGGGGCATCCGGCGTTTCATTGGTGTATTTGAGGTTGTAAAATTTCTTTTGCCAGCGGGGCAATACGTTCACCCCGTTGTGCACGGTACCAATCCACATGTTTTGATCACGATCGGCATAAAGACAACGAACGGCATCGGTTGAAATGGATTGTGATGATGTGTTAGTGCGAATATTTTTTATGCTTATATCCTTATCTAACTCGATGGTATAAATGCCCTTTCCATCGGTCGAAACCCATAGTTTGCCCTCAGACACTACCATGGATGTTACCACCATATTAATTGATTCATCGTAGTTGCTGCCTTGCATTTGAGCAAAATCCTTCAAACGCAACATTTGTTTACCATCGAACACCCATATGCCACTGTAATCGCCAATCCACAAAAGATTTTTGTATTGTGCCCAGCTCCGTACCTCAACAGCAGGAACTTTCAAATCATCGACAAACTGCTGCTTTTGCGAGTTAAACAAGCGAATACCCCGGTTACCAAAAGTCCAGAAATGGTTTTCATCCTTTTTGCAAAACAAATGAACCGATCCGCTGTCATTAATATTTATATCAACCTGGTTTTGATTCGCTTTTAAACCCAATAAGCCATTATTTTCGGCAGCCAGCCATTTAATTCCTCCCGACTCAATTACATCAAGCACATTATCAATTTGCTTATCGCCAAAGGCTATGGATACGGGTTCAAATGAATCTGTTTCCGGCTGATAGCAATCGACGCCGGCATCGTTTCTTACCCAAATATTGGAATAACGATCGACGTATATATCCTGAATATGACCATTGCGCAGGTTACCTTTATCGGGCAGCGGATAGTAATTTCGGCAGGCATAACCATCGTAACGGTTTAAGCCCTCGCGCGTTCCAATCCAGATATAACCCAAAGAATCCTGTTCAATACAGCCAATGGTGTTTTCGGTAAGCCCTTGTGCATAAGTTACCTCTTTAACACGAATACCATTGGCCCCCAGCACCATTGGATACAATAGGCCGACAATTAATAGTGCTGTGAATATTTTATTTAAAGGAAATACCAAACTGTTACTTCTTATTTTTCCTTTCGAAACTAGTAACTTTTCGATAGTTCACAAAATATGAGGTCGTATCTGTAGTTTATTTGTGTAATGGTAAAACTCCTCTTGTATAGTATATTTAATCCATTTCTATCAACATCAATCTGATATTTGAATCAATAGTTTATCTCACTAGTGGGTATTAAAAATTAAAAAACGTTCTTTGAAATTCTTTGTTAGTCGTACTTGTAGCGATTTTTAATAGCGTGACGATTTGAATTGGATAATGGATATTTTGCATTCAAACAAGCAATTATCCATGAACCAAGG
>JAOARW010000022.1 GCA_025210475.1 Carboxylicivirga sp. | reverse complement strand
CGAGTAGGAACTAAAAACAAGTTTTTGTTGCTGTTCTAACATTGAATGCGCTTAAGTTCTAATACAAAGAAAGCAGTAAAAAGAGAATTGAATCTTCCTTTTACTGCTTTTATTACTTAAGAGACTTTTTCAGTGGCCTCATTTTTTTGGAGGTTTTTTTATAACAGAAATGTAGATTTTAATAAATTGAGTAGGACTGATGGAATCTAAAATATGGGAACTACAATAACTTTTTAGTCTGTCAGTAATGTCAGGCTTTAATTGCATAAAGCAGTTTTGATAAAAAATGAAGAAAATACCCTTTATAGCGTTGATCGTATTATTTCTAACAGGTTACCAGAATGGTAGTAAAGGAGAGGTTCTTACTGGTGATATTCACGATATAGATTGCACTGTAAGTAATGAACAGCTTGAAAATGATAGTTGTGTAAAAGTTGAGGTTAATGTAGATCATATTATTGCAAGTGATATAGGCAATAAATATGGTATCAATCTAAATGCAGGAGTTGATCATGATGACAACCGTACTCCCGGAGCTCGATCACTTGTTACGGCCATTACGGAAACCGGGTGCAAGCGATTAAGGTATCCTGGAGGAGAAAAAACAAATTACTTCGCATGGACACGTGATCATGAAATTCCAGACCCAACCACAAATTTTTGGACCTCCTATCCACTTGATCTTGCAGAGAAGACATTGAATTTTGATGAGTTCATCGTACTTTGCAAAGAAACAGGCGCAATACCACATATTAATGTTGCCTGTAACCTCAAGTACCCGGAAATCTTTTCATCAGAGTTAGCAGCTGCCTGGGTGCGTTATGCTAATCTAACCAAAGGATATGGTGTGAAATATTGGGAGATAGGGAATGAGATGTGGCATCCTGATAAAAGCATTGAATACAATACATTCCTGGCTATAGTAAAAGAATATTCTGCAGCAATGAAAGCAGTTGATCCTACGATTAAAGTGGGCGTAAGTTGGAAAGATGATCTGCAAAAGTTTATAACAGATGCGGGTTCTGCTATTGATTTCATTACAATCAGTAATTATAAGGGATGGGAAAATGGCTATCAAGAGTATATAACAACTGATGATGTCGATCTGCTATTTGTGGATAAGAACCTTCGTTTAAAAACTGTTGTTTCAGAATTTAATAATGCCAATTGGTCTAATACCAATTGGGACATGGCTAATGTGACAGGTAAAGGAATCATTAATTTCGATATTGTTGGTCAATTATTAAAAAATCCTAAGGTCGAGTATGGTTGTTTTTGGAACACAAGGTGGTATAAGAATAAAAACGGCCATTACAATGAAAATAAGTGGGATGCATTAACCAATAAAAATGAGTTACTTCCCATACTTTTACCTTTTAAATTATGGACTAATTTCCTCAAAGATAATTTGCTTGACATCAAAACGAGTAAAGGAGTAATTGTTGGCTATGCATCAAGTGATATAGATACTGGTAATGTGAGTGTTTTTATAATTAATAAGGGACGAGAATCCGAGCTTATTAATATGACTCTTAATTCAGAGAATACTTATATGTGTAACCAAATAATGCAGTTTCGGGGTGAAGATGAAATGGATGAGAATCCTGTATTGGAAGAATTGCGTATATCTAATAATATACTTGAGAATTCCCAAAAGCTGCCTTCTACCTCCATTACAGTATTTAATTTTGTAAGACAATGACATTCGATTATGAAATAAACACTAAAACTTTATTAACAAGAACGCTGAAAGAATTGCAAATCGAAATTTTTGGTTCTGTCAAGTCTAATCAATCATTTGGAGTCAATTAAAATTAATAATGTATGAATATGAGAGTTCTAAAATATGCAGTGGCTGCTATTACAGTCATGTTGTTTTTTTTATTCAGCTGTAACTTGCGCGAAGCATCAAATACGTTTTATGATCTTCAGGTACAGGACATCGAGAATCCTCAGGGGATTCAGGATACAATTGTGAAGTTTGCCTGGAAATACAAGTCAAATGGGATGCTGCAACAGACACATTGTGAGATCGAAGTTGCTAAAGATGAAGGGTTCACTGATGTAATTTTCTCAAGCAAATTAATGGAAAACAGCAAGTGTTTTAAGTATTTCGATTTGGGAATTTTAGAAAGTAATCAAAAATATTATTGGCATGTTAGAATTAAAGATGACAAGGAGAGTGAATCAGGATGGTCTAAAACAAGTTCTTTTATTACAGGAATAGTTCATAAAAATGAATGGAAGGCAAAATTAGTAGGTGAGAGTGATATTACAATGACCAGATGTGAATTTAACATTTCCAAAAAAGTTAAAAGCGTTATAGCTAACGTTACATCCGGTGGGCTGTATGAATTTCATCTGAATGGTCAAAAAGTTGGGGACCGTGTATTGGAGCCAGTGCAAACAGCAACAGATAAACGTTTAGTTTATGCTACGTATGATGTTACTGATCTAATTAAAAATGGGGAAAATGCTGCTGCATTTTATCTGTCAAATGGTGCATTTACTCACCTCTATCAGGCAGTCAATAGAAATGTGCTATTACAAATGAATATCTTCTATAGCGATGGTACAAAAGATACATTCATAACTGATAAAAACTGGAAAGCAAGAAAGGGTGGCCCAATATTATTTTCGGCCCTTTATAGTGGTGAATATTATGATGCTCGTAAAGAATTATCGGGTTGGAGTAAGCCTGAATTTGATGATCAAGACTGGATTAATGTAAAAGAATATGAGCATACCTTATTGTATCCTCAACTACAACCAATAAAAGAAAAAGGTGTTGTGCCGTATCATTCTTTAAAAAGTATCAATGATAGTGTTATGCTTTATGATATGGGTAAAAATATTACAGGTTATCCAAGTATTAAGGTTATTGGAGAGGTTGGTAGTAAAGTTAATATCCGAGTTTCTGAAATCTTAAATGATGATGGTACAATAAACTATTGGACTACCGGTGGAGAATGGAAATTAGAGTATACATTAAAAGGGGCTATAGAGGAAGAATGGCAACCTAAATTTACAAATTGTAGTTTTCGGTATATTGAAATTACAACCGAGGGAAAGGTTAGTATTGAAGATGTTAAAGGAATTCACATATATAGTGATTTAAAAACAGTGGGTTCCTTTGCCTGTTCAGATAGCCTGATTGATAAGATACAAAACGCCTACCTGTTATCCCAGGAAGGTAATCTAATGGGTTATCCAACTGATTGTCCGCATCGTGAACGGCTTGGGTGGTTAGGTGATGCCCTGCAAATAGGAGTGTCGTCAAGTTATAACTACGATATGCAATATTTCTGGAAAAAGTGGTTTCGGGATATGAATGATGACCAACTTCCTGATGGAAATGTGCACATGTTAATCCCATTTCCTTACGAAACAGACAAGCAGGATCCGGTTTGGCAATCGGCCAGTATTATAATGCCGTGGGAAATATATGTGTTCTATGGAGATGACAAGATACTAAAAGACAGTTATCATCGCATGCGCCGGCTAATGGAATATTACAAATCAAAGTTTGAGGATAATGTCATTTCGTTTAATCGTTGGGGTGATTGGGTTCAACCATATCCCGAAACAAAAAACACGGGGGCATATCTCAGTACGGCATATTATTATCGCTGTGCCACAATTATGCACGATGTTGCAAATGTATTAAATAATAAAGCGGATGCCGATAAATATAAACTGTTAGCAAAAAACATAAAGAGGGCAATAAATAAATCCTGGTATAACAAGGACGGGTACTATGATTTTAATACGCAAACATCAAATGCTTTGGCACTTGACTTTGGTTTTGTTGATCAAAACAATGAGAAGGATGTCTTTGAGCAATTGGTAAAGAAACTCAAGGAAGCGAATAACCATATTGGCACTGGTGTAGTGGGACAAATGCCGTTGCTTAGTATCTTGGATAAAAAGGGCAGAGATGATATTATCTCAGAAATGCTGATGCACAAGGATTATCCTGGTTTGGGAATGATGATTGAAAAAGGAGCAACAACACTTTGGGAAAAGTATCACTATGGGACAGGACGTATGGATTCGCACAACCATGTTTTTCTTGGCGGACCACATGCCAAATGGTTTTATGATGGGCTGGCCGGAATTTCACCTCTGGAGCCTGGTTTCAAGAAAATAAAAATTGCACCGGCCATACTGGAAGATGAAGTGAAGGCGAGTTTTAATTCTCCCTATGGCACAATAAAATGCGCCTGGACACGAGACAAGCAAGCGATCAGTTTATCAGCAACGATTCCTTTTAATACGACCGCCTTATTGCACTTGCCAACAGATATCTTTGATTTAAATTTAGTGAATATTAAACAAAATAATGAAGTGATATGGTCGGGTAAAACCGACAAGAGTGGAGATGATATAAAGTTTAAAACAATTGAAAATGGTAAAGTTGTTTACGAATTACAACCCGGTTCCTATGTATTTGAACTGTACAAATAGAAAATAGACTGATAATTAGCAAAAGCCTGGATTATATCCGGGCTTTTTGTGTATTACAAGATTCACAAATTGTACAAACGTTCTGGCATTTTGTTCATTGCCTCTCATTGCTCACACCTCTACTTTTGAAACTCGTTAAATCACAGTTAGAGTTATCTAAAACAATAGTTTATGAGTTCATTGAGTGCAATAGGCATGATAGCCATCGGAAGTATAGGGGCAGCCAGCTTCTATGTTCCATTTAAGAAAGTTAAAAATTGGGCATGGGAATCGTATTGGATATTTCAGGGCATTGCAGCCTGGTTAATTGTGCCATGGTTGTTTGCGTATTTTACTGTACCCGATGGTACACTCTTGTCAATTCTGAATGATGCACCAACTGAATCAGCCTTATTGTCCATCTTCTTTGGCATGCTATGGGGCATTGGCGGATTAACATTCGGATTAAGTATCCGCTATCTGGGCATTGCCATGGGGCAAAGTATTGCACTTGGTTTTTGCGCGGCTTTTGGAACCTTAATACCTCCCGTTGTTGCCGGAGAAAATTTATTGGCCTCGTCGGTTGGTATCTTAATGGTGATTGGCGTGTCGGTTTGTATTGCAGGTATTGCGTTGATTGGTTATGCAGGTGCCTTAAAATCTAAAGGTCTTAGCGAAGAAGAAAGAAAAGAAGCTGTTAAGGAATTTGCCTTAAAAAAAGGTTTGTTAATCGCTTTTATGGCCGGATTAATGAGTGCTGCCTTTAATTATGGTTTCGAAGCAGGCAAACCCATCGATGCCGTGGCTTTATCCTATGGCGTCAATCCGCTTTTTCAGAGTAATCCAACGCTGATCTTTATTTTGACGGGTGGATTTATCACCAACTTTGTTTATTGTGTTTTTCTGAATATTAAAAACAAAACATATCGCGACTATACCACGGTTTCTGCTAAGGTATTGGTCAATAATATCTTTTTTACTTTTCTGGCCGGTCTTTTATGGTTTTTACAATTTCATTTTTTCGGAATGGGTAAAAGTCAATTACCTGCCTCAATAGCTCCTTTTGCCTGGAGTATTCTAATGGCCTTAAATATCGCAATTGGTAATATCTGGGGGATTGCCTTAGGAGAATGGAAAGGTGTTAGTAAGCTCACCATGGGCATACTGATTGGCGGTATTCTGGTGCTAATCTTATCCACATTTGTGGTTAGCCTGGGATAGGGTTTTTAGTGAAATGAATGATAGAACACTTTCTAAAGAAATAATCACATAAAGAATTTCATAATAAAATGGCAACAAAAGAATTGATTACAAAGGCCTATGAGTTGGCCAAAGAGCAATATGCAGCATTGGGAGTTGATACAGAGGCTGTACTGAAACGCATGGATGAAGTGGCGATAAGCCTGCATTGCTGGCAAACGGATGATGTGTCAGGAACTGAAAATCCTGACGGGGAGCTTTCAGGTGGTATTCAGGCCACCGGTAACTATCCCGGTAAAGCGCGTAATGTGGCTGAAATTATGGCAGATCTTGAGAAAGTTATGTCACTGCTTCCGGGTAAGCAACGTGTGAATGTGCATGCATTGTACGGTGACTTTTCAGATGGAATGGTTGATCGTGATGCCATTAGTGTTAAGCAGTTCCAGGGCTGGATTGACTGGTGTAAAAAGATGGGTATCGGTATGGATTTCAACGGTTCATTCTTTTCGCATCCAAAGGCAGATAGCGGTTTTACTTTATCGTCTAAAGATGAAGAGGTACGTCAGTTTTGGGTAGAGCACCTGAAGCGTTCGCGCGAAATTGCCAATGAAATTGGGAAGCAATTAGGTTCTCCTTGTGTTTTAAATACATGGATTCCTGATGGATCAAAAGATACACCCATTGATCGCAACGGTATGCGTGCGCAGTTAACCAAGTCGCTTGATGAAGGTTTCGAGACAGAATTTCCAAAAGAAAACATGAAGGATGCTGTTGAGAGTAAGGTGTTCGGTATTGGAGCCGAGTCGATGACAGTGGGATCGCACGATTATTACCTGGGTTATGCCATCAAGAACAACAAAATGATTTGTTTGGACAATGGTCACTTTCACCCAACAGAGGTAGTTGGCGATAAAATATCTTCATGCCTTCAGTTTGTAGATGAAGTGTTATTGCACGTTACTCGTCCAATTCGCTGGGATTCAGATCACGTGGTGACCTTAAACGAGGAAGTTCAATTGATTGCATCTGAAATTGTACGTAACAATTTTATGGGCCGCGTCAATGTCGGTCTTGACTTCTTTGATGCTTCAATCAATCGCATTGGCGCCTATGTTGTAGGTACGCGTGCAGCGCAAAAAGCCTTTATGATTGCCATGTTAGAGCCTACCGCGAAGTTGATCGAGATGGAAGAAAAGGGGCAGAATTTTGAGCGTTTGGCAATGCTTGAAGAGTTAAAGACAAAACCATTTGGTGCTGTATGGGATTATTATTGTTTGCAAAATAATGTACCTGTTGGTGAGGATTACATTGCCGACATTCAACAGTATGAAAGTAGTGTTTTAAGTAAACGTTAATCTTTCGTTTTATCCGGGTGGATCTTTGTCGTTGGCTTCGAAGATCCACCTTTCATTTTTAATCTATGGAAAATATCAAGCATTTAGTCGCGTTATCACAATATTATGGGGCTAATCCCGAATTTGTAATTGCCGGTGGAGGTAATACTTCCTTTAAAAACGAATCCCATATGTGGGTTAAAGCCAGCGGAACTTCAATGGCTGACATTGATGAAGCTGGTTTTGTTTGTCTCGATCGGAATAAGTTAAATGTAATTAGCGATCGTATATACAGTAAGGATAGCGCAAAAAGAGAGGCCGAAGTTAAAGAAGATCTTCATAGTGCCATCGTATCACCGCAAGGGTTACGACCATCCGTAGAAGCTTCGTTGCATAACATAATTAACTATGCGTTTGTGGTTCATACGCATCCAACCATCGTTAATGGGGTTTTGTGTGCTCATAAGTCCGAAGATGTTATTAAGGATATGTTTGGTGATGAGTTAATTTATGTGCCATACACCGATCCGGGATATGTACTGTTTAAAGAAGTATCAAATTCCCTTAAGAAATATCGTCAGAAACACCACAAAGAAGCTCAGATTATATTTTTAGAGAATCATGGTGTTTTTGTTGGAGCTGATTCGGCTGAAGAGATACACAAGATATATAAACAAATCGTTGAAAAAATAGCTCAATCAATTAGTCTGACTGAAGAAGCTCCGGTAGAAAAGACAGCAAAAACGCTCGAAGAACTTGGTGTTGCACTTTGTCAGAATGAGAGTGGATTTGGTAAAGCTTATACGACAGATTCATCGGCACTTACCAAATCTCTGGTAAATTCTATAGATAACTTTAAGAGTGTTGCCATCCCATTTACGCCCGATAATATTGTCTATTGTAAACCGAAGTATCTGTTTATAGAGGCAAAGGATAATGTTATTTATTCGTTGGCTCGTTTTGTATGCGACAACAATTACCCGCCTAAGGTAATTGCATGCGAAGGCAAAGGCATCCTTGTGGTAGAAGAAAATGAAAAATCGGCCAGGATAGCTTTGGATGTTTTTATAGATATGATGAAAGTGGCTAGGCTAACGAAGCATTTTGGTGGTCCCCGCCCCATGACTAAAGAACAGATTGCGTTTATAGATAATTGGGAGGTGGAGAACTACCGACGACAGGTTTCGAAACTAAGTTAGAATGAAAAAAGAAGTCATTGCCGTTTTTGATATCGGCAAAACAAATAAGAAAATACTTCTGTTCGATCAGCAACTAAAGGTTGTTCATCAGCAAGAAGACAGGTTTCCAACCAGTTTTGATGAAGACGGGTTTGAGTGTGATGACATTGTGCTGATTGAGAAGTGGATTGTTGCCACACTGGAGGACTTGGTGAATGGCAATGAGTATGATGTAAAGGCGGTGAATTTTTCAACTTATGGCGCTTCATTGGCCTTTCTGAATGAGCAGGGAGAACGTCTGACCCCAATCTATAATTACCTCAAAGAGATTGATCTGGAAATTCAGATTGAATTATTTAACTGTTATGGCGGAGAAGAAGAGTTCTGCCGACGAACAGCTAGTCCGGCTCTTGGTATGATGCTTAACTCAGGTGTGCAGCTACTATGGTTAAAGAAGACGAAGCCAGAGTTGTTTAAGGAGGTGAAATCAGTCTTGCATTTTCCTCAGTATTTATCCTATTTACTTACGCAGCAAGTGGTGTCTGAGTCGACTTCCATAGGTTGTCATACGTTTATGTGGGATTTCGATCAGCAATGTTATCACCAGTGGTTAAGCGATGAAGGTATATCATTGCCAAAGCCTTGTCCTAATAATTACCAGCTGGTAACAGAAATAAGTGGAAAGAAGATAAATGCCGGCATTGGCATTCATGACAGTTCGGCCTCGTTGGTGCCTTATCTGAAAGGCAGTAAAGAGCCCTTTTTATTAGTTTCAACCGGAACCTGGTGCATTAATATGAATCCCTTTAATCACACACCGCTCACGGATGAACAGCTGAAGCGGGATTGTCTGGCCTTTATGAGTGTCGATCAGCAGCCCGTTAAGTCATCACGCCTGTTTATGGGCCATATCCACGATGTGAATGTGAAGCGCCTGATTCAGCACTTTAGTGTTGCCGACGATCAGTTTAAAAAGGTGAAAACGAATGCAGCTTTACTACATAAATACCTTGATCAGGGAAGAGATTATAGGGTGTTTTTTAAAGGTGATCTGCCGGCCGATTATATCGATATAACTGCAGACTTAACTGGCTTCAGTGATTTTGATGAAGCTTACCATCGCATGATGTTTGACTTAACGATGTTGAATGCCGATTCAATGGATCTGATCTGTGGTGCAAATGATGGAGTCAAGAGCATTTATATTTCAGGGGGATTTGCCCGCAATGAAATTTTTGTACTCCTATTGTCTGCGCTATACGAGGATAAAATAATTTACACTTCCGAGGTGGATAATTCAAGTGCCATGGGGGCAGCCATAATGGTTTGGGACAATGATATGCCCGAAATTGATCTCGGCTTAAAAAAATGGAATTTAATAGAAGAATCTAAGATAGAATGTTAACAAACAGAAGAATTTATTTACCACCAGTGAGCCTTGTGGGACCAGGTGCATTGAAAGATCTGAAAAATGATTTAGCAGACTTACCCTATCAGCGAGCCTTGCTGGTAACCGATAAGGTTTTGGTGGAGTTTGGAGTCGCTCAGAAAGTGATGGATGTTTTGACGGAAGCAGGCATTGAATACACACTTTTTGATGATGTACAGCCTAACCCAACCACCAAGAATGTGAATGATGGCTTAAGCTTATTGCAGCATGAAAATTGTGATTTTATTCTGACCCTGGGAGGTGGTTCACCGCAGGATTGTGGAAAAGCTGTGGGTATTCTCGCCACCAACGGTGGTGATATTCGCGATTATGAGGGGATTCATCTTTCGAAGAAAGCTTCTTTACCGATTATTGCCATAAACACAACGGCGGGAACGGCCAGTGAGGTCACCATCAACTATGTGATTACCGATGAGGAGAAGCAAATTAAGATGGTGATGGTTGATAAAAACTGTCTGGTTTCAATTGCTGTTAACGACCCGGAATTGATGATGGGCAAGCCCGCTGCATTGACGGCTTCTACCGGGATGGATGCCCTAACACATGCCATCGAAGCTTATGTTACCAAATGCGCATTTCGTTGGTCAGATACACTGGCTCTGGAAGCTATCAAGCTGATCTCAGAGAGCCTGGAAGCAGCCGTTAAGAATGGCAACGACCTGGAGGCCCGTAGTAAAATGGCATGGGGGCAATTTGTTGCCGGACAATCATTTTCAAATGCCGGACTGGGTTTTGTTCACTCCATGGCACACCAGTTAGGTGGTGTTTACAATATGCCTCATGGTGTGGCCAATGCTGTGTTGTTGCCACATGTTGAACGATTTAATATCCCCCAGTGTGCAGCCAAGCTAAAGAATGTGGCCGGTGCAATGGGCGTGGATACAACAGGTATGACTGATCAGGAAGGTGCCGAGGCTGCCATCAAGGCTATTGAAAGCTTGTCGAAGGCAGTAGGTATTCCATCGGGCCTAAAAGAACTGGGAGTGAAAGAGGAGTCAATTGAACTAATGGCCGAAAACGCCCTGAAGGATGTTTGTGCAGGCGGTAACCCAATTGATGTAACAAAAGAAGATGCAGTAGCGATTTATAAAGCTGCTATGTAGGAAGAGGATTTGGATTTTATTTGATTTAAGAGATGAGACAGTTAGATGTTGAAATGATGCACCCACGCGTGCAAATCATTAAGGTAATTAGTCGGATTTACAGGGATGGAATGACGACGACTTCCGGGGGAAATATTTCAATTTTGGATGATAACGGTGATATCTGGGTAACACCGTCAGCCGTGGATAAAGGTAGCCTTCGGGAAGATGATATCATTTGTGTGAAAAAGGATGGAACCATAGAGGGGAAACACAAGCCTTCATCGGAGTTTCCGTTTCATAAGGCAATTTATGAGGTGCGTCCGGATATCAAAGCAGTGATACATGCTCACCCGCCGGCATTGGTGTCGTTCAGTATTGTGCGTGAGATACCGGATACCAATATTATTCCGCAGGCCAAAGAAGTGTGTGGTAAAATCGGTTATGCACCTTATGGTTTACCGGGAAGCCAGGAATTGGGTGTATCCATCGCGAAGCAATTTGATGGCAGCGATGTGATGGCAGTGATTATGGAAAATCATGGAACAGTTTTGGGTGGAGCCGATTTGATGGATGCTTACACACGATTTGAGACTTTGGAATTCTGTGCGCACACCATTATCAATGCGAAAGCCATTGGAGAACCTGCATTGCTTTCAAATGAGCAAATTCAACAGTTTGAGGACCAAATACCACATGATGTTGCACGAAACAGTGAGGTAAGTTATCCATCCGAGGAACGCGCCATTCGTCAGGAGATTGTTGATATTGTGCGTCGTGCCAGCGATCAGGGCTTGATGATCAGTTCTTATGGAACCGTATCGGTACGATGGAAAGACAATGATTTCCTGATTACTCCTTCGCATGTAGCCCGTTGGGACATCGTTCCTGATGACATTGTACAGATCAAAGGTGGCAAAGCCGAAGAAGGGAAAACGCCAAGCCGTGCACTGGCATTGCATCAAAAAATATATGAGTTAAATCCGCACATTAACTCCATTATTCTCACTCAGCCACCGCACTTAATGGCCTATGGAACCACAGGAGTGAAGTTTGATGTACGTACCATTCCCGAGAGTTGGATATTCCTTCAGGATGTGCCTTGCCTTGATTTTGGTGCACATTTTTATGGCAACGATAGCATTCCAAACTTGTTAAGCGAATCTGTTCCGTCGGTATTGATTGCCAATGATTCATTTGTGGTTACCGGCGATAAATTATTGCAGACATTTGACCGCTTGGAAGTAGCCGAGTTTAGTGCCAAATCATTGGTGATGGCGGCACCCCTTGGGAAATTAGTGCCAATAAATGATGAGCAGGTAGAAAATTTAAGGAAGAAGTTTTTATCCTGATGTATGCTCGAAAAACAATCAGAAGGCCGTTGAACGACGGCCTTTTTATTTATAATGCTTTTGGGCAGCTGAATTTTTTTTTCATTTCTACATTGAATTTATAAGCTTTCATTTGATTACTAATTCAGTTTAGTATTATTAAGGAATTCGGTAAAAGTAAAAAGTACTTTTTATAATGTGAAAACAAAAAAACGTTATACTTTTGAGGGAATGTATTTTGTATAAGCTTTGAAATGTATGATTTACATGCCCAAGACTAGAACTTATTAATTTTTTAATAAAAACTATATGTGTATATATCAATTTAAACATCTCTATTGTTTGATGTTATTATTGCTTTCTTTATCGGCTTGTCAGGTAAAGGAAACGAAACTTCAACCGGTAAACATTATTCCTCAACCCAATGAGTTAACTCAACAGGCAGGGGAGTTTATCATCAATGCAGAAACGGTTGTTTGCCTTTTGTCAGAGACAGATGCAGCTGATGTTCTGCTTGATAACCTGCGTTTAGCTTCGGGCTATCCTTTAAAAGTGGTTAATGAAGAAATAGCCAAAAATGCAATTGTGTTTAAGATCGAAGCTGGCGGTTTTAATAACGATGAGGCTTATTCATTATCAGTTACCAAAGAAAAGGTGCTGGTGAAGGCCAAGAGTGCTAAAGGAATATTTATTGCCACTCAAACCTTACGTCAGTTGTTACCGGTTAATTTAGAAGAAGCTAAACTTTCTGAAGTAAAATGGTCAGTGCCTTGTGTTGAAATAAAGGATGCACCGCGCTTTGCCTGGAGGGGCATGCACATGGATGTATCACGTCATTTCTTTTCGGTGGATTATATTAAGCGTTTCCTCGATTACATGGCCTTGTATAAAATGAATACCTTTCACTGGCATTTAACCGATGATCAGGGGTGGCGTATTGAAATAAAAAAATACCCGGAGTTAACTCAGAACGGTGCTTTCCGAACATTTAATAACCACGATAAAGTATGTATTGAACGCTCGAAGGATAATCCGGCCATGGCCATTCCCGAAAAATACATGAGCGAGAAGGATGGTGAAAAGGTGTACGGCGGTTATTATACTCAGGAAGAAATTAAAGAAGTGATAGCGTATGCAGCAAAGCGAAATATCACCATTGTTCCGGAAATTGATATGCCTGGTCATTTTAAAGCAGCCATTGATAATTATCCAGAGGTATCTTGCTTTGGAAAAGCAGGTTGGGGACAAACCTTTTCGGCACCACTATGCGCCGGCAACGAAGCAACCTATCAATTAGTGGAAGACATTTTAACTGAGGTAGCTGAACTTTTCCCATCTGAATACATCCACATTGGTGCCGATGAGGTGGAGAAAACCAACTGGAAAAAATGCCCTAAATGTCAAAAGCGTATTAAAAAAGAGAAATTGCACGATGAGCATGAGCTGCAAAGCTATTTTGTTCATCGCATTGAGAAGTTCTTGAATGGTAAAGGCAAGCGAATGATTGGCTGGGATGAAATACTTGAAGGTGGTATGAGTCCGACGGCTACCATGATGTTCTGGCGTGGATGGGTACCTGATGCTCCTGTTAAAGCAGCTAAACAAGGCAATGATGTGATTATGTCGCCAACCTCACATTGTTATTTCGATTATGGTCAAAATAGCGGAACACTGGAAAATGTTTATGGTTTCGAGCCTGTTCCGGAAGGATTATCTGCAGAAGAGCAAAAACGTATTATTGGGGGGCAGGGTAATATCTGGACCGAATACATTCCTTCCGAAGCACAAGTAGACTTCATGTCGATGCCTCGTATGATTGCTTTAGCGGAAGTACTTTGGACTCCGGCTGATCAAAAAGACTGGCAGGATTTTTTCCAGCGAATTGGTAATCATTTCAACCGCCTGGATGTGATGAAAGTCAATTATCGTTTTCCCGATATTGGTGGTGTTTATGATCAGCATGTGTTTGTCGATAAAGCAAAGGTTGAGTTTACCTCACAAGTGAAAGATGCTGAAATTCGTTACACAACAGATGGAACGCGACCAACCAATGAATCGAACTTATATTCAGGACCAATTGAGATTAGTGAAAACATTACTTTAAAGGCACGTCCGTTTAGTAAATTAGGTAATGGTGGAGATGTTATCGAAGCAACATTTACCAAAACGACTTATGCTAAAGGAATTGAATTACCTGCTGATGCAAAGCCAGGGCTTGCATGCGATTACTACGAAGGTAAGCGTTGGAAAGGTGTGGCCGACATAGGTGTGGTTGACACTAAAAAGAAAAGTGTTGTTACCAAAGCTTTTGAGTTACCCGAAGTCGCAGTTAAAAAGGGAACGTCTTATGCTTTAACCTACAATGGTTATTTCTACGCCGATAAGGATGATGTATATACTTTTTCTTTATTATGTGATGACGCCGGTGTACTAAAAATAGCTGATCTTATTGTGGTTGATAATGATGGAATGCATGCACCACTTAAGAAAATCGGTCAGGTAGCACTCGCCAAAGGATGGCACCCAATTGAACTGAAATATGTTGAAGGCGGTGGCGGCGGCACCTTAAAATTAACCAGTGCTGATGCTGATGGCCAGTTTAAGCCAATTGTTAGTGAACTTTTAAAACACTAAAATAGGGTTTCGATCACTTGATTTCGATAGATCTTAAGAGTTAAAGTGTCAAGTCTTTTTTATAGGGCTTGACACTTTTTTTATATGTTGTACACATCGGATGCTTCAATGTATTTTTGGTATTATTCCCTCGCACGCTTATCTTATTTCTACTTTTCATTTATCCCCTGTCTGTGAACATATATAGGTTAAACGGCCTGATTATCTATTCTTCGCAAGATTATTAAACCAATATGAAAGATTTTTCAACCTCCTCATAAGTCTTGTAAAATATATTTGTCAGAAGTAATAATTCAATTGAAGAATTTAAATAATAAAGCAGTATAGTATGAGGAAATTAACATTCTTACTCACTGTCATCATGGCAAGTATGCTTGGCACACTTAGTGCACAGCAGCTCGATGACTGGCAAAATCCGGAAGTCTTTGATATTAACAAAGAAAAAGGATATGCACATCATTTTTCTTTCGAAAGCGAGCGCGATGCCCGCGATCGTATTGTAAGCAAATCCAAATTTACCCAATGCCTTAATGGTACCTGGAAATTCAATATTTCAAGAGTCCCTGAAGAGCGTCCGCTTGATTTCTACAAATCCAATTATGATGTGTCTGAATGGAATGATATTAAAGTGCCATCCAACTGGGAGGTAGAAGGCTTTGATACGGCGATTTATGTAAACACACGTTATCCCTTTTGGCTGATTGCCAAAGAAAGGCCTCAACCACCTTTAATTCCTGAAGGATATAATCCGGTAGGATCGTATAAGCGGGTTTTTAATGTGCCGGCAGAATGGATGGATCGTCAGATATTTGTTCATTTTGGTGCAGTAAAGTCAGCTTTTTACATTTGGGTTAACGGTCAAAAAGTTGGTTATAGCCAGGGTTCAAAAACGCCGGCTGAGTTCGATATTACCTCATACATCAAAGCAGGACAGAACGATATAGCTCTGGAAGTGTATCGCTGGTCCGATGGTAGTTATCTGGAGTGTCAGGATTTTTGGCGTTTAAGTGGTATCGAGCGCGATGTGATGCTCTTTGCCCGACCAAAGGTTAGGATTCGTGATTTTACCATTGTTGCAGGACTGGATGAAGCTTATGAAAATGGTATGTTTGATCTGAAGGTTGAATTAAGCAATCATAATGATAGCCACAAAGGAAGCTACACGGTTGAAGCGAAATTAAGCAATGAGGAAGGAACAGGGAATTTGTTGAGCCTGGCTCAAAGTGCCAATGTTGCTGGCAAAATAATTCAAGTGGTGTTCGAACAGCAGAAAGTTGAATCACCAAAAAAATGGAGTGCTGAAGCTCCCAACCTTTATCAATTGCTGATTACTCTAAAAGATAAAAAAGGTAAAATTTTGCAAAGCATCAGCCAGCAAGTGGGATTCCGCACGGCAGAGGTTAAGAATGGTCAGTTTTTGGTGAATGGTCAGCCGGTATTGGTAAAAGGCGTAAACCGTCATGAACACGATCCGGATAAAGGTCATGTGGTAGATGAAGCCAGCATGTTATTGGACATTCGCATCATGAAAGAAAATAACATCAATACGGTGCGTACCTGTCACTATCCAACCGATCCACGCTTTTATGAACTATGTAATATCTACGGTTTGTATGTGATTGATGAGGCAAATATTGAATCGCACGGAATGGGCTATGGCGAAGCCAGTCTGGCGAAAGATCCTGTTTGGGAAGCCGCTCACATCGATCGCACAGTTCGCATGTTTGAACGCGATAAAAACCAGCCGTGTATTGTAACCTGGTCATTGGGTAATGAGGCAGGTAACGGTGTAAACTTCGAAGCGACCTACAAATGGTTAAAGAAACATGATGCGACACGTCCGGTTCAGTACGAACGTTCAGGTTTGGCTTTTAACACAGATATCTATTGCCCGATGTACATGAGCATTGATGGCATGGTAAGTTATGCCAAAAAGAATCCGGAGCGTCCTTTAATTCAGTGTGAATATGCCCATGCGATGGGTAATAGCTGTGGTGGATTACAAGATTACTGGGATGTAATTGAAGCTTACCCGGCTTTACAGGGTGGTTGTATCTGGGACTGGGTTGATCAGGGACTTCGCGAAGTAGATGAAAACGGGCGGATGTATTTTACTTTTGGTGGCGATTATGGTACCGATATGCCAAGTGATGATAGTTTTTGTTTGAATGGCTTGGTAAACCCCGACAGAAAACCGAATCCACAGTTGCATGAAACGAAAAAAGTATACCAGAATATTTCTGTTGTAGCAAAAGATTTGGCCAACTATAAGTTTGAGATTAAGAACAAGTACTTTTTTACTAACCTTAATCAGTTCGATATTAAATGGTACATCAGCGATGCCGAAGGTAAAGTGGCCGAAGGCAGCTTAGACCTTGATGTGGCACCACAACATTCAAAAGAGGTAAGCCTTAAGGTAGGGCAATTACCAAAGCTTAAAGCAGGCCAGAAATACAATTTATATTTCTCATTCCTTAGCAAAAACCGACAGGGATTAGTTAAAGCAGGTCATGAACTGGCATGGGAACAATTTGAACTGGATGTAAAAGCAGCACCCTATAAGTTGCTTGGTACTGATGCCAAGGTGAAGGCCAGTGAAAAAGAAGGTGTCATAACCGTTGTTGGTCAGAATTTTGATTTGGCTGTATCGACAGATAATGGAGCTATCTTAAGTTATCATTATAAAGGCTGCTCATTGTTTGAGCGTGGTCCGGTATTAAACCTTTACCGTCCGTTAACCGAAAATGATGTGCGCGATCGTTATGGACGACGCATCTGGCATAAAGCTGGTTTAAATGAGTTGAAGCAAAAAGTAAGTGGTTCGGTTCAATTAAAGCAAAAAGAGAATGGCGAAATTCAGGTGGTTATGCCTATCGAACTAAGCAATAAAGAGAAAGAAACAAACATATCGGCCATTCAGCAATATACCATTTTTGCCAATGGAGAAGTGCGTATCGATGTTCAGGTTCAGATACCATCAGGCATTAAGTCTCTTGCTAAGGTGGGCTATCAGAGCCATTTAAACAAAGCAATTGATCAGGTAAGCTGGTATGGATTGGGGCCTGTGCCTACATATTCAGACAGGTATTCGGCAGGTAAACTGGGATATTATACTTCTACAGCTTATGAAATGTATGATCATAACCTGGTGGTGCCTCAGGATAATGCCAACAGAAGCAATGTTGAGTGGGCGTCTGTAACCAATGTTGAAGGAATTGGTTTGTTGTTACGTTCCGATAAAGCGATGAACTTTAGTGCGTATCCATATGATGATAAAGCAATTGATAAAGCACGTCATATGAATGAACTGGATCAGGCCGATTTTGTCACTTTGAATACTGATCTTCACCAGGCGGGCTTAGGAACTGCAACTTGCGGACCGGGTGTTTTACCTCAGTATGTATTGCGCGATGGAAATTATGCGTTTAGTTTAAGCTATCAGCCTATTGATTTAAAGGCGAAGCCCGTATTTGACTGGGTAGGTGAAAAAGTAAGTGAGCAGAAAACCGATCTGTTGGTGGCTCCAACGGTAGATATTACCCGTGATGACAATGGCCTTGTGTCTATGTCGGCAGGTAAATCAGCCACTATTTATTACAGTTTGAACAATGGTAAATTCAAGCGCTTTAAAAAAGCTTTTAATTTAAGCCATGGAGGAACCATTAAAGCTTATGCAAGCAAGAAAGGTAAGTTAAAAGGCCTGATGACGGAGAGTGATTTTGATATGGATAAAAGCCAATGGAAAGTGCTAAAGGTTTCGAGCGAGCATGATGGCTATCCAGCTTCCCGCATTTTTGATGGTGAAGAAGGCTCATTTTGGCATACCAATTGGGTTGATGATTCACAAGCTATGCCACATTCTGTAACCATTGATATGGGAGCCACTAATAGCTATAGTGCTTTTAAGTATACTCCACGTCAGGATCGCTCAAACGGACGTATTGAGCTGTATGATCTGGAAGTTAGTGAAGATGGAACAAACTGGACGACTATTGTAAAAGATGGTAAGTTTAAAAATAACACGACCAAACAAATTGTAAAATTTGACAAGGCACATCAGATGAAGTATTTCCGCCTGGTAATTAAGAAGAGTGTTAACGATACTTTTTATGCCAGTGTGGGCGAAGTGTCATTTGTAAAATAATATCAGTGGTTTAGAGGTTTTAGATCAACCAAAAGCCATAATAACCTGAGTTCGATTTAAATTTTAGAACTCAGGTTAATAGAAAAGCCAGGTTATTTGATAGCCTGGCTTTCTTAATTTATGCGATTATGTAATAATTAAGCATTTCGCACCGATGTATTTCTGATCATTAGTTTGCCATTAAATACTTTAGTTACGGGCGATAAGTCTTCTTTCTCAATTTGATCCAATAACAATTCAGCAGCAGCTTTGCCCATGTCATAGGTGGGTTGTTTAACACTGCATAGCTGAGGTGTTACCAGTTCAGCCATTTGAGTGTTGGTAAAGCCCATTACACCAATATCCTCCGGTATCCTGTAGTTATGATCTTTTAATGTTTTCATAACGCCCATTGCAACCGGATCATTCGCGCAGAAAAAGGCATCCGGCATATCCTGTCTGTAAATTAAGTCCTCTGTGATGTGCATGCCTTCTTTAGCCAGTAAGCCGGTTTCAATTACTTTGTAATTCTCCTCTGGAACCTGGTTGTTTTTCATCGCCTTCAGAAAGCCTTCAACCCGTTCTTTGGCAACACTTAAATCTTTGTAGGCCGAAAGGTGGTATATTTTTTTATAACCTTGTCGTATTAAATGATCGGTGGCGAAATAGCTCCATTTTTTATTGTCGAAAATTACTTTTGAAGCATTTAATTGTTCTTTAACCCGGTTGACAAAAACGATCGGGCATTCGTTTTCAATCTGCTTGAGGTAGTAATTCATATTTCCTCCGTCAAGCGTAGGAGCTATAATTAAACCATCAACCATGCTATGGATAAGGGTTTTTACATTCTTCAATTCAATGTCGGCTGAGTTGTCACATTGCATTACCAGTACCTGATAGTTCTGTGTGATCAGAACTTCCTGAATGGCAACAATTATTTCAGCATAAAACTCATTTATAAATTCAGGTACAACAACACCAATGTTAAAAGTCTTTTGCTGACTGAGTTTTTTCGCAATAGGGTTTGGATAGTAACCCATTTTCTCAGCGGTTCTAAGTATCAACTCGCGAGTTTCCGGTCGTATATCGTACTTGTCGTTAAAAGCCCTCGAAACAGTAGAAATTGAGACATTCAATTCTTTTGCGATATGTTTTATCGTAACATGTTTCATATACATTGAATTTAGGTTTGCAGTGCTAATGTAAGATTTAAAATTGAGTTTGTCGAGAATATCGGAAAAAATACAAAAGCAAGTATTGGATTGTTTGTTGGGAGTAACAATATTTCATTGTTTATACTTTTTTAGTGCCGGATTGATGTTATTGAAGCTAGATAGTGTTAAAAACAATGATTTTATAAGGAGCAGAAAATCAGATTGAATAATAAAATTTAATGTTCGAATAATATAAAGTGTCTAAAAATGTTAATCGTCGGAAACGTTTCCGTAAAATGAAAACGTTTTCGGTAGCGTTTCCGAAAAGATATCTTAAGATTTGATCGTTGATAGATATTTGCTCCCTTAAATTTGGCTTGAAATAACTAATTTAAGTTACTATGAAAAGGAACATTTTTTTATTACTTACTTTACTCATTTGTTTAGTTGCAAGTGCCCAAACAAAGAGTATTCGCGGTACCATAATTGACTTAAATGGCGATCCATTGCCAGGAGTTAATGTAGTTGAAAAAGGAACTACAAATGGTACAATTACCAATCTCGACGGATATTATGAATTGAGATTGGACAATGAAACAGTTACGTTGATTTATTCCTTTATTGGTTTTGCGACGCAAGAGATTGTAGTTGGCAATCAGACTGAGATTAATGTTACGCTAATTGAGGATGCCATTGGACTGGATGAGGTTGTAGCAGTCGGTTATGGTGTGCAAAAGAAAAGTGACCTAACGGGATCGGTTGAAGTTGTTAAGGCCGATAAGTTAACAAAGCAAGCTGTTTTTCAAACCAGTGAAGCTTTGCAAGGGACTGTTCCAGGATTAACAGTCCTTCAAAGTTCAGGCGAGCCCGGGAAAGGAGCAACAATGCGTATTCGTGGAATTGGTTCAATTGGGGCCAGTAATGATCCTTTAATATTGATTGATGGAGTTGAAGGTGATATTAATGGTGTTGATGCTGGCGACATTGAGAATGTAACAGTGCTAAAAGATGCCGGTGCAGCCGCCATCTATGGAAGTCGTGCATCCAATGGTGTAATATTAGTAACAACTAAACGTGCCCAAAGTGGAAAAATGGTTGGTACCTATAATGGTTATATGGGCTTTCAAAATCCTACAAATCAGCCAGAATATCTTGGAGCCATTGATTACTACAGTTTAGTAGGTGATGAGGCCATGGTCGAGGCCTATAAAAATAACCCCAATGACCCAGATAACTACCCTGATGTAAACTGGACGGATGAGATGTTCTCTGAAAATGGATTTATGCAGTACCACAATGTTAGTGTTAGTGGCGGTAGTGATTTTGCTAAAGTACAAGCTTCTTTATCATATCAGGATCAGGATGGAAACATTCCGAACTTTAATTTTAAACGTTACCAGGGACGTATTAATTCTGACTTTAAAGTAAATAAATATTTAAATGTAAGTTTAGATGTTAACTATCGTCAAAATAATAAGGTAAATCCGATATCAGGTGCTCAACTTAGAGATACCTACCGTCAGTTGCCAATATATGCCATGCAATATTCAAATGGTAACTGGAACTGGCCTCCAACAGGCGGAAATCCGGTTGCGTTCGTCAGACTTGGAGGTTTAAGCGACAATACCAGTGATTATTTCAGAGCCAGAATGAAAGTCGAGTTAGAGCCCGTAAAGAATCTGAAATTAACAGCTGTTTACACGCCTGAACTGTATAAATCTAAAGGTAGCTCTTGGGCCCCACAGTACGAATTATATGATGCACCTGAATCGACTTCTCCAATTATAAAGAGTTTTGGAACTAATAATGAAGCTCAGTTAAATAAATCATACTACGAGTCTGCAACTGATAATTTTTCAGCAACTATCAATTATTCAAGGCAAGTAAACAAACATGATTTTTCTATTTTGGGCGGATTTGAATCTATTTACTGGCGTGAAGAAAAATTTGGAGCTGCACGTTATGGCTTTGTTGTGCCAGAATTTCCAATTATTGACAATGGAAGTGAAGAAAATGACAGTAATTCAGGAACTGAAAACCATTATGGTTTAGTTTCTTATTTCGGACGAGTTAACTATAGCTTTGACAATAGATACCTGATAACAGCCAATATAAGACGCGATGGATCATCTCGTTTTCATAAAGATAGTCGTTGGGGCGTTTTTCCTTCGTTCAGTGCTGGTTGGAACTTGCATAACGAAAGTTTTTTTCCGAACAATAATGTTTTGACACGTTTGAAACTCCGCGGTTCATGGGGACAATTGGGTAATCAATCCATCGGTTCAACATTTCCATATGCCAGTTTAATTGCTATTGGAAGTTCATACTATGCTAATGATGCGATTCAACAAGGTGCAGCTCAGCAAACACTAGCCAATCGTGCTATTAGTTGGGAAAAGGCAGAGACTACTAACATAGGCTTTGATTTCGGATTATTTCAAAATCAATTGAGCGGTTCGATTGAGTATTACAATAAGCAAACGAAGGATTTGTTAGGGGCACAGCGTATTCCATATACAACAGGTCTAGGAGCCCCAACCGCTAATGTATTTAGTATGAAAAATACTGGTCTTGATTTTACTTTGCAATACCGAGGATCTGTAGGTGAACTTAAATATTCCATAGATGGAAACTTTGCAACACTAAATAATGAAGTGACAGATTTAAACGGAGTTGAATTTATTAAAGATGGAAATTCAATAACTCAAATTGGTGAAGCAGTTGGTAGTATATATGGATACCAAACAATTGGTATTTTTCAGAGCGAACAGGAAATTGAAGATTCACCAAAGCAGTTTGGAACTTTAATACCGGGCGATTTAAAATATGCAGATATTAATGGACGCGACGAAAATGGGGAATTAACAGGTCAACCGGATGGTGTAGTTGATGCCGATGATCGCGTCATACTAGGAAACCCATTCCCATCCTTTACCTATGGGTTTAATATTAATGCTGAATACAAAGGCTTTGATTTATCGGCTGCCTTTGCTGGTGTAGGTGGGCGTGAAGTTTATTTAAGAGAATATCTGGTATGGCCGTTATATAATGGTGGTAATGCAGCTCAGTGGATGGTTGATGAAGCATGGACAGAAGAGAACCCAAATGCCAGATATCCAAAGGTTAGAAACGGAACTTCTAGTAATAATTATCGAACAAACTCTACTTACGTATACGATGCGAGTTATTTAAGATTGAGAAACTTAACCATTGGTTATACAGTACCTAAAACAATTGCCGACAAAGTTCAATTGTCAAATGTTCGATTTTATGTTAGCGGTCAAAACTTATTAACTTTTGATAAAATGCCTCAAGGTATTGATCCTACTGTGCCAAATAATTCCAATGGAGGTAATTATCCGTTGGTTAAGTCATACACCTTTGGCGTTAGTGCATCATTTTAAATAAACCGAGTTAAAGCGAATCATATAATAAAAATGATTTGAATCAACTTGATAAATGAAAGTAAAAATTAAACAGATGAAGAAGATTTTAAATTATATATTAGGATTATATCTGTTATTTGGAGCAGTATCTTGTGAAGAGAAATACCTCGATATTGAGCCACTTGGCAACCCAACAGATGTGACATTCTTTGCCAACGAAAGTCAATTGCAATTAGCAATTAATGCAATTTATGGTCGTTCAGAAGCAGTAATGTTGGAAGGTACACCACTAACATTGGTTATGGATCAATGGTTGACCGATAATGGTTTATACCGTATTACGGATGAATTGGCGGGTTTACGTGCTCTAAGTAATAGTCAGCATGATCCGAGTTCAGGTTTTGGAACAATTTATTCTAATTACTATCGTTCAATTGCCCGAACAAACAACATGCTTGGTAATATGGATCGAGCAAGAGAAACAATGTCAGAAGATAAATTCAATGATTTCAAAGCGCAGGCTTTAGCTATGCGTGCATTCTTCTATCATGGATTAGTTCAATTTTTCGGCGATGTGCCTTACCTCGATTTTAACCCTACTACCCCAACAGCAGGTTTTGTAGAACGTACTTCTAAAGAAGAAATCATTACAAATATTCTGGCCGACCTTGATGAAGCAGCTTCATTAATAAATCCTGATTTACAAGGCATGCAAGAACGCATGACTTTAACAACCATTTATGCTCTAAAAGGTCGGGTAGCTCTTTTTGCTAAACGTTATGATGTGGCAATTGACGCTACTGATGATGCATTGGTTGCCGCTGCCAATCAAGGTATAGGACTTCATGATAATTATGGAGAATTATTTTCTATTGCAGGTGAAAAATCTAGTGAGATTTTAATGCGTCAGCCATTTAATGAAGAATGGAAAAAAGGAAACAGCTTTAATCTAAGAATGGGCTATCGTTATGGAATGTACTCGCAAACGGCACCTACTCAGAATTTAATTGATGCATACCCAACTATAAATGGGTTACCAATTGATCAAGATCCTGCTTATGATCCTACTATGCCGTGGGAGAATCGTGATCCTCGTTTACGTGCATCGGTTGTTATTCCCGGTGATGTATGGGGAGGTATTTTATATAAATCGCATCGTGATAGTTTAACTACAATAGACTATAGAACTGGTACGGCTTCTGAAATTAAAAATAATAACTGTCGTTCAGCTTCATGGCCAGCTTGTTTAACGGGTTATTTATGGCGTAAGTATGTTGATGAGGAAGTAATGCAAACAGGAGGTCAAACAACTTATATAGACTTTATTCTATTACGATTGGCTGAAGTTTATCTGATTAAGGCTGAAGCTGAGATTGAAAGCAATGGTGATCTTCAGGCTGCTGCCGATGCTCTGAATATGTTAAGAGAACGAGCCTATGGCCCGGGTTATCCTATGATATCAGTATCTGATCAGACAGGTATGAGAAAGATTCTGCGAATTGAAAGACGAATTGAATTGGCCAATGAAGGGCATCGTTATACCGATGGTTTACGCTGGGGGATACTTGAGAATATAAGGGGTGAAGCTTTAATTGGTCGACCAATGGATGTGATCAGTCATACTTTCATTCCAAGTATTGACAATGATGGGGTAACGCATTATAGTGATCGCTCGCAATACGACGATTGGAGAAGTTTGTTGGTAAATGGCGCTGTTGATCCAACAGGTTACGATGCGCGTTTGTATGGGAACTGGCAAAATGCTCATGAACGAGGTTTTACTGCTCCCCGTGATTACCTGCTTCCAATTCCACAAGAGGAAATTGATTTATATGAAGCGAATGGTTTTGTACTGACACAAAATGATGGTTACTAAATATTAGATTTTAATGCATTGGGTTGATCCTTTATCAATCCAATGCATTTTATCTATTGATATTGATTGAGATATAAAACAAGCATGTATCTTTAAATAGATGCAAAAACAGATGGTGTTACCTTGATACTCTAAATAAGTATGATAGCATATTGTAAACAAATGAAACCGATCCTGTATATAGTTCTTTCTTTGCTGTTTGCTTGCAACAAGCCACCAAAGAAAGATTTTGTATATCAGAACCCTATATCTAAGGGGATTGATGCTAAGGGCTTAAGAGACTGTCAGGTATTGCGCGATGGAGATTGGTGGTATTTAACCGGCACCTCATATCCACATTGGTTAGGAAAAGAGGAACATCCGGGAATTCCATTGTATCGATCCAGAAATTTAACAGAGTGGCAATTTGTTAAATTTATTATTACGAATCCGGGTGCAGATAAATGGTATCATGAAGCCTTCTGGGCTCCGGAGATTCACAAAATAAAAGGGAAATATTATGCCCTATTAAACTGCCGAAACACACAACTTGGTTACGATTGGCAGCACATTGGTTATGCGGTAGCTGAACATATCGAAGGACCCTACCAGGTTGTTACCAATGATAAACCATTGGCAAGGGGCAATGATATGACGCTTTTTGAAGATACTGATGGTAAAGTATATGCTTTTTGGCATTCGGTTAATGAAGACGGAAGTTTTTGGATGGGTTCGGCCGAAATTGATTTAGACAATGGTGTTTTTAAAAGTGAGCCACTTGAAGCCATTAAGACCGGAAAGGTTGATTATGAGTACGATTCTGAAGGGAATATCAAAACCATATTCCGCCATGGAAGAAATGAGAAACTAATTAAAAAATATTACGAGTGGGATTCACAAGGGTTTGAAGGAGCCTATGTGATTAAACGAGAAGATACCTATTATCTGTTCTATTCGAGTTGGACAAGAGGCTATGAAATAGGTTATGCTACCTCCAAAAGTATTAACGGACCATGGATAAAAGCAGATAACAATCCTATCTATGGAGCCACGAGTAAAGATCTTTGTAAAGAAAAAGGCTTTGAATATAAAGGCAGTCCCGAAAATCCATTTTATGCCGTTGGGCATAATGAAGTATTTATTGGCCCCGATGGAAGGTTTTGGCTTTCTTGTCATGGACAAAAGAAAGATGATCCAACCCCATTTTTGGTCATTGATCCTTTGGATTTTAATGAGGCCGGACAAATAATTAAAAAGGTGCCAACATATCAGTTACAAACAATACAATATAACCCCGCTAATGCTAAATCTAAATAAAATATCATTTGCATTTCTTGTGTTTGGGATGGCTTTCATTACGGGAGCTTGTAAACAGACATCATACAATAAGTACATTGCTTACGAAAATATTAAGCCGAGTGATGTATATAAAGTAACAATAAATAAGCAGCCGGTATTTGTTGGTGAGGAAGAATGCTATGGAAATCAAACATTTCATACAACACAATTTAATGTGGATGGGCAAACGAATATTATTGTTGAATGTCAGGAAGAGATAAAAGATTGTGAGATTTTCCCACATTGTTACCAGGACAGTATTCAGGTGAATGGCCGGTTTGTTGCTCTGGCTGTGCATAAGCCGGTGATGATGATGCTGAAAGTGGATGCCAATAAACCTTTGTGTTTGTTTCAAACACCATCTGAGAAGAGCATACCGTGTGAGCATAGTGATGATGTTATCTATTTTAAAAAAGGAATGCATGAAGCCGGAATTATCGTTCCTCGAAGCGGACAGTGTATCTACTTGGAGCAAGGCGCTTATGTAAAAGGACGAATTTTTGCCGATGGTGTTGAAAATGTAAATATTAAAGGGCGTGGTATTCTAGATGCACGCGGTTACACCAGTAAAAAGGAGAAAATTTGTGGTTTAGAATTCAGAAATTCGAAAAATATAACGGTTGAAGGGATAGGAATACGAACTGGAAAATGGTGGCAAACACTCTATCTTTTGTGCGATAGTGTGAATGTTAACCACATGAACCTGATGAGTTTTGGACAGAATAATGATGGTATCGATATTGATGGCGTTACGAATTTTAGAGCCACCAATTGCTGGATTGGATGTGGTGATGATGGATTTGGCTGGCATGCTTTGGATGCCAAGGCCAATGGCGAACCACCTACGCAAAATTGTATGGCCGAAGATTGCCTGATATATAATGAACACGCAGGAAATGGTTTACGTGTTGGAGCGTCAATGGAAACGGATTTGTTTAAAGATATTACTTTTCGAAATATCGAAATCATAACCCATGTGAATGCAGGTATTAGAAGTGATCATTCAGATTGGGCGACCTTTAAAAACATAAGGTTTGAAAATTTCTATATTCATAAACCTTCACGTCCAATTGAAATTCGTATCGAAAAAACAGGCTATAGTAATAGCAATGGTTACCGGGACGAGCGTGGCCACATCGATGGTTTATACTTTGATGGCGTCACTTCCATGGGAGGTCGAATTGTATTGGAAGGATATGATGAAAAACATTTAATAAAAAATGTGGTGTTCAAAGATTGTTATAACGGCGGAGAGAAAGTCTCGGATCTGGATATGATCCACATAAACGAATTTGTGAAAAATATAAGTTTTGAATAGAATCAGCATGGAAAAAGGAAGTAAAAAATTAAACACAGCCCTTTGGAGCTGCTTGTTAGTATTGTTGTTAAGTCACATGGCTTGCATAAACACGAATAAGAAGCAACAAACTCAAGTAAAAAGTGAACATGCTTCAAAAGATAGCATAAGCATTGGCGAGCAATTTACGATATATAAAATGCCCTATGCCTATGATCACGCCATCATTTTTAATGAGGATGATAAAAAATGGCACTTGTACGGTATTGAAGCTGGTAATAAATCGTTTATCCACCTGACTGCCGATTCACTAACCCAACGCGGATGGGAAAAGCATGAACCGTTTACCTATAAAGATGAAGAAATTTGGGCGCCACATATTATAAAACACGAGGATTTTTATTACATGTATTATACCAATATTGGCGTGCCGCGCGAGATAAGACTGGCAATCTCCAAAGATTTGTATACCTGGGAGCATTACTCAGAAGAGCCACTGTTTGCATGGAGTAGTGAAGATAATCCTAATCTGAAGAATAAAGATCCAATGGTGTTTTGGGATGAGGTGAATGAGCAATGGATTATGTATGTAACCATGATGAAAGATGCCAAACATTGGGTGGTTGGCTATACTACCAGCAACGATTTGCTTAATTGGTCAGATTATAAAATCTGTTTCGATGAACATACCGAATCCCCGGGAGTTGAATCGCCATTTGTGGTGAAACGTGGGGATTATTATTATCTGACTTTGTCAGCCAGAAACACCTGGCCGCATGGAGCCCAGGAATTTTTCAAAAGTAAATGTCCTTTTAAATGGGAAGTTAAAGATTTGGTGAAAAGTATTTTTCCATGGCATGCTGCCGAAATTATTCAGGATCATGACGGACAATGGTACTTGTCCCGCTCTTCAGGTGATGAGCATGATTTTAGAATGGCGCCTTTGTATTGGAACGACACCAAATAAAACAATGAAGCTATGAAACGAGCATTGATATTTGTATTCATTATAACAACGGTTTTTGCTTGCCAACCTAAGACGGAACCTGCCAATGTAATTTGGTTGCTATGTGAGGATATGTCGCCCGATTTGGGATGTAACGGCAATTCCATCGTACATACACCAACATTGGATTCCTTGGCAAGTCAAGGAGTGTTGTATAATAATGTTTTCACAACAGCAGCGGTTTGCACGCCTAGCAGAACGGCTTTGGCTACCGGCATGTATCAAACATCTATCAATGCCCACCATATGCGTTATTACAGCGAAGATTTAAAGAATGAACTGCCTGCAGGTATTTTGCCACTCAATGAAGTGATGCGTCAAAATGGTTATCAAACGGCAAATATCAAGTGCTCGTATGGTACAGCAAAAACGGATTGGTCTTTTAAATCGGATGTGGCTTATTTTGATTTATCAAAATGGGAAGAAATAGATCCGTCAAAACCCTTCTTTGCAGTGGTTAACTTTAGCCTCACCCATCGGGGATTTGCCAGGGATAAACAAAAACCTGTTAACGCCGATCAGGTTAAAGTGCCTCCTTATTATCCCAACCATCCGATAGTACGAAACGATTTTGCAGCTTATTACGAAAGTATTCAGGTGCTAGATAAAAAAGTAGCAAAGGCATTAAGTGATATTAAAAAACATGGTCTTGATAAGAATACTGTGATTTGTTTCTTTTCCGATCATGGCAGGCCAATGACCAGAGCCAAAATGTTTACCTACGATTCTGGTTTAAAAGTGCCGGTCATTATCTCAGCTGGAAATGCAAAGTCAAAACAAGAGCTGTTTAAGAAAGGCACAGTTGACAACCGATTAATGAGCTTTATAGATATAAGCGCCACCACTCTTGAACTCGCAGGTGTTAAAGTTCCTGAATGGATGCAAGGTAAATCTTTTGTTGACGATGATTTTAAAGGCAGAGAAGCAGTGTTTAGTGCATCCGATCGTATTGGTGGAACGCATCTTAAAACCAGAAGTGTTCGAACAAAAAAATACCGTTACATACGAAATTATATTCACAATACATCTGTTAATGAAGCGGCAACAAATTATCGGAAAGCCAATCATCCAATTTACCATGTGTTAAATGAGCTGGATAAAAAAGGTACGCTGACAAAGGCTCAGAAAAACCTGGTTTCAATCATGCCTGAAGAGGAGTTATATGATATCGAATCAGATCCTTTTGAAACAATTAATCTGGCAACTAATAACGAATATTCTTTGGTTTTAAAGGAGCTGAGAGAACAATTGAAGCAATGGCAGAATGAAACGCTTGATTATGGCATGCAGCCTAATTCACCAGAGCTGGAGAAATCGTTTGAAGATTATAAAAGCAAATCAGAAAAGAATAATAGGAAGAAAATAGAGAATCTTAAACAAAGGATTCAAAAGGAAATTAATGATGAGACTATTTAAAACCATAGGATTTATAAGTTGGATGCTGTTAAGCTTCTCCTGTGATGAAGTCACAGAAAGAAAACCCATCGAGGATTTCTCAACTTTAATGCAAGCTGTTTCAAGAAATTCAGTGTTAGCTGAAGATGGTTATTACGTTTGGGGAGGATCTGTGGTGAAAGGTGACGATGGTAAATACCATATGTTTTACTCCAGGTGGAAAGAAGAATATGGTTTTGAAGCGTGGGTAACACATTCCGAAATAGCTCATGCCATTGCTGAGCGGCCGGAGGGCCCGTTTAAGTTTCACGACGTGACATTACCAGCACGTGATGCTGTTTATTGGGATGGATTAACCACTCACAATCCAACCATTCATAAATTCGATGGCAAATATTATCTCTACTACATGGGTACAACCGGCGATGGGGAAGCCATGCGCAAATTAAACTTTAGCCATCGCAACAATCAAAGAATTGGATTAGCCTGGGCCGATAATCCCAATGGTCCCTGGCATCGTTCCGACAAACCTCTGATTGATGTATCTGACGATGAAAAATCACATGATGCATTGATGGTTAGTAATCCATCGCTAACACAAATGAAGGATGGAAAAATACTGATGATTTACAAGGCAGTTGCAAAAAAGAATGCCTTACCATTTGGTGGTCCTGTTTCGCATTTGGCAGCTATTGCTGACAGTCCTGCAGGTCCTTTTAAAAAGTTAAATCAACGTATCTTTTACGAGGAAGGACAGAAATTTCCAGCGGAAGATCCATCCATTTGGTACGATAAAAAGGTGGATACTTACTATGCTATTGTTAAAGATATGAAAGGAGCTTTCACGAAGCGTGGAACATCATTGGCCTTTTTTACCTCTAAAGATGGATTAAATTGGGCGAAGGCCGAGCAGGCTCTTGCATCAACATTACAAATCAATTGGGAAGATGGAATACAAAAAGTAACGAAATTGGAGAGACCACAAATTTTACTCGAAAATGGTTGCCCAATCATGTTATACTGTTCCGTATCAGAAAACAATCCTTTTCAAGAACCAACTTATAATGTTCATATTCCCCTTAAAACGATTCACACTAATCAGGAAAGATAACCATGAATAAATTGATAAATAAAGGTTTAGTTATAGCATTTTTGGCAATTTCCACACTTGTCAATTCATGCACAAATGCAGGTAGTAAAGGATTGCAATTAAAAAGTGGTTCACATACACTGACGGTGAATACCGGGAACATGCAATTGCAGTTTGAGGAAAAGAAACAGGGCATAATGGTACCGGGTGATACCGTTTCTGGATTATTTATCAACGATCGACCTGTAACAAACGCCAATGTGTTATCAAATGATGATGGCGTAATTGTGTTGGAGGCAAATACTTCAAATAACCGGCAGGCCAAAGTCAAAATATCGTTTGAAAATGGTATTGCAACTGTTATGGTAGAACCAGGAAATGAAGGCGAAAATAAAGTTTCATTACGTTTTGGTGGTATGCCCGTTGCACACGGTTTAGGTGATGCCGGAGGCTGGAATAAAACTTTTGATTTAGCGGGTGCCGAAGAAAAGCAATTTACGATTGAGAATAATGGAGGAGGAAAACGTTGGTTAAGTACCTTCACCATTTTCCCGAAAAATAGCTTTGCTGGTGTATTTTTTGATCGGGGTAAGAAAAGCGTTACCCTTTCGGAGAATACCTATCAATTAAATACGGAAAGAGAAGGGAAATCAACATTTTATTTCTTCGTAGGTGATAGCAAACAGATTTACGCTAACTATAAAAAGATCAGAAATCAGAATGGTTATGAGGATATTAAACCCAAATCCCGCTTGTTTGAATTGGGTTGGGAGTCGTGGGATGCTTTGGGCTGGAATACCAATCAATTTACTGTAAAGGATATCCTCGATAAATTTCACAAAGAGGGATACCCAATCCGATGGGCTGTAACCGGATCTGGTTTTTGGGATGTTGGTGGTACCACGACTAGTTTTGGCCGTTTTGGTAAAAAATTTCCGGATACCGGAGAATTCAAAAACTGGATGCATCGGAACGATATCTATTGGATGATTGGTTTAAGAACAAACTTTGTTCCTTCGGGAGGACCTTTTTACCCCAAAACAAAGAAACGTGATAAGAATCTGAAAGTTAAGTCCTATTATGGAAACGACCTGTCGGATGAAGCTTTTAAGAAAGGTTATCTGTTAACAGATAAGAATGGGCAGGTAAGAACCATTACTTCAGGAGTTTTTCCAATTGTACCATGTTACTTATTGGACGGAAACATCCCCGGGGCAGCAGCCTGGTATCAAAAACACTACAGTAAATGGGGAGTAGATGGTATTAAAGAAGATACCATGATGGATTTGGATGAAGAAACGTCAATTTTTAATAAACCCATGGAGGCAATTGCCAATGAAGGGGGACATGTTATGGCACGTTGTGGTGAGTTTTCTGCACCAGGGACCCTGCTTAGAATTAACGATACCGGCGTTCAGTCGATGAAAGGCCGAACAACAATCAATTATTTGCAATATGCTGCCAGCGGAATGCCAAACGTATATTCTGATGTATGTGGGGTGCACAATATGCATAATGTAAAAGCTATTGATGCCAATATTCGTCATTCGTGGTTATTATCCTTAACTGCCGGAATGGCGGTTGGAGCTTATCCATCGAAATGGAGTGCCGGGGAGCAGAAGACCTTTAAGAAAACCGTAGATTTTCATTATGAGTTGGTACCATACTTATACAGTGCCGGAATGATGACTCACGAAACAGGCTTTCCTTATACCTTAACACCATTAAGTATTGCATTCTCGAATGATACTGCAGCCGTGGAATCGGATAAATTTCAATGGATGATTGGAGAATCCGTTTTGGCCACACCACTCTTGAAAAATTATAAGGAAGGCAAAAAAGATATTTACCTGCCCGAAGGAGTTTGGTATGATTGGGAAACTGGTAAACGCTTTGAAGGTCCAGTTACTTTATCTGATTATGAACTTCCTTTGGAGAAAGTTCCATGCTTTGTTGGAGGAAAAGGAATTGTCATCTTAAGACAAGCCAATACTGATCAATTACTGGCTCGTGTTTACGATGTAAATAACGAGGGTATTTCAAACTTCTATACACTAAAAGAAGGTGAAAAATACACCTTTGAAGTAGCTGCCAAGCAAGTGGATAAAGCAACAGTTAAAGAAGTAAAAACAGGTAAAGAAATACAAATCAAAAAAGGTAACGGATTTATAGAATTTCCAATTGTTGAAGGAAATAGTTACCAGATTAAGTAATAATTGTAGAAAAGATATTAAGGTATATTTAAAACTAAATGGGATGGGGATTATTGATTATTCAGTAATAATATTGTTTTCGATTTTAATAGTCATGGCAGGGTTGTCGTTCCGAAAGCGGGGATCAGACATGAAGTCTTACTTTGCGGCCGGAGGTGCGGTGCCCTGGTCAATAAGTGGCTTGTCATTATTTATGAGTTTCTTCTCTGCCGGCACATTTGTTGTTTGGGGATCGATTGCATATGAATTGGGATTTGTAGCAGTTACCATTCAGCTAACCATGTGTTTGGGAGGTTTTATAGTAGCTTATTATATTGCACCGGGATGGAAACGAACACAAAGCCTCACCGCGGCTGAGTTTGTGCGTAAGCGTTTAGGAGATCGCACACAAAAGTTCTATACCTATTTGATTCTGGTTTTGTCATTGGCCTATACCGGGGCATTTTTATATCCGGTTGCCAAAATTGTTAATGTATCAACTGGTTTTTCAATCGAAGCCTGTGTAATTGTTCTTGGACTTTTAATTTTATTGTATACCGTTGTGGGTGGTCTGTGGGCTGTTATTATTACCGATGTGCTTCAGTTTGTGATTTTAACGGCTGCCGTAGTAATAGTTGTCATTTTGTCGGTTGATAATGTGGGAGGTTTGTCTTCTTTTGTTGAAAAGGCCCCGAGCGATTTCTTTAACATTACCGGCGGGGAATACAGTCTGTGGTTCATTATAGCCTTTGCTGTTTATAACACAATATTTATAGGGGGCAACTGGGCCTATGTTCAGCGTTACACAAGTGTTGGTTCGGTAAAAGCCGCCAAAAAGGTTGGATTATCTTTTGCCTGGTTATATTTACTAAGTCCACTTATCTGGATGCTTCCACCGATGGTTTATCGCGTGATGAATCCTGAGCTTAGCGGTCTGGAGAATGAAGGGGCTTATTTGCTGGCTTGTAAACAGGTTTTACCAAATGGTATGCTTGGCCTCATGTTGGGAGGTATGATTTTCGCAACAGCCAGTTCTGTTAATACAACTTTAAATTTGGCGGCATCGGTCATTACCAATGATATTTACAAGGTACTAAGACCTAATGCTACGATTGGTTCAACCATGAAAGTGGCTAAGCTCTCGACCTTAATATTTGGTTTGGCTACCATTGCAGTTGCTTTAATTGTGCCGGCAGCAGGTGGCATTGTAAACGTTGTATTAAGTGTAGGAGCGGTTACCGGTTGTTCTTTATACGGACCACCAATATGGGCTATCTTTTCGAAATATCACAGTGGTAAATCCATCCTTTGGATTACAAGCATTAGTCTTTTTATAAATGTGGGTGTAAAATTCTTAGCAGAACCGGTAACGGGAGCTGCCTTAAGTCGTGCCAGTGAAATGCTGCTGGGAGCACTATTACCATTAGGTATGTTATTGGCCTACGAAATATATGCACGATATAAAAATGCAATTTCAGAAGATTATTTAAACTACAAGAGTAAGCTTTCTGAAGAAGTTGTTGAAGAACAAACATCTTCTCAAAATGAATACGGATTAAAGGTGTTATCCATCACACTGGGCATTGTAGGTGTATTGATTGCTGTCTTGGGACTCTTGTCCGACAGCAGCATGGAACTGGTGCTATCAGTGGGAGTAATGGTGATAATACTTTCTTTAATAATTCACCCTAACATAAAACTCAAATTCAATTAAGATGATTAAAGAAGGAACAGAAAAGTCGAGACAAAATAAAATCATTCATTATAAGGTTGACCTGACTGTAGCAGGAGGTGGTTTGTCGGGTGTATGTGCAGCCATTGTTGCAGCCCGTCAGGGATTAAAAGTTGTATTGATTCAAGATCGGCCGGTGTTGGGTGGTAACGCATCGAGTGAAGTACGTTTGTGGGCTTTGGGTGCTACATCGCACATGGGCAACAATAACCGATGGTCGCGAGAGAGTGGTTTAATTAATGAAATACTTCTTGAAAATCTTAAACGTAATTCAGAAGGTAATCCACTTATTTTTGATACAATTCTTTTAGAGAAGGTTTTAGAGGAAGAAAATATTACACTTTTATTGAATACTTCTGTTTATGAAGTAGAAAAAGATGGGGATAAGAAGATCAAAAGTATTGGAGCTTTTTGTAGTCAGAATTCGATACATTATACGATTAATGCCAATTACTTTTGTGATGCCACAGGCGACGGTATAGTTTCGTTTCTAGCTGGAGCATCATTTCGAATGGGAGCCGAAGAGGCTGATGAATTTGATGAAGGATTTGCACCTAATATTGAAGATTATGGCGACTTGTTGGGACATTCTTTATACTTCTACACAAAAGATACCGGAAAACCGGTTAGTTATAAAGCTCCTTCATTTGCCATTAAAAATGCATCTGAGTTACCACGTATCAAAAACTATCAGTTTAATCAGCATGGATGTAAACTTTGGTGGGTTGAATATGGTGGACGCTTAAATACCATTTATCAGTCGGAAGATATAAAGCTGGAATTATGGAAAGTGGTATATGGTATTTGGGATTATGTCAAAAATAGCGGTGAATATCCGGAGGCAGAAAACTTAACACTCGAATGGGTTGGCACTGTGCCTGGTAAACGCGAAAGCCGACGCTTTGAAGGCGACTACATGTTGAATCAAAAGGATATTGTAGAACAACGTGATTATTTTGATGCAGTGGCCTATGGTGGTTGGGCGATGGACTTACACCCGGCGGATGGTATCTATAGCAAGCATAATTCCTGTTCACAGTGGCATAGTAAAGGTGTTTACACCATACCGTATCGTTGTTTTTACAGTAAAGATATTGATAACCTGTTTTTGGCCGGACGCATTATAAGTGCCTCTCATGTGGCTTTTGGGTCGTCGCGGGTGATGCTTACGTGTGCACTGGGTGCACAGGCTGTAGGAATGGCAGCCGCTCTTTGTCAGAAAAATGCTTATACAAACAGAGAATTAGGTAACGAAGAAAATATTGGTGAGCTACAGCAAGAACTCAATATAATTGGACAAAGTATTCCTCGATTGGAATGGAAGGATAAAAAGGATCTGACCGCACAGGCTCAGCTATCAGCCACATCAACCTTAAAACTGGAAAAGATGGTGGCTAATGGCGAGTGGCAGAAGTTAAATTTTAGCACAGCACAGTTACTCCCCTTGGCAGCTACCACTGATTATCGCTTTAAGGTGACAGTACGAGCTAAGGAGGCTGCGCAGCTTTCCGTTGCATTTATGACCGGAAGTTCCAATAAACATTATACGCCAGACAAAAAATTACAGGAGCTTCAGTTTGAACTAAAACAAGGTGAGCAAGAGATTGAAATCGGCACTGATTTTCAATTGGAAGCAGATACATATGTTTATCTGGCTTTTATGCAAAACAATCAGGTAGAGGTGGCATTAAGTGAACAGCGCGTCACCGGTATAATGACGGTTCAAAATAAAATTAATAAGGCAGTTTCTAATTATGGAAAGCAAGAGCCGGCTTTAGATTTAGGCTTGGATACCTTTGAATTTTGGACACCTGAACGCCGTCCGGCAGGTAAAAATCTGGCCTTGCATGTTAAACCTGCTATTCAGTGTTTTGATCCGGAGAAAGTTTTAAACGGCGAAATTCGCCCAAGCTCAAATGGGGGTGTTAATGCATGGATAGCCGACTTGGATGAATCAAATCCTGAACTATTTGTTAAATGGGATTCACCACAGGAAATATCAGGTGTTAAACTGTTTTTCGATGCGGATTATGATCATGCCTTGGAGTGTAATTTAATGGAGCACCCTGAGTCAGAAATTCCTTTTGTTGTGGGGGATTATAAGATTTATAATGAAGATAATCAGTTGCTGTTTGAAACCAGTGGAAATTACCAGGCGATAAATGAAATTAAATTCGAGAGACTTGTTGTCACTAGTGCTTTGAAGTTAGTTTTTGCTAAAAAGTGCAGCAACGTACCAGTTTCTGTTTTTAAGCTGATGGTGACTTCTTTGTAGGATCATGATGAAATATGTGTTGTTTGATAAAATAAGAAATTACAAAATCACTGCTAATAGTAGATGACCTTAGGCCAATATATCTATTGGGTATATTTTATTTAAAGCAAAGCTTTGGCAGATCTGATTTTCTGTTCTTAGAAAGATTATTCTACCAATATGACCTAATATTCAACCTACAGAGGCTATTAAGCTGATACATTTGAAAACGTGTAATAAATGGTTTACGGAAACCATTTAAATATTTTTTAAACCAATAGTAACAAGTTAATCTGAAGATGAAGAAATCTATCTGGAAGTTATGTTTATTCCTATTAATAGGGTTTAATGGAATAGCACAAAATAATTCTTTTCAACCCGGTCAGATCTGGAAGGATAATAATGGGAAACATATCAATGCCCATGGAGGAGGCATCCTTAAAATAGGTAATACCTATTATTGGTACGGTGAGCATAAAGTAGCGGGCAAGGCCGGTAATAAAGCCGAAGTAGGTGTCCATTGCTATTCATCTACTGATCTCTACAATTGGAAAGATGAAGGCATTGCGCTTAAGGTAAACACAACAGATCCGAAACACGATATAGCCAAAGGCTGTATTCTGGAACGTCCCAAGGTGATTTTTAATAAGAAAACAGGCAAGTATGTGATGTGGTTCCATCTGGAACTTAAAAGTATGGGCTATGATGCGGCTCGATCCGGTGTAGCGGTTGCCGATAAAGCAACAGGTCCCTTTACCTTTATCAAAAGCATGCGCATCAATCGGGGACATTGGCCCATCAATGTACATGCCTTTCACAAGACAATCCCGACGGACGGATTAAAGGCAAATTATGGAGGTGGTTATGGTGATCTTCCTGCTCATGTTGATAGCTTAAATATTCTGGGACGCGATTTTGCCAATGGTCAGATGGCACGCGATATGAATTTGTTTGTCGATGACGATGGTAAAGCTTACCACATTTATTCATCGGAGGAAAACAGTACCTTGCATATCTCACAATTGAGTGACGATTATCTATCGTGTTCCGGCAAATATGCGCGAGCATTTCCGAACCGTTACATGGAGGCACCTGCGATGTTTAAAAGCAATGGAAAGTATTACCTCATTGCTTCGGATTGCACGGGGTGGCGTCCTAATGCTGCGCGTTCGGCTGTGGCAGATTTACCCTTTGGTCCCTGGCGCGAGCTAGGTAACCCTTGTCGTGGTAAAGATGCCCATCTTACTTTTCATTCCCAAAGTACTTTTGTATTGCCGGTTGATGCACAAAAAGGGCAATTTATTTACATGGGCGATCGATGGATGCCAGAGAATGCCATTGACGGCCGTTACATTTGGTTGCCTCTGGAATTTGAGAATGGCGAGCCTATTCTTAGCTGGAAAAGTGAATGGACACTGGAAGGCGTGAGTTCAAAGAAGGACGGTACGATCACACATACGATCGAGATTGATAAAAAAGATAACAGCAATTGGTGGATGGGACTGATAGGTCAAGGACACAAGATGCCTTTCGATGAAGAACTTGAGTTTGATACCTGGGGCATGGGATATGGGAACCAGGTGCAGCCATTGATCCTGTCTGACCAGGGCGACATACTGTGGAGTGAAGAGCCTTTGAGGGTTGAAAATACGCCTAACAAGCTAATTGTATCCAGTCGCGATGAGATCAAAAAAGATCAGGTCAAAGGAGGTTTGAAAGCCGGTTTTCAGTTTGCCAGTGATAATTATTTTCCTGCGTCAGGCAAAATGCCGGATGAATTGCTTTTTACTGCACCGCAATACAATACCTGGATTGAGCTGATGTACGATCAGAACCAGAATGATATTCTTAGATATGCCAAAGACATAAAGCGTAATGGTTATCCTGCGGGCGTGTTGATGATTGACGACAACTGGCAGGAAGACTACGGCAAATGGAATTTTCATGAGGGGCGTTTTGATGACCCCAAAGCCATGATGAATGAGTTGCACGATATGGGTTACAAGGTAATGCTATGGGTATGTCCGTTTCTAAGTCCCGATTGTGATGTTTACCGTGAGTTGGAAGGTAAAGGTTATTTCCTGAAGAATAAGTCCGGACAAACAGCTATGATTCGCTGGTGGAATGGGGTGAGTGCTTTGCTCGATCTTTCCAATCCCGATGCACAAAAGTGGTTCAAAGATGAGTTACAAGGCCTGGTTGACGATTATGGTGTTGATGGTTTTAAGCTCGATGCCGGCGACGCTCGTTTTTATACCGGCGATGTTGATTTAAAAGGCTTATCACCTAACGATCATTCAAAACTGTATGGTGAGATTGGCCTTGATTTTCCATTAAACGAATACCGTGCGATGTGGAAAATGGGAGGACAACCATTGGCCGAACGTCTTCACGATAAAGACCACAGTTGGCATCATCTAAATTGGTTAATACCGCAAATGTTGGTGGAAGGTATTATGGGTTATCCATTTTCATGTCCCGATATGATAGGCGGTGGGCAATACAAATCATTCCTCGATGGCGCTATTATTGATCAGGAGTTGGTGGTACGTTCAGCACAATGCCATGCGCTTATGCCAATGATGCAATTTTCGGCAGCGCCCTGGCGCATATTGGATGAAAAGCATCAAAAAGCAGTTAAGGCAGCGGTGGATATTCGTCAGAAATACAAGGACTACATCCTTGAACTGGCAAAAACAGCGGCAAAAACAGGCGAGCCCATCATGCGCCCAATGGAATATAACTATCCTCAGCAGGGCTTTGCAAAAATTCATGATCAATTTATGTTGGGCGAAAAAATATTGGTGGCTCCGATTGTCAAACAAGGAGCAAGCAGCCGGGACGTTCACTTGCCCAAAGGAAAGTGGAAATTAGCTAATGGAAAAGTAATTCGCGGAGGAAAAGCGAGAAGTTTCGAAGTGGCACTGGATGAATTACTGTATTTTGAGAAGCAATAGTTGGTTAAAAAAAATGTATTAGGATGGCAAACATGATTAGATCAATAGGCCTGACTATATTGGTGTTTTGTTCTCTTCTAAGTATAGAAGCTCAGAAAAAAACAGCCATTGAACCAGCTAAGGTATGGTTGGATTCAAACAATAACAGAATTAATGCTCATGGAGGAGGAACCATTTTCTTTGATGGAGTTTATTATTGGTACGGAGAGCACAAGTTAAAAGGGAAGTCTGAAGCTCAATTTGCAGATGGTGGTATTCACTGTTATTCATCTTCTGATCTGATTAATTGGAAAGATGAAGGGGTGGTTTTGAGTGTTGATTATGAAAATGCAGAAAGTGATTTGGCTTATGGATGTATACTTGAAAGGCCAAAAGTTGTTTACAATCAAAAGAATAATCAATTTGTTGCTTATTTCAAATTGTATTTAAAAGGAGTTGGTTATGAGACTAGCAATGTTGGAGTTGCAGTAGCCGATAAACCCACTGGGCCTTTCGTATATAAACATAAATTTCTTGGAGGTGGTTCCAAAAATGGATCAGGTGATTTTAGCATGTTTAAAGATGATGATGGTAGCCTCTATCACCTGACTGTTCGAAAACCTGATAAAGCATTTGTTATCGGCAAAATGAATGCAGATTATTATTTGCCGGAAGGTCAATATCAGATTTGCGAAGGAGTTGAACCACATACGGAAGCTCCAGCGCTAATAAAAAGGAATGGTAAATACCATATGTTGAGTTCTGGATCGAGTGGCTGGAATCCCAATATTGTTCGATACTATACGACAGATAAATTATATGGTAAATGGTGTTATCATGGTAATCCCTGTTCAGGATATAATAAGATTGATGAACTAGGTATTGATAAATCATATGGAGGTCAATCTTCGTTTATTATTGAGGTACAGGGGAAAGAAGATAGTTATATTTCGATGTTTGATATTTGGAGACCTGAGCAGCCAATAAAAGGCAGATACATATGGTTACCCATAATTTTTGTTGATGATTTGATTTCAATAAAATGGCTAGATGCCTGGGGTTTAGAGGTGTTTGACGAAATGCAATAAGGGAATGATGCCTTTGTCGTAAAAACACATAAAGGGTAAAAAAATAATATCAGAATAGAACATTAGTGATCTAATATGAAGGGTCATTAATGTTCTTTTGTTGAACTTATATGAAGTCATAAGCAGATGAAGAATAAAGCAATGCAATCGGTCTTTTTGCTCTCTATTATTTTGGTATCCCAAATCTTAGGAGTGAAAGCACAAAATACCATTATCCCAATTATATCAGAGAATAATGCACTGGTTTTACAAGCGGATGATTCGAATCGTCTTAGGATGATTTATTTCGGAGAACCATTGTCGCAAGACCGCGATTACGCTTCTGTTTATAAAATGTATCGTTTTACTGATCGCCATATTGGTATAAGCAATGGGGCTTATACGCCTTCAGGTACATGGAATATCTCAGAACCGGCCATCCAGATCGTTCATTCTGATGGTAACCATTCATTGGAGTTAGTGTATGAAAATCATAGTGTTAAAAAACTTGATGAAAATGTTGAATTAACATCCATCGTTTTAAAAGATCCTGTATATCCGGTACAAGTTACTTTATTTTACAAGGTGTTTATTAAAGAGGATGTGATTGAGCAGTGGGTCGAAATTATGCATCAGGAAAAGAAGGCTATCCGTCTTCAGAAATACAGTTCATCGAATATGTATTTTACCAATAAGGATTTTTACCTGACATCATTTGATAACGAATGGGCGAAAGAAATGCAGCCTAAGGAGATCAGGCTGGATCGGGATTTAAGAACAATCGAATCGAAGCTGGGAACTCGTGCCATGCTCTTGAAGTCACCAAACTTTATTCTGTCTTTCGATCAACCGGCCTCCGAAGATAACGGCAGTGTGATGCTGGGACAATTGGCCTGGTGTGGTAATTTTAAGTTGGAATTTGAGAAGGATGCTTACGATAATCTTCGATTTATTTCGGGGGTCAATGATTATAATTCGGAATACCATCTTCCCAAGGGAGAAATTTTTAAAACTCCATCGTTAATATACGCTGTGTCGCACCAGGGAACAGGTTTGGCCAGCCGTAATTTGCACGACTGGGCCCGAAAATACCAGGTTCTGGATGGACAAGGGGAGCGTTTAACGCTACTAAACAATTGGGAAGCTACCTATTTTGATTTCGACCAGGAGAAGCTGGTGGAGCTATTTAAGGATGCCAAAGATTTGGGAGTAGATCTGTTTTTGTTGGATGACGGTTGGTTTGCCAATAAATATCCTCGCAACGACGATTTTGCTGGTTTGGGTGATTGGCAGGAGAACAAAAAGAAATTGCCGGACGGTATTGGTTATCTGGTGAAGGAAGCCACTAAAGCTGGTGTGAAGTTTGGTATTTGGATAGAGCCTGAAATGGTTAATCCCAAAAGTGAATTATACGAAAAGCACCCGGATTGGGTAATTAAACAAGCACAAAGGCCCGAGATATACTTTCGTAATCAGTTGGTATTGGATCTGTCTAATCCCGAAGTGCAGGATTTTGTGTATAATGTAGTCGATGGTTATTTTACCGAAAATCCTGAATTAGCGTTTATAAAGTGGGATTGCAATGCTGTTATTTTTAATGCGCATTCGCCATACCTTGAGAATAAAGGTATGCCCCAATCGCATTTGTATGTGGATTATGTGCATGGCTTATATAAAGTACTAAAAAGGTTAAGAACGAAATACGAGAAGGTACCCATGATGCTTTGCTCAGGTGGTGGCGGACGCGGTGATTATGAGTTGTTGAAGTATTTCACTGAATTCTGGCCAAGTGATGATACAGATCCACTTGAGCGTGTTTACATGCAATGGAATTACTCTTATTTCTTCCCATCCATTGTTACCGATAGTCATGTAACGAATTGGAGTGATTGTTCATTGAAATATAAAGTTGATGTGAGTAGCATGGGGAAGCTTGGTTTTGATATCGAAGCAAGTAAACTAAGTAAGGATGAATTAAGGTATTGCAAAAAAGCCATCAGCAATTACAACGATTTTAAGCACATTGTATGGCATGGTGATTTATTCCGATTACTTAATCCCTATAATAACAGTCATGCGGCATTGATGTATGTCAGGAAAGATAAATCCAAAGCGATTGTTTTCGATTATTTAGTAGATGATCGTTTTGCGATAAAAACCTCAACTGAATCAGTAACCTTCGATGGCTTAGATCCGGATAAACAGTATCGTGTAAGAGAAATCAATGTGTTTGACGAAAGCAAGTCAATAAAGGAGGCCGTGTATTTGGGCGACTTTTTAATGAAGGTTGGTATTAACACAGGATTGAGTACTCAAAAAAGAAGTGTTGTTTTGGAGGTGCAGGAAGTTGCATTAATAGATGAAAACTAACAAAATTATAATTAATGATTTTTTTAAAAACAGGTATCGTTTCGGTATCTGTTTTTTTGTCGTTTGTAAAGCGATTTTTAATTTAAGATATCTAACTGAAAATTAACTTCTGAAAGATTTTTCAACTTGTTCGAAAGAATTTTAAACCTCTTTCATATTCTTAAACCATAGATTTGTTAACATCTGAAGGAATATACGGGAAAGTATGAATTCAGGACAAAAATTAAGAGTTTAAGAATTGTAAGAAATATAAAGTTGAAACAAACCATGAAGTTTATTACTACAATCGCACTGGCGATAATCTTTTCTATGAATTGTTTTAGTCAACGAACAAGTTTGGTGCTGAACAAGGATTGGAAATTCATCAATGAAGATGTTGAAGGAGCACATCACTTCAACTATAACGATTCAAAATGGGAGAATGTAAGTGTTCCGCATGATTGGGCGATTTATGGCCCTTTTAGCAAAGAGATCGATAAACAAGTGGTGGCCATTACTCAGAATGGGGAAAAGCAAGCTACCGAAAAAACCGGGAGAACAGGTGCTTTGCCTCACATTGGCGTAGGCTGGTATCGCAAATCTTTTGATCTTGAAAAGTTAAGCGATCAGCAAAAGGTTTTATTGCAGTTCGATGGAGCCATGAGCAATGCCGAGGTTTTTGTTAATGGTAAAAAAGTTGGAAACAGGCCATATGGTTACAGTTATTTCTATTTTGATATTACCGAGGAGGTTATGGAAGGAAAAAACCTGGTGGCCGTGAGGTTGGAAAACTCTGAGTTTGCATCACGCTGGTATCCCGGTGCAGGTCTGTATCGTAAAGTAACACTTGAGATTAAAAATAAAGAGTGTTTTCAAAAATGGGGCACTTTCGTAACAACACCATTTATATCAGATGAACTTGCCCAGGTCAACATTAAGGCCGCAGTTACCGGATCCGATATGCGTTTGGTTTCAACGATTATTGATACAAAAGGTCAAGTTGTTTCAAAAAAGGAAAGTACCGAGCAGTTTGGAGAGTTAATGGAACAGAACCTTTCGTTGAACAACCCAACGTTATGGAGTCCCGAAAATCCTAATTTGTATCATGTGAAATGCCAATTGTATAAAGGCCATGAAATGGTCGATGAGCAAAGCATCCGATTTGGAGTGAGGGATGTAAAATATGAAGCAGGTGTAGGTTTTTCGTTGAATGGACAAGTTAGAAAATTCAAAGGTGTTTGTTTACACCATGATTTAGGCCCATTGGGAGCCGCCATTAACCGCTCGGCTTTGCGTCGTCAGTTACAGATTTTAAAAGATATGGGATGTGATGCAATTCGTTCATCTCACAACATGCCTTCCATCGAGCAATTGGAATTGTGCGATGAAATGGGATTTTTATTTTTAGCCGAAAGCTTTGACGAATGGGCAAAAGCGAAAATTAAAAACGGATATAACCTGAGGTTTAATGAGTGGGCCGAAAAGGATGTGGTAAACCTGGTAAGAGCAACACGAAATCATCCTTGTATTGTTATGTGGAGCTCAGGTAACGAAGTACCCGATCAGTGGGGAACTGAAGGGGTAAAACGTGCCAAGTGGCTGCAGGATATTTTTCATCGCGAAGATCCGACTCGTCCGGTCACGGTTGGAATGGATCAGGTGAAAGCAGTTATGGCAACAGGCTTTGGTGCCATTACAGATGTTCCGGGCTTAAATTATCGCGTACACCTATATGAAGAAGCTTTTGAGCGTTTCCCGCAAGGGATGATATTGGGATCAGAAACAGCATCGACCATTAGTTCGCGGGGTGTTTATAAGTTTCCTGTGGAAGAGGCGAAGATGACCGTACACGATGATTTGCAATGCTCGTCATATGATTTGGAGTCGTGTAACTGGTCCAATATTCCGGATGAAGATTTTGCCATGCAGGAAGATAAACCTTGGGTAATTGGTCAGTTTGTGTGGACTGGATTTGATTATCTTGGCGAACCAACACCTTACGATGATTATTGGCCATCGAGAAGTTCTTATTTTGGTATTTGTGACCTGGCCGGATTGCCGAAAGATCGGTATTACATGTACCGAAGCATCTGGAATGAAGAGGATGAGACTTTACACATTTTGCCGCATTGGAATTGGAAAGGACGAGAAGGAGAAACAACTCCGGTATTTGTTTATACCAGCTATAATCGTGCAGAGCTTTTTGTGAATGGTAAAAGTCAGGGAGTAAAAGAAAAGGATAAGAATTCGCGCCTGGACCGTTATCGATTACGCTGGATGGATGTAAAATATGAACCCGGTACCATTAAGGTTGTTGCTTTGGACGAAAACAACAAGCCACTGGCCGAAAAGGAGATTCATACCGCCGGTAAACCATACCAAATAGAGTTAAGTGCTGATAGAACAGAACTAACTGCCAATGGTGAGGATATTTCTTATATCACCGTTTCTGTGCACGACAGGCAAGGTAATTTATGCCCTAAGGCCGCCAATGCTTTAAAATTTAAAGTGAGTGGTGCCGGCGAATACCGTGCTGCTTGTAACGGCGATGCAACGTCCTTGGAAATGTTTCATCAACCACATATGAAACTGTTTAATGGGAAGCTGGTGATATTGGTGAAATCAACTGAGAAAGCTGGTGATATAAAGGTTAATGTAAGTGGGAAGGGCTTAAAAACAGCCAATCTAATGCTCAAGGCAAAAAAGTAAACTGTTATTCAGGCTGATATGAACAGAATCGTAATAAATTTAGGAAGTCTTCTGGTAATTGTGTTAATGCTTAATACCATTGGGGCAAGAGCACAAAAAACAATTATACCGATTGTTTCAAAAAACAATGCCTTGGTTCTACAAACAGACAAGGATCAGCGCTTGAGAACCATTTATTTTGGTGAGCCTTTGGTTGATGTTGAGGATTACAAATCGGTATATGGTATGTATCGTTTTAACGACGGGCACATTGGAATAACCAATGCTGCTTATACTCCAGCCGGAACATGGAACATGTCTACTCCGGCCATTCAGGTGAAACATGCAGATGGTAATCGTTCATTGGAATTAATTTACGAGAGTCATCAGGTACAGCAGTTAGATGCGAATGTCAGCTTAACGTCAATTGTGTTAAAAGATCCTGTTTATCCACTTCAGGTAACCATGTATTATAAAGTCTATGCCAATGAAGATGTGTTTGAGCAATGGACCGAAATTAAGCATGAGGAAAAGAAGTCTATACAATTGGAAAGGTACAGTTCAGCCAACATGTATTTTACCAACAAGGATTTTTATTTGACGACATTTAGTGGTACCTGGGCGAAGGAGCTGGAACCCGATGAAATAAAATTAACTCGTGGTATTAAAACGTTTGAATCAAAACTGGGAACACGGGCTTTGTTGTTGCAATCGCCCAATTTTATTCTGTCATTCAATCAACCCGCATCCGAAAATGAAGGAAGTGTAATGGTGGGACAAATAGCCTGGAGCGGTAATTTTAAGTTGGATTTTGAGGTTGATGGATATGACAACCTGCGCTTTTTGTCAGGAATAAATGATTATAACTCAGAGTATACCTTGCAAAAAGGTAAAATCTTTAAAACACCATCGTTAATTTATACGGTATCTCATAATGGAACAGGGCTGGCCAGCCGAAACCTTCATGCCTGGGCCAGAAAATACCAGGTGTTGGATGGAGAAGGCGAGCGACTTACCTTGTTAAATAACTGGGAAGCCACTTATTTTGATTTCGATCAGGAAAAGTTGGTAGAGCTTTTTAAAGGAGCAAAAGAGTTAGGCGTTGATTTATTTTTGCTGGATGATGGCTGGTTTGGCAACAAGCATCCAAGAAATGCACCTAATGCCGGATTGGGAGATTGGGAAGAGAATAAAAAGAAGTTGCCCGATGGAATTGGCTATTTGGTTAAAGAAGCCCGGAAAGAAGGTGTTAAGTTTGGTATTTGGATTGAGCCGGAAATGGTGAACCCAAAAAGTGAATTGTACGAAAAACATCCCGATTGGGTAGTGCAACAGCCCAACCGACCACAAGTAAAAATGCGAAGCCAATTGGTATTGGACCTGGCAAATCCGGAGGTACAGGATTACGTTTTTAATGTGGTTGATCGTTTGTTTACCGAAAACCCGGATTTGGCCTTTATTAAGTGGGATTGTAATTCGATTGTTTACAATGCATACTCACCATATTTGGCAAAAAAAGGTTTACCACAGTCTCACTATTATGTGGAGTATGTGCAGGGCTTGTACAAGGCTTTGGAAAGAATCAGGGCTAAATATAAAAAAGTGCCAATGATGCTTTGTGCCGGTGGTGGTGGACGCGGTGATTATGCGTTGTTGAAGTATTTTACCGAGTTCTGGCCAAGCGACAATACCGATCCTCAGGAAAGGGTGTACATGCAATGGAATTATTCTTATTTCTATCCTTCAATTACTACCGATAATCATGTGACTAACTGGAGTGATTGTTCATTAAAGTACAAGGTTGATGTAGCTTGCATGGGTAAATTGGGTTTTGATATTGAAACGGATAAGTTGAGTGAAAAAGAGATGGCGTTTTGTAAAAAAGCCATTGGGCATTACCATGGATATAAGAATATTATCTGGCATGGTGATTTATACCGATTGGTGAGCCCTTTTGAAGCACCTTTTGCCGCTTTAATGTATGTTAATAAGGATAAGTCACGAGCTATCTTTTTTGAATATTTAGTAAATGATCGTCATGGAGAAATGAAATCAACTTCACCGATTGTTCTAAATGGATTGCATGCTGATAAAAAATACCGGGTAAAAGAAATCAATGTATTTAATGAGAAAAATGTTTTGAGTGAAAAAATTTACTCAGGAGATTTTCTGATGAAAGTTGGTTTAAATACAAAGTTGGAAAAGCGAAAACCAAGTGTGGTACTGGAAATTCAAGAAATTAAATAACTAACAGGATATTAAAGGATTTTATTATGACTAGAATTTTAACATTGCCTTTTGTATTGTTGTTTTTATTGGGGAGCATTACATCCTGCAAACAATACAGCAAATACGAAGGCGTGGCATTTAATGAAGAGCAGCCAGCTAACTGGCAGAATCAAGAGGTTTTTCAGGTTAATAGGGAAGCGGCCAGAGCCTGGTACATTCCTTTTGCCAATGCCGAAGAGGTAAATCGCGATGATAAATGGTCGTCATCACTAATCATGAACCTGAATGGCATGTGGCAATTTCATTTGGCCACAAAACCGGCAGATCGTCCTTATTATTTCTTTAAAGATGATTACGATTGCAGGGACTGGGATGAAATAAAGGTGCCTTCAAACTGGGAAAGAGAAGGATATGAATACCCTATTTACACCAATGTTAAGTATCCGCACGAAAAAACACCACCAACCATTCAGGAGCATTATAATCCTGTTGGTTCCTACAAACGAACGTTCTCTCTTCCTGCCGAATGGAAAGGGAAAGAGATTATTTTACACATTGGAGCAGTTGGTTCTGCAACAAATGTGTGGGTCAACGAGCAGAAAGTAGGTTACAGTGAAGACAGTAAAACACCTACTGAATTTAACATCACCAAATACCTCAGATCGGGTGAAAACAGTTTAGCTGTTGAGGTATTTAAATGGAGTGATGCAAGTTATCTTGAAGATCAGGATTTTTGGCGATTGGCAGGTATTACGCGCGATGTATTTTTGATGGCTCGCAACCAGCATCACATTCGTGATTTTAAAGTTGAGGCTAATCTGGCCGATGATTATTCTACCGGCTTATTTGCCCTTACGGCCGAAGTAACCGGAACAGAAGGGAAAACCGGCTTTTCTCTTACCGCTGATTTAATGAGGAATAAGGAGGTTATTAAAACCTATAATGCAAAAGTGAACGGAGGCCTTGTAAGCTTTAAGGATAAATTGGAAAATGTTTCAACCTGGTCAGCTGAAATACCTAATTTGTATGACCTTCATCTGACATTGAAAGATGAGGCAGGAAAAGTTGTTGAGGTATTGAGACAAGATGTTGGATTCAGACGCGTGGAGATTAAAGACGGCACTTTGCTCGTTAATGGACAGTACGTTTATTTGAAAGGAGTCAACTTACATGAGCACCACGACATAACAGGACACGTTATGGATGAAGCTACAATGATTAAAGATATTGAGTTGATGAAGACGCACAATATTAATGCGGTTCGTACGTCTCATTACCCTCAACCCGAGCGTTGGTATGACCTGTGCAATCAGTATGGTCTTTACCTGGTTGACGAAGCCAATATTGAATCACATGGTATGCACTATGGTGAGGAATCTTTGGCTAAAGATAAAAGCTGGATGGGTGCACATTTATTTCGTACCGAAAATATGTATGAACGCGATAAAAATCAGCCATCTGTGATCATTTGGTCTCTGGGTAATGAGGCCGGAAATGGCATTAACTTCGAGGCGACTTACGATTATTTAAAAAAGGAAGATAAATCTCGTCCGGTTCAGTACGAACGTGCGGAGAAAGAGCGTAATACCGATATTGTTTGCCCAATGTATGCACGTATTCATACCATGGAAGAGTATGCCAAAACAAACCCCGAGCGTCCGATGATTCAATGTGAGTATGCCCATGCCATGGGTAATAGCGTTGGTAACTTGAATGATTATTGGGAGGTGATTGAAAAATATAAGGCATTGCAGGGTGGTTTTATTTGGGACTGGGTTGATCAGGGTCTTTTAACAAAAAATGAGCAAGGTGAGGAATATTGGGCCTATGGTGGCGATTTCGGACCGAAAGATGTGCCAAGTGATGGTAATTTCTGTAACAATGGCATTGTTAATCCCGATCGCGGCATTAAGCCAACCTTGTTGGAAGTGAAGAAAATCTATCAGTACATTAAAATGCAGCCGGTTAATTTAAAGAAGGGGTACCTTGTTATTGAAAATAAGTATGCTTTCTTAAATACAAATGAATTTGATTTTAGCTGGGAAATTAAAGGCAACGGTAAAACAGTAAATAATGGTGTTTTTGCAGGTCTTAATTTAAAGCCCGACCAAAAAGTAAAAGTACAGTTCGATAGCCAGTTTAAGGTTGAGCCTAACACGGAATATTTTGTGACCATTTCGGCTAAGCAAAAAAATACAAGCGGTTTAGTGAAGGCCGGAACCATTTTAGCAGCCGATCAGTTTAAATTACCTCACTACAAGAATGCACCAGCACAGAAAGAGCAACAGGGTGAGATGAGTTTTGTTAAAACAGAATCGGAGCTAACAATTAAAGGTAAGGATTTTACATTGGCTTTTGATTTGCAAAAGGGCGAAATGAAGAGCCTGAAATCAGATAATAAGGAATTACTGAAACAAGGTTTGATTCCTAATTTCTGGCGTGCTCCAATTGATAACGATTTTGGAAATGGTTTACCTGATCGGGCCAAAGTATGGCAGGATGCCGGAAAAAACAGAGAACTGATTAATTTTAGTATCAATCAAAATGGTAAAGCAATCGAGAGTATTGTTTTCAATTTTAAGCTTGTAGATTCGGAGAAGAATAAGATTGGTACCTATGTTAGCAAGTATCATATTAAAGCGAATGGTGATGTTACAGTGAGCAATACCTTTAAAATGGCTAAAGGCAAATTGCCGGAGATTCCTCGTATGGGTATGAATATGGTAATGCCGCGTGAATTTGATCAAATGACATGGTTTGGTCGCGGACCACATGAGTCCTATTGCGATCGAAAAGAAAGCGCTTTTGTTGATCTGTATTCCGGTTCTGTTGCTGATCAGTACTTTGCCTACCTGCGTCCGCAGGAAAATGGTAATAAAACGGATGTACGTTGGATGAAAATTACCAATAAAGATGGTGTGGGACTAGAATTTAAAGGCAAGCAGTTTTTGGAAGTGTCGGCACATCATAATATTATTGAAGACTTTATTTCACCAGTACGAACTGATGGTCGACAGGTGGAAGGAATCGATGTTGTAAACCGTCATACGGTCGATGTTAAACCAAGAGACCTTACTTCTGTAAATATTGACCTGCAACAAATGGGCGTTGGAGGTGACGACAGCTGGGGATCATGGACACATGATGAGTACCGATTGCGCGAAAAAGAATATAGTTATGAATTTACAATGAAGATTGTAAAATAAAGTTCATTTAACAGAGTCCCCTTTTATAATAGAAGGGGACTTGTTTAAAGTTAATGCCGTAATGTTTTACTCAGGAAAAGTAGTTATAACATTACGGCATTGGCTTACGAAATTCTCAAATTATAACTTATTCTCTGTTAAGGATATTGGTGAAGTATTTTATCAAATGCTGAATTTAAGAGAGATGAGTTTTTACTACAAATAATAAGAGACGAATGAGACAGTTGATGAGCACTATAACATGCTTTATAGCTTTAATATTTATTCAGTGTCAAAGTGCATATAACAATAAACAGCGGGAAGTGCTAAACATGAACCAGGATTGGGAATTTGGAATACAGGTTTCCAATGGTATGGATACGCCTTCACTTGAAGGAGCACAGACCATCGAATGGCAAGGTGTTCACCTGCCTCATACACCAAGGGTTGAACCCAAAGAGTTTTCGACCCATTGGCAGGGAATATGTTGGTACAAAAAGAAATTTAAATCACAAAAGGATTGGCAAGGCAAGCGCATCATAATCAAGTTTGAGGCAGTAATGCAACAAGCCGATGTGTGGGTGAATGGTCAAAAACTGACACAACATGTGGGAGGGTTTTTACCATTTAGCATTGATGTGACTAATTTTATAAGTACTGATGATACAATAAATGAGTTGTTGGTTAGAGCCGATAACAGGGATAATCCGGATATTCCACCGGGAAAAAACCTGACGGGATTGGATATGACTTATCAGGGAGGTATTTATCGAAGTGTTAACATGATAATTTCAGATAAGTTATGTGTCAGTGATGCTGTTAATGCCAATAAAGTTGCAGGTGGAGGTGTTTTTGTAAGCTATCCATATGTTAGTGATGAACTGGCTGAAGTTCAGGTTAAGACTCACATTATCAATCAGCACCGGGATGATAAAGAATGTTGGATTCAGCAGCGGGTAATTGATAAGGATGGAAATATTGTAAGTCAACACACAAGTAAGCAGCAAATTGTTAATGCTAATTCAGATAAGCAAACTGTTCAAAAAATAACGATCGAGCATCCGTCTTTATGGCATCCGAACTCACCGGAGCGTTATACACTTGTAACCACCATTCTGGAAAGGGGAAAAGTTATTGATGAGCTTAGAACGAAGATAGGTATCCGTCAAATTGAATGGAAAACCGATGGGTTTTATATTAATGGCAAACGTTTATTGCTTTATGGAGCCAATCGTCATCAGGATGGTATTTATGTTGGCAATGCCTTGCCGGAAAGTGTACAACGCCTAGATGCAAAGAAACTGCGCGAGGCTGGTTTTAACAATGTTCGTGCGGGTCATTATCCCCTCGATCCGGCTTTTATGGATGCCTGTGATGAATATGGATTAACTGTAATCGCTTGTATTCCGGGCTGGCATTGGTACAAAGAAAGTGAGGCATTTAAAGAGAATAGTTATCAGGATCTGCGTGATCTTATCAGAAGAGATCGCAATCATCCTTCTGTAGTATTATATGAAACTATTCTGAATGAAACACGCTATACAGCCGAATATGCACGTCGAACGCATGAGATAAGCAAAGAAGAATATCCGGCTTGCTTTGTGGCATGTGATTTCGATTATCCCGAGCATCGTATTTACGATGTAAATTATAAAGTGCCCGATGCTAGTTTGCCTTCATTTACGCGTGAATGGGGCGATGATAACCGCTACTGCGGCATTCATAAAAATAAGGAAGGGTTCACCTGGGGCGATTGGGCCAACCGCGATGATGAACATTCAATGGTGTATCAGTCTTTGGCTCGTCAAAAAGATTTGAATGGCGACGGTTATTGGGATTGGTATGGAGTAAATGCTAACCCCAATATGGCAGGTTATGCATTATGGGTTGGTTTTGACCACAACCGTGGAGCAACCAATAATATAGCCCGATGTGGAGTTTGGGGCCTAGATCGTTATCCCAAGTTCTGTCATTATTTCCTTCAGAGTCAACGCAATCCAAAAATCAAGCTCAATAATTTGGATTCAGGTCCCATGGTGTTTATCGGTTCTTATTGGCGCGAAAACTCCATAAAAGATGTTAACGTATACAGTAACTGCGAAAAAGTCAGGTTAAGTCTTAATGGTCATGTTATTGCTGAGCAGAAAGCTGATCAGTATTACAATGAAAGTAGAGGAGATCAGAATCTGGATCATGTGGATTACCCTGTTTTCACTTTTAAGCAGCTTATTTGGGAAGCTGGTATGCTCGTTGCCGAAGGAATAATTGGTGATGAAGTAGTGGCAACACATGAGGTGAAAACGCCTGGTAAAGCTACTCAACTGAGCATAGAAATGGATCATCTGACAAATCAATTACTGGCCGATGGTAGCGATATGGCTATGATTTATGTGAAAGCAGTGGATAAAAATGGCACCCTGGTACCCGACTTTAAAGTTAGAGTAAATGTAGGTATTAAAGGGCAGGGACGTTTAGTAGGAGCAAACCCTGTAAGCTTAGAAGGTGGAGTAGCGGCCATTTGGTTGCGCAGTACTGTCAGACCGGGGTCAGTAGAGTTAATGGCCAGCTGTAATGGATTGGCCAGTGCAGAAATGCAAGTACAAACAACACCTTCAAATCAGAAAGTAGTGCCTTCTGTTTATAAGGCTGAGCCAAAATCGATCCGAAATGTTGAAGCCGCAATAAGTTCAAAGGAATCATCAAATCTTAAAAAGGTAAAAGATTTTACTTTATCGGTTAGCAGTACGAAAGAAGGTTATTCACCCAATCAATTATATGATGGTGATAACGAGAGCTGGTGGTTTGCTGCGGATAATAAAAAACAATGGATAACTATAGAGCTGAAAAAGGCAGAGTCACTATCGGGGAGTTTAATTGTTTGGGAGAAAGACAGTAACTGGTACCAGTTTCGAATTCTTACTTCAGCGGATGGAATACAATGGAAAGAAGTGTATAAAGATTCGCAAACCGGTCATAATTTTGAATTGGAACAGTGGGAATCACACAATACCAAATGGGTGAAAATTGAACTGGATTCCGTTGAGCCGGGAAATGCCCTGATGGGTATTCGTGAGATCAGTATATTTGCAAAATAATACTAGTTTTAGTGGCAAATCGGTAATATAGAATGATCATTTAAGTTCGAATGCATAAATTTTAAAGAAGATGATTAAATCAATAACATATCCATTATTGGTAATGGCTTGCTTATTAATGAGCTGCAGTCATAATAAGATGAATGAAATTCAATTAATTGGCAGTCATAATTCCTATAAAATTGCCATCGAAGAAGATCTTTGGAAATATGTTTATAGTGTTGACTCAGCTCAGGCACTGTCATTACAATACGACCATGTTTCTATTGTTGAGCAATTAAAATTGGGGCTAAGAAGTTTTGAAATTGATGTATTTTACGATCCCCATGGTGGTCATTTCAGTAAGCCCAAAGGTCTAAAAGTAATTGAGGAAATGGGAGGCCAGGCAAAACCTTTTGATCAGGAGGAGAATTTAAAACAGCCTGGATTGAAAGTTTTTCACATTCAGGATATTGATTTTAGAAGTCACAACTTGTTGTTTAAGGATGAGTTGGAAGCAATGAAGCAGTGGTCTCAAAATAATATTGGTCACATGCCAATTATTATTCTCATTAATGCCAAAGATGAACAGGTAGAACAACTTCGTCCGGTTTTACCGTTTACAAGTGAAGCATTGGCAAGTATCGATCAGGAAATCAGAGCCGTGTTTAGCCCGGAACAATTGATTACCCCAGATTTGGTGCGCGGTGAGTTTGCGAATATCCAGGAGGCTGTTTTGAGTAAAGGATGGCCCCAACTTGATGAAATGCGAAACCGCTTTATGTTTGTATTGGATGAAAGTAAAACGAAAACCAATCGGTACCTTGATAATTTTCCTGGTTTAGAAAAGGCCTGTTTGTTTGTAAATTTACCAGAAGGTAATCCTGAAGCGGCTTTTATGGTCATAAATGATCCGGTGCGCGATTTTGATAAAATTCAGCAATTGGTGAAGAAAGGCTATATGGTGCGTACCCGTTCAGATGCCGGTACAATTGAAGCACGCAACAATGATTATTCCCGCTTTGAGAAAGCAAAAGCATCGGGAGCACAGGTAATTTCAACAGACTACTATCATACATCTAAATTGTTCCCTTCGACCTACAAAGTGCAATTCGACAATGGTACATATGAGTTAATTAAATCGAATTAGGTTTGATAGACTTAGTTTAATAAAATAGCCTTGAGGAAGGCGATAAAAGCAATCTGTAACCAATGTTTAACTGGTTCAGGTTGCTTTTTTTTATGTCGTATTATTTAAAAATTTGAGAAGGGTTTGTGTTTGGTTTGAAATTATTTCGGAAACGTTTCTGAAAAATAAAAACGTTTCCGAAAAGGTTTTTTAAGCATGCTATGGATACTATTTCTATGTATTACTTACTTTTAAAATAAACGCAAGAAAGCGACCTGATTTGTAATGTATATCAGGAAAGAATATTCATACTCAAAAAGTAATAATTAGATAACACATCGTGTCTTAAAGAGGAAGATGCTCTCAAAGAGTCGGATGTAAATTTAAAAACAATAAGTATGCTGAAAATTGTTTGTAAGGGTTTGTTGGTTTGTGCTATAGCGGTGCTGACTAGCAATATGGTTTCACAAAATATTAGTGAAGAGTTTAAAACTAAATTCACTGCTCATCAACTTGAAAAATCACCGGTTAAATTAATACCCTATCCTCAAAGTGTCATTTGGGGTAAGCAATATGAAGTAATTCATAATCTTTGGTTTGCAGATTATGATAAAGTTTCTAAAATAATTAAAGATGAGCTTTACCAAATATGTACCCAGGTAGGTATTGAGCTAAATAATAAATCTTTCTGGAAGATTGAATTTATCAAGGATTCAAAATTGAAGAAAGAAGAATACCACATGGAAGTTATTGCGAAAAAAATAAGTATTCGGGCATCATCTGATAACGGATTTTTTTATGCCTTAAAAACACTTCGTCAATTAATCGAGGTAAAGGGTGAAATCTGTTCTATTCAGCATTGTAGTATCCAGGACCAACCTGCGTTTTCAGTGCGTGGGTATATGATTGATGTTGGGCGTAATTTCCAAAGCATTAAGGCCATAAAAAAGCATCTGGACATTATGGCCGATTACAAATTGAATACCTTTCATTGGCATTTAACCGACCGACCGGCATGGAGAGTGGAGAGCAAAATCTATCCTCAACTTAATGATCCGACCTACCATAGAAGCACTCGTGATCCTGGATTTTATTATACGTTTGATGAAGTCAGAGAGCTTATTCGTTATGCAAATAAGCGCATGATAAATGTAATTCCAGAGTTGGATATGCCGGGACATAGCGAGTACTTTCAGCGCACTTTTGGTTTTAAAATGGAATCCGAAAGAGGAATGTTAGTACTGGAAGCGCTGTTAAATGAGTTTTTTAATGAAATTCCGATAGAAATGGCACCGCTTATTCATTTAGGATCAGATGAGGTGCATGTGCATAATCCAAAGGAATTTGTCGATAAGATGGTGAATCATGTAGAGGCGAATGGTCGAAGGGCTATTATTTGGCACCCTGGTTTGCAAGCTGATAAATCAGTTATTCGACAAGTTTGGGGAGGTAAAGATCCGATAGAGGAAAATGGCTATGATGTTATTGATTCCGATAAGAGCTACATCAATAATGTTGAACCCATGACAAATATTCCATCGTTATTTTTTAAGCCCATTGGTAAAGAAACAAGAAACAATACAATTGGTGGGATCATCTGCTTGTGGCCCGATGTTAATATCAAAAGGGAAAATGACATTATAACACAAAATCCACTGTATCCATCGCTTATTACATATGCCTGGACGACCTGGACTGCGGATGTTATTTCGGCACCAGAGAATTATCAGCTTAGAGTGCCGGCCGGAAATACCAATGCATACAGGTATTTTAAAGCCTATGAGTCTTTTTTAATGAATCATAAGCAAAAGTACTTTAAGAATGAACCATTTCAGTATTTCTCGCAAACCGATAAATATTGGAAAATTATCGGACCATTTTCCAATAATGATGGTGATGATATTTTAAAAGATAAAAGCCGGAAATCATACCGATACAATGGTCAAACATTAAAATGGCAGCAAGCGATTGGCACAAGTATAATGCTTAATCACGAATACAAAAAAGGTGGTCATGTTGAAAAAATGGACAATGGAAATGTTTATTATGCCTTAGCTTTTATCAACAGCGATCAGGATAGAGAGGTTCCTGTCTGGATCGGTTTCGATTGTCCGGCACGTAACAGCAGAAACTATGTGGGAGTGGCCAATGATGGAGAGTTCGATATGGGTGGCGGAACAGTTTGGGTAAACGATGAAAAGGTAGAAGGACCCAATTGGCAGAATAAAAGAATCAGCAGGTTCGATGAAGAGTGGAAGACATTGAATAATCATGAAATCCCATGGCGTGCCGAAGAACTATTTTATACACGAAAACCAACCATCATACGATTAAGAAAAGGTCAAAATAAAATATTTATTAAAGTGCCGAAATCGAAATTTAATCCTTATTGGATGTTTACGTTTACCCTATTGGATGAAACCGGACTTACGTATATAAAATAGAAGGTTTTGATACTCAAAATAGGTATTTGTTGCAAATGGGCAGGGTAAATGATGCATGTTATTCTTATTGATTGATGAAGAGTTAATTGTGTTCTAACAGATGAGCTTTGATGGACTTATGAAATGGTGATGATTTTACATTTAAACTCATTTAAGCGCGATAGATATTTCAACCATATAAAAAGATTTTTAAACCTGAATGGAATTGTGTTAAAGTAGTTTTGCTTTATGACAAATGAAAATAAATTTAAACAGATGAAAATTAGAGTCTGCCTGTTGTTTGTTACGTTACTTTTATGGCAATGCAAACCATCCACTGAAACATTAACATACGAGCAAGGAAAGTTTGAACCTACCTGGGAATCGCTAACCGCGCACTATGAAGTTCCTGAATGGTATAGTAAAGGAAAGTTTGGAATATGGGTACATGCCAGTCCGCAAGATGAAGCAGAAGCGGGCGACTGGTATGCTCGTAATCTATATACACAGGGACATTGGCAAAATAAGCATCACTTAAAAAAGTATGCTCATCCCAGTGAGTTTGGTTACAAGGATGTTTGTAACGAGTGGAAGCTGGAAGAATGGCAACCCGATTCAATGATGGCACTTTATAAAAGGGCAGGTGCTCGTTTCTTTGTTGGCATGGGCAATCACCATTGTAATTTTGATATGTGGGATAGCCAGTATCAGGAATGGAACAGCAAAAATATAGGACCCAAAAGAGATGTGCTGGGTGAATGGAAAAAAGCTGCAGATAAGTACGGATTGCGATTTGGAACATCACTGCATGCCATAAATACCTGGGGATGGTTCGATACCGGACGTCAGATTGATACAGCTGGTATATATAAAGATAAGCCATACGATGTGGTTGCGGCTAACAAAGAAAGTGGTAAAGGTCAATGGTGGGAAGGTTATGATCCTTATGAATTATACAGCCCGCCGCACGAACCCGGTACCAATGGTGCGCCACCAACCAAAGAATTTATGCTGAAATTTTACAAGCGTTTTAAGGATGTGGTTGCCAAATATGATATTGACTATTTATACTGGGATTCTCACTACGGTGGTGTTTGGCGTCAATTTGTGCGTTTTGCCGATACCATCCCATCAAATGCTGAGCGTTCCCTGAGGGAAACACCATTTAAAAACATGGGTAAAACGGCTATTGCACACTTCTACAATACCTATATGAATAATCACGACGGTAAATTGGAGTGTGTTACCACTATAAAAAGTGTACCCGAAGAGTACCGTAACGCTCTGGTTCATGATTATGAGCATGGCACACCCAAAGTAATAATGCCACAAGTATGGGAGCGGGGATATGGCTTAGGAGGTTGGCATTATGCCAAAGGTCAATACAAAGAGAAACGCACTAAACAGGCACTGAGCATGTTGGTTGATGTGGTGTCGAAGAATGGTGTTTTGCTGATGAATATACCTATGTCACCGCGGGGAACTCATGATTCACTGGCTGTTGTAACACTAAAGGAAATTGGTGATTGGATGGCTATTAACAGTGAATCCATTTATGATACCAAGCCTTGGAAAACATATGGGTATGAGAATATCCGCTATACTAAAAAAGCGAATAAGGTTTATGTGATGGTGCCAGATCTGTTACCTAATAAGAATTTAGCATTAAAGGACTTTTCATCAACTGGCGAGTCAGTTTCAAACTGTCGATTATTAGGTTGCAATGAAAATATTAAATGGATGCAGGATGAAGTTCAGTTAAACATTGATCTACCAGAGTCACTGCCATCCTTACACTACAATGTATTTGAATTAACACTAAAGTCATTGAATTAAAATTAATATAGATAATGAAGAGGATTAAGCTATTACCATTCCTGTTAATTATTTTTTTAGGAATTACTACTGTGGTGCAGGCAGCAAAAGATGAGCAACCAGAATTTTCTAAAGCAGGTTTCTGGGAAGTGAAAGATAGTGGTCGTGAGGTGTTTGATTTTAATATCGGCTGGCGATTTATTAAGGGAGCTGCTAAAGACGCTCAATTATCAGATTTTGATGATTCGAATTGGCAGGTAGTTAATTGCCCCCATGGCCTTGAGTTGATTTCTGAAGAGGCCAGTGGTAGTAACAACTATCAGGGCGAGGCCTGGTATCGTAAACACTTTGTCGTCCCCGATAATATTGTTGAAAAGCAATTGCGCTTGCATTTTGAAGGTGTGATGGGTAAATGTAAAGTTTGGTTGAATGGTGAATTATTAGGCGAAAATTACGGTGGTTACTTGCCATTTTCAGTTAACCTGAGTGCAAAAGTTAAGGCCGGTGCTGAAAATGTGTTGGCAGTTTGGGTTGATAATAGCAACGATCCCGATTATCCTCCCGGGAAACCTCAGGAGAATCTTGACTTTTCATATTTTGGTGGCATCTATCGCGATGTGTGGTTAACAGCCACTAATTCTGTTTACGTAAGCAATGCAATCGATGCATCAAAAGTAGCAGGCGGTGGTATTTTTACACATATCGAAAAATTATCGGAGAAGCAGGCAACTGTTGTGGCAAAAGTGGACTTGCAAAATGATGGACGCCGCAGCCAAAAGCTTTCGGTACTGATGACTCTTAAAGATAAGCAGGGTAATAAGGTAGCCGAGTACAAGCAGCTTGCCAGTATAAAAGGCAATCAAGGGAAACAGGTGAGTGCCACATTATTGGTTTCTGATCCTGAATTATGGACCCCCTGGTCGCCCGAATTATACCGTTTGGAAGTTCAGTTAAGTAATTCTAAAGGACAAAAACTGGATGGTGTGGCATCTTATGTTGGCATCCGAAAAATTGAATTTCGGGGCAAAGATGGATTCTATTTAAATAACAAACCGTATCCGGGCAAGTTAATCGGTGCCAATCGTCACCAGGATCATGCTGTGGTTGGTAATGCCCTTTCGAATAATGCCCAATGGCGCGATGCCAAACTATTGAAAGATGGCGGATGTGATATTGTTCGTGCAGCTCATTATCCGGTCGATCCGGCCTTTATGGAGGCGTGCGATCAGTTGGGCTTATTTTACATCGTTGCAACGCCAGGCTGGCAGTTTTGGAACGATAAACCAATTTTCAAACAGCGAGTTTTCAGAGATGTGCGCAACATGGTTCGACGAGATCGTAATTATGCTTGCGTCATCATGTGGGAGCCAATATTAAACGAAACCTGGTATCCCGATGATTTTGCCAAGCAGGTACATAATCTTGTTCACGAAGAGTATCCTTTCCAGGGGGCTTATACCGTTTGTGATTCCCATGCCAAAGGTCAGGAACATTTTGATGTTATTTATTCTCATCCTTTCAGAAGCGAGTTCTATCGTAATGTAAAAAATAATACCAAAGCCAATCGACAGAAATTAGGCTTTGATTATTCTGGCGAAGAGCGATGTGTGTTTACCCGCGAATGGGGCGATTGTGTTGATGACTGGAATTCGCATAATTCACCAAGTCGTGTGGTGCGCGGCTGGGGTGAAAGAGCGCAGTTGGTGCAGGCCAAACATTACGCCAATCCCGATTACGTTTACACCAGCTGGGAAGCCTTGTACAATACTCCGGCACAGCACATAGGTGGCGCCTTGTGGCATTCTTTTGATCATCAGCGAGGATATCATCCCGATACTTTTTACGGAGGCATAACGGATGTATTTCGCCAGCCAAAATATTCATACCACTTGTTTGCGAGTCAGCGCGATGTATCTGAAAGCAATGCTCCGATGATTTTTGTTGCTCATGAGATGTCACCAATATCAGAGCCTGATGTTACCGTTTTTACTAACTGCGACGAGGTGCGCTTGATTGTATATGAAAAGGATACATTATTGCAAAAGGTGGCCGACCTGGATTTAGCCATGCCACACCCGATGGTGGTATTTAAGGATGTATTCAATTTTATTGATGTTAAAAACCTACATCGTGCTAAAAAGCAAAAACAGGCCAGTTTTATTGCCGAAGGTTTAATCGACGGTAAGGTGGTAGCCCGCTATAAGCGCATGCCATCCAAACGCCCTTCTAAAATCCAACTTACGGTTGAAGATAACGGCTTGCCATTAAAAGCTAACGGAACAGATTTCGTACGTGTGATTGCCTCCGTTGTTGATCAGGATGGAATTGTGAAGCGGTTAAATAAATCAGATATTCGATTTGAGATTGAAGGTGAAGGCGAACTGATTTCCAACAGTGAAATCTTGTCAAATCCTAAAAAGTTGGAATGGGGAACTGCACCAATCCTGGTTCGGTCTTCTTTAAAGTCAGGTAAAATAACAATTAAAGCATCCCTTATTGATCAGGGTATTAATTCACCTGTAGGTGGCGAAATCACTTTTGAGAGCTTTCCATCCGATAATGATTTTATTTATCAGGAAGAAGGCAGAGAAGCCATTAGTCAAGGTACAATTACTGATAATGAGTTAAAGAACGACGAGCTACAGAAAAGAATATTGAAACTCGAAAAAGAGCTAAATGATATTAAACTGAAGGAGATTGAGCGAGGTCAGGAAGAATTTGAAGGAGGACGAAAATAATAGCGATTAACAATGACACGATTTATATTAACACTTTCAATTATTCTTTTGTCTCTGAAGGGCTTTTCGCAGCATAAGGCTTATGCCATTATTCCACAGCCAAACGAAAGTAGGCTTGAACAGGGCTATTTTCAATTCGAGGACAAGCTGTCGGTCGCTTATAATTCAGACCAGCTGAAGGCCAGTGCGGAATACTTTAAAGCCGTATTAAAAAGTTACTCAGAAAAAAAGATTCAGGTCAAAACTGGAGGCTCATATCCTGGTATATACCTCGAATTGGACGATGAAGTAAACAACCATGATGAAACGTATCAGATAAGGATAAGTTCCAAAGAAATTAAGGTGCAGGCTTCTTCGCCACATGGTATTTTCAATGGCTTACAATCTGTTCTTCAGCTGCTATTGTTTTCCCCTCAGGATAATGATCTAAGCAAAATTCATAAAGGCACAATCAAAGATGAGCCGCGTTATGCCTGGCGTGGTTTGATGTTGGACGAATCGCGGCACTTTTTTGGTAAGGAAAAGGTGAAACAGCTTCTGGATTACATGGCGCTTCATAAGTTAAACCGCTTTCATTGGCACCTGACAGATTCACCCGGATGGCGTATTGAAATTAAGCAGTATCCTAAATTAGGCAAGGTTGGAGGTATTGGTAATCATTCCGATTCAGAGGCAAAAGCACAATACTATTCGCAAAAGGAAATTGCAGAAATAGTAGCTTATGCGAAGGAACGTTACATCGAAGTGATTCCCGAGATCGATATGCCTGGCCATGCCAGTGCTGCCAACAGGGCATATCCTGAGTTTAGTGGTGGAGGCTCCGAAAAATATCCAGATTTTACCTTTAATCCCGGTAAGGAAGAGGTATACCAATACCTCACGAACATTCTGCAGGAAGTGAAAGATTTATTTCCTGCAAAATACATTCATCTCGGAGGCGATGAGGTGCATTTTGGTAATCATCAGTGGAAAGACGATAAAGCGATTCAGGCCTTAATGAAAAATAAGCAATTGGATAATCTCAAGGCCGTTGAGGAATATTTTATTCGCCGAATGGCCGATTCCCTTAAAACAATGAATCGTCAGGTGATTGGCTGGGATGAAGTGGTTGAGGCCGGGTTAGATCCGGAGAATTCTTTAGTTATGTGGTGGCGACACGATAAGCCCCAATTGTTAACATCAGCTGTACAAAAGGGCTACAAGGTAGTGATGTGTCCGCGTTTACCTATGTATTTTGATTTCATTCAGGATGAAAGACAGCATTATGGCCGTACCTGGGATGGTTTTTGCGATGTGGAATCGGTTTATCATTTCCCGAAAGGAATAAAGGAGGCCGACAGTAATTTGGTTGCAGGGATTCAGGCTTGTGTCTGGACGGAAAATATCCAGAACAATCAACGTTTGGATTATATGTTGTTTCCGCGTTTGTCGGCTATGGCTGAGGCGGCCTGGTGCAATCAAAATAAAAAGAGTTACACAAGTTTTAAAGAACGCTTACCTTTGATGGTGAAGATGTATCAGAAAGATGAAATCTATTATTACGATGTGTTTAATCCGGAGAATCATCAGGAGCCCAAAGGGCTTGTAAAGCGTTAATTTGAAATCGATTTTAATAAGGGAATAATGATAAAAAGATTATTGCTGCTAAGCATTTGTTATTTAGTTGTAACGGCAGTTTCTGCTCAACGACAAAAGATAAACCTGAATAAAAGCTGGAAATTTACACCAGGATATGTTGTGGCCAAAAATGTGTTTACAACAGTAAATGTGCCCATACCTGGAATACAAAGGATGCACTTGGAGGCAAGCTGGATTATTACCGGGGACTTGGCAATTACGAACGCAGTTTCGAAGTAAAAAAGGAATGGCAAAACAAACGTTTATTTCTTCGCTTTTTGGGTGTTAATACCATTGCCAATGTTTTTATTAACGGCAAACATGTGTGCGAGCACAGAGGTGGATATACAGCTTTTGCCTGCGAAATTACCGACTTTGTGAAGGTTGGTGAGAAGAACACGCTTTGGGTGCGCGTAAATAATGCACCGCAATTGGATATCATGCCCTTGGTAGGTGATTTTAATTTTTATGGAGGCATTTATCGCGATGTGGATTTATATGTGACCGATAATGATTGTATTTCCTTGTTGGATTATGGATCAGAAGGCGTGTATTTATTCCAGGAAGAAGTGTCTGATGAAAAAGCCAGTGTTAAGACGGTAATCAAAACGCTTGGAAAAAATGCTGACAAGCTGACTTTGCAGGTGCAGGATATAGATGGAAAGACAATCCTTAGTAAGGAGCATGCGTTTTCAGGTAAGCAGCAAAACCCGGAAGTGGAAATCCCATTCGAGATTGCCAAGCCGCACTTGTGGAATGGCCTGAAAGATCCGTATTTATATTCGGTGGTGGTGGAGCTAAAGAAAGGTGGCAAAATCATCGATCGGGTAAAGCAATGTCTGGGTTTGCGTTATTACCATGTTGATGCCGATAAGGGATTTTTCCTGAATGGCAAGCATGTGCAATTACGTGGAGTATGTCGTCATCAGGACAGGCCTGAAATAGGTAATGCCCTTTACAAACACCACCATGCCGAAGATGTGGCTTTGATGGAAGAGATGGGAGCCAATGCTTATCGGATGAGCCATTATCCGCAGGATCCCTATATGTTCGAGTTGTTTGATAAGAAGGGGTTTTTAGTGTGGGCCGAAATACCGTTTGTGGGTCCGGGAGGCTATCGCGATAAAGGTTTCGTTAATCAGGAAAGTTTTAAAAAGAACGGAAAACAACAGCTGATCGAACTGATTCGTCAAAATATGAATCACCCTTCTGTGGTGATGTGGGGGCTCTATAACGAATTAAAGGTTCAGGGCGATAATCCGGTTGAATATGTACAGGAACTTAATAAATTGGCGCATCAGGAAGATCCCACACGAATAACGACGGCTGCCAGTAATCAATCAGATAAAGCACTGAACACAGCCACCGATTTAATATGCTGGAATAAATATTTCGGATGGTATGGCGGCGATGTAAGTGGTATTGGTGAGTGGGCCGATAAACAGCATGCAGCCTTGCCTGACATGCCAATTGGCGTTAGTGAATACGGTGCCGGAGCCAGCTATCATCATCAAATGGAAGAGTTGGTAAAAACCAACCCGGGTAGTTACTGGCACCCAGAAAAATGGCAAACGCATTTTCATGAAGCTCATTGGGTGGCCATTGATCAACGTCCATTTTTGTGGGGAACCTTTATTTGGAGCATGTTTGATTTTGGTGCAGCTCACCGTCGCGAAGGCGAAGTGCAGGGCAAGAACGATAAAGGCTTGGTGAGTTTTGATCGAAAAGATAAAAAGGATGCTTTTTATTTTTATAAGGCTAACTGGAACACAAAAGAACAGATGCTTTACATTGCTGAACGTCGATTAACAGAACGCAGTCAGGCCAATCAAAAAATAAAGGTTTATTCCAATCAAAAAACGGTTACACTGTACCTTAATGGTAAAAAACTTGGTGCAGTAACTGGTGATTACGGACGTTTTTATTTCGATGTCGAGCTTAAGCCGGGACAGAATATCATTCAGGCCAGAAGTGGTAAAAAGCTGATGGATGAAGTGAAGCTGATTTATAGCAGATAACATCGAAAGGTTAATAGTGAAGAGAGGATTATTAAGCTTAAATAACCCAAAATGAAATAAAATGATAAACAGGAGTTTTGCCTCGATATTAGTTTTAATTGTATTTTTTGGTATTCAAAGTATAACAGTCGCTGCCCAGGTGCCTGACGAGATACAAAATCCGGAAGTATTAGGGATTAATAAATTACCTGCCAGAACTTCGGCCTGGCCCGAAGCCAATGAAAAACTGGCATTGAAAAGTTCTTACGAACATTCTCATTGGGTACAGTCATTAAATGGTGATTGGTATTTTAATTGGGCACCGGAACCATCTTTACGTCCGCAGAATTTTTATCGATCAGATTTTGATTATAGCCGGTGGGGGAGCATAAAAGTTCCCTCAACCATCGAGCGGCAAGGGCATGGAACGGCGCAATACCTCAATGATCGGTATCCGTTTAATGTAAATCCACCAAAGGTAATGGATACGCCTCCTGAAGATTACACGACTTACAAAGAGCGTAATCCGGTTGGTTCATACATTCGCACTTTTACGGTTCCTGAGGATTGGCAGCAAAAGCAAATTATATTGCATTTTGCCGGACTCAGCTCTGCAGCCTTTGTATGGGTGAATGGGCAGAAAGTGGGGTACACACAAGGTTCGCGTTTACCATACGAGTTTGACATTACGGCATATTTAAAAGATGGAGAGAATCGCTTAGCCGTTGAGGTTTATAAATACAGCGATGGTTCCTATCTTGAAGATCAGGACTACTGGCGGTTAAGTGGTATTTATCGCGATGTGTTTATCCGAGCGGTTCCAAAGGTGAATCTTTGGGATGTTTATGCACAGCCGAAAATTAATTTCAACGAACATTCGGCCGAAGTCAATTTATACACTGCTTTTAGTAATTTCAATTCATCAAAATCCAATAAGCACAATCTTGGTGTCAGACTTTTGGCACCCAATGGTCATGAGGTGCTAAGGCTCGATAAGATTACTGTTGAGGCCATTCATCCTGGATTTAACAAAGAAACACAGCTAAGTAGTTTTAAAGTGGATGACATTCAGCTTTGGACACCAGATAATCCACAAATCTATCAGTTGATTATTGAGCACCGACACAAAAATAAAGTTCTCGAAGTTTATAAACTTCCACTGGCTTTCAAAGAGATGAAAGTGGAAGGTAAACAGGTGCTTTTTAATAATCGACCCTTCAAAATTCGCGGTGTTAATCGTCATGAATTTTCGCCCGATCAGGGTTGGATGATTACCAAAGAGCAGATGGAAAAAGAGATTCGTTTGTTAAAACAAGGGAATGTCAATTTTGTGAGAACGGCACATTATCCAAATGATCCGCGATGGTACGAACTGTGTAACCAATATGGCATCATGATTATGGATGAAGTGAATGTTGAATCGCATGGTTTGAGCTATCATAAAAGGGTACTGCCCGGCGATCTGCCCGAATGGGAAAAAGCCTGTGTTGAGCGGATGCAGCGAATGGTTACACGCGATCGACAGCACCCTTGTGTCATGATGTGGTCATTGGGTAATGAAGCGGGTTATGGTAATACCTTTATGACCATGCGTGCCAAAACTCTGGAAATAGATAAAGAACAGCGGCCCATTCATTATGCCGGTATGAATCTGGCAGCCGATATGGATAGCCAGACTTACAAAACAATTAAGTGGCTGACGGCTCATGTTAATAATAAAGCCAAGCGCCATGGTGAGCGAGGTGAGAAATCCAATTCTTCCATGCATGGCCCATATCCATCGGGTAAGCCATTTGTAATGAATGAATACTGCCATGCCATGGGAAATAGTCTGGGAAATTTCCAGGACTATTGGGATTTGGTTTACAGCCAGGAGATGCTGGCCGGTGGATTTATTTGGGATTGGATTGATCAGGCCTTGTGGCGAAATCCCAAAGATCCGGCAAGTGGATTTGTTTATGGCGGTTATTATGGCGATACGCCTAATGATGGTAATTTTTGCGTAAACGGTATTATTGGTGCTGACCTGGAGCCACATCCCCATTATTACGAAATGAAAAAGGTATACCAACCGATGTATGTCAAATTATTAAGCCAAAATCCGTTAAAGTTGCAGGTGTTGAATCATAGCAGTACGACCAATGCGCTGCAGTATAAGTTTTCATACCAGCTGGTTGTTGATGGCGAAAATGGTAAAGAGAAGGAATTGACGGGTCTGAATATACCACCTTTGGGGCTACAAATCATTGAAATAAAAGATGTACAGGTTCCCGCTGGTAAGGATGTGCAACTGAATGTATATTGTCGCATAAAAGAAGACCGTCCGTGGGCACCAAAGAATCATGTACTTTCCTGGGAGCAGTTTGAATTAAGTCAGGCAACATCTTACCTGTCCAGTAAATCCAATGCTGTTTCAGTTAAAGAGGCAAAGGAGCAGTATGTTTTATCAGGTGATAACCTCAGGTTTGTAATTGATAAGCAAAATGGATTGCTGCAGGAGTATTGGAGTGAGGGGATGCAAATGATTAAAGAGCCGATGCGCTTTAATTTTTGGCGACCACTAACCGATAACGATCAAGGCTGGAAGGTTGATCGTAAAATGGGAGTTTGGAAAGCAGAGGCTAATAATTATAAGCTGCAACGCATTGATTTGATAAGGGAATTGGGGCAGGTAATTGGAATCAGCGCACAATTTTTATTTTCTGAAACACAAACGGTCTGCCAGGTCAATTACATCATTCAGGAATCTGGTCAGTTAAAGGTGGATACACAGTGGAATATTCCGGAGGATAATCCCTGCCTGCCGCGATTGGGGTGGCAAATGGATATCAACAATGAATTACAAGAGGTAAAATGGTTTGGACGAGGACCGCATGAAAATCAAAAAGATCGGAAGAAAGGTTCTGCCATCGCCATTTATCAAAGCAATGTGCATGACTGGATCACGCCTTATGTGAGGCCACAGGAAAATGCCAATCGTTGTGATATTCGCTGGGCTGAGTATACTTCATCCGATAAACTTGGCATACGTATCACTGCTGATCCTTCGCACCTTTACTCTATGAGTGCCCGTCCTTATACTGCAGATGAGTTAAGCAGTAAAAAGTATGATTGGGAATTACAGGAGCATGATAATATTAGTCTGCAAATTGATTATGACCAAATGGGTGTGGGTGGTGATAATTCATGGGGACATGCCATACTTGAGCCTTATTTGATTAAGCCAGGAAACTATCGATTGGTGTTTTATTTGGGCGCCGTTCGATAATAAACGGGATCATTCCTGCCTTATAATGCTATTTGGCAGCATGCAAAAGGTTTCAAACTTTTGCAGATGTGTTTAATTCGTTTTGCACTATACGATTTTGTCTTTCATTACGACAATTCGTATGGTGTAGTATACGAATTTCCTTTCAAATTCAGTTATCCTTCATGGCACCAGACGATTTTGCCTATGCAAATCATTTTTCGTCCATTACAACACGTTTCATCGCCTTGGAACTATACGTTTTCGTCTGTGCTATACGTTTTTCGTCCACTGCACCAAATTATTTCGTCGTTACACCAGACGATAACGTCTGTGCTGTACATTTTTCGTAAACTTAAATTTAAAACGTATAGTAAAAGGCAAGGTGCACTAAGAACATTACTAACTATACTGCTCTATTTAAGCAAGCCCTCGTAAAATTCAATGTTTTGCTGATTAAGAATATCAATTGGCAGGTAGTGGGTGCCGGTAATGTCCTCTTTCTTGAACAGGTAATTAAACATTAACATCACGGCGTTATAACCTTGCGCTTTTGATTGCTGGCCAATAAGCACATCAATCATCCCCTCATTTAAAAACTGTACATTTTCTTCCAATGTATCAAAGCCAATAATCATCTTGTCAAGAATTTGATTCTTTTTTAGGATGCTGGCGATTCGATAAGCACGTGAGTTAGGCACAAAAATAATCTGCACCTTAGGATTGTTAGCAAGAAAATCCAACAATATTGTTTCGTGTTTCTTCTCCGTTTCTTCAATTTTCAGCGTTAGGTGGTGAATCTTGGGTTTAGAGGTGTTGTGCCATCTAAAATCCATAAAACCATCAATGCGCTCTTCGTGATGCGAGAACTCCTGTTGCTCTTTCAGTACGTAGGTAATCAGAATCTCCTGATCAGTCTTAAGCGTCATCTGGCAAAGGCTGGCCGCCAGTTGTCCGGCCGAATGGGCATGTTGCCCGATAAAAGCCAAAGGTTCCGCCTGGCTATGGTGAATATTAAAGTGGATAAATGGAGTTTCTGTAGCGTTTAATTGCTGAGCAAAGCTTTTAGATTCTTCAAAAAACATAGGTACATATACCACACCATCGTATTGTTTGCTTAGCACCTGTTGGCAGACTTCTTTAAAAGAATCGGTTCGGGGGGTGAAGTAAAATTTATCAATCAGCACCTTAAATGATGATAACTCCGAAATGGCTTTATCAATACCTGTATAGGGACGCTCCCAGTATTTTATTTCTTCAGGGTTTGGTAAAACGCAAGCGATGCGATGTTCTTTTTTTAGGGCCAGGTTACGCGCCATAATGTCTGGTTCGTAGCCCAATTCTTTAATGGCCAATTGAATTTTTTCAGCTGCTTTTTTCGATACTTTGCCACGTTTATGAATATAACGGTCCACTGTACCTACCGAAACTTCTGCCTTCTTAGCAATGTCAACAATTCTGATTTTCATGCTTAATAAAATAAGAACGCCAGCATAATTACTGACGTTCTGCATACCAATTATTAATCCAAAGAAACTATAAATTGTGCATTATTAAAAATTGAGATAGTTTTTGGCATTCTTATAACATATGCCTTCAACGTATTCTTTCAATAGATCCATATCGTTAGGGATAAGGCCATTTTCAACATCCTGCCCCAGTAAGTTACAGAGTATGCGTCTGAAATATTCGTGGCGACTATAACTCAGAAAACTGCGCGAATCGGTTAACATACCAACAAAGCGGCTGAGCAAGCCAAGGTTCGATAGGGCATTCATTTGTTTTTCCATTCCATCTTTTTGATCGAGGAACCACCAACCCGATCCCCATTGAATTTTGCCAGCGATGCTGCCATCCTGGAAATTGCCAATCATCGTAGCATATACTTCGTTGTGCGATGGATTCAGATTGTAAAGAATAGTTTTGGTTAGTTTATCTTCAGTGGCGAGACGGTTAAAGAACTTCGACATATCTTTCGCGACCAGGTCATCGGCGATGGAATCGAAGCCGGTATCAGGTCCGATTTGATTAAACATTTTAGTATTATTATTTCGAATAACACCCACATGGAATTGCTGAGCCCAGCCTTTGTTGTGATCCATCACAGCCAAATTGTATAACACAGCCGATCGGTATTTCGAAATTTCCTTGTTGCTTAGGTCTTCTTTATTAAGGGCTTTGTTAAAGATAGCTTCAATTTCGTCTTGCGTATAGTCGTCGCAATAGAAGCGATCCAAACCATGGTCCGATAGCTTACAACCCATCTGCTCAAAGAAATCCTGTCGATTTTGCAAGGCCTCCATTAAGGTGGCATAATTGGTGATTTCAATGCCAGATGCCTTGCTTAATTTATCCAAATAGTCGATAAAATACTTACCTGTATCGATTCCTAAAGCTTTATCGGCACGCCAGGTTGGCAGTACTTTGGTTTCAAAACCAGAGTCTTTAATCATTCGATGCCACTCTAGGGTGTCAACAGGATCATCGGTTGTACAGATTATTTCAACATTTGCCTGTCGAATCATGCCTTTGCACGAAAATTCAGGTGTCTGCAATTTTGCATTACATTCATCCCAGATTTCTTTAGCCGTGTTTGGGTTCAAAAGCTTTTTAATGCCAAAAGGTTTGTTGAGTTCAAGGTGCGTCCAGTGATAAAGAGGATTACGCAAGGTGTAAGGAACCGTTTGTGCCCAGTGCCTGAATTTGTCCCAATCGCTGGCATCACCGGTTATGTATTTTTCCTCGATACCATTGGTACGCAAGGCGCGCCATTTATAATGATCACCGTGTAACCAGGGCTGTGTGATGTTATCGAAATTAATATCTTCGGCAATTTGCTTCGGAGAAAGGTGACAATGGTAATCAATTATTGGAAGATTTTTAGCAAACTCATGATAGAGCTTTTGGGCGGTATCATTGGATAATAAGAAGTTGTCGTGTATCAACATGGTGTTACTTTTCTTACAAATATAAGCAAAAAGTGTGTGCGCACACACCTTTTGCTTATATTTGCATTGGTAATTTGAATAATAATATCCTCATCTGACTGAAAAATAAATGATTGATGAAAGACAGGGGGTGATTCAAAATGAATTTAAAACCAGAACAGAGAAACAAATTAGATCAGATATGTCAAAAAAAGTAGTCACTTTTGGAGAAATAATGTTGCGCCTGTCAACGCCGGGTTATCAGCGATTCTCACAAGCAAACAATTTAAATATGTGTTATGGCGGAGGGGAAGCCAATGTAGCTTACTCTCTGGCCAACTATGGTATCGATGCCTCTTTGGTAACACGTTTGCCTAAAAATGATATGGGCGATGCCTGTATGAAGGAGTTGCGTAAATACGGTGTAGATACCAGTAATATTTTATACGGTGGCGATCGTTTAGGAATTTATTTTCTTGAAACAGGAGCAGTAGCACGTGCCAGTAAGGTGGTTTATGACCGGGCTTTTTCATCTTTTGCAACCATCGAACCAGGTATGGTTAACTGGGATGAAGTATTGAAAGATGCTGCCTATTTTCACTGGACGGGTATCACTCCGGCGGTATCTCAGGGGGCAGCAGATGCTTGTCTGGAAGCAATTAAGGCCGCGAATCGATTGGGAGTAATGGTTTCATGCGATCTTAATTACCGTAAAAATCTGTGGAAATATGGCAAGAAAGCTTCAGAAGTAATGCCTGAACTGGTGGCCGGATGTGACATCGTATTAGGTAATGAAGAAGATGCGGCCATGGTGTTGGGTATTCATCCGGAAGGAATGGATGTAACCAGCGGACATGTCGAAGCAGAAGCATATCGCAGTGTATCGCAACAAATAATGAAGGAATATCCACGTGTTAAAAAGGTTATCACAACTTTGCGTGGTTCAATCAATGCCAACCACAATACCTGGTCGGGCGTATTGTATGATGGAGAAACTCTTTTTAAAGCAGCTGATTACGACATTACTCACATTGTTGATCGAGTAGGTGGCGGCGATTCATTTATGGGTGGTTTAATCTATGGTTTATTAACTTACGAAGGAGATGACCAGAAGGCTCTTGAGTTTGCAACCGCGGCATCTTGTTTAAAGCATACAATTCAGGGCGATTATAATTTGGTTACAGTCGAAGAAGTTGAAAAACTCATGGGAGGTGATGCTTCCGGTCGCGTTAGTCGATAAATATAGCATTGAGATAAGGAATTGAGAATAAATGTATAAGACGAAGGAAGTGATGCGGTTTTATAAAAAACAAAATTAAGAATAGCACTTTTGTATGTACTATTGATAATTAAAGAACATGGCTAAATATACCAGAATAGAAGTTTATCAGGCAATGAAAGAAACGGGTGTTGTACCTGTTTTTTACAATGCTGATATTGAAGTTTGTAAAAATGTACTAAAAGCTTGCTACAATGGCGGAATTCGTGTTTTCGAATTTGTGAATCGTGGCGATTTTGCCCATGAATTATTTGCCGAACTTAACAAGTATGCTTTAGCCGAATTGCCGGGAATGATCCTGGGAGCAGGCTCTGTAGTTGAGGAAGGAACCACTGCTTTATACATTCAAAATGGGGCAAATTTTATCGTATCTCCTTTATTGAACGAAAACATGGCGAAAATTTGTAATCGCCGTAAAGTAATGTGGTCGCCTGGTTGCGGAACCATTAGTGAAATTGGTAAGGCGCAGGAACTGGGCGCTGAGGTGGTAAAGGTTTTCCCGGCTTCTGAGGTCGGAGGACCATCCTTTGTAAAAGCGGTGAAAGCACCAATGCCATGGACTGATATTATGCCAACAGGCGGCGTTACCTGTGATAAGGAAAACCTTGAGCTTTGGTTTGCTGCGGGTGTAACATGCGTGGGCATGGGATCTAATTTATTTCCAAAAGAGATAATGGCAAACAAGAACTACGAAGCTTTGGAAGAAAAGGCTCGCGAGTTGGTTGAAACCATTAAATCTTTGAGATAAATAAATTCAGAAGTGAATTATAGGGATAAACAAAGAAATATTACGATATGAACGAATTAAATTTAAAAGATAAGGTAGCTGTCGTTACTGGTGGAGGTGGTGTTTTGTGCTCTACCATGGCAAAAGGATTAGCCATGCATGGTGTTAAAACGGCTATTCTTGATTTGAACGAAGAAGCGGCTAAAAAAGTAGCGCAGGAAATTGCAGATGAGTTTGGTGTGGCTTCGGTAGGTATCAGCGCCAATGTTTTGAGTAAAGAATCGCTTGAAGCAGCTTTGGAAGTGATTCATAAAGAATTGGGAACTGTTGATTACCTGTTGAATGGTGCCGGCGGAAATGCGGCCACAGCAACTACACAAGCTGAATTCTTAACAGAAGATAAGCTGGATAGTCTGGAAGAAACTTTCTTTGGTCTTCAGATGGAAGGTTTTGATAAAGTTTTTGCCTTGAATTTCCAGGGAACTTTATTGCCATCGATGGTTTTTGCCAAAGATATGCTGAACAAAAAAGAAGGAGCCATTGTTAACGTGTCGTCGATGAATTCTTACACACCATTAACAAAAATTCCTGCTTATTCAGCGGCTAAAGCGGCCATTAATAATTTCACACAGTGGTTAGCAGTTCATTTTGCCAAAACAGGCATTCGGGTAAATGCTGTAGCTCCGGGATTCTTATTGACGAATCAGAACCGTTTCTTATTGATTGATGAACAAACTGGTGAAGCCACACCTCGTGGAAATAAGATCATTACCAATACGCCGATGGAACGCTACGGTGAGCCGGAAGAACTTTGTGGTACTGTAAATTATTTATTGTCCGATTGGGCAAAATTCATTACGGGAGTTGTAGTGCCTGTGGATGGTGGATTCAGTGCTTATAGCGGTGTATAAAAGGATTAATAATTGGCCCTGGCTATGGGATGCAAATAGAAGTTATTTGACTGAAAATAGCAAAGAGCTTTAATACCTAAAAAAATGATTGAACAAACTTGGAGATGGTACGGTCCCAATGATCGTATTACCCTTAAAGATATAAAGCAAACCGGAGCTACCGGTATTGTAACAGCACTTCACCAGATTCCTAACGGACAGGTTTGGACGGAAGCCGATATTATGGAACGAAAAAACATGATTGAAGCTGCTGGTTTAAGCTGGTCGGTGGTAGAGAGTGTGCCGGTTCACGAAGACATTAAGAAACAGAGCGGTAATTGGAAAGAATACATTGAAAACTATAAAACGACCATTGCTAATCTGGGTAAATGTGGTATCGAAACCATTTGTTACAATTTTATGCCGGTATTGGATTGGTCGCGTACCGATCTGAATTTTGCCTTCGATGATGGATCATTGGCTTTAATTTATCAGCAAAAAGTATTTGCAGCTTTTGATATTTACATATTGAAGCGTCCGGAAGCTGAAAATGACTATACCGAAAAAACAGTTACTGAAGCCAAAGAATACTTTGCCAGTTTGGATGAGCAAGGCAAAGAAACATTGACAAATACCGTAATTAAGGGGTTACCCGGTGCAGAAGAAAGCTATACCCTGGAGCAATTCCAATCGGTATTAGATGGATATAGAAACATTGATGATGCCACACTGCGTAAGCATTTGTTAGAGTTTTTGGATGCCATTATACCGGTTGCTGAGCAAGCAGGTGTTCGAATGGCCATTCACCCGGATGATCCACCATGGGGATTATTGGGTTTACCGCGAGTAGTGAGTACGCTTGAAGATGCCAAAACCATTATCAATAAGGTTGACTCCATTTCGAATGGAGTGACTTTATGCACCGGATCATGGGGAGCAGGTCATTTTAACGATCTATCTGTAATGGCTAAGGAATTGGCTCACCGCATTAACTTTGCCCACTTGCGCAATGTTAAGCGCGATGTGGATTTCAACTTCCGCGAAGATTACCTGTTCGAAGGTGATGTTAATATCTATGAGGTATTAAAGGCGATTGTTGAAGAAGAAGAAAACCGCAAGAAGGCAGGACGTAAAGATTTCTCTATTCCGGTACGTCCGGATCATGGAAATCAGATGATGGACGATATTGGTAAGGATAATAATCCTGGTTATTCCTTGTATGGCCGCATGAAAGGTTTGGCCGAGATACGAGGGCTGGAACTGGGAATACGAAATAGTTTGATTAATTAGTTTGGAGTGACTGGAAATAAGCATTGCTTGTTTTCAGTCACTTTTATTTCCACGACTAACCAGGTAATCAATCTTGCCCCAATGACAACCGATACACTCAAAATGAATTAAACTTTAATACAATGATTAGATCCAAAATTTTATTTATACCGGTTCTTTTATTGCTTGTATTCAGTGCCTGTCAGGATGATAGTAAACACAAATCCATCAAACTGGCACACGGATTGGACCCTTCGCACCCGGTTCATCAAGCAATGGTATTTATGGCCGACACGTTAAAATCCATTTCACAAGGCCAGATGACAATGGAAATATACCCCAGTGGCCAGTTAGGTGGAGAGCAACAATGTGTAGAATTACTGCAGATAGGAAGTTTGGCCATTACCAAGGTTTCGGCAGCTGTAATGGAAAGCTTCACTGATAACTACCAGGTTTTGGGTTTGCCATATGTATTTCGATCCAGAGAACATACCTTTAAAACACTGGATGGCCCAATCGGACAGGAGTTATTGAATTCGACCACCAAATACAACCTGAAAGGCCTTTGCTTTTACGATGCCGGCGCCCGTAGTTTCTATACTCTGGATAAAAAGATTGATGCACCTCAGGATCTGAAGGGATTAAAAGTTCGGGTTATGAAGAGTCAGACAGCTATGAACATGGTTAAAGCAATGGGGGGATCACCTACGCCAATCTCTTGGGGTGAGCTATACACCGCTTTACAGAGTGGTGTTGTGGATGGTGCCGAAAACAATCCTCCCAGTTTCTATACATCACATCATTACGAAGTTTGTAAAAATTACTGTTTAAACGAGCATACGCGTGTTCCGGATGTGCTTATTATGAGTACTGTTGTGTGGGATAAATTAACGACTCAACAACAAACGTGGTTACAAGCAGCGGCAGAGGCCTCAGTGGGGGTGCAGCGCGAGCTTTGGGCCAAAGCCGAAAAGAAAGCTTTGGATGAAGTTACCAAGGCTGGAGTAACCGTTTCATATCCGAAAAAAGAAGCTTTTGCCGATAAGGTTCAGAACTTGTTGGATTCATATAAAGATCAGCCTGAATTATACAATTTAATTCAACGTATTAAGGATACAAACTAAGAAGCATATGAAATTAAAACAAAACATCGATAAAATATTGGAGTACATACTAATAGGTCTAATGGGACTGTTGGTCATTGATGTACTCTGGCAGGTAATGAGCCGGTATATATTAACATCTCCCAGTTCATTTACCGATGAGTTAGCTGGCTTCTTATTAATCTGGGTTGGAGTACTGGGATCGGCTTATGTGGCCGGTCAGAAGCAACACCTGGCAATTGATTTACTGATTCAAAAATCCAGTTTGACCAATCAAAAAAGATTGAATCTGATCATTAATATTTCCATCGCACTTTTTGCTTTGTTTGTAATGGTAGTTGGCGGAACATGGCTTTCATTAACCCGTTTCCAATTCAACGTGAGTTCTGCAGCCTTACACTTACCGCTGGGATATGTGTATCTGATTCTACCCATAAGTGGATTGTTGATATTATACTATTCTGTTTATTTTATATTTGAAAAAGGAGGAGCTAAATAATGGAGTTTATTGGAGTTATCGTATTGGTTGTTTCATTTTTATTTCTTCTGGTAATAGGTGTACCTATCGCTTTTAGTATTGGAATTGCAGGCGTACTTACCATGCTTGTTAGCATTGATGCGCTGCCGGCATTTACTACCTATGCTCAACGTATGGCAACCGGATTGGATAGTTTTGCATTACTGGCCATACCATTTTTTATACTGGCTGGTAATATTATGAATCAGGGGGGTATTGCCATGCGCCTTATTAACCTGGCTAAAATATTAGTTGGTAAGTGGCCGGCCGGACTGGCTTTTGTAAATGTTTTTGCCAATATGCTTTTTGGAGCTATATCGGGTTCTGCTGCAGCCTCGGCTTCTGCTATCGGTTCGATCATGGGACCGGAAATGAAAAAAGATGGTTACGACGAGCATTTTAGTGCGGCTGTTAACATTTCATCGGCTACAACAGGTTTATCTATTCCGCCAAGTAATATCCTGATTGTTTATTCGTTGGCAAGTGGTGGGGTATCAATTACAGCACTTTTTCTGGCCGGATACATACCTGGTATTCTTACCGGTATGGCCATTATGCTATTGTCAATGGGTTTAATGGTAAAATACAATAAAGGTATGAAAGCAGCTGTATTGGCTGTGACAAAAGTGTTACTAGGGGCAAGTGCTTTGTTTGCAGTCGGTATTGGTTTTAAAGAACTGAATACCTATTCAGCTAATCTGTTTGCCGTTGGCATGTCAATCGTCGGCTTATTGCTGGCCGGATTAATTGCACGAACGGTTATTAAACGGTCTAAGGGTGTTAAACGCGGTTTGAAAATTCTTTGGGATGCCATACCAAGTTTGTTCTTGCTGATTGTAGTTATTGGAGGTATTGTGGGTGGTGTTTTTACAGCTACCGAAGCTTCTGCTGTAGCGGTGTTTTATGCTTTGGTATTATCGATGCTTTATAAAGAGATAAGCCTGAAAGATCTTCCTAATATACTGTTGGGATCCGTAAAAACAACAGCTATCGTATTGTTGTTGGTGGCAACCTGCATTGGTTTATCATGGATTATGGCTTACGAGAACATTCCTCAAAACGTTAGTGCCGGATTGCTCGGGATTAGTGATAATCCTTTTATTATACTGCTCATCATTAACATGATTCTGCTTTTTGTGGGGGTGTTTATGGATATGACCCCTGCAGTGCTGATATTTACACCAATCTTTTTGCCAATTGTAACAAATATGGGTGTTGATCCAACCCACTTCGGAATTATCATGGTGCTTAACCTGAGTGTTGGCTTATGTACGCCTCCGGTAGGTTCGGTTCTGTTTATTGGTTGTAGTGTAGCAAATGTTAAAATAGATCGGGTTATAAAGCCATTGTTGCCGATGTTTTTGGCAATGATAGTTGTGTTATTAATAGTTACTTATATTCCGCAGGTTAGCATGTGGTTGCCCGGCCTGTTTGGATTCTGATAGTTTTACATTCCATTCACTAAGGATATTTATTAAGTATTGCTTTTAGACTGGAATGTCCTTTATTCATCTCTTAATTAGCCAACAATCCTTGTTAAAATATGGATTGTTGGCTTTAATATTTTAGTTTGTCATTGAGGCTAATAATTTAATATTATAAGTTAAACATTCGATTACCCGGATATGTATTTGATCTTTGTAATAAGGATTGAAAAAGCAAAAGCACAGAGGAGTATTGAGATATATCATAGCATCGCTATGGTGAATTAAGATAAATTATTGAAACGCTTTGTGATGAAGCTGTTTTAATACGCAATGAATTTTCTAGTGCATATTGCGGGGTAACCGAAGTACTGCTTTGAATCAGAGATGAAATTGGAGTTAATTTAGTTTTTACTGATGTTCTCTTCAGTTAATTAATTGGGTATATTTTCTAAGGTCGGGTAAACTGTGGCTACGATGATTTATTAGTGTCAACCGAATGATTGTAAGAAATTGTTGATGTAAGAATTATTAGTGTTGATAAAAATGTGTTTCATATTTGAAACAGATTTTTGATAATCGGATTTTAGTTTACTACATTGTGGCGAACAACTAAAAATTTAATTTCAAAGGCTGATTTTTAAAGTAGTATTTGGAAAATATCATGCGTATATGACATGGGTTAATTGTGGTTGTTTTAATAATCTTGATAAGAGGTTATTATTGATTGAGAAACCAAACAAATGCGACAAATACAATTAAGTCTGATTTTCTTGTTCTGTGTTTTTTCTCAAACCAACGGACAAGATTCGACAGATAAACATACTGATCCTTTAACACAATTAGCGGCCTTGTATGAAGGCGCTGATACTGTGGTTGTAATTAAAGGAGATTCAGGTTATCCTCCTTTTCAATTTTTAAATGACCAAGGAGAACCGGATGGCTTCGATATTGAGTTGACGATGGCTGTAGCTGAAGCCGTGGGGATCAATGTGCAAATTGAAATGGATGAATGGGCCAATGTTGTGGAATCGTTCAATAATGGTGATACAGATGCACTGATGGGCGTGTTTCGTACTGCTGAACGAGAGAGTAAAATGGATTTTTCCATTCCACATTTCATTACTTCCTATGTGTTTGTTGTTCGCGAAGGAGATAATATTTCGCATCTTTCCGAATTGACAGATAAAGAGGTGTTTGCAATGCGACGTGATGTTGGTGAAATGATTTTGAAAAGACATTTACCCAGTAAGCAAATTAATACAGTAACTACCTCTGTAGAAGCGATTCAAAGAGTAGCAAATGGTGAAGGATTTGGAGCTTTTGTTTCTCGTGTACATGCAACTTATACCAAAGAGATGTATAATCTTGATAATATTGTAATTAATGAAAAACCAGAGTGGAAACTTAACTACGGAATGGTTGTTCAAAAAGGAAATCAGGCTTTATTAAGTGAGCTTAACGTTGGCTTAACCATCATTAAGGAAAACGGGACTTACGATAAAATTTATAATAAGTGGTTTGATCCATATGTGATCACGAAAGAAGACCAATGGGAGAAAGTATCGTGGATAATGCTTTGGATTGGAATTCCTTTGCTGGTTTTTGCAATAGCAAGTTTGCTATGGGGATTCGTACTACATCGAAAAGTGGAAACTCATACTTCAGAATTAAAAAAAGAACTAAACGAGCACAATCGTATCGAATCAGAGCTGCTTAAAAATGAAAATGATCTGAAAGAGAGGAATGCAGAGTATAGACAATTGAATGAGCAACTCACGAACTATAATAACGAAATATCCTGGATAAATACTGAACTGAAAATAGCCAAGCAGGATGCAGAGAGGAATGATCAACTAAAAACGGCCTTTTTAGCCAACATGTCGCACGAGATTCGCACGCCAATGAATGGTGTTGTAGGATTTGCTGAGTTGCTACGTCATACCGAACTGAGTTCTGAAGAGCAAAATGAATATATCAGTGTTGTATTAAAAAGTGGACTTCAATTGATGCACATTATTGATGATATTCTGGAAATATCAAAAATAGAAAATGGACAGTTACTTGCAGTAAAGGAAAAGATCTTGATTGACAAACTTCTGGAAGAATTGCATCAATTCCACAACTCAAAAGCAGAAAGGAAAGGCCTCAAATTAATTGTTGATAAACAAAGTGATCAATTGTTTATAAATTCTGATTACGAAAAAATAAAGCGTGTTTATGAGCATTTAATGTCAAACTCAATCAAGTTTACAGAGCAGGGTGAAATACACATTGGTTGTTTAGAGCAAGATGGATCTTTTGAATTCTATGTTTCGGATACGGGCATTGGAATAGAAAAAAAATTTTACAATTATATTTTTGAACGCTTTGGACAGGTTGAACAATTAAATCAGCAAAAAAGTGGAACTGGTCTTGGTTTGTCTATTGCAAAAAGTTTGGTGGAAATTCTTGGAGGAACCTTATCTGTAAAATCTGCTGTAGGCGAAGGAACACGTTTCGAATTTCGATTGAATCATATACAATAGTTTAAAGGTGTATTTATTAGGTTGTAACAATAAATAATGAAACTAAGCATCATCAATAAAAAAAGAAACGGACTGATCATTGTATTAGCGCTGGCGTTAATACTTGGTTGGTTTATTGTTAAACTTTTTTTTATAGACAAGAGTGAGGGTGTAAAAGAAACAGAACGTCGAACCATTAGTGTAATGACGACATCAAATTATCCACCTTTTGAGTTTGTGAATGAAAATGAAAAGCCCGATGGATTTGATAATGATTTAATACAGGCGATAGCCGAGGAAGTTGACTTAGAGCTTGAGTATGAATCTGGTTTATGGTTAGATATTCGAAAAGAAGTAGAAGATGGCAGTGTGCATGCTTTGACAGGTATGAATAATTCGATTGAAAGGGAAAAATTGGTGGATTTTACCAATCCCATTTTAATTAATTCGCACGCGCTTTTTGTTAGAAAAGGCTCTTCTATTAAAAGCTTAAATGACATACGTGGCAAAGATGTGATCATTCAAAAAGGTGATATTGCCTATGAAAAAATTATTAATGAAGGATGGGATGTGAATGTTATTCTGACTTATAGTTCAGATGAGTTTGTTAGGCGTTTATCTGCCGGAGAAGGGGATTGTGGTATTCATACCAGATATGTCATTACCTACCATATGAATAAAAACAAGATTGATAACTTAGAGGTGGTTGGGCCTGCCATTTGGCAAAATATATACTGTTTTCCTGTTAAGGAAGGGGATTCGGCACTGGTTAATCGCTTAAACAGGGGCTTGGAAATAGTTAAAGAAAATGGCAGGTATGATGAAATTTATGGAAAATGGTTTGGGGTAGCAACAGAATGGCAAAAAGAGCGTTGGCAAATTATTCGATGGATCATTTTTGCTGCAATTCTCCTAATCATATTTTTCTTTGTAATTAACTTGTTTTGGAACTATGAGTTAAGACGAAAGATTAAGGAAAGAACACAGACTTTAAGGATGCAAATCAGGCAACGAAAAGAGGCGGAAGAAAAACTGAAGGAAAAAGAAAATGCATTACGGGAGAGAAACGAATCATTGACACATTTAAATGAAGAGATTGAAAAGACCAATGAATCACTGGAAAAAGTAAACGATTCCTTTAATAAAGCCAAAGAAAAAGCGGAAGCAAATAATCTGTTAAAATCTACCTTTCTGGCTAATTTATCTCATGAAATTAGAACACCAATCAGTGGTATAGTAAGTTTTGCTGGATTGTTACAATATGGCCATCCCGAACCTCAGGAGAGGGAAGAGGGCTTGGATATTATTTTGAAAAGTGGACATCAGTTGCTTCACTTAATTGATGAAGTGTTGGAGGTATCAAAAATCGAATCAGGTGAGCAAGAAATAAAAAAGGAATTATTTTCGGTAGGAAGAATGTTTAATGAGTTGCTTCAGTTTTTTCAACCCATGGCATCCGAAAAGAACCTGGAATTGATTGTGAAAGGAGACTCGCTCAATTCAGGTATTTTTATTCATTCAGATAAAAAAAGGATTATTCAGATTATGAATAATTTACTGACCAATGCGATTAAATATAGTGAGCAGGGGTGCATAGAAATGGGCTGTAAGCTGGTTGATCAATCACTTGAATTTTACGTCAAAGATGATGGAATTGGAATTGCATCAGATCAACAAAAGAACATTTTTATGCCGTATTGGCAAATTAAAGCCGACCGAAGTCGCAAAAGCTATAAAGGAACCGGCATTGGTTTAGCTATTTGCAAAGGACTGGTTGAATTGCTAGGTGGTTCAATTTCACTTTGTTCACAAACAGGAAAAGGTTCGTGTTTTTCCTTTGATATTCCTTTAAGTCATAAGTAAATAATTTATTCTCCGATGCTTCATGGTATTTGATGAGAAGAAAGCCATTAGCAAGAATTGTGTAAAGGTGTTAATATCATACCTTTAAAAGATGGGTGGTTTAAAAAGTATGATTAACCAAATACGATTAATATATACATCATTAGCACAAAAAATTAAGATTTAATTTGGAAATAACCTGAATGTTGAATGTTATTATGATTGGGACGAAAAGTTTGAATAATGCTTAGGATGACGAATACTTTTTTTATATTTGTTAGGTAATTTTAACAATATCCAATTCTGCAAATTCGCTTTTATGTTAATTGAAAGCCGGGAAGTTATTAAGGACAAGAAACCTTTTAAATCTTTTTTTAATGAAGTGTATCCTCCTTTGGTCGTTTTTGCCAAACGCTTTGTTGATTCAGAAGATGTAGCTGAAGATATTTGCCAGGAATCAATGGTTGTGGTATGGGAAAAGTGGACTGAAATTAAAAAGGAAGAAGATGCCCGTTTTTTTCTATACGGTATTGTACGAAACAAATGCCTGAATTATTTGAAACACTTACGGGTGGAAGATGACTATATTAAGAAAATGAAAGTGGAGAATCCTGTTTGGTTCGAAAATAATGTATTAGAACAGGAAGTGTTTATTATGTTGCGTAAAGCCATAAGTCAATTGGCTCCCCAATCTAAAGAAATCATGAACTTATCGTTATTGGGCATGGGCAACAAGGAAATTTCAGACGAATTGGATATTTCGGTTAATACAATAAAGGTAACTACTCACGTTCTCCAATTTTTTCAAAATCATCTTTTATCGAAGGAAATGTGAATAAAATCACAGCTGTATGTTGATAACCAAGAAGCTTTCTGTGAATTTTAGATGAATTAAGGTGTGATCTTTGCGACATG